>CALUKI010000001.1 GCA_944321175.1 uncultured Alistipes sp.
TCGTTCCCGAATCTGATACCGCATAAAATGCAGTATATCAACTGTTATATTTGCACTTGTTCAGCTCTTTTTTTCATTTTGGCCTTTATTCGACTTACCTGATATCAGATATTGCAGTTCCACACTTTCTATTTGCAGTATCAGCCATACAGGAGCCGCTCTATGGCCTAACTCTAAAAACTATGAGCTACTTAGAAACCGCGAATGCCACTACGGATGCAATTCGCACTGGACAGGAAAATCCCAAAGGTCTCATTGGCGTAATAGCCATGGGGGTAATAGCCATCGGCGGTTTAGCCATCAAAGCGATTATGGACAAATAATGGCAGTCATGGAGAAGAAATACGAAATGATGGTTCTGCTTGCCAAAACAGGGCTATTCTTTGCTCACTGCGATGGAGAATACGATCGATCGGAAGAAAGATTCATAACCGATTATATCAGAAATCTATCCGAGAATGAGCATATACCCGACAGCATTATGGTCATGTTGCACGACACAATTAAACAAGTTTACACATTGGATACGATTCTTGAGGATACACGCGCGCTTCTGGAAGGTTTCAACAAGGATGAATGCCGTGCGATCATTCAGGTAATCAAGGATTTCATCACCAGATTAATCGTAGCGGACGGTCGCATAGATTCCAACGAACAGCAACACTTCAATGAATGGATGCTGTTTTTCAAGGAATATTGCGATTAAAAAGTCATCAACTTCAAATCGATTTTTATGGCCCTTTTTAAAGTCACAGTAAAACGCACCGCACAAGTAGGCGGCATCCGCATCGAAAAAGGGATGAGTGTCGAGATCCCGACAACAGGCTACAACCCGCTGACATCAAACGGGGGACAGGATGTCGCTATGGCTTTTCTTCGGATATACGGACTCGATCTCAAACGTGCGGGAGCCTGCCATCCGGGGTATCTGGAGGTCGTGAGAATCGGATAATATAACGTCCTTTTCTCGTTTTCGATCTGAAATGACCAGAAGAGAATCGATGATTCGTAACTGGAGAGTGGGACACTCCGAAGAACGGATTCGGAATTCACTACGCATTCCATCCGAACAGTCATCGCGAAACGGATGGCTTTCGGGGTAGATTCAAATCACCACAAACCATAGTTGCGTTTCACCTATTCCGCCACAAAAATAAAATCCCCGCCGGACATAATCCGGCAGGGATTTTATTGCATAAGGAATCGTGAAGCGTTACTTCGCATAGGCGACCGCACGGGTCTCGCGGATCACGGTGATCTTTACCTGCCCCGGATAGGTCATCTCGTCCTGGATCTTCTTGGCAATCTCGCGCGACAGACTCTCGGATTCCTGATCGGAGAGCTTCTCCGCACCGACAATCACACGCAGCTCGCGTCCCGCCTGAATGGCGTAGGTCTTCTGTACGCCGGGGTAGGACAGGGCGATCTCCTCCATCTCCTTCAGACGCTTGATATAGGACTCCACCACCTCGCGACGGGCGCCCGGACGTGCTCCCGATATGGCGTCGCACACCTGAATGATCGGGGCAATGAGCGACGTCATCTCCACTTCGTCGTGGTGCGCACCGATGGCATTGCAGACATCGGCTTTCTCCTTGTATTTCTCGGCCAGCTTCATGCCGATGATTGCATGCGGCAGTTCGGGTTCGTCGTCGGGCACCTTGCCGATGTCATGCAACAGACCTGCTCGACGTGCAATCTTGGGGTTCAGACCCAACTCCGACGCCATGATACCCGCCAGATTGGCCGTCTCACGCGCATGCTGCAGCAGGTTCTGGCCATACGACGAACGGTATTTCATCTTGCCGATCAGCCGGATCAACTCCGGATGCAGCCCGTGAATGCCCAGATCGATCGCCGTGCGTTTTCCCACCTCGACGATCTCCTCCTCGATCTGTTTCTGCACCTTGGCCACCACCTCCTCGATGCGGGCCGGATGGATACGGCCGTCGGTGACGAGCTGGTGCAGCGCCAGCCGCGCAATCTCGCGGCGGACGGGATCGAAACCGCTCAGAATGATCGCCTCGGGCGTATCATCGACGATGATCTCGATACCAGTCGCAGCTTCCAAAGCCCGAATGTTGCGCCCCTCACGGCCGATGATGCGGCCTTTGACCTCGTCGCTCTCGATATTGAATACCGTTACGGCATTCTCGATCGCCGTCTCGGTCGCCACACGCTGGATCGACGTCACGATGATCCGTTTGGCCTCCTTCGTCGCCGTAAGTTTCGCCTCTTCGATCGTCTCGTTGATGTAGGCGGCCGCTTCCGTCTTCGCTTCGGCCTTCATGTTCTCGATGAGTATGTTCTTCGCATCTTCCGAACTCATGCCCGAAATCTGCTCCAACCGTGCATTCTGCTCCTTCATCAGGCGATCGATCTCTTCGTTCCGGTGTTCGAGCAGCTGCCGCTGCGCCTCCAGCTGTTCGCGCAGCCGTTCGGTCTCCCGCAACCGGCTCTCCAGTTCCCGCTGCTGGCTCTGCAGCCCCGCTTCGATCTGCTTGGCCCGCTGTTCGCTCTGAGCCAGACGCTGGTTCCGCTCATTGACCTGACGGTCATAATCGCTCTTCAGCTGGATGAACTTCTCCTTCGCCTGAAGGATTCTCTCTTTCTTTATCATTTCGCCTTCGGCAACCGCCTCCTTCAGTGCGGCTTCACGTTGCGCGCGGATCGTATTCTTGGTAATGTAGCGCGTTACCAGAACATAGATCCCGACACACACAACGGCCGATATGACGCTCGATACTACAATAGCAATCATGATTCGAGTGTGTTAGTTAATCTGTATTTAAATTTAATTAATAATAGGGCTCACAAAAAACCCGCACAGGATTCCTTACTTTCGTTTGACGAATCTGCCGATCAGTCAAATGTGGGGGCTTCGGGTTCGCAATCTTCCAACGGCACCCCGAAGGATGCACCCCGAAGGGTTAAGGCCTGATTTTGAGACAGCGCGTAAGTGGACCCCAATGTAATTAGTGTTCAGTTTCGCAAAGCTTGAAGGAATCTATGCGGGTAGATTTATTCTTCGTGTGTAATATGTAAAAGAACCTTTGACTCTTATCTCCGTTTTCGCTCATTCTTCTCCCTCTTCGCGTCTTCGGCCGCCGCTCCGGTTCATCCTTTCTGCCCGACGCCCGGCTTTTTCTTCTCTTTCTTCCGGCCGCCGTTCCGGTTCGTCCTCTCGACCCGCCGCTCCGGTTCACCGGCTCGGCGCCCCGCCCGTTTCGGCCGGCCCGAACCGCTGCCCGGCAACTGCGCCGCTTTTGCCTCCCGACGATGTCCGGCCGTCTCTCCCCGAAGCCCGACCCGCCGAAAGCCGTCCGGCATTCGCGGAAGACCTACCGCAACGAATTGCAATAGGCATCGACCTCCTCGCTCAGCGCCGCGAGCCGACGCGCATCCTCATCTCCCACTTCACGGCTCTGCGCAAGCGTCAATTTGGCCACCGCCATCTTAAACGCCGCCATAGCCAGGCAGTCTTCTTTCGAAAAGCCCTTGAAATGGGCCTGTTCGATCGCTGTAACGTATGCATTGATCTCTCGCTCCGCCAAACGGTACAACTCCTCCTTTTCGCTGTCGATAGCCAACGAATAGGGCTTGCCGATGATCTTGATCGTTATGTTCTGCCTGGCCATATTTCAGAGATCCCTTATTCCTGCTGCCGATTGAGCAGTGCAATGCACTTGTCCACCTCCCGCATCAAACGGTTGACGCGCATGCGCGCCTGCTCACGGTTCCTTCCGCCCCCCAGTCCTTCGGCCAGCAGCTTGCGCGACAACTCCTCCTCAAGTTCCCGCACCCGCTCCTGCAACGCCCGTTTTTCCCGACACAAAACATCGTTTTCGGCCTTCAGCCGCTCACGCAACTCCACCTCACGGGTATGTTGCTCCATCAATCGATGAACCTGCGCTGTGATGTTCGCTACGATCTCACGGGTCGCCATAGGCGGTCGGATTACATACATTAACATCCCAAAGGTAGGAAAATTTATGATAAAATAAAAACGCGACAGGAAAAATATCTTCCGTCGCACACTTTTCGGCCGCATCCGCCGCCGAGACCGCGACATCCGGCCCCGTATCCCGGCCGAAACGAAACATCCTCTCCGGAAGCCGTTTCCGTTCCGGATTGTTCAAATTCGCAGGCCGTTCCTCCCGCCGCCACGGACCGGCACCGGTTGTGCCGCCTCCTTTTTCGGTTCAGGCAACCCGCACGCGCTCCGGCCCTTCCGCCGAAGGCGCGACAATCGCATCCATACGGTCTATGACCGCAACCTTCCGTTTCCGACCCACTCGCCATAAAGGTCGTACTCCTCGGCCGCCGTAATGCGGGCGTCGTAGAAGCGGCCCCTGAAGAGCCGGTGTCCGGCAACCGGAATCAACAGCTCCTCATCCACTTCGGGTGAATCATACTGCGTGCGGCAGACATAGTAATCGCCCTGCCGCGAATCGACGATGACCCGTTCGACCCGCCCCACACGCCGGAGGTTGTTTTCCAGCGAAATCTCCTTTTGCAAGGCCATGATCCGCTCCACACGCGACTGTTTTACCTCCGGCGGGACATCATCCCTGAAATGTCGGGCCGAATAGGTGCCCTCCTCCTCGGAATAGGCGAAAACTCCCAGCCGCTCGAACCGCACGTCACGCACGAACTGCAGCAGTTCGGCAAAATCCTCCTCCGTCTCGCCGGGATACCCCACCAGCAGCGTCGTCCGCAGCGCGATGTCGGGAATCGCCGCCCGCAACCGCTCTACAAGCCCGCAGGCATCCGCCTTCGTATGGCGGCGTTTCATCGCACGGAGCTGTGCGTCGGAGATATGCTGGAACGGAATGTCGAGGTATTTGCAGATCTTCGGCTCGCGGGCCATCGTCTCGATCACATCGTCCGGAAAAGCCGTCGGATAGGCATAGTGCAGACGGATCCATTCGAGGCCGTCGATGCGGCACAACTGCGTCAGCAGCTCCGCCAGACGGCGGCGTCCGTAGAGATCCAGCCCGTAATAGGTCGTATCCTGCGCGATGACCATCACCTCCCGCACACCCCGCGACGCCAGACGCCGCGCCTCGTCCAATACCTGCTCCATCGGCACGGAGACGTGCGGCCCCCTAATCAGCGGAATCGCACAATAGCCGCACTTCCAGTTGCACCCTTCGCCGATCTTGAGGTAGGCATAATGCGCCGGCGTCGTCAGGACCCGTTCGGTCTCCAGGTCGCGGCGGTAATCGCCGCCCAGCGCCTGCACGATTCCCGCCCAGTCCTTCACGCCGAAGAATTCATCCACTTCGGGCAGTTCCGGCCGCAGTTCATCGGCATAACGTTCCGAAAGGCATCCGATCACGAAGAGCCGGTCGATCCGGCCGGCCGACTTGGCCGCCGCAGCCCGCAGGATCATGTCGATCGACTCCTGCTTGGCATCGCCGATGAAACCGCAGGTGTTGATCACCACCACCCGCGCATCGGTGCGGTCGCTGTCGGCGGCGACGGTATATCCCGCCGCCGCAAGCTGCGCCATCAGATGTTCCGAGTCAACCGTATTCTTCGAACAGCCCAGCGTTATGACGTTGATTTTCTTCATCGGTTCCTGATTCTTTTCAATTTCGTACCGTCCATGGTCTCCATAAGGGTACCGAGCGGATAATAGATATCAAACCACACCTCCCGACCCTGGAACCCGGCATCCGTTTCGGGTACGACCTGCAGGACATCGAACGGAACCTTCTCCTGCCACCGCAGTTCCTGTCCCGCAACGGACTTTACATCCAACAGATTATAGACCACTTCGTATTCATCGGAGACTTGTATCACGACATAAGGATACTCCTTAGATCCGTCTCCGGTAAAGGATATTGCCTGCAAAATCGCCATATATCGCCACCATATGCGGTCAAGCTCCTCTTCGTCGTGACCGAGCGTCCGCGCCAGCATATAGAGCGAAGCCAACAGCCGCAAAGAGGTCGGATAAAGCTGCAGCTTCTCCCGACAAAGGTCATAACCGCCCTGTGGATCTTCCTCCATCTCCTTCCGGCCAATACTGGCGTCGTAGCCGCCGGTGTAGTCGCTGCGATAGGCCGAACCATAATACAGCGTATAGAGATCGGATGGCAGCAGGGTCGTATCGGCAGCCTCGAAACGCCGTTTCAACTCTTCGAAACGGGCATCATCGCGCGCATACCGTCCGAAAACACGAAAATTCAGAGCGTCCTTCGCCGTTGCTTCCAGCCACACGGAATCCACCGCGGCAGGGTTCTTCAAAGAATCGGATTGCCCGACGGTGCCGGCAGGTTCTCTGTCCATACGAGGGAGAGTTTGGCCTACGGGACTTGCCTCCGTCCGCAAGGCCGACAGCAGCATTGCGATTGCCGCAAAAAGCGGAAGTTTCATAGCGCACCTGTTTTAGGGATTTCGAATTCTCAATACGCAACAACCTCGATATGCACGTCGGGCTGCACAAGCCAGCCCCTGTCGGAGAAACGACGCGCGATTTATTCACACAGACGCATCGGGTCCTGCACATCTGTCACCATACCACCTTTCGCGACCGCCAGTCGAGATTGCAGACGAAATAGCCTCCGAATGGCGGCGTGAAGGCCCTCACTTCTTCCCGACGCCGAACAACGCATCCACGAACTCCCGCCGGTCGAACATCTGCAGTTGATCGATCCGCTCCCCGACCCCGATGTAACGCACCGGAATATGGAACTGGTCGCTGATGCCGATCACCACACCGCCTTTGGCCGTGCCGTCGAGTTTCGTAATCGTAAGCGACGTCACCTGCGTGGCCTGCGTAAACTGCCGCGCCTGTTCGAAGGCATTCTGACCCGTCGAACCGTCGAGCACAAGCATCACCTCATGCGGCGCACCGGGGATGACCTTCGCCATGACGTTGCGGATCTTGGTCAGCTCGTTCATCAGGCCGACCTTGTTGTGCAGACGCCCCGCCGTGTCGATCAGCACGACATCGGCATGGTTCGCCACCGCCGATTTCAACGTATCGTAAGCCACCGATGCCGGATCCGAACCCATCTCCTGACGGATCATCGTCGCACCGGCCCGCTCGGCCCACACCGCCAGCTGGTCGATCGCCGCCGCGCGGAACGTATCCGCAGCTCCGATATAAACCTTGCGGCCCGCTGCGGTCAGCTTCGCCGCCAGCTTGCCGATCGTCGTTGTCTTGCCCACGCCGTTGACCCCCACGACCATCAATACATAGGGGGTGCCTTCGGGCAGCTCCAGCCCGAAATCCTGCACCGAAGCATCCGACTCCTCAAGCAGCGCGGCGATCTCCTCCCGCAGAATGCCGTTCAACTCGGCCGTACTCATGTATTTGTCGCGCGCCACCCGCTCCTCGATACGGCGGATGATCTTGACCGTCGTCTCGACACCCACGTCCGACGTGATGAGCACCTCCTCCAGTTCGTCCAGCACCTCCGCATCGACGGTCGAACGGCCCGCAACGGCCCGTGCCAACTTGGAAAACAGCCCGCTTTTTGTCCGTTCCAGTCCGGCGGTCAGCTCCTCGCGGCGCTGTTCCGGCCGCAAATCGGTCCCCGCCGTCTCCGGTCCCTGCGGAACTGGATCGGAACCCTTATCCTGTTTTTTCCTGAAAAGATCGAAAAATCCCATAATGAAACAAAATTAACGGATTCACCCGCCCCCGCGCCGCACGGAAGCCGATCCGTATCGAAAACAACGGTTTGTTCCGTTTTTATTCCAGCACAAAGATAATAACTATTCGCAAAAACAGTTATATTTGTAAGTACGATTATCAATCCCAGACCTATGAAAAAAGGATTTATTACACTTGCAGTCATTCTGTTGTGCTGTATCGGAAGTGCAGCCGCACAAGATCTGATCGTAAAGACGGACGGTACGAAGATCGAAGCCAAGGTGCTTGAAATCGGTGAAAAGGATATCAAATACAAGAAGGCATCCTACAATGACGGCCCGACCTATCTGGTTTCGGTCGGGAATGTGGCCTACATCCGTTTTGCGGACGGTTCGACCGACATCTTCTCTCAGGAGGCGACAATGCGTCTGGCAGCACAGCCCGCCGTGCAGCAGCCCCTTGCGGCCAAACCGAAACAGGAGCCTAAAACCGTTATGGCAAACCGCTACAAGCCCGGAGACTACTACGAGGAGGACGGCATTCGCGGCATCGTCATCGAAACCGACGACTACGGACACGGAACGATCATGTCGCTCGACGAAGCCAATCTGCGCTGGTGCGACCTCAAGAAGAACGAAATGAAACGGCTGGGGCTCGACGACCAGCGTGACGGAGCCGTCAACCAGGCCGCGTTTGCACGCATGGCCGAAAAGGGAGAGGTGCAGTGGGAAGACTATCCCGCGTTCAAATGGTGCCGCGACAAAGGCGACGGCTGGTATCTGCCCGCAATCAACGAGGTGCTGCGCATCGGGCATCTCTTCAACAACGGGCGTGTGCGCTTCGACCGCAAAGCGCGGGAAGCATTCAACGACCTGCTTAAATCGCACGGCGGAGAGAAACTCGACCGGTTGATGTACTACTTCTCCTCCACCGAAGGCGACAAGGCTTCGACGGCCATGACCAGCCACATGGCCGTCGAACCGCCGTTCGTCGATCAGACGCAGAAAAACATCTCGTTCCTGATCCGCGCCATGCACAAGTTCTAAATTCCGGCATTCAGTCCCGACAGGGGCGGAGTAAAACAGGCTCCTGATCGAAAGCCAATAACAGGAATCGTTGCCATACGCCCTGCGGATCCGCAGGGCGTATTTTCTGCCGATGCCCGTCGGCCCGCACCTCCTTCGGGCCGGTCGGCCGCATCCGCGGACACCAGGGGGGGGGCTGCGGACAGGACGGGAGAGGGGACAAGCAGAAGACAAGGAGCCGGAACGCGGGAAAAAAGCTGGAAAAGAGGGGAAACCGGCGGGATGGCAATCCAAAGGAGAGCATGAACGCCGAATGCCGGCAAACCGGTACGGCGGACAGCCGGACGGGCCAAACGCATAAGCGCCGGGGCTGCAGCAAAGTCACAAAAAAAGCCGAAGGGCCGGACAGACAGCCGGCCGGATTCCGATGCGCCGCGCATCGCCAGAGGGGGGGGGAAAACACAAAAGGCATCACCTGCTGCGGGATGCCTTTTGTATTAAGAGCCGGGACTCTTAACTACCAAATCCGTCCAAAGAGCCTATTTCTTCTCTTCGAAGAACTCCTTTATGTGATCGTTCGGAACGATGCTCTCCTTGAACATGTATGCGCCGGTCTTCGGGGATTTCACCATCTTGATGCACTTGGTAAACTGCTTGCCGACACCGGTCTTCAGGGTTGCGACTACTTTCTTTGCCATAACGCTCGATACGATTATTTGATTTCACGATGTAACGTCACCCGCTTCAGATACGGATTGTACTTCCTACGCTCCAGACGATCCGGGGTGTTCTTCTTGTTCTTGGTGGTGATGTAACGGGACATGCCCGCAACACCGCTCTCCTTCTGTTCGGTGCATTCGAGGATGACCTGAACACGGTTGCCTTTCTTTGCCATTTCTCAATACGGTTTAGTAAATCTTCCTGGGACATGCCGCCTCGCGCAAGGCTGCTGCAAGCCCTTTCTTGTTGATGGTTTTCATTCCGGCGGCCGACACCTTCAGGGTAATCCAGCGGCCCTCCTCCTCAGACCAGAAACGCTTCGTCTTCAGATTCGGACTGAACTTGCGCTTGGTCTTGCGGTTCGAGTGAGAGACATTGTTGCCAATCACCGCCACCTTGCCTGTAATCTCGCAAACTTTCATTGTTCTGTTGGTTTTTGTTTCGCCACAATTGGCCTGCAAAGATAGGAATTTTTTTCGACAGTCGTATTCTCCCTGCAAAAAAAACATTCCTGCATCCCGAATAACGGCGGCACAGGCTTCGCAACACCCGCACCGGACGCCGCATCCGCACCAGCACCGGAAAACTTTCAGAACACGCCGCACGCCAATCCGCCCAATACCGCGGCATCGGCCGTGCTTCGGCGCTCATTTCACCCCGCGACATCGGTTCAGAACATATCCGCTGCCGGATTTGCGCACTACGCCCTGCTCGATCAGCTGCGCAATGGCACGCGACAGAGAGGGACGTGCAACACCCAATATGAACGCCGTCTCCTGAAGGTTCTGGACAGACCCGTTTTTCGACAAATAGCCGATCACCCGCGAAGAGAGCGTCTGCAAAGCGAAATCATTGAGCTTGCCGCTCAAGAAAAGACTGTGGTCCGACAATACCGTCAAAAAGTTGCGCAAGACGGCATGGTCCTTTTCGAGCAGTTCCAGCACGCACATCTTATCGACAATCCACAACTTGCAGTCGGTATGGGCGATGATGGAGACGGGCAGCAGCCCTTCCGTCCCGAAAATGAAGGTTGAGGCCAGCACATCCGGAGCATCCAGCGCGTCCAGCACGAACACCTTCCCTTCATCATTGGTCATCTGCGCATAAACACTCCCTTCGCACAACAGATAGAGCGAACGGCATACGCTGTTCTGCATGGCAATAAAATCGCCCTTCCCGTACGAACTGTACCGACCGGGGGACTTTTTCAAAATCGGATCAACCACCTCCGGCTCGCTTCCCCTGAAAAGAGGCATGTCGTATAATCTGAATCCACCCGCCATCCTGCATCTTTTTTTACCCGCCCGTCAAATTCCGGCAGCCGTCCCTCTTCGTCCGGAAAAAATTCAAATCCGAGAAGCCGGCCCGAAGCTCCTGCCGCCGGAAACATCACCGGAAGGTGAAACACAATGAACACTTCAAGCCGTTTGCATGCAAAATCATTCCGCCGTAACATATGTTACGCTCCATACGATGCGCCGATTTTACTTTTGCACCCGATTTTGAGTCGGAGCACTCACAGGAAACAACGGACATCCGATACAAATGCGGATGTAAAATTACACAAATTAAGAACCAAATGAGCAGATTTTTCATAATTATTCTCATGAGTTGCGCAGTTCTGAGCTCCTGCCGGCAGGACGAAGAACTGCAAGTGCCGACAACGGCACAACAGGGAATCGTCGTCAAACTGCGTTACGACGCCTACCGGGGAGAAACCCGTTCGGCACTTCGGCAGACGGCGGATTATGACCGCGTGGAGTACTGCGTGGTCGATGGGGCCGGATCGGTCGTCGGCAATGTCAAAGGCGTATATGACCCGGACTCTTCAGAGCTGAAAATCGAAAGGTTGCACGAAGGAGACTATCGGTTGCTGCTGCTCGGCATCCGGGGAGACTGGCGAAACGATGGGATCGATGTCCGGAAAATGGTTCACATCGAAGATACATGGATCACTTTCCCCGACGAGATTCTCAAGCCGCTTGGCGCGGAATATTTCTATTCACAAACCCCGTTTACCGTGACCGCGCGGAATACCGGAAGCGGGAATGAGCAGACAACCGATCTGCCGGCGGAGATCATCCAGAACCGAATCGTAGGCCGCACCGACTTCTCCTTTGTCTTCAACAACACCTATGTCCGTACAGCCGTGCTGTCCAAAAGCGCCCTGCTGACCCGGGCCCGGTTCTACACGGGATTGACCGGCACCGGCAGCTTTGTCGGCGAAAGCGCGTCCGCTTGTCTGTCGCTGGATCTCAATGTTGCCGCATCCTGCATTTTCCTGCCGACAGTCGATGGCTCCGCCTTTACCGGAGAGGTCGAGGTCATAACGCGCAACTATCGCGGAAACGACATTTGCCGCACCTACGGGTTCGAACTCCCCGCCGTCGAAGCGAACCGCATCGGGCGCATCGATACCTGCGTAATCCATCCGGATGACGAATCGGGAACCATGTTCATTACCGAAACGGCATACGCCGAAGGGAAACATGCGTTCATCCTTCAGGACGGCGAGCCGAAAACCGTCTATGCGGATCCTGCGCTGCGTGCTTTCAACACCTCGCGGCCGCTGCAGATCTCTGCAACCGAAGACGGACTTCTGCATGTCCGCTTCTATTCGCCGCGCGCCTTGAACGGCGTACTGATCAAAGCCCGCATCCCGCGCCTCGGCAACGACTGCTTCGATCTGGCCTATTTCGACCACATCCCCGCCTTTGCGGAGTTCTATGAAACGCTGCCCATCACGCAGCGCAAAAGCATCTGCCGCACGGAATCGGGACGATGGATGACCCTCCCGCAAATGGATCCGTCGGATTTGGATGGCATCGAGTTCGAAGTCGAATCGAAAGACCCCTACTGGGCGAAGCTCAAAAAAATCATTCACGGATGGAACATCAGTTTCCATCTCTATGGCGGAGATCCGGATCTGCCCGACGGCGGGCCCGCGGGGAACTGGATGGGAATCCGTCCCGTACATTGCCGCGAAGCGGTAGCGCTGTTCCTCAATTTCACCTACATGATCGACATGCCCGAACATGAGGAGATCCTGCGGGCCAACGAAGACCGTCTCTACGGCAACGGCGGGGTCGATGACAAGGTTACGGCCGAAACCGTCTTACGGCAGATGCGGCAGGAACGCACGTTGCGTGTGGGATTGGTATATCCCGGCAATGGCGTTGTCGGATTGGGCGGCGGCAACGTTTTCGGCGCCTACCAGCAAAGCTGGCTCCAGCACTATTCCGACACCTATTCATGCGAGATCCTGTTCCATGAACTGGGACATGTAATGGGATACAGCCATAGCAGTTCGTTTACCTATGGCCCTTGGGCGCAGGAGTTGATGAACAGATTCTACGTTGATCATATCGATCGGATGCCGATCGACTCGCCCGCATACCTGAACAGCAGCATGAATCCGAATTTATATTAATACGAAGCATGAAAACACGCTCAGTCACACATATCGCATCGCTGTTTCTGGTATCGGCCTTTACAGCCGCATGCAGCGGCGATCCCGATTTCATCGGCTCCGCGACGGACGGCACACTTGCCGTGCGGTTATATCCGGCCGTACAGACCGGCACACGTCCTGCAGGCGAGGCGTCGCAGGACAATCCGTCGAATGGGACGTTCTCGGATTCGGAGTTGCGAACGGTCAGGGCCTACCGTTTCGAGTCCGGAATCCTTCAGGAGATTCTGGAAGGCTCGGCAACCGGGGAAGAGGGCCTGTACACATTCTACAGCTCTTCGATGAGCGGCGAACTCCATTTCATCGCCAACGGAGACAAGGCGGCCGCACTGGAATCACTTCAGCCTTATGCGGCCACCGAAGAGCAATTCCGGATGATCGAGGCAGGCATCGGTCAGATGGTCGGGTCAGAGGTTCTGATGACCGGGCTTCTGACACTCGACGGTTCGACAACCAACGGCACATCCGTCGCCCTGCGACGCAGCGTGGCGCGTATCGATCTGGTATCGGCAGACAAAGATGTTCTCGTACACGACGTGACGATCCGCAATATCGCCACAAAAGGATACGTCAACGAGCAGGAACGCCTGCTCACGCCGTCGTCGGCCGGAAAGGATACGTTTCACAAATCCTACCCGGATCTTCCGTTCGGAAACCGACGTGAAACGCTGCTATATCTCTGCGAACAGAAAAACGAGACGCTTGCGGTCGAAGCGTTGGTCTCTTTCGGGGGCGGCCTCCACCGCATGCAGAGCCGCCTTCCCTCCGAGATTCACCGGAATACGATCTACACGCTGCAAGTACATGGGAAAGGTGCCGATGCCACGCTCTCCGTTATTGCCGGCGACTGGGAAGCCGGAGGTGAAACCGGCACGACACCGCATCCAAAAGCGCTCATCGACGTCGAGGCGTCGGCACTGACCGACGGCGTAAGGGTAAGCGCGACACGGGATACGGTTTTCATATCGCATACGCCCAAAGAGTTCCGGCTGGTTCTGCTGGCGGAACCCGATGCCGGAATATCCGTCGAAGGCTGGGTGGCGGGTGCGTCCGTATCGCCCGAACCGATAGACAGAACGTTGCAGCAGGTCGCCTCCGTCGCGGTGTCGAGCGCATTGCGCATGCCCGGCAGTACGGAAGAGTACATTTACCTGGATCTGCACGATGCGGCCGCATCGACAGGGCGTGTCGTTCTCGTCTTCGAGGCACATCCGGTACAACTTGACGGTCTTGTCGAACTCGACGACAACGGGCTCTGCGATTTCGGCCGTTACGTCGAGGGCGAACTGAGCCGCATCACGATGACGAAAGAGAAGGCAATCCGGCTCGAATTCGATGCCGGTACCGATGCGTGGATGAAACTCGTCGCCGACAACGGCAGCCGGCGGCTGCTGGCCGGATGGAAACCCAACGATCCAAAAGCCGACGGCCGCATACAGGAGGGGCATCTCGTCATCTCGGAACCCGACGGGTCGGAGGAGGAACGCTATACGATACGCCGGCGCAACTGGGGCCTTCCGGTCGTCCGCATCGGCGGCACATGGTGGTGCAAATACAACCTGCGGGGTACGGCCGGAGCGTTTGCCGATCAGGTGTCGATTGCGGACGACCCCGCTTCGGGAGCCGCTCTCACCGATTACCTGTCCCGATGCGACGAAACGGAGCTGCTGCGGCTGTTGGGCGACCAATACCAGGCCGGCAATCCGCAAGGACTTCCGCTGCGGCATGACGGATCGGCATTCTATCACGAAGGCATGCAGCCGTCGGGACAGAATTTCGGAACGATGGATCCGGCCGCGATGACGCCCGAAGGTTACCGCATCCCGGATTATGACGACTATGCGTTCTTCAGCGGCAGCGAGAATTACAATCTCGGCGGGGTCGGGCAACGCACCTATAAAAACATGGCCGGCGAAGAGATGGGAATCCGGATTGTCGAACGCGACGTGAACTTTCTCGGACACGGCTACGGCGTTGTCGCCTTCTATGAGTTTCAGACAGGCGATGCCTGCTGGACGCTGTGCGGGCTGGGACATCAGTGGGACACCGCACCGGGCAACATCGCACGGATGATGGTTCTGTTCGCCACATACGGCAACGCCTCGAAAACATGGTACATGGAGGGATATGCCCAACAGGTAAAACCGAACCAGAACTGGTTCAAGTACACGGCTCAGAACACCACCAAGACACGCACGATCCGGTGCATCAAGGCACCGGTCGAATACATCTACGAATAACGGCACAGAAACAAGAGAATCAGAAACGCATAAAAAGCAGAAAACATGAAACGACTCACATTGCAGGAGATGAAAAGCACGGCACGGCACACGCTTTTATCCCTTTTGCCGGCATTGTCCGGCTTTGCATGTTCCGACGACAAAGCGACAGCGGTTCCGCCCGCCACAACTCCCGCAGCCGCGATCCGCATAGCGGATTACGACGGGGGCGGACAGCACCTTGAAGGCGAACAGGCCATCAACGACCTGCGCATCTGCCACTTCGAAAACGGGCTGCTGACAGCGATCCATGAACACGACATTGCATCCGACGACGGAAGTTATGCGATTCCGCTCGAACAACAGGGCGGGACGTTGTACGTCGTAGCCAATACCGACGGAATCATCGACTGGGAAGCCCTTCGGGGGCAATCGCTCACCGAAGCTGAATGGCTGAAGAAAACCGTCCCGATGAACGGCGCACAGGCAACGCCGCACTTCTTTTCCGGCAGCGCCGCACTCGGCACGCAAACGGACGGCCATCCGACCGTTCCGGTCACACTCAAACGCGGCCTTGCCCGTTTCGACCTGAGGATCCGCACCGTCGGCACGACCTCGGTAGAGCGTTTCACGCTGCATAACGCCGCTCAATCGGCCTACCTGTTCGCGGGCCCCGACATCCTCTCCCCCGCCGATACGGAGCGTAAGGATGTTACGCTCGATTTCGACACGCCGCTCCAGAGCGACAAAGCGGGCATCCTCTATCTTGGAGAACAGCAGAATGTCGATCTCGCAGTCCGCATCGAAGCGGTCATCGACGGCCGGCGCAAGGTATTGACCCAACCGTTCGAAGGCGACATCAAACGCAACACGATCTACACGGTAACCATCCGCAAGGATGTCATCGACATCCGGCTCGATGTCGCATTCGACGAGTGGGAGCAGGGCGGAGATACGGAGCTGTCGCCGCAGGCAGCATAGAAACAGGAGTTTTCACGATCAACGGCACGACCATGATTTCGAAAAAAATGTTCATACGCCCGATCCTTGGAATTACGCCGCTGCTGGGATTGCTGCATGGCTGTACGGAGCGGTTCGAAACGGATTTTCAGAGACCTGCCCAAGGAACCGTCATCCGCATGTCGGCCGAAACTTTCCGGACAGAGGGGGCCCCTGCACCGCTGCCCGGGGAAGAGACGATCGGACAAATCGGCGCCTATGTATTCGAAAAGGGGGTACTGACTGCCATCCACAGCGATCTATCGTTGTCGGAGAACGGATGCGACCTTTCGCTCGAACGTCTCGGCGGCACGCTGTACATTGTGGCGGATGCTCCGATCGACCGTCCGGGCACGGGATTTCCGGAGGCGGAATGGCGCAGGAAGACGGTATCGATGAATCCCGACGCCCCGCAGCCGTTTCTCACCGGAGTATTGGATCTCGACGCGCTCCCCGCCGGCTCGGCGCTTGTCCCGCTCCCGCTGACACGCGGCGTGGCGCGGTTCGACCTGCGACTGAAGGTTGCAGGAGAGGCCGCCGTCCGAAAATTCACCATAAAAAACGCGGCACGGCAGGCCTATCTGTTTGCGCAGGCGGAACCGCTGCCGGCTCCGTCGGATGATCTGTGCGCGGTGGCAACGGACTTCGACACCCCGATAATCGATGATACGCCCGGAATCCTCTATCTCTACGAACAGAACAATCCGGATCTGCGGGTATGCATCGACGCACGGATCGACGGGAAAGAGGTCTCGCTTGAGGCGGGCCTCCCCCGACGGATCCTCCGCAACACGGTTTACTCGGTCACGCTCCGCAAAGGGGCCATCGACACCGATGTCCGGCTGACGGTCGAAGAGTGGGACGACGGCGGCTCTACGGGGCTTCAACCCGACCTCGACGGCCTTCCGGCCATTGATTGCCGCTTATCGGAGCTTCCCGACGATGTGTCCGTCAGCGATGATTTCCGGGCCATTGTTCTGCCGCACCGGCAAGTGACGTTGCTGCTGGCCATCGACTGCAACGACGAACTCGAAGCATTGCCCGTCGAAGGTTATCCGTTGACAGTCGAACCCGTCGGACACGCCCGCGGAATCGGCACAAAGAATCTGTTCCGCATAAACAAATCGCTCTTTCCGCCCAATATGCCCGCAGCGGAGATCCCGCTTCGGTTCCGCCGTGCAGGATTCGAAAACGTCTATCCCGAAGACCGGATCATGCTCCGGCTCACGGCCAATCCCACCTTGTTGTCGGGGGCACTCCGGTTCGATGCCGGCTCCTACACATGCGACTTCGGACGCTATATCGACAATGAACTGGGCCGTTTCATCCTGCCCGAAGGCAAAGAGGTCGTAGCGGAATTCGACGCGGGAGAGGATCCCTGGATTCAGATTGCACCGGATCGAACCGACCCGCAGGTTGCACGGGTCCTGGGCGGCTGGCGGCCGAACGACCCGACGGCGGACGGCCGCATCCAGAAAGCCCGTCTGGTCATCCGCGACATCGCCGACGGCGGGAACCGCGAAGAGTACAGCGTCGCACGCCGCAACTACGGGCTTCCCGTAACATGGCTGCACGGCGTATGGTGGTGCAAATACAACGCACGGGGGAACTCCCGTTCATTCGAGGATCAGATCCTCTCCGCCCTGGACCCCGCCGCAGCGGCCGGAAAGACGCTGTTCGAATATCTGGCGAGTTGTACCCCTGAAGAGTATTACGCACTTTGGTGCTGGGCCTATCAGGGGGAGAGCGGCGAAGGGCTGCAGGTTATCGACAGCGACGGCGTTCTCGTCATGGATGGATTCCGCACCGACATTTCGGCGCACATCAACCGTTTGCCGGCCGATATGCTCTCGCCCGACGGGTACGAACTGCCATCGATGGAGGAGTTCAACCGCATCTTCGATGCGACGGACTACATCTGGATGATGTGGAACGGTTCGCATACGGTCAAGGATCCTTGGGAGGGACACTCGCAGATCCGGCGCGTGCAGCAACGGCGCAACGACATAACGGTGGGAAACGTCCCCGCGGCCGATCTGATCTCGGTGGCCATGTCGAGCCCCGACTTCCCCGAATACGAACCGATAACATGGTACGGACCGGGGGCCCAGTGGAACAGTGACGGGATCAAACATTCGAACCACTGCAACAACCTCCTCTTTGCCGTCCATTCGCCGGAAGGATCGGGATGGTACATGGCCGGAGGCATGGGAAACCTCTACCTGACGAAAAACGGTGCAGGAAACAGGGACACACGGATCCTGCGGTTCAAAAAATCGCCCGTCGAATACATATACGGATTGTAGGACCGAAAAAGGGTCGCCGAAACAAAAACGCCCGCAACGGAAGTTGCGGGCGCAGGGATTGAACGTGCGGCAATTATTTCGCAGCGTTCTTCTTATCGTAGCGTTTTGCGTAGCGGCTCATAAACTTATCGACGCGACCGGCGGTGTCCACCAACTTCATCTTGCCCGTATAGAACGGGTGCGACGTGTTGGAAATTTCCATCTTATACACGGGATAGGTTTCGCCGTTCACTTCGATGGTCTCTTTTGTCGAAACGGCGGACCGGCACAAAAACACGTGGTCATTGGACATGTCCTTGAATGCCACCAAACGATAATTTTCAGGATGGATACCTTTTTTCATTTCGTTCTGTTTTTGTTAGTAAATGTTTATTGTGGCGCAAAGGTAACAATTTATTTTCAATATCCGCATCCGGCAACGATTTATTTTTGGCTCCGGAGGTTTTTTCTCCGCAGTATCCGGCACCGGCCGGTGTATGGCGGAGAGGATTCCGATCTGCAAATCGTCAGATCGCCCGGCTCCGATCCGACAGCTCCGGCCGGCCGCATCCATCCGGATTGCAGATTGCAAACAGAAAGGAGCACGGAGCATGGATACCGGCTATTGTCATCGGGAGGCGAAGCGGACGGATTCCGACAAGAGACGGATGAATTCCATCGGTAAATTGCGATTTCGAAATTGTTTTCGTATCTTTGCCGTCGCGCAGGCGGATTTCGCGGCGCAGGATGCGGACCCATAGCTCAGTTGGTCAGAGCAGCGGACTCATAATCCGAAGGTCGTGGGATCATGCCCCTCTGGGTCCACAAAGGCAGGGCGGCTCGTTGCAGAGCCGTCCTGCTTTTCACAGTTAGGGTCCAATCCGGCATCCCTCCCCCATAATGATAAAGTCGTTGTCTCCTTGCAACTAATTCGAACCGCAGCCAAATCAAAGGCATAAAACAAAGTCTCTTAAAATGACAATGTGAAAAATTTATCCTGTCCTTCGGCACGCACGGTCCATCCGCCCGTATCCGGCACGCGGAATCAACCCAAATTCCCCTTTTCCCCTGACCGGCGGCGGATAACCGCCACAATCCGGTTATAGGTCCGTTTGTCCAGTCTATAGAAGAACAAGACTCCGGCCGTCAGGATCCACAGAACCCCCGGAATCGTACTGAATCCGTGCCGCATGATCGAAAGCACCTCCCCGTTCTGCACCGCATTGGATTCATATCCCGCCATGCCCAGCGCCAAGGCCAGCAAGGAAGTCCCCAATGCCATGCCCACTTTATTCCCCAACGAGATGAAGGCATACTGGAATCCGTCGTTCCGAATCCCCGTGATCCATTCACTGTACTCCACACAATCGGGAATGATGGCATAGATCGCCGTATTGAAACCCGAAAAGAAGAACTGCGACAGGGCGGCAAAGAGATAGAACGGCACCGGCGATGTGTTCGGACTGAAAAAGTAGAGCGCGGTCATCGCAATCCCCGTGCCGAGCGCAAAAAGCGAGGCGGCCCAGCCCTTGTTGGAAGTCCACTTGAAAACGGCAGGGAAACAGGCGGCGCCGATGATCGACGGGACGATGATCGCCAGCGAATAGAACGAAAAGAGCGTCGCATCCCCTTCCACATAGGTAAAATAGTAAAGCATGTCGGCGTTTCGCCCGTAAAGGATGAAGCCGAAGAGAATCTGCCCCAGCAACGCCAGCAGATAGGGCCTGTTCCTGACAACGGAACGGATCTGCACCTTCAACGGCATCTTCTGCCGCACAGGGACTTCGACCACCTCCCTGGTCTTGGAAAAACAGAAGACATGACAGGCCGCGAAGATTGCGCCGTACAATACCGCCGTCAGAAGATAACCCCGCTGCATATTGCCGCCGCCGAAGAGCGTGATCAGCGGAATCGTGACGATATTGATGACTCCGATGGCGATCATGGCGCTGACCGAACGCGATGTATTGAGCTTCGCCCGTTCGTCGATATTCTGCGTCATGGCGCCGCACAACGTGCCGTAAGGGATATTCACACAGGTATAGCCCAAAACCAGAGTGCCGTAGGTAACGGCCATATAGACGACTTTTCCGCTTTGGCTCCAGTCGGGATGCGCCCAAAAGGTCAAAACGAGAACGATTGCCGTCAATGGGGCGCCGAAGAGCAGCCAGGGACGGTAACGGCCCCATCGGGAATGCGTCCTGTCGCTGAGTCCGCCGACAATCGGATCATTGACGGCATCCCAGATGCGGGATACCAGCATCAGTGTCGCTACGGCTCCCATGCCGATGCCGAAGACATCCGTATAGAAAATCATCAGGAAATTCCCGACGAACATCCAGCTGAAATTGCAGCCCACATCGCCCATGCCATAGGCCAGTTTGCTCAGTAACGGAACCTGTTGCCGTTTCGATTCGCCTGTCATATTCATTATGCTGTTATCGGATCGCTTCATACATGATACCGGAAACGGGTATCCGAAACGATACATCATCTGCCTAATTCATCGCGGAAAGGACCGCCGCCTCCGGTTCCATCCTCCACGCCCACACGCCCGCTGTTCAAAAAGCCGCAGCGGGAGCCGTTTGCCGCCGTCGAGGTGCCCCATTCGGGTCAATTTCCGGAAGGTTCTCCCAAAAATAGCTTTTTTTTCGCGTTCCGCAACATTCCGGCGGATGGTTTTTGCATTCCGTCCGTGGACAGGCTCCGGCGACAGGCCAAGCCCGCCGTTCCCGTCCGGACGCCATCCCTGCACATGGAATATTTCCCGGCCTTTCGCCCGCCACCGTATTTCCCGACAAAAAAATCCAACGGCGGGATACGTTTCGACGAAAAGTGCCGCCAGTGCCGCAGCGCCGCATGAATCCAAGCAGCACAACAATATGTATAATATTTATTATCATATATATAAAACGTTTAATAACACATTTCGAAATCGCTTGTTCAAGACACGGAACACATCTTCAGAAAGCGGAAAATCACCCGTTTTTCAAACAAGGACAAACATTTTCCCTCAAAAAATTTTGATTTATTTAAAACGTTTCATACTTTTGCAATGAAACCTACCCGAACAGAGAACCTATGGGAAAGACTACGATCCGCGATGTTGCCCGCGAAGCCGGCGTTTCGATTTCACTCGTATCGCTGGTCATGAATGCCAAACGTGATGCGGAGGGGAATCTGGAGTGCAACGTCAACCGCGAAACGGCCCGGCGCATTCTGGAAATCGCCAAACAGATGGGATACTGCCCCAACCGTGCCGCGGCAAGCCTTCGCAGCGGACGCCTCTATACGATCGGCGTCATCACCTCCGACATCGCGAACAAATTCTTCTCGGACATCTCCCGTTACATCGAAAACATTGCCCACAGGCACAACTATACGGTTCTCTTCGGCAGCTCCGATGAAAACGCCGACAAACTCGACAACATCCTCACCACATTCATCAGCAACGGCGTCGAAGGAGTGATCATCGCCCCCTGCTTCGACAGCGAACGGGTCATCCGAAAAGCGCTCGATGCCGGCATCCCCACCGTACTGCTCGACCGCAACATCGAAAACCTCGATGTCGGGCGCGTGATACTCGACAACGTCCGGGCCGGCCGCATGGGGGTGGAGCATCTCTACAAAAACGGATACCGGCGCATCGAAATGATCTCCTACACGCTGGGAATCACAAGTCTGTCGGAACGCGAGGAGGGCTATCTCGAAGCCATGCGCCGCTACGGCCTGGAATCCCATGCGCAAATCCACTATACGGTCTATGGAAATGCCCGCGAAGACACCGTGAAAATCTTCGAAGATGCCGTGCATCGCGGCGTGGAGGCCTTTCTGCTGCCGACCAATACATTGGCGCTGATCGGGCTGCAGGCCCTCAACGCATTGAATCTCACCGTACCCCGCCAGATGGCCGTCGTAGGGTTCGACGAAAGCGAAATCTTCGATCTTTACCGCCCGACGATCACCTATATCACCCAATCGACCCGCACGCTGGGCGAAAAGTCCTTCGAGATGCTGCACGACATGATTGCCGGCATCGACGGCAATCGCAACGTAGTCGTGGAACCGGAACTCATCGTCGGCGGTTCGACGGAGTGCATCCATCCCGAACGGATCGACAGGAACCGGGACGACCGGACGCGCATCGAAGAGTTGACGCGCCGCGACTCGATTCTCATCCCCGGCACCTACTTCCTTCAGAAAGGCGGATGGATTCCCGATCCGCAATTCATGGAACAGATGGGGTCGAGCTATCTGCTGGCCCACGGTCTGGGGGTTCCGGTCGAGGATGCCGTGACGAAGATCGATGTGCCGCGCAGCGGCGAATACCGGCTTTTCGTCCGCACCAAAAACTGGACGGCGCAATGGTCCGACAAACCCTCTCCGGGGGCCTTCCAACTCCTTATCGACGACCGTGCCTGCGATACGCTTTTCGGAACGGGCAGTCCCGAATGGAGCTGGCAACGGGGCGGCACCGTCTATCTGCCCCAAGGCATCCACCGCCTGGCGCTGCATGATCTGGCGGGATTCGACGCCCGATGCGACGCCGTTCTCTTCACGTTGACCGATGCCGAACCCGACGACCGGATCGAAACGGTCTGCCTGCTGCGCAACAACCTGCTCGAACTGCCCGAAGCGCCCGAACAGGCCGGAACATTCGATTTTGTCGTGGCCGGCGGCGGCGTGGCCGGCATGTGCGCCGCAATCGCCGCGGCACGGCAGGGGCTGCATGTAGCGCTGATCCAGGATCGCAAGGTGCTGGGCGGAAACAACTCCTCGGAGGTGCGCGTCGGACTGGGCGGACGGCTCAACATCGGCCCCTACCCTTCATTGGGATACCTTCTCAACGAGTTCGGCCCCGCAACGAAAGGCAATGCCCGAACGCCCGACGTCTATGAAGACGAAAAGAAACTCAAGGCCATCCTTGATGAGGAACGCATCACGCTGCTGCTTGGATACAAGGTGACGAAGGTCAACAAAAGCACGCCCCGCACGATCGCCTCCGTCGAGGCGACACAGGTCGATACCTATCGCCGCATCGAGATCCGCAGCCGGCTCTTTGCCGACTGTACGGGCGATGCGACGCTCGGCGTATTGGCCGGTGCCGAGTGGAGCATGGGCCGCGAGGCGCGTGCGAAATACGGGGAGCCGTCGGCTCCCGACACCGCCGACGGCATGACGATGGGCGCTTCAGTGCAGTGGTATTGTCTCGAAGCCGACACCCCGACGTCATTCCCCGACATCGACTGGGGCCTCCCCATCGACGAACGCAGCGTGCAGAAGGTACGGAGGGGACAATGGTACTGGGAGGTCGGCATGCGCGACGACCAGATCGCCGACGCCGAAAAGATCCGCGACTACGGCATGTATGTCGCCTACTCGAACTGGTCTTATCTGAAGAACCGTTCGTCGGTGCGCGCCGACTATACGAACAGCTATCTGGGATGGGTGGCGCATGTGGCCGGCAAACGCGAAAGCCGGCGTCTGATCGGCGAATTCGTGCTGCGCGAACAGGATCTGCGCGACTTCGTGCGCTATCCCGACGGCACGGCCTCCACTTCATGGTACATCGACCTCCACGAACCGGATCCCGAAAACAGCGCACTCTTCCCCGGACGGGAATACCTTTCGCACGGGTGTCTTACGCCGTTGGGGTTCTATCCGATTCCCTATCGCTGTTTCTATTCGAAAGACATCGACAATCTCTTCATGGCCGGACGCAACATCAGCGTGAGCCACATCGCGCTGGGAACCGTCCGCGTGATGCGGACGACGGCCATGATGGGCGAAGTGGTCGGACTGGCCGCGTCGATCTGCCACAAAGAGGGGCTGCAGCCCCACGACATTTACGACACGCACTTCGAGGCACTGTCCGAACTGATGCGAAAAGGCGCCGGAAGGACGGATGTCCCCTATCTCCAGGTCTATACGCTCATCGATACGACGGGCGCCCGCAGTGAAGACTGCTGACGCGGACAGGAGCAGCCTGCAGCAGACATGAACAACCTACAATAAGAGATCAGATTATGCAATCGATGAATCGACAAAACTCGGTGATGGTTCTCGCCACGACCTTTGCGGATCGGGGCGACTGGACCGTTGAACAACAGTTCGTCCTGCAGATGGGCTCCTCCTACCTGCTGGCACACGGTATCGGCACCCCGCTGGCAAAAGATGCCGTTACGACGATCGAAGTTCCGGCCGACGGATCCTACAATCTCTGGGTCCGCACCAGAAACTGGACGAAACACTGGTCGGACGGCCCGACCCCCGGAATCTTTCAGGTGCTGGTGGACGGCGCAGCCGACCATACCGTTTTCGGAACCGAAAAAGTCGATTGGCATTGGCAGCGCGGAGGCCGCTTCACCATGAAAAAAGGGAGCCATACCCTCGCCCTGCACGATCTGACGGGATTCGACGGCCGTTGCGACGCCATCATCCTTACGCAAACCGACTGCGCGCCGGGCGATTCGCTCGCCGACTACCGTGCAATCCGCCAGAGGCTGTTAGGGCCCGAAACACCCGTTGACAAGGGATCGTTCGACTTCGTGATCGTCGGCGGCGGAATTTCGGGAATCTGCGCCGCCCTCGCAGCCGCCCGTCTGGGGTGCAGCGTCGCCCTCATACAGGACCGGTACGTTCTGGGAGGAAACAACTCCTCGGAGGTGCGCGTCGGATTGGGCGGCCAGATCAATGTCGATCCCTACCCCTCGCTGGGATACCTGCTCAATGAGATCGGGCCCGACCGGATCGGAAACGCCAGAGGGGCGCACCACTATCAGGACGACAAGAAACTCCGGGTCGTCCTGGCCGAAAAGAACATCTCGCTCTTCCTCGGATACACCGTTACCGGCATCGAGCAGGAGGAGGGAATGATCCGTTCGGTCATCGCCGTCGAGGCGACCAAACAGGAGTGGATCAAGATCAGCGGGCGCCTTTTCTCCGATTGCACGGGCGACGCCCATCTGGCCGTCATGGCGGGCGCCGAGTGCCGCATGGGCCGCGAAGCCCGTTCGGAATACGGCGAAAGCCTCGCACCCGAGAAGGCCGACGGTTACACGATGGGGGTTTCGATCGAGTGGTACTGCGAGGACCGGAACACCCCCTGCACCTTCCCCGACTCGCTCGACTGGGGGCTGAAACTCGACGAATATACGGTCGAGCCCGTCCACCGCGCCAACTGGTACTGGGAGGTCGGCATGAACGACGATCAGGTCGCCGATGCCGAGAAGATCCGCGATTACGGCATGTACGTCGCCTATTCGACCTTCTCCTACTGCAAGAACCGCTACTCGAAAAAGGAGGACTGGACCTGCACGCATCTGGTCTGGGTATCCCACGTCTCCGGAAAACGGGAGTCGCGCCGCATCATGGGTGACCTCGTTCTGCGCGAACAGGACCTTACCCGCCCGATCCACTACGAGGACGAGACCTGCACCACGACATGGCGCATCGACCAGCACTATCCGATGGCGAAAAATTCGGAACGTTATCCGGGTGCCGAGTGGCTGTCGGAAGGAGTTCTTACGCCGATCGACTTTTACGCCCTGCCGTACCGCTGCTTCTACTCGAAAGATGTCAGCAACCTCTTCATGGCCGGCCGCAACATCAGCGTCACCCATATCGCCCTCGGTTCGACCCGCGTCATGCGCACCTGCGGCATGATCGGCGAGGTAGTCGGCATGGCCGCCTCGATCTGCACCAAACGCAACGTCCTGCCGCGCGACATCTATACGACCTATTTCGCCGACCTGCAGGCTCTCATGCGAAAAGGAACCGGACGAACGGATGTGCCCTACACGCAGTTCTACCACCAGGTGGACCGGACGGGCCATCAGGCCGAAGACCGCTGACCTTCCGTCCGTACATGCAGCGCGGCTGCATGTACGGGCCTCTCTTTCTCTCCGGATGCCGCCGTACAACGGAGTTCCGACCAGCCACAAGCCGAAACCTGAAACCGAAAAAACGACAGCATGGCCCTTATCGACTGGATTATCATCGCCGTATTCCTGATCAGCCTGATCTCGATCGGCTTCTTCTTCTCGAAGCGCAACCACAACCTCGAAGACTACTTTCTGGGCGGCCGCTCGATGCCTACATGGCTCGTCGCATTCGCCGCTACGGGCACTTCGATCAGCGCCGGCACCTTTGTCGGCTCGCCGGAACTGGGCTTCAACACCAATCTGACCTATCTGATGCTCTGCATCGGCGCCATCCTCGGCGGAATACTGGTAGCCGCACTGGTGCTGCCCAAGCTCTACAACGCCCGGACGATCACCATCTACGGATACCTCGGAGAACGCTTCGGCGGCGTCTCCAAGAACGCTTCGAGCGCGATGTTTCTCATCGGGCAGCTCTTTACCTCCGGCTCGCGGCTCTTCATCGCCGCCATCGCCGTTTCGGTCATCCTCTACGGCACCATCCAGTTCGAATTCCTGATCTACTCGATCATCATTCTGGGCATCGTCAGCACCATCTATACGATGGCGGGCGGCATCAAGGGGCTGATCTACATCGATACGGTCCAGATCCTGCTGGTCATCGGCACGGGAATGGTCGCATTGCTGATCGTCTATTTCACCCTCACGCCCCAGATGTCCATCGGCGAGATCTTCAGCGCCCTCGCTTCGGGCGAGGTCAAGAACGCCGCCGGGGAGTGGGTCGCAGCGAACAAGCTCCAGATCGTCGATGCCTCCTGGCGGTTCGACGTGCCCTACAACCTTGTCGGAGCCCTCGTCGGCTGTACGATCTTCAAATTCGCACAGTTCTCGACCGACCACGAGTTCGTACAGCGGCAGCTCACCTGCCAGTCGGTGCGCAAGGCCGGCGTGTCGCTCGTCTATTCGCAGATCCTTTCGCTGCCGATCGTGCTGATTTTCCTCGCCATCGGACTGCTTTTCTATGTCCTGTACTCGACAAGCGGCGATCCTGCGGCAATCACCCAGTTCAAGCAGGACGCCCGCGACATCTTCCCGCAGTTCATCTGCCACTCCATTCCCACCGGCGTGCGGGGGATCATGGTCGTAGGGCTGCTGGCCGCCGCACTGTCGAGTTTCAATTCGGCCATCAACGCCATGGCCAGCAGCTTCGTCGCCGACATCTACATGCCCCTGCGCCAACGCCTGGGCCACGCCATCGTCTCGGATGGAGACCAAATGGCCTCGTCGAAAAAGATGGTCGTGCTCATGGGCGCCGTATTGACGGCGTTCGCAATCGTCACGGCCGTCATGCAGGAGCGCAGCGGACTGAATCTGGTCGATTTCGCCACCGGCGTGATGAGCTTCTCCTATGCCGGCATGCTCGGCGTGTTCCTCTGCGCACTCTTCACCAGGCGCGGGAATACAGCCAGCGTAATCGCCGCCCTGATCGTCGGGCTGCTCATCGTCCTGCTCCTGCAGCCCTACATCCTCGGCCCCTTGAGCGAACGTCTCCTCGGAGAGCGCATCGACATTGCATGGCCTTGGTGGTGTCCCGTCGGCGGCGCCGTAAGTTTCGCCGTCTGCTGCCTCGGAAAAAAGAACACAAAGAACACAACAGTATCTTAACGCTATGAGACAAGTCGTATTGACCGCCCCGAAACAAATCGAGTTTCGAGAGGTTCCGGCCCCCGAAGCCGGGAATCTGAAGGCGCACGAAGTATTGCTCCGCATCCGCCGGATCGGAATCTGCGGATCGGAGATCCACTCCTATCACGGGCAACACCCCGCAACCTTCTATCCGGTGGTGCAGGGGCACGAATACTCGGCCGATGTTGCGGCCGTCGGCGAAGCCGTCACGGTTGTACGGCCCGGAGACCGCGCCACGGGACGCCCGCAGCTTGTCTGCGGCGTCTGCAACCCCTGCAAACGGGGACAGTACAATGTCTGCTCGAACCTGCGCGTCGAAGCCTTCCAAGCCGACGGCGCCGCTCAGGACTACTTCGTCATTCCGGACGACCGCGTCGTCAAACTGCCTGACGGGCTGTCGCTCGACTTCGGAGCCATGATCGAACCGACGGCCGTCGCAGCCCATGCCACCGCCCGCCCGCGTGCACTCGAAGGCCGGAACGTGGTCGTTTCGGGCGCCGGTACGATCGGCAACCTCATCGCGCAGTTCGCACAGGCGCGCGGTGCGGAAAAGGTCGTCATCACCGACGTGAGCGACTACCGGCTCGAAAAGGCCCGCGAATGCGGAATCGCCCATACGCTCAACGTGGCGAAAGCGTCCCTTGCAGACAAGCTGCAGGAACTCTTCGGCGACGAAGGATACCAGGTCGGATTCGAATGTGCCGGCGTCGAGGCCTCCGTGCGGTCACTCATGGCAACGGTCGAGAAAGGCGGCGACGTAATCATTGTCGGCGTGCACGCCAAAGACCCGGCCGTCAGCATGTTCCATCTGGGCGAACACGAATTGAACCTCATCGGTTCAATGATGTACCGTCACGAAGATTACCTGAAAGCCGTCGAAGAGATTGCCGCGGGACGCATCCGTCTCGAACCGCTCGTCTCGAACCGCTTCCCGCTCGAAAAGTATCGCGAAGCCTATGAATTCATCGACGCGCATCGTGAAACCTGCATGAAAGTGCTCATCGATCTGGATCATGGAAAGGCCTAAAATCGTCGGTATCGGGGAACTGCTGTGGGACATGCTGCCCCGCGGCCGGAGAATGGGCGGCGCCCCCGTCAATTTCGCCTTCTACGCCAGGGAAGAGGGCGCAGACGCACATGTCATCAGTGCTGTCGGAGAGGATGAGCCGGGCAGGGAACTGCTCGACGGCATTGCCCGTCTGGGAATCGGCACATCGGCAGTCGAACACAACGCCCGTCCGACCAGTACGGTCGATGTGGAACTCGATGCCGCAGGGGTTCCGACCTACCGTATCCGCGAAGAGGTCGCATGGGACTACATCGTCCGGACGGCGGAAACGGATGCCGTCGTTGCCGATGCCGCAATGATCTGCTGGGGATCGCTCGCACAGCGCAACGCCGTATCGCGGGCCAGCATCGGGGAAATCATCGCGGCGGCGCCGGAAGGATGCCTGCGGCTTTTCGACATCAACCTCCGGCTCGACTATTACGACGAAACGGTCATCCGGCAGTCGCTCGAAGCGGCCGACATCCTGAAACTCAATGAAGACGAATTACCGGTCGTTGCCCGTTACTTTTCGCTTGGCAACGATCCCGAACAGGCGATTCGGCAACTTCTCAAACGCTTTGCGCTCCGTTACGTCATCTTTACCGAAGGCAGCCGCGGCAGCCGTATTACGGCGGCCGACGGAGAGACGTCGTACATGGAGACACCTCGCGTCAAAGTAGCCGATACGGTCGGCGCCGGCGACGCCTTTACCGCAGCCTTTGCCGTATCGCTGCTCAAAGGACTTCCACTGGCAGCGTGCCACCGAAGAGCCGTCGAGGTAGCGGCTTTCGTTTGTACGCAGCACGGGGCAATCACACCCCTGCCCGAAGAGGGAATTTTACAGACCATTCGATAACCGATAAAAACAACCATTTCCAGACATGAATCCCATCCACGTTCTCAAACGCTCGATTCTCACCCTTACAACCCTTCTTGCCGCCGCAGCGGTTCAGGCGCAGAATGCCTGTGAGGAGATCAGGGCCGATCCCTTCAAGGCAGGCGGTGTCAGCTACATGTACCGTTTCGACACTCCGGCGCCGACCCCCGCACCGAAAGGATACAAACCGTTTTACATCAGCCACTACGGCCGGCATGGCGCCCGCTACCTGCTGGGCAGCGAATACACGCTTGTCGCAGAAGTTTTCGAACAGGCGCGGACCGATGGGAAACTGACCGAATTGGGAAAGGATATCTGTGACCGTTACTTGTCCATCTATCCCTATCTGATGAACCGCGCCGGCGAACTCGCGCCAAAGGGTCAGGCCCAACACAAGAAACTCGCCAAACGAATGGCCGCCGCCTATCCGGAGATTTTCGGCAAGCACCCCTATATAGAGGCCTATTCGACGGTTGTCCCCCGCTGCATCGTCAGCATGATGGCCTTCTGCGAAGGATTGAAGGAAGAAGACCCCTCGCTGGAGATCCGCAAGGAGGTGAGCAACGCCTTCATGTATTACCTCAACCCGCATTCGGCGGAGAATCCGAACATGACGGAAGCCGACCTCATCTACAAAACGCCTCAGGCCCCCTGGCGGCCCGAACATCGAAAATTCTGCGAAGAACGCATCCATGTCGGAGAGGTGTCGGCCCGTCTCTTCACCGACACGGCCTATGTACGGAGCATCTGCGACATGCTGCAGTTCGAACGCGACCTCTTCGCCGTTGCAACAAATCTCCCGTGCACGGACTGCGACGAATCATTCATCGACCTCTTTACACCCGAAGAGCTGTGCCACTTCTGGGAGTGCGACAACTACATGTATTACATCGAAAAAGGCCCCGACCCCCGCAACCGGGGACGCGGCACGAACATGGCCGAATCACTCCTGAATGACATTACGGCCTGCGCCGAAAAGGACATTGCCGCCGGACGACCGGCCGTACGTCTGCGCTTCGGACACGACGGATGTATCATGGCGCTCCTTACGCTGATGCAGATCGACGGCTGGACCACCCCCGTTACCGATCCTTTCCAGATCAAGGATGTATGGCAAATCTACCGTATCCCGATGGCCTCGAACATGCAGTTCATCTTCTATCGCAACGACAGGCAACCGGACGATATTCTTCTGCGCGTACTCCTCAACGAAGAAGAGATCCGGCTGCCGCTTCCCGATGACCTGGCTCCATACTACCGCTGGAATGATTTCCGGCCCTACGCCTGCAAACTCATTAAAGAGGCACGGCTCAAACTCGAAGCTACAAAATGAAAACGTCGCAAATCAGACGGCTCCTCGCCGTCCTGCCGCTCTTCGGCATCCTTCTTTTCTCGAATCTTTCCGTCCGGGCCGCTGACAACAACCGTCAGGCGGAACTTTCGGGCACGGTCTATGGCGACGGCCGGCCTCTGGCCGGAGTGCGCGTTTCCGACGGAATCTCCTTCTCGACGACCGACGAACGAGGGTGTTACCGCTTTGCGTCCGACAAATCCGGCGGATTCATCTTCGTCGTCACGCCGGCAAACTACGTCCCGGCTCAGGCCGACGGCATACAACCGCTTTTTTGGGCAGCTCTCGACACCGACGCCCCCGACAAGGACGAACGGCACGATTTCCATCTGACCTACGCCGACCACACCCGCTATACGATCCTTTTCGTCACGGATCTGCACCTGACCGGCTCGTCCGAGAAACACGACCTCGACCATTATCGCCGTCTCACGCTTCCGGTTCTCAAGGAGGAGGCCGAAAAAGCCTCGGCAGACGGGCCTGTCTATACATTCAATCTGGGCGATCTCTCGCACGAACTGTTCTGGTACCAGTATGACTTCGATCTGGCTTCCGCAAAACAATTCCTCGAAGAGAATGAATTCCCCACACGCATCTACAGCATTCCGGGAAACCACGACAACGACGGAGGCATCCACGCCTCGCCGCAAATCGACCGCGAAGCCGAATGGCTCTACCGGAAACTCTTCGGCCCGACCTACTATTCCATGGACATCGGCAATGTCCATTGGATCATGATGGACAACATCCTCTATAAAAACACGGCCGGCAAAGGGAAGAAAAATCGCGGCATCGCTGGAGCACGCGATTACGACAAAGGCTTTACAACGGAACAACTCCGCTGGCTGCGCCGGGATCTGGAGACGGTCGATCCCTCCCGGACCGTCTGTCTCTGCACGCACTGCCCCATTCTCTTCGACCGCGACCGTGAAACGCTCCTTACGGATGCACGGCAATTGGATTCGCTCGACGCCTGTTTTGCCAAGTTCGACAAGGTGCGTCTCTTTGCCGGACACGCCCACCGCACCCTCTTCGCGACAAACGCCGCATACCCGCGATTCGAACAATACGTCTTGCCCGCCACTTCGGGCGATATGTGGGTCGTCCATGACCATTTTCAGGCACTTTGCCCCGATGGGAGCGATGCCGGAATCGTCGTCGCAACCATCGACGGCGACAGCCTCACCCGCCGGTACCGCACCCAGGCCTACGGCGACAAGGTTCTGCGAGCCTATGACATGAATTCCGTCGGCGAATTCTACCGCACCAACAAGTGGGTCGCCCTGCAGCGGGAACTCTATCCCGACCGTGCCGACTACGCCCGTCCGGAATTTGAGAACTGCGTCTATGTGAATTACTGGGACTTCCAGCCCGGCCGCCGTGTCGAAATGTACGAAAACGGCGTACAGCTCACCGTCAAACAGGTGGAAGACGAAGATCCGCTCTACAATTTGAGTTGCTACCTCCCCGAACTCTCCGCCAATCCCCGGTACAAGAAGAGCCGCGCCCGCGTGATCAGCCATCACATGTTCGCGGCAAAAGCCCGTTCGGCCACATCACCCGTCGAAATCCGGATTCTCGATGCCGACAACCGGGTGATTCACCGCCAAATTCTTATCCGCCCGAAAGTCTTCGACAAGGATGCGCGGTGAGGATCCGTCCTACACCGCGACCCGCCTGCATACATCAGGAAAATACGGAAAACCAGGTTTTTAACAGGCAAGAATCCGCCTGAATGATTCTTGCCGAGATCCGGGCATATCGCACCGGAATAACCGGACTGTACGCCGGCATGACCCGATTATCGACCCGAAAACAGAATCCTGTCGAAAAAACAGACAAAACCGGCCCGACCGCATCAAAACCATTTGCACTGTTCCGGGCCAGAACAACAAACCCATTTATTAATCTAAAACTTTACCTGTAATGATCCGAAACTTTCTATTCTGGACGGCGACCTGCCTGTTTGCAGTTTGCGCCGTATCATCGTGCGAAAGCAGCGACGATGATGATGGAAGCACCGTCTCGGCAGCCTTCTCCATCACCGTATCCGACGTCACGGCAAGCGCTGCGACCGTCGAATTCTCGACAGCCCAAGAGGGGGTGACCGCCTACCTTGTAGCCGGGCCCGTACCGGTCTCCGAATTCGAATATGCCGGGCGCGATGCCATCGATCGGCTGGCATTCATTCAGGAGCACGGAGAAACTGCCGAGGCTCCCTATCTGAAAACCATCGGGGATCTGGCCGCCAATGAGACCTACTCCATTGGAGCTGTCGGACTCGATGCCGCAGGAACGGTCATCACCGCACCGGTCTTCGAACGTTTCTCGACCGAATACGCATCGGCAGCTGTCGATGCCTCGTTCGAGCAAAATCCGGATGGGAGCTACACTTTTACGGGAACGATCATTCCCAACGCCTATACGGCTTCCTATCGGTACCTGTTCGACAGCAAGCACAACGACGCCTCCAACGAAGAACTTCAGGCTATGCTGGAAGCCGGCGGCGAAGGCATCGAGACCGGAAAGGGTGAAAAGACTATTACGCTGACACTCGACGAAAAGGCCGGTATCACATTGGCCGTGCTGGCCTATGACGACGCCGGTCGTCCCGGCTCTTTCGCCAATTGCTATGTATCGCCGGAGGACTCAGCGACCGTACTCGTCAACGGGCAGGAGACCAAACTCTCGAAACCGGACCCCGAACAAAAACTTTTCGAGGGAGAAATCGCCGTTCCGGCGCAAGGTTCTTTCGTCATTGCAATCAACAAAGTCGAATACGGATATACCGCCTACAGCGGAAACGGCGGTGTGGGTACGGTCAATGCACTGACGGCGGCCGTTCCCTTCTACAGTCTCGATGCTTCGGCAGGGCGCGGATTCTCCTGCAAACAGGCCGTCGGACAGATGCAGACGATCGAAGAGGGCGGCAACACCTTCTGGACAAACCTCTCGGAGGCCGGAACCCTTTACGTCCGCGTCGATGCGACCAATGCCGACAATATCCCGCGCTACTACCTGCGACTCGTCGAAGCGGAAGATCCCGACCTGATTCTTGAACAGGACTTCGATCTCTTCGTTTATGGAGGGAACTATACCGAAGCCGCTACCGGTACGGCTGCTCCGAATCAGAATGCCAATGAAATCGACGGCACGGAACCCGGAACCCAAAATGGTTCCAAAGCGACCGATACAGGAGTCGATATATGGAGTAACATCGCCACTGAGACATCCTACATCATGGCGTCGGAAGCCTACATCCGTAATCGAGATATGGAAGACTGGGAGGTAGTAAACGTTGCGGAACAACCCGGAGCCGTTCGATTGAACAAATCGACATCGACGTCTCATAAATACAGCGGTTACCTGCTCACCCCACCCTTGACAAAACTGAACAGTGCAACAACCATCACCGTTGAAGCGGACATGGCTCGTTTTGCCGGTGACGGTGATATCTGGATCACGGTCGAGGGTGCCGGTACGCTCACGGATGCCGCCGTCAACGTAAATGGCGCCGTTGCACCGACGACTTGTCCCGTTTCGGGCAACTCGCTTGTTGTGACCAACGATATGTGTTCGAAATATGCCAACTCGGAGAAGCCCAAACCATGGACTCACATAACTCTCACCGTCACGGGAGCTACCGCCGAGACCCGCATCCGTTTCGACGGAACAAAGGGTGAAAACAGCTCTGTCGGACGTTGCCTGTTCGACAATATCAAAATTACGAAGTAACCTACGCAAACCACATTTATCATGAAGCGAATCATCGAACATATCGTCCGAAACCTTCTTCCCGTCCTGCTTTTGTGGGGGGGGGAAACGTCTTTGCCCAAAACCGGCCAATCAGCGGAACGGTAAGCGATTCTGAAAATTATCCGCTCGTCGGAGCCTCGGTCGTTATCGAAGGTACGCATATCGGTACGACAACCGACGCAAACGGTGCATTCCGCATACAGGCCGCCGAAGGCCAGCAGCTGACCATCTCCTATCTGGGATATAAATCCCATACCGTAACAATCGGGAAACAGACCTTTCTGGATATTCGGCTCGATACCGACAACTCCATCATCAATGAAGTGGTCGTCGTCGGATACGACATCCAAAAGAAGGTCAATCTGACCGGATCGGTCGCATCCATCTCTTCCGAAAACTTCTCCACACGTCCTATCGTATCCTCCTCGACAGCCTTGCAGGGCGTCGCTCCCGGCGTGACCGTAACGACCCAGAGCGGCGCTCCGGGTGACGACGGCGGCATGATCCGCATACGCGGTATCGGCACCTTCGGCGGTTCGAGTGCCGCTCCGCTGGTCCTCATCGACGGCGTGGAGGGGACGCTCGATGCCGTAGATGCCACGCAGATCGACCGCATCTCGGTACTCAAGGATGCCGCGTCGTCGGCCATCTACGGATCCCGTGCGGCAAACGGCGTCATTCTCGTCACGACAAAACGCGGCAAGAAGGGGTACACCTCCGTCTCCTATCGCGGCTATATCGGGTGGCAGTCGCCGACCGACCTTCCCGAAACGGTCAATGCCGAAGAGTACATGATCCTCAGCCGCGAAACATCCGAGAACGACGGTAAAACGTCGATCTACACGGATGAATACATCGCCCGCTACCGCGAGAACAACCGGATCGATCCCGACAACTATCCGCTTACGGACTGGCGGGACCAGATTCTGACCGGTTCGGGATTCACCCACAACCACAACCTCGCATTTACGACCAGCACCGACCGTGTAAGCGTCATGACCTCGTTCGGATACCTCGACCAAAAGGGTATCGTCAAACTTACGGATTATGTCCGCTACAACGTCCGCAACAACATGACGGTCGAATTCAACGACAAACTCTCGATGAAATTCGACGTTTCGCTGGTCAACGGCGACCGCAAACGCATCCCCCAGCAGAATACGCTGTTCAATTACATGAACACGCGCGATCCGCTTATCCTTTCGCGCTGGTCAACCGGATACTGGGCAGCGCTGTCGGGCGGCAGTGTCAACATTCTGCCCACACTCGAAGGCGACGGCGGCAACGTCCGCAACAACACCCTGCGGTTGAACGGCGCCACGACTCTTACCTACAAACCGGTCAAATGGTTGACGCTTGAAGGAATGGTCGCACCGCGCTATGTGACCACCAACAACCACACCTTCGTCAAGAAGATGCAGTTCTACTCCGACGCATACGGGACCCTGTCAACCTCGTCCAATACGACATACAGCTACCTCGATGAATCGGCCAACCGTTCGTTCTACGGGAATTACCTCTTCACGGCGGCCCTGCAGCATACGTTTGCGAAAAACCACTATGTGAAACTGCTGTTGGGCGCCTCGCGCGAGACATTCGACCAGAAAACCCTCTCCGCACATCGGGAAAATTATGCCTATCCCGATTACGACGTGATCGGTGCAGGTGAAGACAACGAAACGAAGGACAACGACGGGAGACGCTACCAGTGGGCCCTGCAGTCCTTCTTCGGACGTATCAACTACAACTTCAAGGAGCGCTATCTCTTCGAAGCCAATATCCGCTTCGACGGCTCGTCCCGTTTCGCAAAGGGGAACCGTTGGGGTATCTTCCCCTCCTTCTCCGGCGCTTGGCGTATCACGGAAGAACCGTTCATGACCAATATCCGCCATACGCTGAACGAATTGAAGATCCGCGCATCGTACGGCCAGCTCGGTAACCAGAACATCGGTTCCTCCTACTATCCCACCATACAGGATCTGGCTGTAGGATCGATCTCGGTAAACGAAGTGATCACACCGCTCGTCACGCTCAATACGCTGGCAAATCCCGATATCACTTGGGAAACCTCCGAAATGTATGACATCGGTATCGATGCAACCCTTTTCAACAAGTTGAACGTTACGGCCGACTGGTACTACAAAACCACCTACGACATCCTGATGAAACTCGATATTCCGCAATCGATCGGTTTGGGCGCCCCCTATCAGAATGCCGGAACGGTCCGCAACGTAGGCTGGGAAGTCTCGGTGGGATACAACAACCGTTGGAAAGACTTTACGTTCGGCGTCGAAGCCAACCTGTCGGATGTGGTCAACAAGATCATCGACATGAAGGGGACTACCGGAGGGAGCGGTCCCATCCGCAATCAGGAAGGCTCGGCCATCAACTCCATTTACGGTCTCAAGTGCATCGGCATGGCCCGCACACAGGCCGAAGCCGATTACGTCAACGAGAACTGCCCGCAATACGGAACGAAGATCAAGGCGGGCGATCTGGTCTATGCCGACATGAATGACGACAACAAGATCGACGACAGCGATTTCACCATCATCGGCGGAACAATCCCCCGTTATACCTTTGGCCTGAACCTTCATTTCGGATGGAAAGGCCTCGCGTTGAGCGCCTTCTTCCAGGGGGTGGGGAAAGTCGACGGCTACCTCTCCTCCTACTATGTACAGCCCTGCCAACAGGGAGGGACCTTCCGCAAGGAGCATCTCGACCGTTGGACCGAGGAGACTCCCGACGGAAAGTACCCCCGACTGACCATGACCGACTCCAACAACTGGAAGACATCCTCCTTCTGGATGAGAAGCGCCGCATACTGCCGCCTGAAAAACATCCAGCTCAGCTACACGCTGCCCAAACAGTGGATGAGCAAACTGCACATGAAGTCGGCGATGATTTTCGTCAATGCACAGAATCTCTTTACATTCACCGATTTCTATCAGGGGTTCGATCCCGAAGTCGCCTATTCCGGATCGGATGACGGTGTCGAACTGGGAGCCGTAGCCTACAACTATCCGCAGGTAAAAACCATTACGATGGGAATCGAATTGAAATTCTAAAAACCGAACCAACCATGTTAAAGAAAATATTCCGTCTGATCGTATCGAGCAGCCTGCTGCTGACGGGTTGCTCGCTGGACTATGAACCGATGAACGGACCTTCATCAGGAACGTTCCCCGCAAGTGAAGAGGAGGCCATGGCCGGTCTCTATGCCGCCTACAAGGGCCTTTCGTTGATGACGATCAAGGAGACGACCTTCCCGATGCGGATCAACGACTGCATCACCGACATCGGGACCTATCGGGTCGATGCCGGCAACCAGCTCAAAGCCATGACCTCGACTCTCACCTCCGACAATTCGATGGTGGAGAAATTCTATCCCTACGTTTACAAGGTGGCCGGACGTGTGCATCTGGTTCTCGACAATCTGGAAAACCTGCGCGGCAAGATTCCCGAAGAGACCCTCAACCAGATCAAAGCCGAACTGCTCTGCATTCGGGCCTTCTATTACGATTTGGGATGCCAGTTCTACGGAGACATTCCCTTCATCGACCATCAGCTCAATCTCGATGACTACTCCTATCCGCGCATGCCGCGCGAAGAGGTAACCGAACGGCTGTTGAACGATCTGGACGACGAACTGCTTGATTGTCTGCCGCTGCAGTGGAACCCCGCCACTTACGGCACCACCCGTATCGGACGGGTCGCGGCTTACGCCCTCAAGGCTCGCATCGCACTCAACTGGGGCCTTTACGAAGAGGCGGCACGCTGCGCAAAGAAAGCAACAACAATGGCGGTAGGACTGTACGATCTCGAACCGCTCGACTGCACCTACTATGCAACGCATGCCGACGGCGAACCTTCCGCCGCAAACCTCTTCGGATATGCCGGCGAGACGAGCAGGGAGTGGCTGTGGTCCATCCAGCACAACCAGCTTATCAGCAGCAATTATACCGCCGCAGCCTATTATGAGGCACCCCGTATCCATGGCGGATGCAGTTGGCTCGGCCCCTCGCAGGCACTTATCGATACGTTCCAGTGCACCGACGGAAAATCGATCGTCGAATCGCCGCTCTATGACTGGAAGAATCCATGGGCAAACCGCGATCCGCGTCTCGACCTCTACTGTCTGCGTCCCAACACCCGCATCTGGAACGTTCAGTACGATACCGACATCCGCGTCGAGCGCGTAATGAACTATAACACAGGCGCAATGATTGCCAACAGCGACGCCGTGGGCAACAAGAGCGAATATGCCGCCAACGGATCGAAAGGCCCCGGAGGTTATCTGTGGCGCAAGTATTCCGACAAGGCGATGTACGGAATGATCAACGGCGCCTCGACGCTCGACGATCTCAATATCGGAATTATACGCTTCGCGGAAGTGCTGCTTGTCGAAGCCGAGGCCAACATCGAATGGGAGGGCGGCGACCTCGAACTGGCCGCCAGCAACATCAATCGGGTGCGCGCCCGTGTCAACATGCCGCCCGTGACGGATCACTCCCGTGCAGGTCTGCGCAAAGCCTTGCGCTATGAACGCAAAGTGGAACTCTGCAACGAGGGATTCCGCTGGTTCGACATCCGCCGCTGGAAGATCGCACCGAAAGCCGTCAACGGGCCGATGTACGCACCCGGTTTCTCGACAACCCAGAAACCCGACAACTACATCTCCAACGCCAAGCCGACATTCGATGATGACTGGCTCACCTATTACGATCCTTCCAGCACATGGGACGGCGGCGAATTCAATCTCCGGATCTTCCAGAACATGGTCTTCAACGACCCGAAGGATTATCTCTGGCCCATGCCCTATACCGAAATGATTTCCAATCCGGCTATCGGGCTGGGAAACAACAACCCCGGTTATTGATCAAACATGTCGGGCCGGTACGCTCCGTTGAAGGATCGCGCCGGTCCGGCGTTTACCACAAAAAACGAAAAAGATGAAAAACCGATCGTTTATTAATACGCACCTCGCTGTCGCGGCATGCATATGTACATTGGGACTGTACGGCTGTTCATCGAAAACCGACGGTAAAACGGATATATTCGGCAATACGACCGAACTCTATGGATATGTCCGCGATGCTTCCGGAACCGCCATGCAGGGGGTTGTCGTCTCCGACGGCTACACCTGTACCGCTACCGATGCGGCAGGACGTTATACGTTGGATCGCAATCCGAGCGCCTATTACGTTTACTATTCGATACCTGCCGACTGCAGGGTCGAAGTCGATCCCTCGACCGGACTGCCGCTATTCTACCAGCGGCTCTCCAAGTCGCAATCGCAATACGACTTTACACTCACGCGGCAGCCCGTCGAAACGAAATTCCGCATGTTGGCCGTCGGCGACCCGCAGGTTACGACAACGGCACAGGTCTATCGTTTCGAACAGGAGACCGTCGCCGACATCAAGTCTTACGTTGAGACAGAAACCGACCTGCCGACCTATGCCATTACACTGGGCGATATCGTGGGCAACAAATGGGAACTCTATCCCAACATGGTCAAGGCAATGTCCTCCTCGAAGACGGGAGGCATTCCCGTCTTCCAGACCATCGGCAACCACGACCATGAATTTCCACAGGTAACCGATGTGGCGGCACAACGCCAGTATGAATCCTGCTTCGGGCCGGTCAACTACTCCTTCACGCGGGGCGACGTCCACTTCGTATCGATGGACGACATCATACACGGCGCTACGGCCAGCGACGATTACAAAGGCGGGTTCCTCGACTGGCAGTACGAATGGCTGAAACAGGATCTGAGCTACGTCTCCAAGGACAAGATGGTCATCCTGTGCATTCACATTCCGTTCCGGAACAGTTTCTCGGCAAGCGGCGGAGGCTACTACGACGAAGTGCTGGCATTGCTGGCACAGTTCAGGGAGGCACATGTCTTTGCGGCGCATACACACAACAACAATACGAGCTATGTGCACACGTCTGGCGGCAAACGGATCCGGGAACACATCGTCGGCACTTCGTGCGGAGCATGGTGGCACGGGACAATCTGCACCGACGGCGCGCCCAACGGATACGGCATATACGAGTTCGACGGCACGACGATCACCAACTCCCTCTACAAAGGGACGCGTTGCGACGAATCGTTCCAGATCCGGCTCTACAACGCTTCGGACGAATTTACAGGGGGCGGGTCTGCGGTTTACAGATTCGGCGTAACGGGGGAGAACCAGGTTGTCGCCAATATCTGGAACGCCGACGAACGCTGGACTTTCGACGTTTATGAGAACGGCGTAAAATCGTCAAGCGGCCTGAAAAGGATGACCATGATCGATGCATGGGCAAAAGCCTTTTTCTACGGATATTGCAAAGTCACATCATCTTCCTACGGCAATTCATACGCACATATGTATTACTACACACGCACCACACCCGGATCAACGGTACGGGTCGTGGCACGCGACAGTTACGGAAACGAGTTCGAACAGAGCGTAATCACATCGACAACAGATTATCCAAACAACTATTATTGACCGCAAAGGGGGAGGGGACTCGTATTCCGCAGGGCGGTCCGGCCATTGGCCGGACCGCCGGTCTTTTCTTCCCCGCCCATTCATCTTCTCTCCCTACTGAGGGAAAAAGGATCACGCATATCGTATGGAAACTCCGAATCCAGAGAATCGACATGCAACATCCGCAGACAACACGTTCCGCCCTGATTCGGGGCACCGTCTGAAAGCCCTCCTCATAGCGCCGCATCCGGTATTCATTCTGCGGAATCTCCGCAAACCTCACAGCCGTCGGGCCGGCTGAAGCCGGAACAGCGGGCGGACCGGCCTCCTGCGGTCTTCCGTTCCGGCCGTATAGGAAGGAGCAATACCGCCATAAAAAGATATGATGGACAGAAGGTGCCGAAATGAGGAATAATTCATTACATTTGTCTTCCAAAGAATACAAGGTTCAACCAATCAAAAGACGAAAGAATTATGATCAGCAAAAAAATGCAGGAGGCGATCAACGCCCAGATCAATGCCGAAATGTGGTCGGCGTATCTCTATCTCTCGATGTCGATGGACGCTGCCGACAAGGGATTTGCGGGTTCCGCTCACTGGTTCGCCAGACAGTTCTCCGAAGAGCAGGAACACGCCGAAAAACTCGCAAAATACCTCCAGTCGCAGAGTGCAAAGGTCCTGCTTGCTCCGATCGCAGCCGTGAAGACGCAATGGGCCTCCGTCAAAGAGATGTTCGCCGAAACCCTCGAACACGAACAAAAAGTTACGGCCATGATTCACGAACTCTGCAAACTGGCCCAAACTGAAAGCGACTTCGCTACGGCCAACATGCTGCAATGGTTCGTCAATGAACAGGTCGAAGAGGAGGAGACCGCACGCGGGATCCTCGGCGCATTCGAAATGGTCGAAGGCGAAAAAGCCGGAACCTATCTGCTCGATCAGAAACTCGGCGCCCGGTAACCCTTCGATTCCCGCATCCCCACAAACGGATCAAGCGGACGAAATCGACAAAAACCCATCAACGGAGCAGCTTTCCCGCAGCAGGGAAAGACTGCTCCGTTTTCGTATCGATTGGCATCCGGTCCTGCAACAATTCCGATTCCATCAAATCACACGTCTGATGACGCACCCTTCCCCTCCTCGACATTTGTTCAAAAACTCGGCTGACAAACCCTCCTCCGCCGTGCGACAAGACAAGCTGCCGAACCCGTGTAAATGATTTCAATCAAAGGATATACATTTTTTTCGCAATTTTATAATAAATTTGCACGAAATTCGTTTTTTAAAACATAATTGAGGAAAACAACTAAAAACGTACTATAATCCATGAGTGAAGTCATTAACATCAAGGAACTTAACGAACGCATCGAACGTGAGAGCGTCTTTGTCGATACGTTGCGCGCGGAGATGGGCAAGGTAATCGTCGGACAGAACCACCTGATCGATACGCTGCTGATCGGTCTGCTGTCGAACGGACACATTTTGCTGGAAGGCGTGCCGGGTCTCGCCAAAACGCTGGCTATCACCACGCTCGCCAAGGCCGTCGATGCCGATTTCGCACGCATACAGTTCACACCCGACCTCCTGCCGGCCGATCTGATCGGTACGCTCATCTACTCACAGAAGAGCGAAGAGTTCATGGTGCGCAAAGGACCGATCTTCGCCAATTTCGTGCTGGCAGACGAGATCAACCGCTCTCCGGCGAAAGTCCAGTCGGCCCTGCTCGAAGCCATGCAGGAGCGCCAGGTGACCATCGGCGATGAGACCTACCGGCTTCCGGAACCTTTCCTTGTACTGGCCACGCAGAACCCGCTCGAACAGGAAGGAACCTATCCGCTGCCGGAAGCACAGGTCGATCGATTCATGCTCAAGGCCAAGATCTCCTATCCCTCGAAGCAGGAGGAGCGCGACATCGTGCGGATGAACCTCGCCGGCGGCGGCCTGCCTTCGCCCAATCGCATCATTACGCCCGAAGACATCATCAAGGCCCGCAGCGTGGTCGAAGATGTCTATATGGACGAGAAGATCGAGAAATACATCGTCGATATCATCTTCGCTACGCGCGAACCGGCCGAATACAACCTTCAGAAACTCCAAACGCTCATCGCATACGGCGGTTCGCCCCGTGCGTCGATCTCGCTGGCAAAAGCGGCGCGCGCCTACGCATTCATCCGCCGCCGCGGATACGTCATTCCCGAAGATGTCCGGGCCGTGTGCCACGACGTGCTGCGGCACCGCATCGGCCTGACCTACGAGGCCGAAGCCGAGAACATCACCACCGAAGAGATCATTACCGACATCCTGAACAACGTAATCGTTCCGTAACACGATGATCGAGAGCGAAAACGATATTCTGCGCCGCGTCCGGAAGATCGAAATCAAGACGCGCGGGCTCTCCAACGAGATCTTCGCCGGAAAATACCATACGGCTTTCCGGGGTCGGGGCATGTCGTTTTCCGAAGTCCGGGAGTATCGCGCCGGTGACGACGTTCGGGACATCGACTGGAATGTCACGGCTCGATCGCGTTCGCCCCACATCAAGGTGTATGAAGAGGAGCGGGAACTGACCATGATGCTGATGGTCGATGTCTCGGCATCACGGATGTTCGGATCGACGCACTGTCTCAAAAAGAACATTTTGACGGAGGTCGCCGCCGTACTGGCCTTTTCCGCCGCACAGAACAATGACAAGGTAGGCTGCATTTTCTTTTCCGACCGTATTGAAAAGTATATCCCGCCAAAAAAGGGCCGCAGCCATATTTTGATGATCATCCGCGAACTCGTCAAGTTCCAGCCGCAATCGCAGGGTACGGCGCTTTCGGAACCGGTACGGTTCCTTACCGCTGTCATGAAGAAGCATTGTACGGCATTTCTGCTTTCGGACTTCCTCGATCCGGCCCGCGACCGCGAAGAACTGACCAATGCCCTCAAGATCGCCGGCAGCAAACACGATCTGGTAGGCATCCGCATCTACGACCCGCGCGAAGCGCTTCTGCCCGATGTGGGCGTTCTGGAGCTGCAGGATGCCGAAACGGGCCGCAAGGTCTGGGTCGACACCTCTTCGTCCGCCGTACGCGCGCATTATGCCGAGGCGTGGCGGCAGCGAAGCGAAGCTATCGAATCGCTGCTCAAACACAACCGCATCGATACGGCAACGATCTCGACCGACGAAGATTATGTCGTGGAACTCATCAAACTCTTCAAGCAACGATGATGAAACGAGTTTTTATCCTGTTGACGTGCACGGCCGCCATCCTCTGTACTGCGGGTGCCGCAGCACAGACCCCGACGGTCGAAGCCCGTGTAGTCCCCGACAGCATCGGGATCGGTGACACCTTCACGCTGGAGATCGATGTGGAACGCGACCAGGTTCAGGTCGCCGACTTTCCGGCATTCGAGGGGAACGACAAAATCGAGATGGTGGCCTCCTGCCCCGTCGATACGCTCGAACGCGACGGCCGACGGCTGAAACTGCGCAAACGCTATACGATGCAGGCTTTTGCGGAGGGACGTTTCAATATGGGACGGCCGGGTGTCCTGTATGCCGACAAGAACATTATCGATACGCTTTATGCACCCGATTCCCTGCTGCTCGAAGTGGGGACGTTCCGGATCGATACGACCAAACAGACGATCTACGACATCAAACCGCAACGGACATTGCCGTTCCGGCCCGAAGAGATTGCCGGATATACATTCTGGACGCTGTTTCTGTTGTTGAATATCGCCGCGCTTCTCTTCGCGCTGCGTTATCGCATGGCCAAGCGCGGACAGCGGTTGAGTGATCTGTTCAAGCCCGCACCGCCGGCCCCGCCCCATGTCGAGGCGATCCGTGCGCTCGAAGCGCTCAACAATCAAAAACTCTGGCAGAACAACCGGCACAAGCAATACTATTCGGGACTGACCGACATCCTGCGGCGTTATCTGGCGGCCCGCTATGGAATCGGTGCGATGGAGATGACCTCCGATGAGATTCTCGATGCCGTCCGGCCGCTCGATCTGCCCCAAAAGAGTGCGATGGAACTCGCCGAACTGTTGCGCGAAGCGGATCTGGTAAAGTTCGCCAAGGCGACACCGGAAGCCACACGCAACGTCGAAGCCTACCAATGGGCCTACTATTTCGTTGAAGAGACCAAACCCGTCGAAGAACAACCGACACCCGAAGCCGAGGAGGCTCTCGGTATAAAAGCAAAGGAGGAGAACCATGCGTAGGGCTGTCATATTCATGCTCATGTCGCTGCTGGCGGTCGAGGTGTCGGCACAGCAGTTCCCCGAACGGCGACAGGTGCGAAAAGGGAACCGCGCCTTTGAAAAGGGGGCTTATCAGGATGCCGCCGGACGCTACATGCGGGCTTTGGGTGCCGCCCCCGGGTCGTTCGAGGCCGGCTTTGATCTGGGGAATACCTTTTACCGGCAGGAACAATACGATCAGGCCGTACAGACACTGCAACAGGTGGCAGCGGATTCGCTGGCCGCTCCGGCGGACCGTGCACATGCCTTCTACAATCTGGGGAATGCACAGTTCCAGCAAAAAAAGTATTCCGAAGCGCTCGAAAGTTTCAAGAACTCGTTGCGGCTGAATCCCGACGATGTGGAGGCCAAATTCAATTATGCCTATGTAAAGAAACTGTTGGACGACCAGAATCAACAGAACCAACAGAATCAGAACAATCAGAACGATCAGAACGATCAGAATAAAGACAACCAGAACCAGAACCAAAACCAGGATCAAAACCAAAATCAGGATCAGAACCGGCAAGATCAAGGGAACGATGATTCCTCCGACAATCCGAAGGAGGGAGAGGGGCAGCCCCAGCCTGCCGGCATATCGCCGGCTGAACAGGAACGGATGCTCGACGCGATCCAGGCCCAGGAGGACAAGACGCAGGAAAAGCTCAAGGAGAAGGCCGGGGCCGTCGTCCGGCTGAAGAAAAACTGGTAAAAAGATTCGAGAATAATAATATTGCAAAACAGAACGGTCATCCGGCGGGAAACCGCTGTTCGGCACCAGCGGAAGAGGAGAAGCGGAAATCGCGGTTCATAACCTCCGGAGTGCCGGCACTCGCCGATCGGCCGTTGCCCAATAAGGAAGAAAATGCTGTTCCACTCACCCCATATTCTATGGCTGCTCGTATTGCTGGTTCCGGCAATCGCCTACTACCTCTATCGGGTACGGAAAGGCGGCGCGGCGCTGCGTATCTCATCGGTGGCCGGCGTATTGAAGGCGCCCCGCACGATCCGTTACTATCTGCGGCATGTCCCGTTTGTCCTGCGCATGGCAGCTTTTGCCCTGCTCGTCGTCGCACTGGCCCGGCCGCAGACCGCGCAGCACAATACCCGCACGAGTGCCGAAGGAATCGACATCATGCTGGCGCTCGACGTTTCGGGATCGATGCTCGCACGCGATTTCAAACCCGACCGGTTGGAGGCAGCCAAAGAGGTTGCAGGATCCTTCATTTCCGACCGCTACGGCGATCGGATCGGGCTGGTCGCCTTCGCCGGTGAGGCCTTCACGCAAAGTCCGTTGACTTCCGACCAGAGCACGCTCCTCACCCTGCTGGGCCGCGTCCGCAGCGGACTCATCGAAGACGGCACCGCCATCGGCAACGGACTGGCAACGGCCATCAACCGCCTGCGCGAGAGCGATGCCAGGAGCAAGGTCATCATCCTGCTTACCGACGGGGTCAACAACCGGGGCGAAATAGCCCCCGTCATGGCTGCGGAAATAGCCAGGGAGTTGGGTATCCGCGTCTATACCATCGGTGTCGGGTCGCGGGGGACGGCTCCCACACCCGCCATCGACATGTTCGGAAACATGACCTTTGTACAGGCCAAGGTCGAGATCGACGAGAAGACCCTTCAGCAGATCGCTGATGCTACGGGCGGACAATATTTCCGTGCTACGGACAACGAAAAACTGCAGGCCATCTACGACGAAATCAATCGGTTGGAAAAGAGCAAGGTCGAAGTGAACGACTTCACGACCTACACCGAAAAGTATCTCGGATGGCTGTTGGCAGCCATAGCGGCGCTCCTCGCCGAGTTCCTGATCCGCACACTGATTCTTAAACGCATACCGTAATGTTCCGTTTCGCAAATCCCGAATACCTCTATCTGCTTGTCATCATCCCGGCGCTGATCGTCCTTTTTCTCTGGGCATTGCACGACCGGCGCAAACGGCTGGCCCGTTTCGGCGATCCGGAGACGGTCCGTTCGCTCATGCCCGAAGCATCGACAGGCCGCATAAAATTGAAATTCGCACTCTTTGTCACGGCCCTTGCCCTGCTGCTTCTGGCCGCTGCGCGGCCGCAATTCGGGTCAAAGCTGCGTGAACAGAAGAGCAAAGGCATCGAGATGATGTTGGCCATCGACATCTCCAATTCGATGCTGGCGGAGGATTTCGCCCCGAACCGGCTCGAACGGACAAAATATGCCATCGACAAACTTTTCGACGGACTGCAGCAGGATCGTGTCGGGGTAATCGTTTTTGCCGGCGATGCAACGGTGCAGCTCCCCATCACGTCCGACTACCGCATGGCCAAAGCCTTTGCCAAACGCATCTCGCCGTCGATGGCCTCCGTGCAGGGCACCTCGATCGGAAAGGCCTTGTCGCTGGCCGAGATGTCCTTTTCGAGCGACGGCGACGCTTCCCGTGCCATCATACTCATTACCGACGGCGAAGACCACGAAGGTGAAGTAATGGAGGCTGCACAACGCGCAGCAGACCAGGGCATCAAAATATTCGCCATCGGCATCGGGACTCCCGAAGGCGCTCCGATACAGATCGGGGACGAGTTCATCAAGGATGAAAAGGGCGACATGGTGGTTTCGAAACTCGACGAACAGATGTTGCAGGAGATCACGCAAATTACCGGCGGCGCCTATGTCCGCGCGACCAAACAATCGATCGGGCTGGACGAAATCGTGCGGACGATCAACGACATGGAGCAGTCGGAGCTGACAACGGTGCGCTTCGAAGAGTACAACGAGCAGTTCCAATATCTCATCGCCATCGCCCTTGTACTGCTGGTGCTCGAATTCAGCCTGCTTGGCCGGCGGAATCCGTTGCTGGCGCGCTTCAACATCTTCCGTGAGGCAAAAAACAGCGAGGCATAGCCGACGGACGGCTGTGCGGCACAAAGGGCACTCCGAAACGCACAGGAGAACCAAAGAGAGGACAAACGGGTGCCGCTTCCGGGATTCGGAAGCGGCATTTTTGTGTCCGTCCCAGTTCCGTATCGGACCGAGCGCCTGTTGAATCTCAAAATCCGTTCATCGTTCCGGTGCTTTGGTTGGGGCGCCGCCGTCCGGATTCGCATCTTCGGATCCTGCAAAAGGCGTGCGGCAGGGCTTCGACCGGAGGGGATATCCTTCGATCGCGGACGTTTTGAGAAACCTGCCGGAAGAATCGGATGCCCAAAGAAGGAGCGCGCTGAAATGGGATCTATATAAAATGCGCCGGTTTCACATATTATGCATTTGATAATCCCGTCCTTACCAAAAATGACATTCTATATTTTTTCAAAATTTATTTCAAATAGACATAGTTAGAAAAGGAAAATTCCGTATCTTTGACAATGTAACTTTCAGACTGCGGGATTCGCCTTGGAGTTATCGCATCAGAAGTCGCTTTGCCGACCAATCCGGCAGGTTTCGGATCCGTGTCGAAGAAAAGCGCACGGAATTTCGTACCGGACAGAAACGGATGAAGGCGGGCGGGCGAAAAGCATGAGTGAGGAGGGGCGCAGGGAGCGAAACGGAGAGCAGGGAACTGCGAAAAAGGGAAGAAAGGAAGGCGGAGAGGCGAAAGGAGCGGAAAGGGACGAAAAGGAGAAGAAGGAGGAGAAGAGGGGTCGGGAGCAGGCAAGAGCAGGGACAAGGGCAAAGGCAAGGACAAGCGCCGGAATAAGGATCAGGGAAAGCAAACCAAAACAAAATACCAAAACTATGAACCGGAATTTAAAATTCAAACGACGCCCGATTCTTTCGGGCGTCCTCGTCGCACTGTTGTTCGCCGCAGGATGCTCGCAACGGCACAATACCCTCAGCGAGGAAGAGATCGCCGATGGATGGCAGCTGCTCTTCGACGGCAAGACACTCGACCAGTGGAAAGACTACAACGGAGACTCCCTGACCATGCCCTGGCATGTAGTCGACGGATGCATACAGGCACACGGCGATGGCAGCGACCTCACGGGATACATCGTCACACGCAAACAGTACGAAAACTTCATTCTCGACTGGGACTGGAAACTCTCCTACGGCGGCAACAGCGGCATGCTTTACCACGTCGTCGAAGACCCCTATTTCAAGGTGCCCTATGTCACGGGGCCGGAATACCAGCTCATCGACGAGGCGGGTTGGGAGCAGACCAACTCTCCGACAAAACTCGAAGCATGGCAGCGTCTCGGCGTCGATTACGCCATGCACCTGCCCGATCCGGCCAAGATGAAGCTCAACCCGCAGGGGGAATGGAACAACTCCCGCATCGTCTATGACAACGGCCATGTCGAACACTGGCTCAACGGAGAGAAGATTCTCGAATTCGAAGCCTTCACCGATGACTGGTTTGCCCGCAAGAACAGCGGGAAATGGGAGACGGCTCCCGAATACGGACTGGCACGGCGCGGCGTGGTTTGCCTGCAGGATCATGGATATCCGGCATCGTTCCGCAACGTGAAGATCAAGGAGCTGCCGCGCAAAACCGGCCGCAAGGTCGAGCTCTTCAACGGCAGGGATCTCACAGGCTGGGAGGCATACGGCACCGAACGGTGGTATGTCGACAAGCAGGGCAATCTGGTTGCCGAAAGCGGCCCCGACAAGAAATACGGATACCTCGCTACGCGCGAATATTACGATGATTTCGATCTGACGGTCGAATTCAAACAGGTCGCAAACGGCAATTCGGGACTCTTCTTCCGGTCGTTCGTCGAACCGCCCGTGAAGGTGCACGGCTGGCAGTGCGAGGTCGCACCCCGCAACCACGATACAGCCGGCATCTACGAATCCTACGGTCGCGGATGGCTGCAGACCATTCCCGATGAAAAGGAGAAGATTCTCAAGGAGGGCGATTGGAATACGCTGCGCCTGCGCGTCGAAGGCGATCATGTGCAGACATGGCTCAACGGAGAACCGATGGCGGATTTCCGCGATGCCAGGATCGGAGCCGCACAGGGACGCATCGCCCTGCAGATCCATGACGGCGGCGGCATCAAGGTGCTGTGGCGCAATTTCCAGCTCGAAACCCTTTGAACATTCCCGACACAAACACTGCGTACCTATGGCTATCAATCGAAGAAACTTTCTCAAGACGCTGGGCGGTGCAACGCTGCTGACCATCGTGCCCCGGCATGTCCTCGGAGGATCGAAATTCATCGCTCCGAGCGACCAGCTCACAAAAGGAATTATCGGTGTGGGCGGCATCGGAAAGAGCAAACACCACTTTACCAGCGACGATCGCTGCCGGCTGGTTGCCGTATGCGACGTTGACGCAAAACACCTGAAATCGGCGGTCGAACTGGGTCGCAAGAAGTTCAACCAGACGCTTCAGGCTTACAGCAACTACCGGGATCTGATTGCCGATCCCAATGTCGATATCGTCCACATCGCAACCCCGCCCCACTGGCATGGAATCATGGCCGTCGAAGCCGCCCGCGCCGGAAAGGACATCTGGTGCGAGAAGCCCATGACCCGCACCATCGGCGAAAGCCGGCGGGTGGTGGAGGCCGTCAAACGCAACAACCGGATCTTCCGGCTCAACACCTGGTTCCGGTTCAAAGATACCTTCTACGGATTGGGAACGACAGTCGAACCGCTCAAAAAGCTCGTTGACAGCGGATTGCTGGGGTGGCCGCTGAAGGTCACCATCTCCGGCACAACGGGTTTCACATGGAAATTCTACTGGGTGGGCAAGGAGAATCTCGAACCGCAGTCTGTTCCCGCAGAACTGGACTACGACATGTGGCTCGGCCCCGCGCCCTACAAGCCCTACAACCGGCACCGCGTGCACAAGACTTTCCGGGGATACTGGGACTACGACGGCGGCGGGCTTACGGACATGGGACAGCACTACATGGATCCGGTTCAATACCTGTTGGGAAAAGATCGGACTTCGCCGGTAAAGGTCGAGGTCGATGCGCCCCAGCAGCACCCCGATGCCGTAGGTATCTGGCGGAAGATCACCTATACCTACGAGGACGGCTGCCAGATCGTTCTCGAAGGAGAAGGATTCGAGAGCAAGGAGGACACGCCCTACATCGAAGGCCCGTTGGGCAAGGTGTACAAGGGGTTCCGCTGCACGATTCCCGATGTCATGGAGAAACTCGCCGAGTTGCCCGATCCCGAACCGCAGAATACGGATTTCATCGAATGCGTGCATACACGGCAGCGATTCGCCCTCGACGAAGAGATCGGGCACCGCAGCTGCACACTGGTCAACATGGGTGCATGCGCCCTGCGACTGAACCGCACGCTGCATTTCGACCCCGTGAAACAGCTCTTCATCGACGACGAAGCGGCCAACCGGCTTATCGACCAGCCCATGCGCCGTCCCTGGCAAATCTGAAACCGTCCATCTAACGAACATCGATCCATGAAAACAATAAAACGAATTATCCTGTCATGTACGCTCGCCCTGCTTCTCGCTGCGAACGTTACGGCCGCACCGCTCGATGAGCGTCAACGCACGGTCGAAACCGTCATTGCCGATTGTCTGGCACAACTCCCCGCACCATCGGTGAAGGAGTACGGCAAAATCATGGAGGAACTTGCCGCTACGGGAGCCGAAGGCATCGAGATACTGGCCGACATGCTTGTCCCCGCGGCGCAAGGCAAAAATGCACCCGTAGAGTATGCAATCAACGGCGTAGCCTCCCATGTGACAAAGGAGGGGCTGGAAGCGCAGCGGAAGGAGGTCTGCAAGGGGCTGTCGGCCGCCCTCGCCCGCTGTACGGACGATGCGAACCGCGCCTTTCTGCTATCGCAGCTCCAGCTCTGCGCAACGGCGGATACGGCGGATACGATTGCCGGTTATTTCGACGATCCCTATCTGAGCGATCCCGCATTGCGGGCCCTGACCTCCATCGCGGGGAGTGAAGCGGTCTTGCTGAAGCTGGCAAAACGTTCCGACATCACACAAGAGCAGAAAGCCGCTTTGGCCTGTGCTTTGGGAGAAAAGGAGATGGCGGAGGCCGAACAGCTTCTATTGGGTTGGCTGCCCGAAGCCGACGAAACGACCCGCGCAGCCATCTACGCCGCATTGGGCTCCTGCGGATCGGCCGCCTCGCTCAAGCGCCTCGCCGCCGCAGCCCGCTCCGCAGGGTTCATCGATGACAAAACAGCCGCGACAGACTCCTACCTTCGGCTGCTGAACCGGCTTGTCGACCAAAAGGCGCCGCGTGAAGCGATCAAGGCCGCCAGGAAACTGCTCGGCTGCAAAGTTTCGAATGTGCGGGGCGCTGCACTCCAGATTCTTCTCCGCGCCCAAGGGACCGAGGCGCTGCCTTATGTCCTGAAGGCGTTGCAAACGGAGGACATCCAATACCGCAATGCCGCGCTGCGCTATGTCGGGGAGCTGGCCGACGACGATGTATATGCAACGATTGCCGCCGAACGCAGCCATTTGAGCGACGAGGCATGGGCCGATGTGATCGAGTGGTTCGGGGTACGTCACGCCGCATCGCAGATCGAGGCCGTAACCGAAGCCGTCGCATCGCCGAACGACCGCCTTGCACTGGCGGGGATTCATGCCGCCGGACGTCTGGGCGGCGACAAGGCGCTTGCGGCCCTGATCGCAGCACTCGGAGGCCGCCATGCCGAACCGGCGGCACAGGCCCTGCTCACGTTCAACGGAAAGATCGATGACGGAGTCGTCGAGGCTCTCGACGGAGAAGGGACGATGCCGGTTCAAGCCCTCCATCTCGCAGCGGCGCGCCGCATTACCGCCGTTTCGGACAAAGTCTTCGCACTGCTCGACGCCTCCGATCCGGACGTTGCGGCGGCTGCATACCGCGCTTTGCCCAGCGTGACGGCACCGGATGACATCGACCGCCTGAGCGAGCGGATCGACCGAAGCGACGACACGCAGGCCGAAGCATTGCGCGCGGCACTCATGCACGCCGTACAACCGCTCGCCCCCGACAAGCAGTACGAGATCATTGCCGCCAGGATGAATGCCTCGGAACACCCCGAACGCTATTATCCCGTATTGGCGCAAGGCGGAACGCAGCGGGCGATCGACTGTCTGCTGGAGAACTTTGCCGGCAGGCATGCGGAGAAAGCCTTTGCGGCGCTGCTTCTGATCGACAACCCGCAGATGATCGGCGTACTCCACAGTCTGGCGGAGCAGCATCCCGAATTGGCCGACCGCGCATTGGCCCGTTATACCGACTGTGTCGCGGCGCTTGACGCCACGCCTGTCCGGAAATACCAGCTTTACAGCGAGGCATTGGCGTTAAACCCTTCGGCCAGGATCGTCAACAGGATCCTGCAGAAACTGGCCGACATACATGAAATTCCGGCGCTTCTATTGGCCGGCTGCTATCTCGACAATCCGGAAACGGCCCGCACGGCGGCAGCTGCCGTCAAGACGATCGGGGCAAAAAGCGAACGGCTTGCAGGAGGAGAGAAGGTCCGCGCGCTGTTGGAAAAGAGCTGCGACATCTATCGGGAGTGGGCGGCCAGCGATGCCGATGCCGGATATGCAGTGGATGAACTGACGCTTCTGTTGTCGAAACTGCCTGCCGACGGATTCCGCACCGTAACCGACGATCTTGCGCAATGGTCTGCCGCAGCTGCCGCACCGGCCGAACGGGCGGAGATGGAACCCGCGGCGCGCAAACGGGCCGAACGGGCGGCGGCAAAAGCCATGCAGCGGCTCTGGAAACAGGAGAACGGCGTGATTTCCTATCTCGGCGGCGAAGCAAGCGCCATCGCAGCGCCCGGCACCTACGAGAATTTCGAAATATGGATCGATTTCCGCACCGCCGGCAAAGCCGGTCTGGCTGTCCGCTCGACCAACCGGATCGGACTGGGCGACGAGGAGGGTTCGGGTGCCGCAACCGGAAACCGCACCTACGCATCGGCTCCGGTCAGCAATGCCGACAATGAAAAGGGGACATGGAATACCCTCTACCTCAAAATGGTGGATGACCGGATCACAGTCGAGGTAAATGGCCGTACCGTAACCGACAACGTCACCCTTGAAAACAGCGGCCAGCCGGACAACACGGTGCCGGTTGCAGGAACCATCGAACTTCTCGGCGAAGGAGATGCCATCGATTTCCGCAACTTCCTGCTGCACGAACTGCCTGCAACGCCCCTCTTCGAATTGCCGGCCGAGGAGGCCGAAGCGGGATACGAAGTGTTGTTCGACGGCCGTTCGCTCCACAACTGGACGGGGAATACGACCAACTACGTTCCGCAGGAGGGTACGATCCACGTCACGGCTCAATTCGGCGGTTCCGGAAACCTTTATACCAAAAAGGAGTACGGCGACTTCGTGCTGCGTTTCGAGTTCCGCTTCCTTCGCGAAGGGGTCAACAACGGAATCGGGATCCGCACCCCGATGGGTGTCAATGCCGCCTATCACGGCATGGAGATTCAGATCCTCGACCATGACGCTCCGATCTACAAGAACCTCCGCATCTATCAGCAGCATGGATCGGTCTATGGCATCATTCCGGCAAAACGGATCAAATTCGGAGCATTGGGAACCTGGAACGCAGAGGAGATCCGCGCCGTAGGCGATCATATTACCGTAACGGTCAATGGCGAGGTCATTCTCGACGGAAACATCCGTGAGGCGTGTCAAGGGCACAACGTCTCGGAAGACGGCTCCAAAACCAACCCCTACACGGTTGACCACCGCAACCATCCGGGGCTTTTCAACAAAAAAGGCCACATCGGACTGTTGGGGCACGGCGCCGGCATCCAGTTCCGCAACATCCGCATTCTGGATCTCGAAAACACGCCCCTGCCCCCTCGGAAATGACGTCGAAGACGCCGGTCCGTTGTTCCGACGATCGATCGTCGGAACAACGGATCCCGACGCCGAATCCGAAAACGGGTACGGGTTCTCGGCCGAAGGGAGGGCCGGAGATCCGGAATCCGGAAGGAGATCCAAGAGAGACCCGCACCGATAAATCCGCATATTCCCTGCCGCAAGCCGGCAACAGCAGCCCGCTGCAGAATAAAACGTACAAATGGATCATCAGAGAATTCCGGCCGACCGTCCGGTACGGATCGTCGTAATCGGAGCCGGAAACCGCGCCCACAAATACCTTGAATACGCACGCCGCCATCCCGAACGGCTGCAACCCGTCGCAATCGTCGAGACCAACGACCTGCGCCGGAATGAATTGGCCGACCGTTTCGGCGTTGCCGAATCCGGCCGCTACAACGATTACAACGACTTCTTCTCCCGTCCCGTCGCGGCCGATGCCGTATTGATCGCCACGCCGGAAAACATCCACTTCGATCCCTGCATGAAGGCTGTCGAAGCCGGCTACCACATCCTGCTTGAAAAGCCCATAGCCCAAAGCTACGACGAGTGCCGCGCCATTGCACGACAGGCCCGCAAGCGCGGGGTACTCGTGGGAATCTGCCACGTCCTGCGCTACCACCCCTATTTCGTAAAGATCAAGCAGATCATCGATTCCGGCGAACTGGGAGAGATCATCTCCATCAACCACGTCTCGGCCGTAGGGATCGATCGCGCCACGCACGGCTACGTCAGGGGACTCTGGCGGCGCGCGGAGGCGACGAATCCCATGCTGCTGGCAAAATGCTGCCATGATGTCGATTTCCTGTTATGGATCACCGGAAGTCCCTGCCGGAAAATAAGCTCCTTCGGTTCGCTGCGCTGGTTCCGCACCGCCAACGCTCCCCAGGGAAGTACCGAACGATGCATCGACTGCCCCGTCGAGAGCAACTGCCCCTATTCCGCCGTCGATCTCTACTGCAACCGCCGCGACTGGATATCGAATTTCGATGTCCCGCACGGAAAAAGTCTGGACGAAGTCCTCATGGAAGAGTTGAAACAGGGGCCTTACGGGCGCTGCGTCTATCGCTGCGACAACAACGTGGTGGACCATCAGCTCCTGACGATGGAGCTCGAAAACGAAACCATCCTCTCGCTTTCGATGGATGTGTTCACGCAGGATGACTGCCGCCGCACCCACATCAAAATGACGCACGGCGAAATCTTCGGCGACGAAAAGAGTCTTCATGTCCGGAGATTCCGAAGCGGGTCGGAACAGATCTGCGACTTCGAAAAGCTGGCGAAGAGTCCCTTTCACGCAGGCGCCGACCTGCGGCTCATCGAAGACTTCGTCGATGCACTGACACGACCCGGCCATCCTTTCCGCACCGCCGTCGAAGAGTCGATCGAAAGCCACCGCATCTGTTTCGAAGCCGAGCGAAGCCGCCTGAGCGGAAAAACGATCCTGCTTCAATCCTGACAATCCGCTCCGGCAGCACCCGAACCCGGCTCCGGCACCGACGGCCGGAGGATCGGCCCTGCAGCTCCCCGCGCGACGCCGCTGCGGCGTCCGACACGCCTTACGGGCGATTCGCCGCCGGCTTCCCGCCAGACAAAACCCACAGCAAAAAATTTAACAGAAAAATCATCCGATTATACACCGGCTCATCTTTTTCCCTTATCTTTGAGTCCGGACAGCAGCCGGAGGCTCCCGGATCGGGAGCCTCCGGCTGCGGAAACCGACAAAAGACAAAACGACCGACTCATGAAAAGACCGAAACGAATCCTGTTCCTGCTCCTTACGGCAACCGCGCTGCCCGCCGCCGCTTGCGCATGGGGCGGACTTTTCCACCGCGCCGTCGCCGAAGCCGCCCAACGCAATCTTTCGCCCAAGGCCATCGCCGAAATCGAACGTTACACACAAGGGACTCCGCTCGCCGCCTATGCCACATTCATGGATGAAGTGGTCGCCGATCCCCGCTACAAGGAGCCGTTTGCCGGCTGGCATGCGTCGATCGCCGATTCAACCTGCAAATCCCCCGTCGAAGTGCGCCAACGGTATCGGAACAGCCGCGACGGCGTAACGGCCGCAGAGTGGATTACCGAAGAGCTGAAAAACTATCGTTCGCTCGATGATTCGGTCGTGCTGACCTATATCAAATGTCTCGTGCATATCATCCCCGATTTCCACTGCCCGGCACACGTCCGCTATACCGATGCCCACAACGAAGGGAAGTTCGACGTGACATTCTTCGGTCGGAAGATACTGCTCCACAGCATCTGGGACCATCATCTTCTTACACGGCTGCGCCCCGGATGGGATGATATGCGCTGGGCGGATTATCTCTGCGAAACACCCAGAAAGGAGATCCGCGCCGCAAAAAGAGGATCATACAGAGAGTGGTTCGAAGATACGGCCCGCGACGTCCGGATCTCGATCGACTGGGTACGGCCCGGAGATGCACTGGGCGACGAATTCATGGAAAAAGCGGCCTCGCTGGCAGACAAAGAGCTGCGCAAGGCCGCCGCCCGCCTGACAAAAACGCTTGAACGCATCTTCGGGAAATAATCTATTTCCAGACACCGTCCGACTGCCGCACGGATCCGTGCGGCAGTATCCATGCTTCCCGAAATCGATCCGCCCCATCATCCGTCATTCGGATTGGGGACATCCGAACCGTTTCTACGCCGCCTCAACTCCGCGAGTCGTTCCGGTCCCCGTAAAAAACGGTTCATGCCGGCACACCGCCGCCATAAGCCCCCGAAAAACAGCATCCGCACCTCTTGCTGCAACGGCCTGCATGGCCGTCGTGATTGGCCCATTTCCCCGTCTCCAGAAAACCGCAACGGGGCATTGTCATATCGTCTGCCCTGCAGAGACGGCTGGTCGGAACCGGTTTCGGACAACCGCAGTTTTTCGGAATATCCGGTTGTATAATAGCTGTATAATACCCGTTCCGTATTCAAGGGACATCCATTCTCGGCATCACCGCCCTAAAAAGGGGAGTGCCCGCCTTGGCGGGCACTCCCCAACTCTTCCGATTCGGAGATCAATAATACTTCACGGGCCGGCCCTCGACAGCCGACAGCAGCGCATTGGCGGCCGAAGACGCGCCGATACGGAAAAAACGGGGCGTCAGCCACTCCTCGCCCAATATCTCCCGGACAATCGTATAGTAAAGTACGGCATCGGCAGCCGTGCGGACACCTCCCGCAGGCTTGAAACCCACCTTGCGGCCGGTCTTTTCATAGTAGTCCCTGACCGCCTGACACATCACGACAGCCGCTTCCGGAGTTGCCGCCACATCGATCTTGCCCGTCGAAGTCTTGACAAAGTCGGCTCCCGCAAACATCGACAACAAGGCCGCACGGCGAATCAAGTCCGGCGTCTTCAACGCGCCTGTCTCCAGTATGACCTTCAGAACGACGTCTTCACCCGTCTCGCCGCGCAGCACCTCCACCTCGTTGGCCACCTCATCGTAATGCCCTTCCAGCATCTTGCCCACGTTGAGGACGATGTCGATCTCGTCCGCACCGTTCTCGACCGCCATCGCCGTCTCAAGCATCTTGACCTCCAGGAATGTCTGCGACGACGGAAAACCGCCCGACACGCAGGTGATACGCATCGGCGTGCCGTCAACGGCAAGGCCCACCGTCTCGACAAACGGCGGATAGATACAGATCGACGCCACATTGGGAATATGAGGGTATTTCTCATAAAACGCCACAGTTTTCTCAGCCAATGCCGTTACCGATTCTACGGAATCGCTGCACGACAGCGTCGTCAGGTCAAGTGCCGAAAAACAGAATTTGCAGACCTCCGCCGTCTCATATTTTTTCGCCGTCTCACGCAACTGCGCGACGGTTCCGGCCACCTGCGCGTCACTCGCGGCGGCGGCATATTCCGATAGATGATTTGCGTACTCCATACTCCTTCGATTTAGTTGCTACCTGACATATAATTGACAACGCCCTTAGGGCCTCTTCCTCCGCCTTGCCGATCCGGCCGGCTTTTGCATTTTCCGCCACTTCCCGCACCCGGGACGGGTTCAACCTCGGTCCCCCCCCCAAAAAAACAGAGCCGATCCTGCTATACAAATATAGCAAATATTTTGTCTCCAAAAAGATTTATCCGTCATTTTGATATAAAAAAGTCCGGGTTCATCGAAACCCGGACTTTTTAACCTAACGGCGCTGCCCTTAGAATTTGAATCCGCTCTTGAACAACGGCTTGAGGTTGACATCCTTCGAAGCCTTCTTCATCAGGCCCGAATCCTTCGCAACAGCAGCCTTCAGCTGTGCGGCGGCGGCCTTCATATCGCCTTCTTTCGTTGCGATAACGGCACGCAGATAATCGGCATCCGCCGACTTCTCGCCGGCCAAAGCCTTCTTCGCAGCCGAGAGGTCGTTGTTCATCACAGCCGCTACGGCGGCATTGTAACCATCGAGTTTCGTTGCAGCAGCCGCATAATCACCCTGTGCTGCGGCAATCAGGCTCTGCGTCTGTGCATCGGCTGCCGCTGCATACTTCTTCGCTTCATCTACATTGCCGGCAGCAAGGTTGGCCAGTGCAAGGTTCGAATTCAAAGCCTGCGTGTTGCCACCCAGCTTCACAGCCTCTTTCAGCGCTGCAAGCGACTTCTCGGCCTCGCCCATCTGCAGGTAAGTAGCACCCAGATTGGTGTAGGCACGCGAATCGTTGTATTTCTTCGCCGTGTAATCCAGCACCTTCGCACGCAATGCGGCATCGTCGATCAGGTCTGCAATGTGAAGCAGTTCCTCGTTGTCCAGTTCATCGAGTTTACCGCCGTTTACAAGGGCCATCATCTCAGCATCGCTCTTGCCCGTAATCTCCATGCTGTTGATCAGCTGTGCACGACGCAGCTGCGGGAGAATATCCTCCTTCAGTTCGCCATAGACCGACGACATGTTCTTGATCTGCGTCTCGCGCTCCGCCGACGAATCGTACATGCTCAGAACCTGAAGAATCAGATCCTTGTCCCGAATGTCCGACTTCTCGACCATCTCCTTGAAGCCTTCCCAGTCCTCACCGTAGCCGGCTGCGTCGATGTTGAATCCGTGATCGGCCAAAACCTGCTCGATCGCCTTGCGGCCCGATTCGCTACGGGCATTCGACAGTTTGTCGTTGAACTTCTCCGGACCGTCCGGCGACGCATAGCCGTTTACATAGAGGTTCTGGGCGATGCGCTCGTTCTCCTTGTTGGCAATGGCATTCTGCTCAACTTCGGCGAGTTTCGCATTCTCCTTCAGCGCCTTCTTGTTGACTACCGAACTGTTGATCTTGTAGAGGATCTCGGCCTTTTCAACCGCACTCGTCGTGCGCTTGTAGTCGTTGCCGGCCATCGACGTCTCGTCGCCGAAGTTGAAATCCTTCTGCATCGTGTTCACGCCCTCGGCGATGAATACGCCGCACTGTGCACGCAATGCAACGGCCTCGGCCGATTTCGGATCCGCCAAAACGGCTGCCTCCTCCTTCGTTACCGGTTTGCCCGTCGAAGCATTGTACATCACATATTCGTCCGCCCCGTTGCACTTGCACTCGATCAGCACGCGGAGTTCGCTCTCAGCCATCCGGTCATCGTACGGGAACTCTACATGCTGCGTATAGGTATTGCCGTTCTCCGACGAAATAACCGTATAGTTGTCATTCACCTTCTCGCCCTGTACATATTTCGGGGTGCCGACGACTTCGCCGCCCTCGAATACGATCACCGGCGTCAGACGCAACGTTGCCTTCTTGTTGAAATAGGCGGCCGGGAAGTTCACCGTAATGTCGGCGCCGACAACTCCGTTGTTAAGCGTCAACACTTTCGGCGTGCATGAGTAAGTAACCTCGTCCTGTTTCTTACTCATCTTCTTGAAGCAATTGCAACCCGACATCGTCAGTGCGGCTGCTGCAAGAACCAAGCTGAATTTTACCAAGTTCTTCATAATGAATTTAGTTATAAAAGTTATTAAGCATTGATTTCGTTCATTTCCGTTCGCACGCGTTCCAAAACCTCTCGCAAGGCCCTTCGAACAATAGTACGCACAAATATATAAAACTCGCTCTGATTATGCAACTTTTTTATGCGAAAAAAACCACTTCGAATCTCCTTCAAAGCGGTTTTTCTCGCTGCTTTATGGCCGCGGGCACATGCAATCCGGAAACATGCCGGCCCGCCGCCCCCGCAATTTATTCGCGGCGACGATGTTCCCGATCGCCCCGCGGACGGCGCTCCCGCTCCACATACCCTTCGGGTTTGGGCAGCAGCGCACGATGGGAGAGCTTCAGCTTGCCCGTCTTGTCGTCCACCCCGATCAGCTTCACGTCGATCATGTCGCCCTCCTTGAGGCCGCTCTCCTCCATCGTTTCGAAACGTTTCCATTCGATCTCCGAAATGTGGAGCAAAGCCTCTTTGCCGGGCAGGATCTCCACGAACGCACCGAACGGTACGATCGATTTGATCTTGCCATGATAGGTCTCTCCGATCTCCGGCACGGCAACGATCTCCTTGATGCGCTGCAAAGCACCGTCAATCGCACTCTTATCGACACCGAAAATATCGACGATACCCTTCTGGTCATCCTCCGTAATGGTAATGGTCGTATTGGTCTGCTTCTGGATCTCCTGAATGACCTTGCCGCCCGGGCCGATCACGGCGCCGATCGCATCTTTCGGGATATTGATCTGTACCAGACGCGGCACGAACGGCTTGTAGTCGGCACGCGGTTCCGCAATGCACTCCGTCAGAATGTTCAGGATATGCAAACGGCCTTTGCGGGCCTGTTCCAACGCGGCGGCAAGCACCTCATAGGAGAGGCCGTCAACCTTGATATCCATCTGCGTCGCCGTAATACCGTCGCGCGTACCTGTCACCTTGAAGTCCATATCGCCCAGATGGTCTTCGTCGCCCAGAATATCCGACAACACGGCCCATTTGCCCGTCTCCGAATCCGAGATCAGTCCCATGGCGATACCCGACACGGGCTTCTTCAGTTTCACGCCGGCATCCATCAGCGCCAGCGTACCGGCACATACCGTCGCCATCGACGACGAACCGTTCGATTCGAGAATATCCGAGACCACGCGCACCGCGTAGGGGTTCTCTTCACCCAGCGGAACCATCGGCTTGAGCGCCCGCCATGCCAAATGGCCGTGTCCGATCTCGCGGCGCGAAAGACCGCGCGCAGCCTTCGCCTCACCCGTCGAGAAGGGCGGGAAGTTGTAGTGCAGGACAAACTGTTCGGTACCCTGTACCAGCACCTCATCCTTCACCTTCTCATCGAGTTTCGTTCCCAGCGTCACCGTCGCCAGCGCCTGCGTCTCACCCCGCGTGAAGACGGCCGAACCGTGTGCCGCAGGCAGATAGTCCACCTCGCACCAGATCGGACGGATCTCGTCCGTGCGGCGTCCGTCCAGCCGCTTGCCCTCGTCGAGAATCATGTTGCGCATCGCCTTCTTCTGCACATAATCGTGGAAATAGCGATGGATCAGCGGAGCCTTTTCAACCAGCTCCTCTTCCGTATAACGCGATGCGAACTCGGCCTCCAGCGCATTGAACATATCTTCGCGCTCGTGCTTCATCGTTCCGCTCGTGGCGATCGCATATGCCTTGTCGTACAGCTCCCTGATGATCGTCTGCCTGAGCTCCTCGTCGTTGACCTCGTGGCAGTAGGTGCGTTTTACGTCCTTGCCCAGCTCCTTCGACAGTTCGATCTGAACCGCGCAGTGGCGCTTGATCTCCTCGTGGGCGAACTTGATGGCTCCGAGCATCACCTCTTCCGAAACCTCCTTCATCTCACCCTCGACCATCAGGATGTTGTCGATCGTACCGCCGACCATGATATCGAGATCCACCTCGCTCATCTGCGAGAAGGTGGGGTTGATGCAGTACTCGCCGTTGATGCGCGCAACGCGCACCTCCGAAATCGGGCCGCCGAACGGGATATCCGATACGGCCAGTGCAGCCGATGCGGCCAAACCGGCCAAGGCATCGGGCTGAATATCCTTGTCCGCCGAAATGAGATTTACCGTCACATATACCTCGGCATGGTAATCCGACGGGAACAACGGGCGCAAGGCCCGATCGATCAATCGTGCAACGAGAATCTCACTGTCGTTGGCCTTGCCTTCGCGCTTCATGAATCCGCCCGGATAACGTCCGCAGGCGGCGTATTTCTCCTTGTATTCGACCTGCAACGGCATGAAATCCGTGTCGGGTTTTGCCTCCTTCGCGGCTACGACCGTCGCCAGCAGCATCGTATCGCCCTGCTTCACGACAACCGCACCGTCGGCCTGTTTGGCCAATTTGCCGGTCTCGATCATGATCTCGCGTCCGTCGGCGAGCTTGATGAACTTCTGAACGGCATTGTACAGCTTCTTTTCTTCCATAACGTCTAAAATATCCTTGTGTTGTTCGTTTTCCATGCAAAATGGAGCGGCCACCGCGGTGACTGCCCCATTTTTCGGCACCCGTACTACTTGCGGAGATTGAGTGTCTTGACAATGGCGCGATAGCGCTCGATGTCGATCTCCTTGAGGTACTCAAGCAACTGACGACGCTTGCCGACCAGACGCAGCAGTGCGCGCTGTGTTCCGAAATCGTGACGGTTGCTCTTCATGTGCTCCGTAAGGTGGTTGATACGGTAGGAGAACAGCGCGATCTGGCTCTCAGGAGAACCCGTATCCGTGTTAGACTTTCCGTACCGACCAAAAAGCTCCTGCTTTTTTTCTGCTGTTAAATAAGCCATTTTGAAATAGTTATTTGCGTTCCACTCTACGACGCATTCCCCTTACCATGAAATCACGCCAGAGCGTGGCGCAAAGGTACACTAAATTTATTTAGTAACCAACCGTTTGTCTGAAAAAAACACCCCCGATCATCCGCTTTTTCATCCGATTCCGGCAAAAAATGTTATCTTTGTCCGTTGACTAATCTTTCGAACGATGAAATTTTATCTTTTCGGTCGTGCCACGATCGCCGGTATGCTCCTCCTGTCTCTGGCCGGTTGCCGCTCCGCTGCGCCCTACATCACCGTCGACGGCGCCGCCCTGGGAACGACCTTCCACATCAAGGCGCAGAGCGACCTGCCCGAACAGACGATCTATGCCGAAGTGATGAAACTCGACGCCGAACTCAAACGTTCGATGTCGATCTTCGATGACCGATCCCTTTTGAGCCGGATCAATCGCGGGGAGACCGATTCGCTCGACCGGCACCTGATCTACAACATCCTTGCTGCAGACTCCGTAAGCCGCATCAGCAACGGCAGATACGATATCACGGTCAAGCCGCTGGTCGAGGCGTGGGGGTTTGCCGGAAAACAGGGAACGGGAACTCCCGATCTCGATTCGCTGCTGCCGCTTGTCGGGTATCGGAAAATCCGCATCGAGGAGGGCCGCCTTGTCAAGGCCGATCCCCGCATGCAGCTCGATTTCAACTCCATCGGCAAGGGATACATGGTCGATCTGATCGCCCGCATGCTCGAAGACCGCGGCATCGGGAACTATCTGGTGACCATTGCCGGCAGCGGCCGCTGCCGGGGCGTGAACGAGCAGGGCGGGAAGTGGCGCATCGGAATCGAGACCCCTTACGACAACAATTTCTCGGAGACCGATCTGCAGCGCATCGTCGCCGTCACCGACATCAGCTATGCGACGTCCGGGAATTACCGCCGCTTTTACTATACCGCCGACGGCCGCAAAATCGCCCACACGATCGACCCCGTAACCGGGCAAAGCGCCGTATCGCGACTGCTCTCCGCCACCGTTTTCTGCGACAACGCCGCACGCGCCGACGCTTTGGGAACGATGTTCATGTCGCTCGGCGCCGAGCATGCCGTCGAGAAGGCCCAAGAGCTGGAGAATCAAGGCGTCATGGTCTATTTCATCTTTGCAACGGACAAGGCCGCCGGCCGGCAGGCCGATGAAAACCCCGACGACTATGAGACCTGGTGCTCGCCCCTGCTCGAAAAGCTGCTGAACCCCTAAGTCTAATTTCCCTCCTCCCGAAAAGGACGCAATCCCGCCACACCCATGAGAAAAGCGCTCTTCCTGTACAACCCCGAATCCGGACGCGGACATATCGCCCGAAACGTCGCGGACATCGTCCGCATCTTCGCCGACGGCGGTTGGGACCTCATTCCGCAAAAGATCGATTTCGCAGCCAACCCCTTCGACTTCCATCCGGACATCGAGCGAGTCGTGGTTGCCGGCGGAGACGGCACGGTCAACTTCGCCGTCAACCGCATGCGCGAACGGAATCTTACGCTCGAACTGGGAATCATTCCCGCAGGTACGGCCAATGATTTCGCCGGAATCATCGGCATGGACCGCGATCCGCTCGAAGCGGCCCGCCAGATCGTCGGCGGGGAGATCGAACACCTCGATTGCGGGGTCGTCAACGGGCTGCATTTCGTCAACATCTTCTCGTTCGGGATCTTTACAACCACGTCGCAACACACCCCCGACAAGCAGAAACACCGGTTCGGGAAACTCGCCTATCTGGCCGAAGGGACCAAGGAACTCTACCGCATGCACGCCATTCCGCTCCATGTGCGCACCGAACGCGAAGAGTTCGATACGGAGGTGCTGATGTGCCTTGTCTTCAACGGCGAAACGGCCGGAGGGTTCCGGCTGGCCAATACGTCAAGCGTCCGCGACGGAGTGTTCGACTGCCTGATGCTCGAAAAGCGCAATTTCCTGCGCTCCTGCTGGGCCATGCTGCTCTGCGTCTGCGGGAAACATCCTCGCGGCGTGCGGTACCTGCAGGCCGCAACGCTGCAAATCACCTCGCCGCGCAACGAACCGACCGATGTTGATGGGCAGCGCGGGGCGCAGTTCCCGCTCGATGTACGGTGTTTGCCGGGGCTGCTTCGGGTGGTATGCCCTCCGAAAAAGGCGGACAACGCCCCGACTTCCCATACCGAAAAATAGGTAAAAAACATCCGACAGCATTTTTACGAAGAATATCCGGCCGGAACGCTTCCCGTTCCGGCCTTTTTTCTTACCTTTGCCGGCGATCCGTGCAAACCATGAGACTGAAAACGGGATACAGAATCGCACTGTCGGCGATGATGGCGTTGGCCATCATCAACGTCTATGTCGGCAAAGCGCTCGACTGGCACCCCGATCTTCCGAACACCCGAACGGAGTGTGCCGCAATGGGAAACGGATCCGTCATTGAAGAGTATTGCCCGATCTGCCATTTCCATCTCGCATCCTTCATCGAAACGGAGTCTCCGGCCCTGCCGCTGCTCGCCGTCTTCGAACAACAGCCCTCCTCACACGCACTGGTACAGGGTGTCTCACCTGAAATCCGATGTTATGTCCTGCGGGCGCCGCCCGTGTTGAGCTGATTCGTCCCGCACGGCCGAAAAGGCCGTTGAACGGCTGGACCTTGTCCGAACGGACGGGTTCGGGCCGCGCATATTATTTATCAATCAGCTCAATCGGAAACCTATGAAATTTTACATGATGCTGTGCAGTCTTGCGCTGTGCAGCCTTTCGCTCCATGCCGCGCCCGACGGCAAACGGGGCTCCGATGCCATGATCGTCGGCCATGTCATCGACCGCAACACGGGCGAACATCTCCCTTATATCACATTGACCGTCAAGGGGACGACACTCGGCACCACGACCGACGCTTCGGGGCACTACCTCCTTAACGGCCTGCCTGCAGGCGAACAGACCATCGTCGTACAGTCGATCGGCTATGCAACCGCCGAACGCAGTGTGGTAATCCGGCCCAATACGACCCACGAATTGAACTTCGAACTCGAAGAGGCCGCCGTCTCGGTCGGGGAGGTGGTCGTAGAGGTCAACCGCAATTCCGTCATCCGCAAGGAGTCGCCGTCGCTGGTCAACGTTCTCGGCAGCGAGCTCTTCGAACGCACCAATGCGGTCTGTCTGGCCGACGGGCTGAATTTCCAACCCGGCGTGCGCGTCGAAGACGGGTGCCAGAACTGCGGCTTCACGCAGGTACGCATAAACGGTCTCGACGGCCACTACTCGCAGATTCTGCTTGATTCGCGCCCGCTTTTCTCGGCCCTCAACGGCGTCTATGGGCTGGAACAGATTCCGGCAAACATGATCGAACGGGTCGAGGTGATCCGCGGCGGCGGTTCGGCACTCGTCGGCGCATCGGCCATCGGCGGAACGATCAACATCATTACCAAGGAACCGCTGCGCGACTGGGCCGAGATCGGCCACTCCCTCCTTTCGGTGGGGTGCGGCGGCGCCTACGACAACAACACGACGGTCAACGCTTCGCTGGTAAGCAGAAACGGGAAGGCCGGCATCTATGTCTATGGGCAGAACCGCTACCGCTCGGATTACGACCACGACGGCGACGGATATACCGAACTGCCCCGGCTGCGCAGCCAGATGTTCGGCCTGCGCTCCTATCTGCGGACAGGCGCCCATTCGAAACTGACGCTCGAATATCACGGGATCAATGAATTCCGACGGGGCGGAAACAGGCTCGACCTGCCGGCCCACGAAGCGAACATCACCGAACAGACCGACCATACGATCAACGGGCTGTCGCTCGATTTCGATCTCTTCTCACGGGATGACCATACACGCCACCTGGGAATCTATTCGGCCCTCCAGCAGACCGCACGCAAAAGTTATTACGGCGGCACGGGATCGGGCACGACCGCCGAGGAGCTGGAAAATGCCCGAAAGGCATACGGCCGCACCGACGGCCTGACGATCATCAGCGGCGTACAGTTTCTGCAACGCTTCCAACACCTGTTGTTCCTGCCGGCGGAACTGACGCTCAGCGTGGAGCACAACTACGACCGCATCGACGACGTGACGATCGGTTACGACATGCGCACCGAACAGACCGTACATATCGTCAGCGGCATTCTCCAGAACGAATGGAAAAACGACCGTTGGAGCCTCCTCATAGGCGGCCGGTTCGACAAGCACAACATGGTGGACCATGTCATCTTCTCGCCGCGCGTCAACCTGCGGTACAATCCCACGCCGCAGGTCAATCTCCGGCTGAGTTATGCCGGCGGCTTCCGCGCCCCGCAGACCTTCGACGAGGATCTCCACATCGCGCTCGTGGGCGGCGAACGTGTCGTAACGCAGCTCTCCGACGACCTGCGCGAAGAGCGGTCGAACAGCATCAGCGCCTCGCTCGACCTCTACCGCACGTTCGGATCCGTACAGACCAATCTGCTCGTCGAAGGGTTTTACACGTCGCTCAACCACATCTTCGCCACACGCTACCTGCCCGAACCCAACGATCGCGGAGAAACGGTAGTCGAACGCTACAACGGCTCCGGAGCGACCGTCGCCGGCATCAACGTCGAAGTCAAAGCCGCCTTTACCCGCTGGTTCGAATTCCAGACCGGCATCACCTGGCAGCGAAGCCGTTACAAGAATGCCGAGCACTGGAGCGATGATGCGCCCGACGAACGCCGGATGTTCCGCACGCCCGACTGGTACGGCTATCTGACCGCCAATATCACCCCTGTCGAACGGTTCGACATCTCGCTGAGCGGGACCTACACGGGCGAAATGCTCGTACAGCACGCCGCAGGATCCGGAACACCCGTCGACAGGGCCGTAACGACCCCCGACTTTTTCGCCCTGAATATAAAATTCGCCTACGAGTTCCCGATTCTCAAGACGGTCTCGATGCAGCTCAACACCGGCATACAGAACCTCTTCAACGCCTATCAGTCGGATTTCGATCAGGGTTGGGAGCGGGACTCCGGATATATCTACGGGCCGTCGCTGCCGCGCAGCTGGTTCGTCGGAGCAAAATTGAAGTTTTAAGGAGCCGTCTTCCGCCGGGTCTCAGATCCCGTTTTCCGCAACAGTACCGGAACAGCACCCGCAGGACCTCCGGGACAGCACAAGGGCGGTATGGGGAAAGCGGAGAAAAAAGAGGGTGGAAATACAAATAATATAAGAGCGGGACAGGAGAGCGGACGGGGCCGAAGGGCGGAACCGGAGAACAGACCGGCAAGATATGGCACCATTCGGGATTTGTAAAGATGCGAGATACGGAAAAAGGCTCCGGCGACAACCGTCGCCGGAGCCTTTTTCCCGCCGTCCGACTATCTCGGCTATTTCCACACGGAGAAACGGCGGATACAGGCTTTGCGTGCCGCATCCTGACAGGCCGCCGCACGCTCCTCCGTAACGGCCGTATGCCGGGTCGAGGCCGGACGGAACGCATTGCCCCGGATGTCGGTCTGCAAACACGGCGCGACAAGCGTCTGGAACCATGTGCAGGCCGCCGTATAACGCCCGCACCCTTCATCCAGATGGTAACCGTCGCGCGTAAAATCCATCGGCGGATTATTGAACGCACCGGCACGAAGATTCTCGACAGCCGTACCTGTCGGTATTACGACATCTATGCCCGTCTGCTCCATCAGGCGTCGCACGGCATCGACGATCGCATCATACATCACCTTCGAATCCCGGTCGTAACGCGGGAAGGCATCGTGATCCGACGCCGAGCCATACGACCACGTCATTTGCCACGCCACACAGGCTCCGGCATTGGGACAATAATACCGCACCCGTTCGATCAGCCGGCCGAGCCACGGCTCATAGGAAAAATATGCGCCCGAATAGGCCGAAGACTGTTGCAGCACCAGCACATCCCAACACTCGTCCTCGACCCCTTCACGCAATGTCGCCGCGTCGGAAACGGTCTCCCAGCGGTTCTGCGTCGATTTGTAATAGATGTATCTGGGCGCATCGGCAGCATCGAACTCGCAATGCTGCCGCAATGAACAGCCGGGGTAATAGAGACGGCCCAGCACCACATTGTGAATACCGGCCGCCGCGAGCAGATCCGGAAGATACATCATTCCGTCATCGGTAAAACTGTTGCCGACGCCCAGAATACGCAATGTATCGGGTTGTACGGGCAACGGGAAATTGGGGGCCTGCGGCTGTGCCTGCACGATCACAGCCAGCAGCAGCCCTAAAATTCCAAACGAACTACACAGCAACTTTCTCATAGTGTCTCTATTTAACGCTTAAATCCGGTTCGACTATTTCATGATCACGGTACAAAAGTCTCAAATTAGACTCTATAATCCGGAAACCGCTGCCGTGGTCATGGACCTTTCCGAAGTTACGGCCCGATCGGTAACTCCCGATCCGGATATCGTACATGATCAGGCCGTCATCTATCAGTTGTAAAAAGCGGTCCAGCGACGGATTCCCGTAAATTTCCGCCCGATTGAAATAAAACTCCTCAACCCCGTCCGAAGCTCGGTACCGGCGCTCCGCGCCCACATAGAAGAGATTTTTCAATTTCGCCTGCAGCTTCCGCTCCAAACTTCCATATGTATAACCGGCGCACGCATCGAGCAGCTGTTTGGTCTGAACGTCATATACGCCGATACGCAGCAGACCGGCAGACCGGTCATGAATCAACCGGAACGAATAGGGGTTGTTGCGGGTGCTGTATCGGGAGGCGAACATGGAAGCATGCAGCTTTTTCAATGCCGGATTCCCTTCATACGAAGTACCGAAACGTTCGACAAGATAGGCATTCGCCCGCACCGGAAAACCGGGAGCCTTCGTAAAAAGCGTTATGTAGGACATGGACTCCTCCCTGTGCGACCTGATTTCATAACCGGCCAAATCCGGCCGTTCTGGGATGTTCTCCACTACTCCGACATAATCTTCAAACGTCCTGCCGATTCCCGCATCACGGCTTCTCCGACACGGAACGAATCCGAGCCGGTTTACCTCGCGGAATTTTTCGAGAATGAACTCCCTACTTTCTCTCATAGCGCACTATCTTGGCTATCAATATGTTAATGATATCATCCGCCCGCTCGTAATCCTCATCCTCCAAAAACAGCTGATCGATCGGGAACCGAAACTCCCGACAGATTTTATAGAGGTGCTCAAGCGTATATTTATATGCTGTACGCGGGCTCTCGATATTTCCCATCTGGCCCTCGCTGATGCCCAGCAATGCCGCTATCTCCGCTTGACTATACCGTTTCTCCTGACGCAGTCTGCGCACTTTGTCGATAATCTCATTTTGGTACTCGCTTTTCATCGATAGTCTGATTTTTTGTGTAAAAATAGAGCATCTGACGTAGATTTTCCCTCTCAAAATGAGAGCTATTCAACAATGATTCAGAGACGGTAAGGCGAAATACCACAAGAGAATATGCGATGACAGCCGGAATTTTGCCGATGCAGGCACGGAACAATCCACGCCCTGTTATCCGGTCTGTCCCGCAATGAAGATCCCCCGGACCGCACGCCGCCTGATCAATCGATACAGGCCGAAAGGGAGATTGGATCCGGTATCCGTTCCATACATGGGAAGCGGAGCAAAAGTCGATACGGTGAATTATGAATCTGCCGTGATCATGGCAAAAAAGAGTTGGCCCCCGAAATGAAAAAGCGGGGCGGCTCCCGACGGAAACTGCCCCGCTTTTACCTCACAGGACCGGCTACTCTTCGTCCGGCTCCTTCATGTTGTGATAGACATTCACCACATCGTCGTCCTCCTCAAGCCGCTCGACCAGCTTCTCTATCGACTCCCGACCCTCGGCATCCAGCTCCTTCGTATCGGTCGGAATCCGCAGCGACTCGCCCGACACGATTTCATAGCCGTTGTCCTCCAGCCATTTCTGAATCGTTCCGAACTGCTCATACGGGGCCTCAACCGTTACCGTCGTCTCGTCCTCCGGACAGAAATCATCGACACCCGTGTCGATCATGTTCAACTCCAGCTCTTCGAAGTCCGTACCGGCCGGAACATGGAACTTGAAGGAACATTTGTGCTCGAACATGAACGCCACGCTGCCCGACGTCCCCAACGCTCCGCCGCACTTGTTGAAATACATTCGCATGCTTGCAACCGTCCGGTTCGTATTGTCCGTCGCCGTCTCGACCAGAAACGCTATTCCGTGCGGGCCGTACCCCTCATAGATCACCTCCCTGTAATCCGACGTGTCCTTCGATATGGCGCGCTTGATCGCCCGTTCGACATTCTCCTTGGGCATATTCTCCGCCTTGGCATTCTGCATCAGAATACGCAGCCGGACGTTGCCCGACGGATCGGGACCTCCCGCTTTTACGGCGATTTCGATCTCCTTTCCGATTTTCGTAAATGTGCGGGCCATATTGCCCCACCGTTTCAGCTTGCGCGCCTTGCGGTATTCAAATGCTCGTCCCATGATGGCTATCTTTTCATTAGTATTTTTTCAAACAGTGTTGCAAAATTACGATATTTCGTCGAAAATGAAAAAATTGCCGTCAAAAAACAGCGGCGCCATTTCCGGAAACAGTCCGATATTCGCCGGATTTTTGCTATATTTGCCCGTATGAACGAACGACTGATTTTTCTTACGAACGACGACGGATATGCCTCGCGGGGCATGGAGGCCATGATCCGCATCGCCCGAAAGTTCGGACATGTCATCGTCGTGGCACCCGAAACACCCCAAAGCGGCATGAGCCATGCCTTTACGATGCTTTCCCCGCTCTTTATCCGGAAAGTCCGCGATGATGCCAACGTGGAGATCTATGCTCTCTCCGGAACGCCGGTCGATTGTGTCAAGGCGGCTTTCGACCATTTGCTGGCCGGACGAAAGGTCGATCTGGTACTTTCGGGAATCAATCACGGAGCCAATTCCGCCGTGGCATTGCTTTATTCCGGAACGATGGGCGCTGCAATCGAGGGCAGTTTCTACGGATGCCCCGCCATCGGGCTGTCGCTGACCGACCACGCCGATGACGCCGACTTCTCGGCAGCCGAAATCTGGGGCGAGCGCATCGTCCGCAGCATTTTGGAAAAACAGGCGGAAACGCCGCTCTGCCTCAATGTCAACATTCCCGCAGGGCCGCTCGAAACCATACGGGGGATCCGCATCTGCCGGCAGGCACAAGGATTGTGGCGCGAACATTTCGTATGCCGGCAGGATCCGCGCGGGCGCGACTACCTCTGGCTGACGGGAGAATTCGCAAACGGCGAAACGGAGGCCGAAGATACCGACGAATGGGCCCTGGCGCACGGATACGTCTCCGTACAACCCGTCCACGCAGATCAGACCGATTATCGGCGGTTCGATGAGATGCGGAGCATTTTCGCCGACGAACCTTTGTGAAACTTATCCTTTAACGGATCATGATAAAGATATTTCTCATCATCGCCGTCGTCATACAAACCATCGCTACGGTATATGCCCTCAGACTGGTTTGGGCGACAAAATACAATGCAATATGGATCCTCTTCATCATCGGATTCTCATTGCTCTCCGTCGAACGGATCCTGCAGGTCATCGTCGTAAACGGCGGGGTGGAGGTTCCGCTCAACACATTCACCTGGCTGGGGGTGGCCATCTCGATCTGCATGTCGATCGGCGTCATGTACGCCCATAAGCTCATCCGCTATATCGACCGCCTCAACCGGCAGCGGCAGCTCATGCAGAAACGGATCCTGACGGCCGTATTGCGCACCGAAGAGAAATCCAGATCCCGATTCTCCAAAGATCTCCATGACGGATTGGGGCCGCTGCTGTCTTCCGCCAAGATGTCGCTTTCGGCGCTCGCCCGCGAAGAACAGGCTCCGGCACAACGCGACATCATCGGCAATACGACCTATGTCATCGACGAAGCGATCCGTTCGTTGCGCGAAATATCGAACAACCTCTCGCCGCAGGTGCTCAACGATTTCGGGCTGGCGCGCGGAATCCAGAATTTCATCTCCCGCAGCGCCGCCCTGCACGATGTCAGAATCCGTTTCACGACAAACCTGCGGGCGGAGCGGTTCGACACCGACATCGAGGTCATCCTCTACCGCATAGTCTGCGAACTGATCAACAATTCGCTCAAGCATTCGGGATGCAGCGAGATCAACCTCTCGCTTTCGCTCAACGGAGAGCTGTTGTCGCTCGACTACTCCGACAACGGTTGCGGATTCAATCCCGACGCCGTGATGGATTGCGGAATGGGGCTCTCCAACATCGTCTCCCGCGTACATTCGATCAACGGGACCTGCAATGTCAGAGGAGCCAAGGGAAAAGGCATGCATGCCGCCGTGCGTGTAAACATCAAAGGCGAAGCCTCCGCCGCAACCCTCACGGGACGGCGCGGCCCCCGCAGAAAAAAAAGACGCTGAATCATGGAGAACCCCTGCAGAATCATCCTCGTGGACGACCACTCGCTCTTCCGCAACGGGTTGCGGGGACTGTTGTCCGCACACCCCGAATATTGCGTGACGGGAGAGGCCGCATCCGGAGAGGAATTTCTGGCGCTCTTGCCGGATATTGACGCCGATGTCGTCTTCATGGACATCTCCATGCCCGGCATGCCGGGAGACCGGACGACCGAACGGGCGCTGGAGATCCGCCCCGATCTGAAAATCATCACCCTTTCGATGTTCGGCGACGAGATCTACTACACCCGCATGATGGCCGCCGGTGCAAAGGGCTTCCTTCTCAAGGACAGCGATTTCAAGGAGGTGGTAGATGCGATAGCCTGTGTCCGAGCAGGCGGGAATTATATTTGCCGCGAGTTGCTCACGCTTCTTTCGGGACGCCTGCGCACGCCGCAACGCCCGCAACCGCTCATCGACGGCGGCGACGATCTCTCCTCCCGCGAGCAGGAGATTCTCGTCCGGGTATGCCGGGGATTGTCCAATCAGGAGATCGCCGACGAACTTTTCATCTCGAAGCGCACGGTGGACAAGCACAGGGCGAACATCCTCGAAAAAACCGGATGCAAGAACACGGCCAGTCTGGTTGTATATGCCATCAAACGCGGGCTGGTGGAGATCTGAGTCTCCGCAGACCGTTTCGGGAATTTAATGCGACGGATCTTCCGGGTTCGGATTATTTGCGTATATTTGCCGCATCTTCCGCGCGATTTGCCCGCAGGGCCGTGACGAAATGTAATATCCGTTACGGTACACTGGGGGGGGGAAAGAACGAGAGAGGAGAGAAGAGAGGACTGGACTGGAGAAGACAGGACAAAGAGACGAGAGGAAAGAAAAAAGAGAGAAGAGGAGAAGCAACGCGGGCGATCACAACAAAAGAGGGAAACAAGGCGTTTAAGTCGAAAGACACGAAGCAATATGAAGATTTTTCAATGGACGACAATCCTGCTGTGCGCATCGGTTTTATGCTGGAGCTGCAACAAAGGGGAGAATACGGAGGTTCCTGCCGTAACCTATGAGGACGTCAATGGCGTCTGGCAGTTGAAAAACTGGACCGGGGAGGCGAACAATCCCGACGGGACAAGCTATACGTTCGACGACGTCGTCTATGTATACGTCGTGCTGGAGGCAAACCAGACGTTCGAACTCTACCAGAACATCAGTGCAATCGGTGCGGCCAAATTGAGCGGCAGCTATTCGCTCGACGGATCGACCATACACGGCAGTTACAAGACGGCAACCGGCTCGACCTTCTGGTCCGATGCCTATACGGTCAGCAATCTGACCGAAAACGGCATGACATGGACGGCAGCCCATGCAACGGGCGATGTCCAGCAATTCGTCCGTGTAGAAGCCGTACCGCAGGAGGTGATCGACCAGAGCACCGAAGTAAGGGCGGCAATGCCGGTCTCCATGCAGGGAATATTTTAATCTTTTCCGTGCAACGGCAAGAGCCGGACACCCGAAAACGGAACTGTCGGGTGGGGGAGTGACGGCTGCAGACGAAGACAAGCAGCAGACGAAGACAGTGTAAGACCGCTGTAAGACAAGACGGCCGGACATCCGAAAAGGGATGTCCGGCCGTCATTTCGGCAGCGCTTCGAACGGCCTATTTCAAACGCTCCCTGATCGCCTTCGACTCCGCTTCGTAACCGGGTTTCTCAAGCAGCGCGAACATGTTCTTCTTGTATGCTTCGACTCCGGGCTGATTGAAGGGATTCACGCCCAGCAGATAACCGCTGATGCCGCACGCCTTCTCGAAGAAATAGAGCAATGCGCCCAAGGAGTGCTCGTCGATCGCCGGCAGCCCGATACGGATGTTGGGAACACCGCCATCGACATGCGCCAGCCGGACACCCAGTTCGGCCATGCGGTTTACCTCCGACAAACGTTTGCCGGCAAGATAGTTCAGGCCGTCGAGATTCTCAGCATCCGCTTCAATCCGCACTTCGTGTTTCGAGGACTCCACGGAAAGAATCGTTTCGAACATCGTCCGTTCGCCCTCCTGAATGTATTGTCCCATCGAATGCAGATCGGCCGTGAGCGTCACGCTTGCCGGGAAAAGGCCCTTTCCATCCTTGCCCTCCGACTCGCCGTAAAGCTGTTTCCACCACTCGTTGACATACTGCAGTTTCGGCTCGTAGGAGCCCAGGATCTCGATCTTTCTGCCCGACTCGTACAACGCGTAACGCACTGCGGCATATTGTGCCGAAAGGTTCTCGTCGAAAGGCACGTCCGCACCCGTCGCACACTCCATCTCCTGCGCCCCGCGAACCAGCGCCGCAATATCGACGCCGGCGGCAGCCAGCGGCAGCAGCCCCACGGGCGTAAGTACCGAAAAACGCCCCCCGACATCGTCGGGAATGACAAACGTCGGATAACCCTCGTTCGTTGCAAGCGTCTTCAATGCGCCCCGCGCACGGTCCGTAATGGCGACAATGCGCTCCGCCGCGCCCTCCTTTCCGTAGCGCTTCTCGATTTCGGCCTTGATGATGCGGAATGCAACGGCCGGTTCGGTCGTCGTCCCCGACTTGGAGATGACGATTGCCGCCAAAGACTTCTCCCTGACCGCATCGAGCAATTCGTATGTGTAATCTTCCGAAAGATTCTGCCCCGCAAAGACCACCTTCGGGCCCGTATTCCCATGCAAAAATGCGAATGAATCGCTCATCGCCTCGGCCACGGCTTTCGCGCCCAGATACGAGCCGCCGATGCCGATGCAGACGATCACCTCGGCACGCGACCGCAATGCCTCGGCTACCTCCTCGATGCGGGCGATCTCGGACGCCGTGATCGAAGTCGGAAGCGTCACCCACCCCAGAAAATCGTTTCCGGCGCCCTGCCTGGAATAGAGAAGCGACAACGCCGCCTGAGCTTTCTCCTTCTGTGCCGGCGTAAGCGATACGCCGGACTTCGAAATATCAAGTTTCAATCCTTCCATAATGGAACCGATGTTAAATCCAACACTCAATAGACGCGACAAAAGTAGTTAAAATTCTTAAAATTTGTTGCAATTATATTCCGTTCTTTTTCCTATCTTTGCAAAGGTTATGCCCGCATTCGGCAGAGCCCCTGCACGGAGGGGAGACGAAGGGCTGTAAACAATTGACAATAAACTGAAAAGATATGGGAATTTTTTCGTTGACACAAGAGCTGGCCATCGACCTCGGCACGGCCAATACCCTGATCATCCACAACGGTCGCGTGGTGGTCGACGAGCCTTCGATCGTGGCCATCGACGCCCATTCGGGGAAACTGGTCGCCATCGGCGAGAAGGCCCGCCAGATGCATGAAAAGACGAACCCCAACATCAAAACCATCCGGCCCCTCAAAGATGGCGTAATCGCCGATTTTACCGCGACGGAGCTGATGTTGCGCGGAATGATCAAGAAGGTCAAAATGTCGGGGCATCTCTTTTCGCCGTCGCTCAAAATGGTCATCTGCATCCCTTCGGGATCGACAAACGTCGAAATACGCGCCGTGCGCGATTCGGCCGAGCACGCCGGCGGCCGCGAGGTGTACATGATCTACGAACCGATGGCCGCCGCTCTCGGTGCCGGTCTCGATGTCGAGGCACCCGAAGGGAACATGGTCATCGATATCGGCGGCGGAACCAGCGAAATCGCCTGCATTTCGCTCGGCGGAATCGTCTGCTCCGAGTCGATCGCCGTTGCCGGCGACGTCTTTACCTCCGACATCCAGAACTATGTCCGCCAGCAGCACAACATCCGTATCGGCGAACGCACCGCCGAAGCGATCAAATGCGCCATCGGTGCCGCGGTGCCCAAGCTCGACGAAGAACCGGAAGATTTTACCGTAACCGGCCCCAACATGCTTACGGCTCTTCCGCAGAGCGTATCGCTGAACTACAACGAAATCGCATACGCCCTCGAAAAGTCGCTCGTCAAACTCGATGCAGCCCTGATGAAGGTGCTCGAAACCATGCCGCCGGAACTCTATGCCGACATCGTCAAGAACGGCGTCTATCTGGCCGGCGGCGGCGCGCTGATCAAAGGGCTCGACAAACGCCTGACCGAAAAAACGGGACTGCCGTTCCATATTGCCGAGGATCCGCTGCGCGCCATCGCACGCGGTACGGGAATTGCCCTGAAAAACATCGACCGGTTCTCCTTCCTCATGAAATAGGCGGCATCCCGAACCTCCTGCAACAGCTTCCCGTTTGCAGAGCTCGGCAACGCCGCAGCACTGAAGACGGGAAGTTCCATTCACCCAAAGCGCAACACGCCGCCCGCAGCCATCGGCGGAGAGGCACAACAAGCATAAAGTCCGGACCGTGTACAGACTACTCGAATTTCTGCGAAGCACCTATGTCGCCCTGCTCTTCATTGTCATCGAAGCGGTGGCGATCGGATATTATGCCCGCTCTTCCCAGTTCACACAGGCTCGGATCCTCACGCAATCGAACCGCCTCGTCGGAAGCATTCACGGACTATTCCGCAATACGCGGCATTTTTTCTCCCTGCCCGCCGCGAACAGGGAACTCCTCGAACGCGTCGTATCGCTCGAAAACGAACTTTCGCTCTATCGCGAACAGGCTATCTATGCGGCACTCGACACGCTGGAGTCGCCGCTCGCCGGCCCCTATCAATATGCTTCGGCACGGGTCGTGGCCAATTCGATCAACAAACAGGAGAATTTCATCACGCTCAACAAGGGCCTCGACTACGGCATCTCGCCCGAAATGGCCGTCGTCACCCCCACCGGCGAAATGGTCGGATACATCGCAAGCTGTTCCGACCGTTATTCGGTTGCCGTATCGATTCTCAACACCTCCTTCCGGGCCAGCGGCGAGGTCGTCGGCGACGGGCACTACGGGGCAATCCACTGGGACGGGTTCGACGCCGGCCACGTCTCGATGAGCGACCTTTCGAAATATGCGCAGATCGAACGCGGCGATACGATCGTCTCGGCGAACATCTCGAACTACTTCCCCGCAGGCATCCGCATCGGGACGGTCGAATCGTTCGAGCTGAACGAAACCCGAACGGCATACAACGTGCGGGTGCGGCTTGCGGCCGACATGACGGCCCTGCACGATGTGATCCTCATCAAGAATCAGGACCTCGACGAGCTCCACCTCCTCAATGCGAACGTGCAGGACAATTCCTCACCTAACAACTGACACGCCCATGTACCGGACCATACAATATGTCTTGCTCTTCCTCGTGGCGGCAGCCTTGCAGATCTTTCTGTTCAACAACCTGTCGCTGAGCGCCTATCTCAACCCGCTCGTATATGTGGTTTTCATTGCGCTGCTGCCGATGGAGTGCTCGCCGCTGGCCATGCTGCTGAACGGCGTGGCGATGGGGGTGGCGATGGATTGGACGATGGGCGCCGCCGGAGTGAATACCATCGCTACGGTCTTCATCGCCTTCATCCGGATCCATCTGCTCAATTTCGTCTGCGGAAAAGAGAATGTCCATGACGGGGGCGTCCCGTCGTCCCGCAGACTCGGAGACAAGAATTTTCTGAAATATCTGACGCTCGTCGTTCTGATCCACAATGCGATCTTCTTCTATATGGAGGCGCTTTCGTGGTCCCACGCTCTGCTCACACTGCTCAGGCTGTGCACAAGTGCGGCCGTCGGGGTACTCTTCTGCTGGCTCATCGCCCAACTCTTCACAAACAGACTCTCCCTGCGCATATGATCGACAGCCGTGAAGGATATGCGCGCATGCGCACATTGCAGGTGGTGGTGCTGCTCATTTTCGGCGTCATCATCCTGCGGCTCGCATATATCCAGCTCTTCGACTCCCGCTACGAGGAGCTCGCGCGCGGAAATACGCTGCGTCAGGTCGTTCAGTATCCGCCGCGCGGTGAGATCTTCGACCGGAACGGAGAGTATCTCGCCCAGAACAGGCCCTGCTACGACCTGATGGTGCTTTATCGGGAACTGCCGCAGGCGGGATTCGACACCGTGCGGCTGCTCGACATGCTGGGGATCTCGCGCACGAAGCTCGACCGGGCGCTGCGCAACGCCCGCAGCAATCCCCGCATTCCGCAGATCGTCACCAATTTCCTCTCCAGCGAAACGAAACTGCGGCTCGACGAAAGCAACCTGCCCGGATTCTACACCGTCTACCGAACCATCCGCCGTTACCCGCGCAAGATCGGCGGGAATCTCCTCGGCGACGTGGGCGAGATTAACGACGCCCAGCTTAAGCTGTCCCGTTACGCAGGGTACCGTACGGGAGATTATATCGGGCAAAGCGGCGTGGAACGCTCCTACGAAGAGGTGCTGCGGGGGAAGAAAGGGGTGAAGATCATCGAACGCGATGCACACGGCGTCGTCAAGGGATCCTACATGGACGGCATGTTCGACTCCCTGCCCGAACCCGGAAAATACATCGTCACGACGATCGACGCCCGGCTGCAGACCTTCGCCGAAGAGCTGATGCGCGGCAAGGTCGGAGCGGCCGTAGCCATCGAACCCGCTACGGGCGAGATTCTGATGATGGTCTCCTCACCGACGTTCGATCCCGACGACATGGTCGGACGCGACAGGGGCAACAACTACATGAAGATGCTCTACAACAAGCGGCGCCCGATGTTCAACCGCGCCGTAAGTGCGAAGTATCCCCCCGGTTCGACGTTCAAGCTCGTACAGGGGCTCATCGGGCTGCAGGAGGGCGTGCTGTCCCCCTCAACCGCATATTCCTGTCACGGAGGATTCCGCTACGGCCGACGAATCATGAAATGCCACGAGCACGCCTCGCCGCTCGATCTGCGCGATGCCGTGGCAAATTCGTGCAACGCCTACTTCTGCCATGTGCTGCGCAGCATTGTCGAGAACCCGAAATACGAAGATGTCGAGCATGGATTCGACGTCTGGAAAAGCTATGTCAACAGGCTCGGATTCGGGCGCAAACTCGGTTCCGATTTCCTCGATGAAGGCGCCGGATATGTCCCCGGCAGCGAATTCTACGACGACGCCTATCACGGTTCGTGGAACGCCCTGACCGTAATCTCGCTCTCCATCGGTCAGGGAGAATTGGGATGCACCCCGCTGCAAATGGCCAATCTCGCGGCAATCCTCGCCAACAGAGGGTACTATTATATTCCGCACATCGTCAAGCGTATCGAAGGGGCCGATTCGATCGACCGGAGATTCTACGAACGGCAATATACCGGCATCGACACCCGCCATTTCGAACCGATCGTCGAGGGCATGTGGCGGGGAGTCAACGTCGCCGGAACCTCGACAATGGCACGTCTCGACGGCTGGGACGTATGCGGCAAAACCGGCACGGCCCAGAACCCGCACGGACGCGACCATTCGACCTTCCTCTCCTTCGCACCGAAAGACAATCCCCGGATCGCCATCTCGGTCTATGTCGAGAACGGCGGATTCGGCGCAACCATCGCGCTCCCGATCGCTTCGCTTCTGGAGGAGTATTATCTCACGGATACCATTACCCGGCCCTGGCTGCTCGACAGGGTAAAGCAAATGCAAATCCACTATCCGGCCTATGCAAAGTAGAATCAAAGAGGGGCTGTTCCAAGGGGTCGATTTCCTGACCGTCCTCTACTACCTGCTGCTTGTCGCGGCCGGCTGCATCTGCATTACGGCCGCCTCCTACGACGAAGAGTCCGCCAGTTTCTTCGCCTTCTCGCACTTCTACATCAAACAGTATCTCTGGGTCGGTGCCGTGCTCATCGTCGCGCTCATCGTGCTGCTGCTCGATGTGCGCTTCTACCACATGTGGGCATACCCGCTCTATATTGCCGGCATTGCCGTCATGGTCGGCGTGCTGATCGCCGGCAAGGAGGTAAACGGCGCAAAATCGTGGATCGAACTGGGCTCCTTCCGCATACAGCCCGTCGAATTCGTCAAGATCGCAACGGCGCTCGCGCTTGCCCGCGTCATGAGCAACTACTCCTTCTCGATCAACCGTGCCGGCGACCTGCTGCGTGTCGGCTTTATCATCGGATTGCCGATGCTGCTGACCATCCTCCAGAACGATACGGGATCGGGAGTCGTCCTCGGGGCCTTTCTCTTCGTCCTCTATCGCGAAGGGCTCAACAAATGGCTCTGCATTCCCATACTCCTCATCGCCGCACTCTTCATCGTCTCTTTCCTGCTGACACCCATGACGCTGCTCATCCTCCTCATTCTGATCTGCACCCTCTCGGAGGCGATGATGAACGGCAAATGGCGATCGCGCATCATCTATCTCGCCGCACTGGCTCTCGCCTCGACCCTCCTCTGCGCCCTGATGGCCCTGATCGCACCCAACACGATGAACATCTACCGCTGTCTGCTTGTCGTTACGCTGCTCTCGCTGCCGCTCATCGCCATCTACGCATACCGGACCCGACTGATGAACATCTTTCTGATGATCCTGCTCTTCGTCGGATCGATGGCGTTCGTTCCCGCCACCGACTATATCTTCCAGTCGGTGCTCAAGGAGCACCAGCAAAAACGGATCCTCAGCTTTCTGGGAATCGTCAACGACCCCCGCGACATAGACTACAATGTCAACCAGTCGAAAATCGCAATCGGTTCGGGCGGATTCTCCGGCAAGGGCTTCCTGCAGGGCACCCAGATCAAGTACAACTTCGTACCGGAAAAACACACCGACTTCATCTTCTGCACCGTCGGCGAAGAGTGGGGATTCATCGGGGCGGTCTTCGTCCTCGGCATCATGTGCCTGCTGCTGTTGCGGCTCATGAAGATGGGCGAGCGGCAGGAGGAGCCCTTCGGCCGCGTATATTGCTACAGCGTCGCCGCCATCCTGCTCTTCCATATTCTCGTGAATGTCGGCATGACCGTCGGGCTGGTTCCCGTCATGGGAATCCCGCTTCCGTTCATGAGCTACGGCGGATCGTCGCTGCTGGCCTTTACGATCCTGCTCTTTATCGCCATTCGTCTCGATGCCTCGACCCGGCAGTTCCCGTCGAATTAACATTCGCTTAACACGCCGGATTGTTAAGGAACCGTTAAATCTCGACCGTGCAGGGTGCGGCGGAGCCTCCGATCTCGTATATTTGCACAATTCGAAAAAGATTGCGACGGCCGGAGGGGAGGGGCCGAGACGGCAGAGGGCCGTCGGGATAGCCCGACAAGAGCGCAAGAAAGCGAAAACCGATCCTGCGGAACGGCCGTTGAAGAGAGTCCGGACGATCTCCGACAAGCGATGGACGCCGCCCGAAGCAGGAGCTCTTCGCCGGCCCATGTCCGGCAAAGACCATAACATACCGAAAAGAAACATAAAAGCAACAGCGAAACATGATCTCCTACGATCCGAAAGGCCTTACGACAGGGCAGGCGGCGGCCAGCCGCGACGCCCATGGACAGAATATCATTACGCCGCCGCGCGACGACTCCGCATGGAAACTGCTTGCCGAGAAATTCTGCGACCCGATCATCGTCATCCTCCTTATCGCCGCCGCACTCTCGCTGGTCATGTCCTTCATCGAAGGGCATTACACCGAGACCATCGGCATCGTCTGTGCCATTCTGCTGGCCACCTGTGTCGGGTTTCTTTTCGAATGGGACGCCATGCGGCGTTTCCGCCGGCTCAATCAGGTCAACGACGACCAGCCCGTCAAGGTGCGGCGCAACGGGGTCATGACCGAAATTCCCCGCCGCGAGGTGGTCGTCGGCGATCTGGTAAGCCTCGAAACCGGAGAGACGATCCCTGCCGACGGAGAGCTCGTCGAGGCCGTCTCGCTGCAGGTCGATGAATCGACCCTCACGGGCGAACCCCAGACCGACAAGTTCGTCGATGAAGCGCTGTTCGATCCCGAAGCGACCTACCCCTCCAACCGGCTGCTGCGCGGCACAACCGTCCGCGACGGATACGGCATGATGGTCGTCACGGCCGTCGGCGACGCCACCGAAGCCGGCCGCGTGACGGAGCAATCGACCATCGAAAGCGGCGAACAAACGCCCCTGCACAGGCAATTGACCCGTCTGTCGCACCAGATCGGCAAAATAGGAATCACGCTTTCGGTTCTCATCTTCGTCATTCTTGTCGGCAAGGCCTTCTTGGTCGAGGGTCTCGCCGAAACGTCGTGGCCCCATATCATCCGCGTCCTGCTCAACTGCTTCATGGTCTCGGTGGCGATGATCGTCATGGCCGTGCCGGAGGGGCTGCCCATGAGCATCACGCTATCGCTGGCGCTCTCGATGCGCCGCATGCTCAAGACCAACAACCTCGTGCGGAAGATGCACGCCTGCGAGACGATGGGTGCCGTAACGGTCATCTGCACCGACAAGACGGGAACGCTTACGCAGAACCGCATGCGCGTGCAGGAACTCCTGCGTTACAACGGCACCGACGAGCGGCTGCTCGATGAACTCATCGCGGCGAACTCCACCGCCTTTCTCGACAGCAGCGGCCACGCACTGGGCAATCCGACCGAAGGAGCGCTGCTCGAATGGCTGCAGCGAAAAGGCGCGGACTATGCTTCGCTGCGCGACGGCGTGCGCATCCTCGACCGCCTGACCTTCTCGACCGAGCGCAAATACATGGCGACGCTCGTCGAACGGCGCGATACGGGTGAACGGTGGCTGCTGGTAAAGGGTGCGCCCGAAGTCGTCACGGCCCGCTGCGAGGCCGCATCGCTGCCCGATGATCTGCAGGAACGACTCTTGGGCATGCAGCGCCGCGCCATGCGGACGCTGGCGCTCGCCGCCATCGCAACGCCGGCCGAACGGATCGACGATGTGGGGGAACCGTTGCGGCTCGCCGCCATCGCCGCCATTGCCGACCCCGTGCGGGAAGAGGTGCCGGCAGCCGTTGCCGAATGTATGAATGCCGGAATCAACATCAAGATCGTCACGGGCGATACGGCCGCAACGGCAACGGAGATCGCCCGGCAGATCGGACTGTGGAACGATGCAACGGACGGCGACGACAACCGGATGACCGGCGTGGAGTTCGAAGCGGCCGGCGACGAGGAGCTTCTCGCCCGCATCGGCCGCCTGAAGATACTCTCGCGTGCCCGTCCGCTCGACAAGCAGCGGCTCGTGCGACTCTTGCAGCAGCAGGGCGAAGTGGTTGCCGTGACGGGCGACGGAACGAACGACGCGCCGGCCCTCAACTTCGCAAACGTCGGGCTCTCGATGGGTTCCGGCACCTCCGTCGCAAAGGATGCCAGCGACATCACGCTCCTCGACGACTCGTTCCGTTCGATCGCCACGGCCGTGCTCTGGGGGCGCTCGCTCTATCGCAACATCCAGCGCTTCATCCTCTTCCAGCTCACGATCAACTTCGCGGCGATCATCGTCTTTCTGGCCGGCTCGCTCATGGAGACCGAGATGCCGTTGACCGTGACGCAGATCCTCTGGGTCAACATCATCATGGATACGCTCGCCGCCATGGCCATGGCGTCGTTGCCGCCCCAGCACGAAGTGATGCGCGAACGGCCCCGCCGCCGCGACGAAAGCATCGTCTCGCGGGCCATGATCCGCACGATCGCCACCTGCGGAACCCTTTTCGTGGCGGTATTGCTCGGCATGCTGGGCTGGTGGCTCCACACCACCGGAGAGCCCACCATAAGACAGCTGACCGTCTTCTTCACGACGTTTGTCTTCCTGCAACTCTGGAATCTGTTCAACGCCAAGGGATTCGAAGCCGGCCATCCGGCCCTGCACGGCATCGGGCGCTGCCGGACATTCCTGGTCGTATTGCTCCTGATCACCATCGGCCAGTGGATCATCGTCGAGTTCGGCGGAGAGGTCTTCCGCACCGTGCCGCTGACGTGGCAGGAGTGGGCATGGATCATCGGTCTCACGTCGCTCATAGCCTGGGGCGGCGAGGCGGTCCGTGCAATCGGACGCCGGCGCAACTTTTCATAACTCCAAATCGTAAGTATACGGAGACTTTACAACATGATCTTTCAAGTTTCTAATATCAAGTAACAAATATTTGCCCGTTTTGAATAACTTATACCCACTATAATACTATAATAGCAAAAAACAATATACCAATACACATCATTGCATAAAATAAACCCATCTAAGATTAAGCATTACATTTTTACATTTGGAAAATCTTATAATATCAATAAGACAAAAAAATCATATATAATATTGTTTTTTCAAAAAAACATTTATTTTTTTGCAATGAAATATTGTATCGCACCCTTTAATTTTCTAACTTATGAGAAAAAACTTTTTTTAGGAGTAACAAGTTTAATTATGCTTGCTTCTGTAACAGGATTTATCTCCTATGAACAAGTAAATATTAATGATTTACTCAATGCCAACGTCGATGCATTAGCGCAAAATGAAACACAACCGGATTTAAGTGATTGCGTTTATGACGAAAATTATCAATGTATAGCTTTACATCCAACAGATCCTAATAAGGATCAAGTAAAAGATAATGCTCGATGGTAGTCTCATATGCCTAGATTCATCAAGATGAATCTAGGCATATCTTAATCATAAAAATTCAAATTGTACATTTATTCTACCATTTCATATTCATAGACAACCACCATGAGACACTTAATTATTTTATTCCTATTACTTTGTTGGAGCGTTTCATGTGGAAGGAATACCGAAAAAAAAAATCGATTATTTCGAGTTAGAGATCCATATAAAAGATAGTGAACCAATTTATTCGGATCGGGAAGCTCTGATCGGCAATATCACGAGCATGGAAATCTTCAATCATCTCCTGATCGCCCGATTGGCGCAGATCGATTACTTCTTCGCCCTAATCGATCTGCGCGATGGTTCGCTGTTAAGCCGTTGGGGCCGCAAAGGTCGCGGACCGAATGAATATACGGCCATCGGTCCGGATTTTTATGTGGCAGACTCTTGTCTGTGTTTTCTGGATACGGGGAAACGGGAATTGAATCGCGTACGGATTACCGATCTTCTCGATACAATGCAGAGTCCTCGGATCCAAAAGACACCGTACCCCTATACAACCTCTTTCCGGCCAAAACATATCGTTCCCGCCGGAGAGTTGTTCATTGCCAACGGTTCATTTGCTGACGGAGCATTGGGCGTGATCGACAAGAAGGGACAGATTGCCGATGAAACGATTCCCTATCCGTTCGACTGCAACCCCGTAGAGGGAATTTATCGTGGAAGTACATTCCAATCGAGGATAAAGTCCAATCCTCGAAGCGGGAAATTCGTCCACTACTATTTCTCCTCTGATATTTTCGAAATCCATGAAATGAAAAACTCGCAGCCGGTCCGATCCTGTCTGTCTGATTTCAGGCATATTCCAAAATTAAAAGTAAAGCCTCGTGGCAGAGCAATCTATGCTATAGACTATGAGCGAAGCATCGCTGGATTGCTACGCGTTGCAACAACCGACTCGGCGATCTATTTTACTTACAGCAACGACAGCTATGCCGCATCTGCCCAACGGCAGCACGTTACGGATGAAATTCTCTGCTTCGACTGGGAGGGTCGCAAGCAGGCGAAATATCTGCTTCCGCTCCCCGTAAAGGAGATCTGCGTTTCGGGGAATGATCTTTACGGAGTACGGTACGATGACGACGAAATGCGCATTTACCGGTTTTCACTCAAATAAAACACCGGGCGTTCGGAACAATCCCCGATCTGACCGGTCACAAAACGCGGCACACGGCCGATCCCGATCAAACACAAAAACTGCGATCAAACAAGCCCTATTTTCATACAACGAAAATCCGTTCCGGATGATCCTTGACGGTTCATCCGGAATTTTTTCTTCCCCATTCCGTCCGGTGCCGGTACACTTTCCGGCACCTTTGCGTATCTTTGCGGCGACTCAGAGAGACAAAATGGCTGTATCCAAACAGATGACCGAGGGGCCTGCCCTGCCCCTGATTTTCAACTTTACCCTGCCGCTGCTGTTGGGCAACCTGCTCCAACAGGCCTATTCACTGGTCGATGCCGCAATCGTCGGCCGGTTCCTTGGCATCGACGCACTGGCCGGCGTCGGAGCCAGCAGTTCGGTCATCTTCCTCATCCTGGGGTTCTGCAACGGCTGCTGCTGCGGATTCGGAATCCCCGTCGCACAGCGGTTCGGAGCGCTCGACTACGCAGACATGCGACGCTACGTTGCAAATGCGCTCCATCTGGCCGTCGGGATCTCCATCTCGGTGGCACTGCTGACCAGCATCTTTTGCGCCGACATCCTGCGGGCCATGCGAACACCCGAAAACATCTTCGACAACGCCTACCTCTACCTGCTCGTCACCTTCATCGGCATCCCCTGCACCCTCTTCTACAACCTGCTGTCGAACATCATCCGCGCATTGGGCGACAGCCGCACGCCGTTCTGGTTCCTGCTCTTCTCGGCCATCCTCAACATCGCCCTCGACCTCTTCTGCATCCTTACGCTCGGATGGGGCGTTCTCGGCGCCGCCATTGCGACCGTCGTCGCCCAAGGCATTTCGGCATTGCTCTGCTACATCTACATGTACCGCCATTTCGAAATCCTCCGCAGCACGGCCGAAGAACGCCGTTTCCGGTCGCGGCATGCCCGCACGCTGCTCTCCATCGGCGTGCCGATGGGTCTCCAGTTCTCCATTACCGCCATCGGAAGCATCATGCTCCAAAGCGCCAACAACGCATTGGGATCGGCCTGCGTCGCGGCCTTCACCGCCGGCGTGCGCATCAAGATGTTCATCATTTCGCCCTTCGAGAGTCTCGGAATGGCTATGGCGACCTATACCGGACACAACTACGGCGCCGTGAAACCCGAACGTATCTGGCAGGGAATCAAGGCCAGCGCCGGCATGATGATCACCTATGCCCTGTTTGCGTTCCTCGTTCTCTTTTTCGGCGCCGATCTCTTCGCACGGCTCTTCATCGACCCCACCGAAACGGAGATCATGGCCGATACACGGCTCTTTCTGCATGTATCCAGCTATTTCTTCCCCACACTCGGACTGCTCTGCATCCTCCGTTACACGATTCAGGGCGCCGGCTATACCAAACTCGCCATGCTGTCGGGCGTCTCGGAGATGATTGCCCGAACGGTGGTCAGCCTGTGGATCGTACCCGCCGTCGGGTATCTGGCCGTATGTTTCGGCGATCCTTCGGCCTGGATTGCCGCCGACCTCTTTCTGATTCCCGCCTTCATCCATGTCTATGGGCGGTTGAAAAGGATGGTCCCGCCCGCACCGAAGAGATCCTGAAACAGCAAAAAAACGGGACGCCGGCTCTCACGCGCTCCCCGCTGCCGGAGACCGCGAACAGACAGAAAGGAGCCTCTTCCGCCCCCCCCCAAAGATCCCGAAGATCCCGAAGGCAACCCCTCCGGACAAAAAACGGCCCGATCAAAATCGCCGGAGCCGAAACAGCGTTCCGATCCGCAGAAGAAACAGCGGTCGGGAACACCCCATTAGGGCGTTCCCGACCGCTGTTTCAGCAGCATGCGAATGCGTCCGGGCCCTTCCGTGGCCCTGGAATCCGCACTACAGCACGCCCTGTTCGACCATCGACTTCGCAACCTTCATGAAGCCGGCGATATTGGCGCCCTTCATGTAGTTGATATAGCCCGGTTCGGTGCCGTACTCCAGACAGGCATGGTGAATCGACGACATGATGTGATGCAGCCGATTGTCCACCTCCTCGGCCGTCCAGTTGTATTTCATTGCGTTCTGGCTCATCTCCAGCCCCGATGTCGCCACGCCGCCGGCATTGACCGCCTTGCCCGGTCCGTAAGGGATCTTCGCAGCGATGAACGCATCGATTGCCTCGGGACGGCAGCCCATGTTCGAAACCTCGGCCACAACCTTTACCCCGTTGGCGATCAGCTGCCTTGCATCTTCGCCATCCAGTTCGTTCTGCGTGGCGCACGGCATCGCGATATCGACCTTCCGCTCCCAGGGCTTGCGGCCCGCAAAGAACTGCGATCCGGGGAACCTCTCCGCATAGGGAGCCACGACATCGTTGTTCGATGCACGCAATTCGAGCATGTAGGCGATCTTCTCCTTGTTCAGGCCCTCCGGATCGTAGATGTAGCCGTCGGGACCCGATATCGTAACGACCTTCGCGCCCAGCTCCGTCGCCTTGGTCGCAACGCCCCATGCCACGTTCCCGAAGCCCGAAATGGCGATCACCTGCCCGGCGATATCCATCCCTGCCGTCTGAAGCATCTGGCGCAGGAAATAGACGGCGCCGAAGCCCGTTGCCTCCGGACGGATCAACGACCCGCCGTAGGTCATGCCCTTGCCGGTCAATACGCCCGTATTCTCACGGGCCAGCTTCCGATACATGCCGTACAGGTAGCCGATCTCGCGTCCGCCGACACCGATGTCCCCCGCAGGAACATCCGTCTCCGGACCGATATGACGCCACAGCTCGACCATGAAGGCCTGGCAGAAACGCATCACCTCGGCATCCGATTTTCCCTTCGGATTAAAATCCGAACCGCCCTTGGCGCCGCCCATCGGCAACGTTGTCAGCGCATTCTTGAAGATCTGCTCGAAACCGAGGAATTTCAGAATCGAGGGATTGACCGACGGATGGAACCGCAAACCGCCCTTGTAGGGGCCGATGGCATTGTTGAACTGAAAACGATAACCCGTATTGACCTGCACCTCCCCGCGATCGTTCACCCAAACGACCTTGAAGGTAAAACTGCGATCGGGTTCCACGATCCGTTCCGCTATTTTGTTGGCTTCAAATTCAGGGTGTTGGTTGTAGGTCTCCTCGACGGTCGTCAAAACCTCACGGACTGCCTGCAGATACTCGCTTTCACCCGGGTGCTTGCGCTCGAGTTCAGCCATTAGTTTGTTGACGTTCATAGGATGATGGTTTAAAGTTTTTTCGGTTTACATATCGATTGTTACAAATATAACGATTTTCCCGAAAAAATATCATCCCCGCACCTGTTTTTTTTTACAGATTATCATTCCGTGCGCCGCTTTCCGCAGAGACAGGCGAAAGAAGCAGCTCTTCGAGCCGGATCTTCGGGACATAATGGACTCCGTCCCGCCGGTAATATGCCAGGTCATCGCCCGCTCCGACCTCGACCAGTTCAATCCGTTCGAGGCTCTTTCCGATCGCAAGAATCAAAATCGGGTCATACGGCAGCGCAAACGCCTCGCGGATCGCCTCGCGATCGAACGCCCCGATGCACAAACCGTTCAGGCCGATCTCTACGGCCTGAAGCAGCATGCTCTGCACCGCAATTCCCAGATCGATGTCGATCCACCGGTCCTCGGCAACCGTCGAACAGATGATGATGCAGGCGTTCGGTTCCGTACCCGGCAGCGGAAGATGCAGCTCCGGCAACGCCCCGCCCATACGGATATGGGGCAGCACCTTGGCCATTTCGTCGGACAGAACCGGGCGCAAACGCAGCGATTGCCGGTTGCGGGCCGACGGAATCTTCGTACAGACCGCGGCAATCCGCCGGAGCTGATCCCCGCGCACCAGAAAACGGGAGTCGTAACCGCGCACGCTGCGGTTCCGCCGCAACAGCCGCTCCAGCGTAACGGCCGGACGCCGTGCCTCCGCCGGTTGCGACCGATACTCCTCCATTCTGCGTTCCAGATAGTTGTCTGCCATATGACATTGCAATTATAACGTTCGACGATGAACGGACTCTTCACATTCTTCTTTCATTCTCGCCGCCGCAGCGGGACAGCGGTTCGGCCGTATGATTCAGCCTCCGATTCCGTCCGGCGGGGCCAGCCGCACGATCCCCCGATTCGACCGCCCGTCGATATAGACCCACAACGGATCGTCGAACGTCACGCGGCGCAGGTATTCCCCCTCCTCCGCGGCCGGCAGCGCATCGAGCCGTTCGAGGTCGAACCGTCCGTCGCCCATGTAGGGATTGATTGTCAGGTAGCCGACGCCCAGCGACGTCACGTTCTGGAAAAAATGGGTTCCCTGACTCGGTTCCACCCGAAAACGCTCCAGCCCGCACTCGACAATCACCCGCGCCTCGGTGATGTGCTGCCACTTCACGGGAATACCCAGGAAAGGGTCGCTCGAACCCCAGCGCCCCGGACCGACAAGGACATATCCCCTTCGCATCTCCCGCATGCGGACATTGAGCGCATCCAGCTCCGCAACGATCCGCTCCGTCGAGAGCGAGTCAAAACGGTCGGGACGGACATAGACAATATCGCGGATGTCGGGCATGTTGCCGACACCCAGCGCACTCTCGGCATAAACAAGCGCATCATCGACAGGCACACGGCTCCAGTCAAGCGCACGGTTGTCGTTGTTGTCGATGATCGGACGGATCTGCAACAGGTTGAAGATCCGCTGCTGACCGTAGGGGACATCCATGTTGACGGCAAACTCCACTTCGACGGGACAGCGCATCTCTTCGGCGCCCAGCCGCAGAATATCCCGCACGATCTCCGCCAGCGGGAATGTCTCGTATTTGAGTATCGCATTGAACGTAAGCACCCGCCGACCCTCGTCCATCGGAGAATCGGAGATCCGTTCGTTGGCACGGTCCCAGACCGACGCTACGAACCGCGTCTGGCGCATCGGCGACACCTCGGAAAGCGTCAGCCGCCGGATATTGACCGCATCGTCCGTCGAGGTGCGGAATGCCTCCGGCCGCAAATCGAGCGCCAACACCTCGTTCTGCGTATCGCGCAGCGCCAGCTCCGGCGTCGAGGTCTGCAACACCTTCTGCGGATAAAAAGGCGAAAAGCGCAAGGTCTTGCCGCCATCGACCACCAGTTTCCCCAATCCGAGGGCGATGCTGCAAATTCCCTCTTCGGGCGTCTCGTCACCCAGCGGATAGTAGTTGATCGACCGCGCGACACCCGAAATCGTCGGAAAAAAGAATCCGTTCTCCTCCGTACCGCACACCTCCTGAATCACAACGGCCATCTTCTCCTCCGCAATCAGATTCTGCGAGGACTGGACATAAGCCTTCGATGCCGCGAAATAGGTCGAGGCATAGACGCTTTTGATCGCCTTTTGCAGCAACCGCAGCATCCGGTCTTCGTTGTCGGCGACATACGGGATCATATAGGTCGAATAGATGCCGGCGAAGGGCTGGTAGTGCGAATCCTCCAGCTTCGACGACGACCGAATCGCCAAAGGCCCCCGCACCGTCCGCACATAGGCTTTCAAGGCTTCGCGCAACTGATAGGGCAGCGTCGAACTGACAAATTCCGAAAGGATCTCCTCGTCGGTCATATCCGCACCGATCACATACTCCAGTCCGTTGCTGCGGATGAAGGCGTCGAAATAATCGGTCGCCACAACCACCGTCCGGGGGATCGTGACACGCACATTCTCGTATTTCGCATACTGGCTGTGCTTTACCAGCATGCTGTTCATGAAGGCCAGACCGCGTGCCTTGCCGCCCAGCGAACCGTCGCCGATACGCGCAAAGGCGATCGCATCGGAATAGGTATCCGGCGAGAACCGCGCGACCACCCCCTGTCCCAACAGCGTCCGATAATCACGGATAAGCGTTACAAGGGCTTTGCGATGCTCTTCCGTCGAATGGAAATGGCTGCCGTTGAGACGCCTAATCGAGGCGGCCAACGGGAACAGGCCCCGCGAATAGAGCCATTTCGAAAGATTGTTCTGCGACGTATTGTACTCGAAGACATCGTCCGGAACCGTCGCTATGAGCTGCTGCATCTCATAAAGGTCCTTCGCGCGCCCGATTACCTCTCCCGTAGCAAGATCCTTGAAGAGGAAATCGCCGAAGGCGAACTCCGCATCGATGAAATCCGACAACTCCTGCAACAATGTCTTGGAGTTCTTCGCGATGAATCCGGCATTGAGCGCCCGCGCCTGCTCGGCAAAAGAGGTCTGCGACGACTGCAGCAGAACCGGCATCAAGGGGTTGTCCGCCTTGATCAGACGGCAGAAATCGATGCCCGCATCCAGCTTCTCGGACGAAGGGGCGTCGCCCTTGTGCAAGACAAACCCCATGTCGGAGATGACTCCCAACAGATTGTTTTTGTATTTCTCATAAAGCGCTACGGCATCCGCATAGTTCGTCGCCAGCAGAATCTTCGGACGGGCACGTTTGCGCAAAACCTGCTGCTGTTCGTTGAAGGCATCCTTCAGGAATTCCGTATTCTGCTGAAGGATGAGCTTGTAAAGCGCCGGCAGATAGGTCGAATAGAAGCGCACCGAGTCTTCGACGAGCAGGATCGCCTGTACGCCGCCCGTCAGGATATCCTCTTCGGCATTCATCAGATCCTCCGTAAGCTTGATGATGCCGATGATCAGATCGGTATTTCCGCTCCATGAGAAAATGTAATCGATGCCCGACGTATCCTTTTCATCGATCCGCCGATAGATATCTTTCGAAAAGCTCGTCAGCAGGACCACCGGAATCCGGGCATACCGCTCCTTGACGACCTTCGAAAAATCGAAGACGTCGGGCTCGCCGACATTGAACATCGTCAGGATGAAATCGAAACTCGCATCCTCTTCAAGCATCGCGAGGGCCTCCGAAGTCGAACTCACGCGCGTAAGCGACGGCGGATTCGACAGATTCAGATCGATGTATTCCCGGTTGATCTGCTGCTCGATATGGCCGTCCTCCTCAAGAATATACCCGTCGTAGCTGCAACAGATCAGCAGGATCTTGTGGATCCGGTGTTTCATGAAACGATAAACGGTCGTCTGTTCGGCCTCCTGCGGCCGTGCATCCCAATTGCTCTCCATCGTATTCGCTGTCTTTCGTATGACTGATTATTCGCAAACCACTGCCCTGTTCAGGGATCCCCGCCGGAACGCGCCCCCTGGCACCACCGGCCTCGTCAACGTGCGGGATAACGGTCGCAAATTTCCGTTTCGCTCCGGCGCATATCTCTTATCAGCGACCTCCCGGCCTGTCAGCCCCCCCCCTCTGGAAAGATAAGGGCCGTCGGCAACGCCCGAAACCAAAACCGTTCCGCCCCCAATTTACTCGCAATATTCGCAAAATTTCCCGGCATCTGCAAGCAAATGACCGGAAACTTGGCCTGCGGGCAGGGCAATATGCCCCGCACCCAGCCGGCCGTACAGCACTCCCCGTTCCGGCAAACACCTTCGGAAAAGGCCGCACAACGGCAAAGGGCGATGCCGCTGCGGCAAACGGCGGAGCTGCAGCTGCGCCGGCCGGAGGGCGGAAACATCCATGGAGCATGCCGGAATCACGAAAAATGATTATCTTTGTCAGACGATTCATCCATTTCATCCATCCCGATGACGAACAAGGCAAAATACACGCTGCAGGAGGTTACAACGCCCCAACTGGTACGGGAGTTCCTCGACCTGCCCAAACGAATCTACAAAGGGAACCGGAATTGGGTCTGCCCGCTCGATACCGATATCGAAAACGTATTCGCTCCGACGGCCAATCCACTCTTCGCCGACGGCGAAGCGATCCGATGGATTGCCCGTGACCGCCGAGGAACGGTCGTAGGCCGCATCGCAGCATTCTATAACCGCGAACAGGCGGCCATCGAAGAGCAGCCTACCGGCGGCTGCGGATTCTTCGAAGCGATCAATGAGCAGGAAGTCGCCGATCTGCTCTTCGACGCTGCACGGCTGTGGCTCGCGAGCCGGGGTATGGAGGCGATGGACGGCCCGATCAATTTCGGGCCCAGAGACACCTGGTGGGGACTCCTCGTCGAGGGATTCGAATTCCAGCCGCTTTACGGGAACCCGTACAATCCGCCCTACTACAAGGAGCTGTTCGAACGCTACGGATTCCGCAACTACTTCAATCAGAACACCTATATCTGGCGCGTGAACGATTCGGAGGCCAACAAGCAGATCTTTGCCCGCACCGAACGGCTCATGGCCACACCCGGCTACCGGTTCGAAAATATCGACATGCGCAATCTGGAGGAGGCGGCCGAAAATTTCCGGATCATCTACAACAAGGCGTGGGCGCTCTTCTCCGGCGTCAAACCGATGGACAAAGAGCAGGCCCAACAGATCATGCGCGCGATGAAGCCGATCATCGATCCCGACATCATCATCTTCGCCTACTTCAACGACGAACCCATCGGCTTCTTCATCACCGTCCCCGACCTCAACCGCCTGATCGGGAAGTTCAACGGGAAATTCGGCTGGTGGCAGAAGCTGCAACTCATGTGGGAGCTCAAAGTCCGCAAATCGTGCGACCGCATCTTCGGCATCATCTTCGGCATCACGCCCGAATTTCACGGCAAAGGGGTCGAATCGGGCATCATGACAAAATACTGGCACTTCCTCGAAGAGAGCCAAAGCCGTTACAAGACGATGGAACTGGCATGGATCGGCGACTTCAACCCCGTGATGAACCGGATGATCCAGACCTATGTCTGCGCCTCGCTCCACAAGGTCCACACGACCTACCGCTACCTCTTCGACCGCGAAAAAGAGTTCCACCGCTGCCCGCGTCTGGGCGTAAAACGGAGGGAGTAACCGCATACGATCAACCATACGACACATCATCCTATGAAAACCACCGCTTTTCACAAATACCATGTAGCGGCCGGCGCAAAGATGGCCGAGTTTGCAGGGTACGACATGCCGATCGAGTTCACGGGCATCAACGACGAACACATGACCGTGCGCGAAGGCGCCGGCGTCTTCGACGTGAGCCACATGGGCGAGATCTGGGTCAGGGGGGCCCGGGCATACGACCTGCTGCAGCACATCACGACCAACGACATCGCCAGGCTCTATCCCGGCAAGGTGCAATACTCCTGCATGCCGAACGGCCGGGGAGGCATCGTCGATGACATTCTGGTCTATAAGTTCTCCGACGACAGGTACATGCTCTGCGTCAACGCCGCCAACATCGACAAGGACTGGGCGCACATCTGCCGCGAAGGCGAAGCTTTCGGCATGCGGCCGGGCGTCGAGCTGGAGAATGCTTCGGACAACATCTGCCAGCTGGCCGTGCAGGGGCCGCTGGCCATGCGGATCGTACAGCGCATGGTCGATCATCCCGTTGAAGAGATGCCCTACTACACCTTCGAACAGACGAAAGCGGCGGGCTGCGACGTCATCCTCTCGATCACGGGATACACCGGTGCCGGCGGCTGCGAAATCTACGCCTGCAACGCCGATGCCGACCGGCTTTGGGCGGCTTTGTGGGAGGCCGGCAGGGAGTTCGGCCTGAAGAACATCGGGCTGGGGGCCCGCGATACGCTGCGCCTTGAAAAGGGATTCTGCCTCTACGGCAACGACATCGACGACACGACGTCGCCGCTCGAAGCCGGACTGGGATGGATCACCAGGTTCGCCGACGGAAAGGAGTTCATCGACCGCGGCCGCATGGAACGGCTCAAGGCCGAGGGGGTGAAACGCAAGCTCGTCGGTTTCAAGCTCATCGACCGGGGTATTCCGCGTCACGGCTACCCGCTCAAGACGGCAGAGGGCGTCGAAATCGGACACGTCACATCGGGAACGATGTCGCCCTGTCTGAAGGTGGGTATCGGACTGGGGTACGTTGCGGCGGAGCATGCTGCCGTCGGGACGGTCATCGCCGTCGAGGTGCGCGGCCGGCTGCTGCGTGCCGAGGTGGTGAAATACCCGTTCGTATAGCCGTCGGACAGCCATACAACGAAACGGGGAGGCGTTTGAGCGTCTCCCCGTTTCATTTACCGCCGTTTGCACGAACGGCAAAACCTCCTGCCCGCCAGCCTGCAATCAATCCGCATCGGATTCCGACACGACATCGGGTATCGGGCAGCTGCGGAGCGAAACAGCGCCATTGGGATCCACAAAAACCAGGATCCCCCGCTCCGGATCCAGATCAAAACCCGTTGCATGGCAATCCAGCCGGCAGCGGGCAAGCAACCGCCCCGTCAAATCATAGACATGCAGTTTGTCGCAACCCATCGGGACGGCTTCTCCTTTTTGTTCGAGTCTCTGCATCCTGCCGGATACATCACCTGTTAATTCGACCAAAGACAGCTCATATACACGGACTGCTATTTTTTTCGGGAGAATTGTTGGATTCGGGATTTTTCACTATCTTTGCCCTCCCGAAAGGGAGCGTAACAACCTCTTGCATAGGGTGCATGAAGCAGATGCGGCGACCGGAACGGTCTGTCGCGGGATTATCGGACAAGGGTCCGGCATGGTAGCGGCGGCACAGCGGCAATGTTGAGCGTTGAAATCATTAAACAGCTGTTGCACAATGAACAAGGATGCAATCATGAAGCTCGTCAACGAGCAGATGTGGGCTAAGGGCGAGAACGACGTGCCCCAGTTCAAGGCCGGTGACACCATCACCGTAACCTACAAAATCGTCGAGGGCAACAAGGAGCGTTTGCAGAGCTTCCGCGGCGTAGTTATCCAGATCAAGGGTTCGGGCAAGACCAAGATGTTCACGATCCGCAAGATCTCGAACGGCGTGGGTGTCGAACGTATCTTCCCGCTCTACTCTCCGCACATCGACCACATCGAGGTCAACAAGGTGGGTGTCGTGCGCCGTGCGCGTATCTACTACCTGCGTAACCTCACGGGCAAGAAGGCCCGCATCAAGGAGAAGCGCATGACCAAATAGGAAGGTCCGCTACGCGCGAAAAGAGAGACTGCCTCATGCGGCAGTCTCTCTCCTTTTAAGCCCGAACCGAATTGCAGGAAATTCATCCCAATCCGGAATGTCAGCCCGCGACATAAGTCCTGCAGCCGACTCATATTCATATCCATCCCTTTTCCCTCCCTCCCGCCATGACATGAAACAGCGGATTTCCACCCTCCTCGCGACAGCTCGAAGAGCAATCCGGCATGACATGGAATATTTTCTTTTTTTGGTTACCTTTGCACCCGAAACGGGGAAGACCGCAGCAGCGTCCGAGCCGCTTCGACAACACAACTGAATCCCGCGCAGGCGACAGTCTGCCGGCACAAGCGACACGATCATGGAAATCAAAGGACGATTCGACCATTTCAACATCAATGTCACCGACCTCGACCGCAGCCTGGCCTTCTACCGCGATGCGCTGGGACTTACCGAAGTCAAACGCAAGGAGGCCGCCGACGGCAGTTTCATCCTCGTCTATCTGGGCGACGGCGAAACCGGCTTCCGCCTCGAACTGACGTGGCTGCGCGACCATGCCGGCCGCCCCTACGAGTTGGGCGAGAACGAAAGCCACCTCTGCATCCGCGTGGCGGGCGACTACGACGCCGTGCGCGAATACCACCGTTCGCGCGGATGGGTATGCTTCGAAAACCACGACATGGGACTCTACTTCATCAACGATCCCGATGACTACTGGATCGAGGTGCTACAGATGAAGTAACTCCCGATCCAATCCGGCGGCTGGCACCTGATCCACAACCGACTGAGGCCGCAACCGCAACATAATTCGCCCGAACAGCCATGCAACAGACAAAAAACAAACTGCAACAGGAGGTCGAAGCAACCGTCGAGGTGCTTCGAAAGGGAGGCATCATCCTCTACCCGACCGACACCGTATGGGGGATCGGCTGCGACGCAACCGACGAAGAGGCCGTCGCACGGATCTATGCGCTCAAACGCAGCGAGAACAAAAAATCGATGCTCGTGCTGTGCGGCTCGGCCGACATGGCCGTGCGGTATGTCAACCGCGCACCCGGCATCGCCTTCGAGGTGCAGGAGATGGCCACGTCGCCCCTGACGCTGATCCTCCCCGGCGCGACGGGCGTCGCACCGAACCTCATCCCCGAAGAGGGAACACTCGGAATCCGCATCCCCGACCACGAATTCTGCCGCGAAGTGCTGCGGCGGTTCAACAGGCCCATCGTCTCGACGTCGGCCAACATTTCGGGAGAGCCCGCTCCGAAACGGCTGCCGGAGATCGCCCGCGAAATCATCGACGGCGTGGATTACGTCGTCGATCCCCGCTTCGAGGGCCATCCGACCGGAAAACCCAGTTCGATCATCGCGTTCACCGAAGAGGGCGGCGTGAAAATCATCCGGCAATAACCGCTCCGTCACATGCCGCAAATCATCCGCACACCCATACAGAAACGCTTCTCCGACATCGATTCCTTCCACCATGTGAACAACGTGGCGCAACAGATGTACTTCGACGTGGGAAAAAGCGATTTCTTCGACCGCGTGCTCGGCAGGGAGGTTCTTTTCGCGCCGACACGCATCATCACGGCAGCTACGGAGACCTCCTATCTGGCACAGATCCGGCTCGGGGACGCCATCGAAGTGACGACCGAGGTCGAACGGATCGGGAACAAAAGTCTGACGCTGCTCCAGCGGATCATCGCCGACGACGGCTCCGTGCGCAGCGAAAGCCGTTCGGTGATGGTCGCCTTCGATTTCGATGCGCAGCAGAGCATCCCCGTTCCCGATCATTGGCGCAAGGCACTCGAAACGGAGCGGCACGCCGCCCGTTCCGCACCTGCGGAGGGGGAAGGAGACATTCCTGCTGTCGGACTGCCGCTTAAAAGGGCGGAACGGCCGGCCCGGGAGGAAGGGAGAAGCCCAGAGCGCAAGGGGCGAAAAACCTAAAAAGAGGAGGGTGCGGAAAGATGTTTCCGCACCCTCCTCCCATCTTTTCATACGGCGCCGGCATCGGGGCCCTTTTTCCGCATGCGCTTTGGACGGCGGTGTGCCCGCACCGTGCCATAGATCATCAGCAGCACCCCGCCGAAGATGGCGCCGCCGGCCGCCAGGTGGATCTGATCGACAACCTCCTGATGCCGTGCAAGGGCAAGCGCCGTCGCAACCAAAGGCTGGATATAACGGTAAAGCGCCGTATGGACCGGTGTAAGGCGCTCCGTACCGCGATACAGCAGATACATCGGCAACACCGTACCGAAAATCAGCAGGATGGCTGTTTCGGCCAATGCCCCCGGAGGCAGTGTATAGAGATGGTCCAGATCGATCTTCGGAAAAAAGGGAAAGGTAATGGCCGCGCCGATGACATAGCACCACCCCATTACCCGCAATGTTCCGAAACGCTGCAGCTGCGGTTTGACCAGCACCGTATTGGATGCAATGGCGAGGACCGAAACCAGCACCAGCGCGTTGCCCCAGCCTTCGCTCCCCTCGACCAGATGGAAGCCGCGTTTGAAGAGCAGGACTCCCACACCGGCCAATGCGACGGCGATTCCCGTTATCCGGATCCATGAAACGGGTTCCCGATGCAGGGCAACGGCGAGCATCAGGGTAAAGACCGGCCCCAGCGTTGTCAGGATCGACGCATCGATCGGATTGGTATAGGCCGCGCCCCACAGCATCATGTACATCCAGCCATAGACGATCAGCACCGTAACAATCACGATATTGACCGCATCCCGCCAGCGCAGGCGCGGCACACGCGGGGGCATCAGCACGAAAGGGATGAAAAACAGGGCGGCGACACCCGCCTGCAACAGGAAAAGCTGCCGGTAATCGAAATAGTTCCGCAGCAACGAGACATAGATCGAGAAGTTCGCTCCGAACAACAGGTTCGAAAAGAGCAGATTCAGATTGTCGCGCAACTTGCCCATCGCAGCGCATGCGGGCAAATTTCGAACCAAACCGGCAATGACCGGCTCCGATCCAAAAGTCGATGAAACAGAATTTCGGGCTGAAACCGCAATCCGCTTCAAAAGGAGAGTCGGAAGGGAGCCGTGAAGGAGATGCGGCACAGGCGGTCAAGGCTGTCCGCCGCCGCTTCAAGGCACCTCCTGCACCGCACCAATGCGGAAACCGCAACGCCCTTTCCGGCAATCAGGCCTGCCGCGTCAACCCCCGCTCGGCGGCAAGTTTCTCCATCAGGGCAAAGGCCTCCTCGTAGTCGTTATGGATCCGGCCGTCGAGGATGGCATTCTTGATCTGCTCCTTGATCTCCCCGATGACACGGCAGGGCGGCAACCCATAGGTCTGCATGATGATCTCTCCGGTAACGGGCGGCTGGAAATTGCGGATGCGGTCGCGTTCCTCCAGATCCTTCATCTTGGCCCGCACAAGCTGGAAATTCGCCAGATAACGCTTGACCTTCGCATCGATGCCGGAGGTGATGTCCGCTTCGCAAAGCGTCATCAGCGCCTCGATGTCGTCCCCCGCCTCGAACAACAAACGCCGAACCGCCGAATCGGTCACCTGATCCTCCGACAGGATGATCGGCCGCAAGTGCAGGAAGACCAGTTTGCGGACGAACTTCATGTGTTCGTTGAGCGGCAGTTTCAGCCGGCGGAAGATCTGGGGCACCATCTTCGAACCCAGCACCTCGTGCGAATGGAACGTCCATCCGACCTTCGGATCGTAGGCCTTCGTGAGCGGTTTGGCTATATCGTGCAGCAAGGCCGCCCAGCGCAGCCACAAGTCGTCGCTCTTCGCCGCCACGTTGTCCAGCACCTTCAACGTATGGATGAAATTGTCCTTGTGCGCATGCTTTCCCACCCGCTCCACACCGCGCAGCGCATGCAGTTCGGGAAAGATCCGCTCCAGCAGTCCGGAGCGCTCCAACAGATCGAAACCGCAGGAGGGTACGGGCGAAGCAACGATCTTGTTCAATTCGACGATGATCCGCTCGCGGGAGACAATGGCAATCCGGTCGCGGTTGCGGCAGATTGCCTCGAACGTCTCCGGCAGGATCTCGAAACGGAGCTGGGCGGCAAACCGCACCGCCCGCATCATGCGCAGCGGGTCGTCCGAAAAGGTGATGTCGGCGTCGCACGGCGTGCGGATGATTCCGTTGCGGAGATCCAGCATCCCCCCGAAAGGATCGACCAATGCGCCGAAAGTCTTCGGGTTGAGCGACCACGCCAGCGCGTTGATCGTAAAGTCGCGCCGCCGCTGGTCGTCGTCCAGCGTCCCCTCCTCGACGGCCGGCTTGCGGGAATCGGCCGAGTAGGACTCCCTGCGCGCACCGACAAACTCCACCTCCATGCCGTCGGCATGCAGCATGGCCGTTCCGAAGGTCTTGAAAACGGAGACCTTCGTGCGCAACTCCTCCGCCAACGCCTTCGCGACGGCGACACCGCTGCCTACGACCACCACATCGATGTCGGTAGAGGGCCGGCCGAGATAATAGTCCCGCACATAACCGCCCACGACATAGGCTTCGACGCCCATCGCCTCAGCCAATCGCGAAATACGGCGGAAGACGGGCAGCGAAAGCGGCGAAGGGTTGTCGGTCATCGGTTCAAACAACGTTTGTAAAGCGTAACGGTATTCTCAAGACCCAGATAGAGCGCATCGCAGATGAGCGCATGGCCGATCGACACCTCGTCGGTCCAAGGGATCTTTTGCAGATAATCGCGCAGGTTGTCGAGATTCAGGTCGTGCCCCGCATTCAGTCCCAGCCCGCAACGCCGCGCCTGCTCGGCCGCAGCGACATACGGAGCAACCGCCCGCACGGGATCCGATGCATGGTTGCGCGCATAGGCTTCCGTATAGAGCTCCACGCGGTCGGCTCCGCAAGCCGCAGCGCCCAGCACCATCGCCGGCACGGGATCGACAAAGATCGACGTCCGGATGCCGAGCGCCTTGAATCCCGCACAAACCTCCGTCAGAAACACCCGATTGGCCACCGTATCCCATCCGGCATTCGACGTAATGGCGTCCGCCGCATCCGGGACAAGCGTCACCTGCGTCGGCCGGACCTCTTCCACCAAGGCGATGAACCGTTCGATCGGATTCCCTTCAATGTTGAACTCCGTCGAGAGGACTCCGCGAAGCGCCCGTACATCGTCATAGCGAATGTGACGCCCGTCGGGACGCGGATGGACCGTGATCCCGTCGGCACCGAACCGTTCGATATCGAGCGCCGCCCGCACCACATCGGGAAGATTCCCGCCCCGTGAATTGCGGATAACGGCAATCTTATTGATATTCACACTCAGCTTTGTCATAAAATCCGTATATTTGCGCATCAAAGTTACTAATTTTTCGGGACATCGAAGATGAAACTGCTCCTTTTTTCCCGCCCCGGCATCGTCCACGCCGCCGACGAATTGCGCCGCGTCTTCGCCGCCATCGACCGGTACGGCTTCGATTACGCTGTAAACAAAGAGTTTGCCGAAGCGATTCTCGCAACCGGCGTCCGACAGATCCCGCAGGAGCGGCAATACGATACCGAGGTGCCCCTTCCATCGTCCGGCAGGGCGGCAATGGTCTGCTTCGGCGGCGACGGCACCCTCCTCGAAGGAATCCGCCGGCTGGACGGCGCGCCGATTCCCGTCGTGGGGGTCAACGCCGGACACATGGGGTTTCTCACGGGCAGCCGCCGCGAAGCCATAAACACGCTCTTCGAGCAGATCGCCGGCGGAACCCTCCGCATCGAACAACGCACCATGCTCGAAGTCAAAGGGTCCGTGACAGGACTCCCCGCACAGGCGCTGGCGATCAATGAAGCCGCCGTACAACGCAGCGGCGCCGGGATGATCGCCGTCGAATGCCGTGTCGATGGACAACACGTCGCAACCTACTACGGCGACGGCGTCATCGTCTCCACCCCCACCGGTTCGACAGCCTATTCACTCAGCGCCGGAGGGCCCGTCATGGCCCCCGGATGCCGCTGTCTGGTCATCTCGCCGCTGGCCCCCCACAACCTGACCATGAGACCCATCGTGATCCCCGATACGAGCGAAGTGATCCTCGGCATCCATACCCGCCGGTCGGCCGTAACCCTCTCGCTCGACAATACCGCATACGAAGTCGAGGACGGCGCCGAAATCCACGCCACCGTATCCAAAAAACGGATCTTTCTGGGGCTCGCGCACAATATCTCATTCTACGACACGTTAAGAAACAAACTGATGTGGGGTGTAGATATTCGGGACTGATACGGCAGCCGCGCGCAAATTTCGCACGGCATTGCCGAATTTCAGATTAAATTCCGTATATTTGTAGCTTACATGAGCGAACTTAAGAACATACCCCGACACGTCGCCATCATCATGGATGGCAACGGACGCTGGGCGGAATTGCGCCACAAGGAGCGTTTCTACGGTCATATTCAAGGAGTTGAATCCGTGAGAGCAACCGTAAAGGCCGCAATACGCAACGGCGTGCGGTATGTTACGCTCTATGCCTTTTCGACAGAAAATTGGGAACGGCCCGAAGAGGAGGTTTCCGCCCTTATGGAGCTTTTCTGCCGGAGTGTGGAGAACGAGACACCCGAACTGCAACGCCAAGGCGTACGCGTGGCGATGATCGGCGACCGCAGCCGGTTTCCGTCCGAAGTGCGGCAGTCGTTGGATCGGATCGAGCAGGAGACTGCATCCGGCGATAAGTTGACGCTCATCCTGGCGCTCAACTACTCTTCCCGCAGCGAACTGACACGCGCGGCACGGCTGTTGGCCGCACGCGCCGCCGCCGGAGAGCTGTCGCCGCAGCAGATCGATGAAAAGGAGATGGCGGCGGCACTTTATACGGCACCCTATCCCGATCCCGATCTGGTCATCCGGACCAGCGGCGAAATGCGGCTCAGCAATTTTTTGCTCTGGCAATCCTCCTACGCGGAGCTTTATTTTCCGGAGGTGCTGTGGCCCGACTTTACGGAAGAGGAGTTCGACCGCGCCGTGAAGGTCTATGCCGGACGGGACCGGCGCTTCGGCCGGATCAAAAAGAAGTGAACGGGAATCCGGTGTGCCCGACAAGTTCCGGCACAGCCGCGAAGACCGAAACAGATACTCCGAAAGCAGGGGAGCACCCGACTGCCCTACTTCGAAGGGAACAACGACATAACGAACAAGAGTTAGATTTATAGATGAATCGCGCACGAAAAATATGCCTGAGCATGACGGCCGCGCTGTTGTGCATCAACGGCATATTCGCCCAAGAGAAGGACAACGCGGCGGATACCACCGCTGTTCGGCCCGCAACGGATCCGCAGCAGACGGCCGCCGCAGAGGATGAAGAGACCCTGCCTCCGTTCGATGAAAACGCCCCGATGCTGAAGGGAACACCCAAACGCTACTTCATCCGCAAGATCAATCTGCACGGTATCGAGTACCTCAATGAAAATATCGTGCAGGCTTCGACCGGACTCATCCCCGGCGATTCGATCTATCTGCCCAGCAACACCATCTCTGACGTAATCGGGAAGCTGTGGAATCAACGGCTGTTCGCCGATGTGAAAATCGGCGCTACGATCGACGGCGACAGTGTCGATATGGAGATCTCTGTGCGCGAGCGTCCGCGCGTCTATCGCTGGCTCTTCGAGGGCGAAGGCATCGGGAAAGGCCGGCAAAAGGACATCATCGAGAAGCTCCAGCTCAAAACCGGCGGAGAGCTGTCCGATTACGTCATCGACAAGAACACGAAGCTCATCAAGAAATACTTTGCCGACAAGGCGTTCCGCAATGCCGATGTAAGCGTCCGCATCGAGAACGACTCCATCGTCCGGAATGCCGTCAATGTCACCTTCGTCATCGACCGCAAGCACAAGGTCAAAATCGGCGAAATCAAGTTCAGCGGAAACAAGCAATTCAAGGAGAAACGGCTGCGCCGCACCTTCAAGAAGACGCACCAGAAAAGCATCAACTTCTTCAAATCGTCGAAATTCAAGGAGGAGGATTACGAAGCCGACCAGGAGAACCTCATCGACTTCTACAATTCGAAGGGATACCGCAATTTCACGATCGTCAGCGACTCGATCTACCCGATCAACGAAAAACGGATGGGAATTGCGCTCACCGTATCGGAAGGGAACAAATATTACATCCGCAACATCACATGGGTGGGCAATTCGGTCTATTCGACCGACCAGCTGCAACGGATGTTCGGCGTGAAGTCGGGCGACACCTACGACAAAAAGACCATCAACAAACGGCTGGGACACGGCAAGGAGGACAATCCGGAAGACATGTCCATCAAATCGCTCTACCAGAACAACGGCTATCTGATGTCGCAGATCGATCCGGCGGAGATCATCATCGGCGCTGACTCGATCGACATGGAGATGAAGATCTTCGAAGGCAAACAGTTCTCGATCAACAACGTGGGGATCTCCGGAAACCTGCGCGTCAACGACGAGGTAATCCGCCGCGAGCTCTATACGCTGCCCGGCGAGCTCTACAACCGCGCACTGCTGATGCGCACCATCCGGCAGCTGGCCGGCATGGGCCATTTCGACCAGGAGAAGATCATGCCCGACATCAAACCCGTCTCGAACGAACTGGTGGATATCAACTGGCCTCTTGAGGAACAGGCCAGCGACCAGTTCAATATCGCCGGCGGCTGGGGGTCGGGCACCTTCGTGGGCTCGGTGGGAATCACCCTCAACAACCTGTCGGTCAAGAACATCTTCAAGAAAGGCGCATGGCGGCCCTATCCGATGGGCCAGAACCAGAAATTCTCCGTATCGGCACAGACGAACGGCACCTATTACAAAGCGCTGGCAATGAGTTTCACCGATCCCTGGCTCGGCGGGCACAAGCCCAACTCCTTCACGCTGTCGTTCCACATGTCAGAGCAGAACGACGCCTACTACTTCTGGCAGACCTCCACGCAGCACTTCCGCACGACAGGTGTCGCCGCCGGTCTTGGAAAGCGCCTTTCGTGGCCCGATCCCAACTTCTCGTTCTACGCCGAAGCCTCCTACGAACGCTATGCCCTGAGGAACTGGAACTACTTCGTCATGAAGAACGGTTCGGCCAATACGCTGGCCCTGCGATTCGTCCTTTCGCGCAATACCGTCAGCCAGCCGATCTATCCGCGCAGCGGTTCGGAATTCAGCGTTTCGGTACAAGTCACGCCCCCCTATTCGCTGTGGGACGGGAAGGACTACTCCGATCCCAACATGTCGGACGAAGTCCGCTACCACTGGATCGAATACCACAAATGGCTGTTGAGCGGAAAATGGTATTTCCCGCTTACGACCAACCAGAATCTGGTGCTTATGGCCGGTGCCGAGATGGGATACCTCGGACATTACAACAGGAACAAGGTATCGCCCTTCGAACGGTTTGAAGTGGGCGGCGACGGAATGTCGGGATACAACATGTACGGTATCGACATCATCGCCATGCGCGGTTATGAAGACGGCGCACTCGACCCTTCAAGCAACTATTCGGTCGCATACAACAAATACACGATGGAGCTGCGCTACCCCGTCATCCTCAAACCGTCATCGCAGATCTATGTGCTGGGATTCCTCGAAGGGGGAAATGCCTTCGACTCGTGGAAGGAATTCTCGCCCTTCAAGATCAAGCGTGCCGCAGGTTTCGGCGTGCGTCTCTATCTGCCGGTGGTCGGCATGCTGGGAATCGACTGGGGATACGGTTTCGACGCACCGGCCAACTCGACCGGCAAGAGCGGCAGCCAGATCCACTTCATGATGGGACAACAATTCTAAGCGTTGTGGCAATAAATTTGAAAGTTTTTCGCTATATTTGTAGAAGATTGCTTAAAACACAAGTATCATGAAACGTCTGTTTTTAATTGTCGTGCTTGTTGCGGCAGCATGGAGCGCAAACGCGCAAAAATACATGATCGTCAACAGCGAAAAAATATTCAAGTCGCTCGACGCATACAACAGCGCCATCGAAAGTCTCGACAAGCTGGCCGAGGAGTACCAGCAGCAGGTCGATGACAAATTCAACGAGGTGGAAACGCTTTACAACAACTATCAGTCACAGAAGGCTTCCCTGTCGGCCTCGTCGCGGCAGCTCCTGGAAGAGACCATCCTGAGCAAGGAGAAGGATGCCACGGCACTGCAGGAATCGCTCTTCGGCAAGGACGGGACCCTGATGAAAAGACGGCTGGAACTGATCCAGCCGATCCAGAAAAAGGTCTTCGACGCCATCGAGGCATATGCTGCGGGCAACGGATACGATCTGGTGATCGATTCCGCGTCGAATCCCACGCTTCTGTACAACTCGCCGAAACTCGATCGTACGCAGGCCGTGATCGACAGCATGAAATGATCCGCCAATCCATAAAACCAAAACATCAAAATCAATTCATATCTAACTCTCATGAAAAAAATCATCAAGACCGTTCTTACGGCTGCGCTCATCGCGGGTTCGACCTCGGTTTTCGCGCAGAAACTCGGATGCATCAACATGCAGGAACTGATCTTTGCCATGCCGGAAACCGCCGAGATGCAGAAGAACCTCGAAGCGTATCAAAAGGAATTGCAGGATCAACTGGAAACAATCAGTGTGGAGTTCAACAACAAACTCGCCGATTACACCAAACTGGTCAATGATAAGAATACCCCGATGTCGGATTCTGTCAAGCAATTGAAGGAGAAAGAGCTCAACGACCTGAAGACCCGTTACGACGAATTCGCACAGATGTCGCAGCAGGACATGCAGAAACGACAGGGCGAACTTCTCGAACCGATCATCGTCAAGGCCCAGAATGCCGTAACGGAGGTCGCCAAAGCGGACGGCTATACCGTTGTCTATGACACCTCGATCAACTCGCTGGCCTACTACGACACGGCAGCGGTGACGGATATTCTGCCGGCAGTGAAGACGAAGCTGGGAATCAAGGATACGCCGGCGGCAACGGCTCCTGCCGCTCAGTAGCCGGCATAAGACAAGAGAGCAAACACCTCCCGAATGATTCGGGAGGTGTTTCTGTAAAGTCCCTGCAGCAATCGATCTTCCCTGTACGGTTCCGGACATGCGGAAGATGAAAGAAACGGCGTCCGGCATCCGGCCGCCGTTTTCGGCCCGCCGGCACGGGGAGCAGATTCCGCATCGCGACAAACCGCCGCCGAGCAGTGTCAACGCCCTTCTGCGGCTGCGGCCGCAGAATCCGGCGCCTGATGCGGGGCCGCCTCGACAAACCGGATCAACGCATCGGCTGCCGCAGCCGGCTCCTCCAGAAATCCCATATGTCCGGAATCGGCAAGCCAGACCACTTCCGCCTGCGGATGTTCCGCCGCAAGCCGCTCCGCAACTTCAACAGGGATATACCCGTCCTTGCGGCCGAAGATGAAAAGTTGGCGGACGTTCGACCGCCGCAGCATCCCGTTACGGTCCGGGCGTTCGATCATGCCATTCAGCAGCGCGACAATACCCTCATCCTCCGTAAGATGCACCTGCTCGGCCAACTCTTCGACTGCATCGGCCAAGCGTTCGCGGTTATCGGGAGCAAACCCCGCCGCCGGAGCCACGCGTGCAAGCATCTCCTTCTTTCCCGCCTGAACGAGCGCAATCTCCCGCCGCCGGTTCTCCCGCTTCTCCTCCGTATCCGCATTCGGAGTCGATGAGAAGAGAACCAGTCCGTCGAGCATCGCGCCGTAGCGTTCGCAGAAAGCCAATGCCACATAGCCGCCCATCGAATGCCCTACCAGCGTACACCGGTCGATACCCAAGGCTGCAAGCACACCGTGAACCACGTCGGCTTCGTATTCCATCGTATGGCACGGACCCTTGACCTCTGAAATGCCGTGTCCGGGCAGATCGAGCGTCACCACACGCATCCGCTTGTAGAGCAACGGGACGAAATCGTCCCATACATACATCGATTCGAGGTAGCCGTGAAGCAGCACCACACACCGCCCGCCTTCCTGCGAGTCGCAGACGTGTACGGCCGTCTGCCCCGCCATAACGAATTTCTCAATCATAGTTCGGTCATAAAATCCGCCCGGTGCGGTGCCCCTCCGCACCGGCACGCTCCGCATGCCGGCACCTTCACAGCACATGATCCCATGCTGCATACGGTTCCCGCATGCATCCGGATCCGAGACGATGCCCTCAGCGCACCGGCAACCGGCTATTCCTCCTCGTCGTAAAAGTCGAACGCAGATTCGCGTTTCGCACGATAGTCGGACAGATCGTCCTCCTCGTCGTCGAGTTGCGCATAAAGTGTACGCCGCTCCTTGCCGCTCCTGTGGTTGGGAGCCAGACGTGTCGCTCTTCTGAGTTCCTCTCCCGTATCGGACGACCCCGATCGACGGAAGTCCTTGTCAGCCTTCATAGCCGGTGTTGATCGGATAAACAGTTAAACGTCATTTCGTTCTTCTACTGCGCAAAGTAACATATTTTTTCCAAACAGCGTGCACCCCTCGTCAAGAAATTTGCCGATCCGGCGATTTATTCGTACTTTTGATGGCCAACACGGAGATATTCATGAAACGTCTCGAATATATTTTCTGTTCCGGTTCCGGAAATCGTTTTTTACTCTTCGATACCCTGCGGAACGATCTTTCCGGCCTGAATCTTGCCCGTTTCGCCGCAAAGGCGTCGGACGCGCTGCAGACCGACGGCATCCTGCTGCTTACACGCTGCAATGACGGGAGATTCGGAATGCGCATGTTCAACACCGACGGCTCCGAAGCCGGCATGTGCGGCAACGGAATCCGCTGCGTGGCACGGCTGGTCCATGAACGTTATGCCGAAAACGAAGCGTCGTTCCACGTCATCTCAGGAGGACAGAGCTATCGCATCACCTGCGAACAGCCGATCTTCGCGGAGATGCCGACCTTCGGGGTCGAGATTCCGGTTTCGCTCCACAACGGGGAGTTCGCACCGTCACTGGCTCCCGAAGGATTTGTCGAGCAGCCGATTCCGGAGTTGGATGCGGAGTTGCGTTTCACCTTTCTCCGGCCGGGGAATCCCCATATTGCGGCGTTCCTCCCCGCCGGAGCCGCGACGCTCTTCGACAGGCGGAACCGTTTGCGGCTCGACCGGCTTGCCGAGATAGGAGAACGGGCCAATCACGCCCGCGAATTGTTTCCATGCGGCGTAAATGTCAGCCTGTACACCCTGCTGGGCGAAAACAGGCTTTTTGCCGCCACCTTCGAACGCGGTGTCGGGCTCACCTCCTCCTGCGGGACGGCCATGACCTCATGCGCCACCGCGGCGGCCCTGTCGGGCAGATGCCGTTTCGACAGGGAGATCGAAGTGTGGAACAGGGGAGGTGCCGTACACTGCCGGCCCGCCCGCACGGCGGAGGGCCTGCTCACCCTACTGTCGGGCAACGCAGCGTTCGAAGCGGCCGGCACATTGGAGATCGGGGAGGAGGGCCTTACGGTCATCGGCTCCACGCCGATCGATCCGCCGCAGGCACAACAGGCATTGGCGACGGAGATCCGTCGCCGCATGAGAGAAGAATACGGTTTAACCATAACAGACAGCCATGATTAAAGAGATCGCAAACCACCGCTCGATCCGCAAATACAAATCCACGCCGATCGACGAAGAGGTGCTGACCGACATCCTGCACTCGGCCGTGCGCGCCTCGACGTGCGGGAACATGCAGCTTTACAGTCTTGTCGTGACACTCGACCCCCACCTGCGGGAGGAACTCGCCCCCTGTCACTTCAACCAGCCGATGGTCACCGAGGCCCCCTGTCTTGTGACGGTCTGCGCCGACATCCATCGTTTTACCAAGTGGTGCGAGCAGCGTGACGCCGATCCGGCCTACGACAATTTCGAATGGTTTCTCAATGCCGCAACCGATGCGCTGCTGGCAGCGGAGAATCTGGCCCTGGCTGCCGAAGCACACGGATTGGGAATCTGTTTTCTGGGGACGACGCTCTACACGGCGCGCGACATCTGCCGGATACTCCGGCTGCCCAAAGGGGTGATCCCGCTCACGACAATCGTTGTCGGACATCCGGCCGAACAACCCGAACGGACCGACCGGCTGCCGCTCGATGCCGTCGTGCATTACGACCGCTACAAGGACTACACCGATGCGGAAATCGACGAGCTGTGGGCCGAAAAAGAGGCTTCCGAAGAGACACAGGAGCTTCTGAAGGAGAACGGGCTGCCGAACCTGGCCCAGATCTTTACCCGGAACCGCTATCGGCGCGAGGACAACATCGCCATATCGCGCGCCTATTTCGAGCTGCTCCGCGAGCAGGGATTCTTCAACGTCTGATTCCGATGCGTGCGCTGTACCTTACCGCCCTCACGGCGCTGTGCCTGCTCGGCACGGCGTGCAGTGTCGTGCGCAAACTTCCCCAAGGGAGTTATCTGGTACAGAAAGTCACCATCGAAGAGGATCGCAGCGTCCCCAAGGAAGAGCGCATTACGGCCGCCGAACTGGACCGGCACGTCCGGCAAAGCCCCAACAAACGATTTCTGGGGACGAATTTCTATGTCTGGATGTACAATCAGGCGAATCCCGCCAAAGAGAACTGGTGGAACCGCTTCAAGCGCAAGATCGGAGAAGAACCGGTCATTTACAACCCTGCATTGACGGTCAAGTCGGCCGAGAATCTCAAGATCTACATGGAATCGCACGGATTCTTCTCGGCGCGCGTCTATTATCATGTCGATACGACGTCGCGGCCCAAACGGGCCATCATCACCTACCGCACGGAACAGGGCCCGCCGTCGCGCTACGGGAAGATCGGCTATGAGTTCAACGACCGCTTCGTCGAGAAAATCATCCTCCAGGATACGGCCAACCGGCTCATCCGGCCGGGCGAGATCTTCAACAGCGCGACGCTGGATGCCGAACGCGAACGCATTACGCAATACCTGCGCAACAGGGGATATTACGATTTCTCGGTCAACAATATCATCTACCGCTATCCGTACGATACTATCGGGAACCGAACGGGCGATCTGACGATGATCGTCAACCAATCGCTGCTCGGCTACGACGACCGCGGGGAAGCGATTCGGGAGAACAACAAGGTCTATCGCATTCGGGAGATCAACCTGCATCCCGATTTCGACCCTACGGTCAACTTCATGAACCGCACGGTCGAATACGATACGGTTGCATACAGGGGGCTGAATCTCGTCTATAACGGCAAACACAATGTGCGGCCCAAAGTGTTGCGGCAGGCAATCCCGCTCTATCCCAATTATCTCTACGATGCCGGGCAGATCAACCGCACCTACAATGAACTGATGGCGCTGGGGTATTTCAAAAGTTCGCGCATCACGTTCGAGGAGCTGTCGCTCCCCGACAGTTTGAACTATGTCTCCTACATCGGTTCGGGGAGCGACTCGCTGGATACGCAATATACGCGGGAAGGGTATCTTCGCTGCAATATCCTGTGTACTCCGCAGCTCAAACAGAGTTTCAAGATCGACCTCGAAGGGACGACGACATCGAGTTTCTACGGACTCAAGGCATCGGTGGGATATCAGAACCGGAACCTTTTCAAGGGGCTGGAATCGTTCGACGTATCGGTAACCGTCGGTCACGAGTTCATGAAATCGCGCGACAGCGGCAAACGCAACGCACGCGAATTCGGGGTCACGACAGGACTTCTTTTCCCGCGTTTTCTGCTGCCGTTTCTCTCAAGCCGCTACCGGCCGTCGCTCGTATCTCCGCGCACACGGCTCGAATTGTCGTTCAACTACCAGGACCGGCCCTATTATCGCCGCACCCTGACAAGTATGACGTGGACCTATTCATGGAGCAATACGAAATACTCGTCGTTCGCGTTGCGGCCCGTCGATCTGAATCTGGTTGACATGAGCTACATCAATCAGGACTTTTTCGACAAGCTGCAGAACCTCTATCTGCGCAACAGTTATACGTCCCAACTCGTTGCCGGCATTTCGGGCAGCTACACCTTTAACAACCAGATGAAGAATCTGGGACGGAATGCCACCCTTGTGCGTTTCAACTGGGAGACGGCCGGCAACCTGATCGGCGGTCTGGAGCATCTTTTCTCATCGCCGGCAAAAGGGAAAGACTACTACGAAATCTTCGGAATACGCTACTCCCAATACTTCCGCGTCGATCTGAGTGCGAGCCGCAAAATCATGCTGGGAGAGAAGACCGCCATTGCGGGCCGGCTCTATGCGGGTTGCGGGCTGGCATACGGCAATTCGACCTCCATTCCCTTCGACCGTCTGTTCTATTGCGGCGGCAGCAACAGCATGCGAGGATGGGTTCCCCGCATGCTGGGCCCCGGTTCGGTCTATGTCGATCCCGCTGCGGTAACCTACCCCGTAGAGTTGGGAGACATGAAGCTGGAGGCCAATCTCGAACTGCGCTTTCCGATCTGGGGGATTTTTCACGGGGCGACCTTCTTCGATGTCGGCAACATCTGGTTCATGGGCAACAACACAGCGGAGTACTCTGCGGAGGCCGTATTCCATATCCGTGATTTCTACAAGCAGTTGGGATTCAACACGGGACTGGGAATCCGGCTTGACATCAAGTTCGCCGTGTTGCGGCTGGACTGGGGCATCCAGCTTCACAACCCCAACAATCCGGCAGGGAAGCGGTGGATTCACAACTTCAAGTGGCGCAATACGGCACTCAACTTCGGCGTGGGCTATCCCTTCTGATGAAGGACGCACTTGCAATTTAACCTGCAAAAGCGGGAGGAGAAGCGGATTTCAATGCGTCACCGCATCATAGCCGGCCAACAGGTTCGACTTAAAATGCCGTCGATAGAGCATTTTCATCTATTTGCCTGCATTCAAACAAAAAAAGGTCAGACCCTGCGATCTGACCTTGAAGAGGCGGCTACCTACTCTCCCACACGATAAGTGCAGTACCATCGGCGTTAGTGAGCTTAACTTCTCTGTTCGGAATGGGAAGAGGTGGAA
>CALUKI010000002.1 GCA_944321175.1 uncultured Alistipes sp.
GGTGTTTGTTTTGCAATCTGCTGATTTTCAGCGTTTGTTGCGGAGAGAGAGGGATTCGAACCCCCGGTACAGTTGCCCGTACACCGCATTTCGAGTGCGGCCCGATCGACCACTCCGGCATCTCTCCGATTGGATCCGTCTCAAACGGCCGCCAATCATTTCGGCCTCCGTCCCGCAAACGGATAATCGCCTCTTCAGGCAGACAATCCCCTTTTCGGGCCTGCAAATATACGCATAATTTTCAAACTTACCCCATATCTTCCGAAAATTTATCGTTATCCCTCCACTTTTTTACACCCCCTCGCCACTTTGGCGATGCAGTATCGGGGGCTAATCCGCATTTATATATTAAAAAGTGATGATTCGGAAAATTATACCTATCTTTGACGTCGTCTTCGATACTGCGTCTCGAACCGATCAAGTGGTCGTTTGCTTCCGTACGCGACTTTTCCTACCTTTGTAGGAAACCGATTCTCGATACTAAAACCGGTATGATTTTCGTTTGTAAGATGAGTAATATTTTTAAAATATCCCAACTATGAAAGGTTTGAGAACAGGTCTTGGAATCCTCCTGTGTGCTGCGGCAACGGGCTGTTCCTCCGCGTATTACAATTCGGGAGGATTCGCTTATGACGACCTCTACGAGATCCACAATAAAACCGAAATCGCCAAACGGGAAAAAGCCGAGGCCGAAGCCCAGAAAGCCGAAGCCGAAGCGCGCCGCGCACAATGGGAAGCGCTCATCGCCCAAGCTCAGGCCGATGATGCCGAAGAGCGCTACCACAACTCCGGAAACGGATACGACAGCGTTCTCGCAGATACATACGAAAGCGCATACGCCCGCCGGCTCCGGGGCTTCGAATCCCCCACATACAACATGCCGTCAAGCTATTGGACGCTCCGTTACAGCGGAAAGTTCAACTATCTCACAGCATACGATCCCGCATTCTACAACATCATCGTCATGGGCGACGAAGTCTGGGTCGAACCCAAATACATCACTTCGATGTTCGGGACATGGGGCCTTGCAAGCGGATTTACCGCCGGATACATGGCCGGCCTGTACGGCAGCTGGTACAGCGACTGGGGCTACGGATGGCCCTACTGGAGTTGGGGATACAGTCCCTATTGGGCCTGGCGCGGCTGGTATAGTCCCTGGTGGTATCACAATTACTGGTATGCAGGATACTACCCCCATTGGGGGCATCCGCATTGGGGCCATTATCCGCATTATCGCCCGCGGCCGAACTACCGGCTCAACCAAAGCGGATCGATCCCCCGCAACCGGCCCAGCTACGGTACGCCTTCACGGAACCGGAACTACGGAACTTCCGGCACCGGTTCACGGAGCGGAAGCTACAACAGCAACCGCGGCGGCGGAAACGTCTATTACCACAGCGGCGGTCGAAGCAACAACAACAGCAACGTTTACCGCAGCAACAATTACAATAATTATAACAACAACAGCACCAACAGCAGTCGGGGATCGAGCACCTACCGCAGCAACAACAGCTACCGGAGCAATAGCGGCAGTTCGTTCAACAGCGGATCGGGCAGCGGCAGCCGAAACTACAACAGCGGAGGCGGAATGCGCGGCGGAGGATCGTCGTCAAGCGGCAGCCGGGGATTCCGGGGCCGTTAAGGATATCGGTGTCGACCGCTTAAACACTTTGAGAGCATGAAAAGATTACGAATAACACTTGCCGCCGTTGCGCTGATCGCTTGCGGCACAACACTGGGACAGAACCTGTCATTCGGCGGCGCCGTACTCAACCGCGACGGCGTCATGGCCGGAGAATTCGCACAACTGTCGCAAACGCAACCCTTCGGGACGGCCCGTTCGATGGCATTGGGCGGAGCATTCGCCTCCCTGGGGGCCGATCTTGCCTCCATGTCGGTCAATCCGGCCGGACTGGGCATGTACCAACGCAATGAAATCGTCCTGACGCCGATGATGACTTTCCAGTCGTCGGACACCGCAGGTACGAACCCCTTCGGGAAAAACGGCAAAAATCGCTTTGCGATGGCCAATTTCGGCGCGGCACTCAACACCTACCAGAGTTCCGGTACGTTGACGAGCCTTACCATCGGAATCGGTCTGAACCGCATCGCCGATTTCAACAGCCGCTACTCCTATAAATTCGACACCCCCTATCCGAATGGCGGAGGACAGGCACCCTCCATCGCCGATGTTTTCGGCCGCCAGCTCGGTCAAGCCGGCATCTTCCCCAACAGCAACGGAGAATTGGGATATGAATACTACAATCCCTATTTCTGGCCTGCCATACTGGGATACAACGGATACATGATCAGCTCCTTCACGGATGCAGCAGGGTCCTATTATGTACCCGATTGCATCGGCAGCAACGCATCGATTCTCCACTATATGGATGTCGTCAATTCCGGCTCGATCAATGAATTCGCCCTGTCGTTCGGAGCCAATTTCAACAACATCGTCTATGTGGGGGCTACTCTCGGCATTCAAAGCGTGCACAAATCCACGGGGATCTATTACGGCGAAGATTATCGATACGACAATGGTCCGGCTGCCAATTCGGCCGGCGAACAGTTGATCGCCCAACTCGACTATGCCGATCTATATCAGCACTCCGTTCTTGACGGTTCGGGCGCCAACTTCAAAATAGGCGTAATCGTTCGTCCGACCGAGGCTCTGCGGATCGGTGTGGCATTCCATACTCCCACCTATTATTCGCTCGAACGCAGCTACTACGGCACCATCAATTCGCAGCTCTACAACAACGATACCGGGGACACAGAGATCAACAGCGACGGCACGCCCTATCAGGACGACATGGGGAGCGATTCGTGGTGCTTTACCTCACCGGCACGCCTGATGCTGGGCATCTCCTATACGTTCGGAAATTTCGGTCTGATTTCGATCGACTACGAACGCGACTGGTACAACGGCATCCGCGTGAAGAATACGCCCGACGGCTTCGACATCTACCCCGAAGACTACAAGGCCGAGTTCAAACACGGCTTCCAGGGCACCAATACCCTTCGGGCGGGAATCGAAATAAAACCGCTGCCGGTCATGGCATTGCGCGTCGGAGGCGGTTTCACCGGATCGATGTTCAAGAACCGGAACGACTATTACGACATGCCGCTGGCCTATCGGACATCCTATGTCGCAGCGGGTATCGGATTCAATCTTTCGCGTTCGATTTCGCTCGACATGGCCTATCAATACATCGCCGACAAACAGACGCCGTATCAGCTCTTTTACAGTCTCGACAGAGACACGGGTACCTATTATGACAGCACGGGGCTCTTCGACACCCAATCGACACGGCATAATGCGGTCTTGTCATTGGCGTTCCATTTCTGACCCCTCCGTTTGAAAAACCCAGCCGGACGACCTTCCCATCAGGTCGTCCGGCTTCAGTTTTTGCTCCGGTCAACTGTCCCCCCCCCTCCATCACGGGCGGGGACAGACAGCACCCAAAAGCGGTCGGCAATGCACCCCGTGCCGACGCTCCGGCGATAAAATGAACCCGGCGCAACCAGCTGCGATTCGGGCCGGCACAAGGCCGTCCGAATGCAAGCGTTCCCGATGAAGGGCCAAAAACAACGGAAGCCGGCTTTTCAGCCGGCTCCCGCCTCCATCAAAATTAACCCTCTCTATCTCTTTTGAAGGATTTCCCTCAGATAGGTATCGAGATAAAGCAACTCCGCTTCACCGCAGATAACCTCCTGCATCAGTAAATCATCGTCATCCGAAATATGTCCTGTCGCATTTTCCGTGTCAAGTTCTCTCATAGGCTGTCGTATGTGGTGGTTTGCATATAACAAACGCAGCCCGCACGGACTTATTGTGCCCGGATCAACTCAAGATCAGATTTTTTTCCTTGATCATTTTCCGCAGATTGATCAACGCATAGCGCATCCGTCCCAGCGCCGTATTGATGCTGACACCCGTCTGGTCTGCAATCTCCTTGAAGCTCAATCCCGAATAGTACCGCATCATGACGACGGTGCGCTGTTCTTCCGGCAGCAGCTCCACCATGTGGCGGACATCATCGGCGATCTGTTCGCCCACGATTTCATCCTCGACGGTCCGTTCGGCAAAACGCAGCGAACCCAGCACATCGTACCCGGCATCCGATTCATTGAGCTGGCGGTTCTGCTTCTGGGCACGGAAATAGTCGATCACCTGATTGTGCGCGATCCGCAGAATCCACGACAGAAACCGGCCGTTGTCCGTATAACGGCCTTCATCGATCACGCGTACAGCCTTGATGAATGTCTCTTGAAAAATATCGTCGGCGACATCGTCGTCCTTAACCATCATGCGGATGTAATCGCGTACACGACGGCTATGCCGCTCGATCAACTGTGAAATGGCGCTCCGGTCACCCGAAAGGTAACAGTTAAGCAAGTTCTGATCGCTTACTACTTGAACGTTCATACTCTCCTCCTTATTATACAATCATAAAGAGCAGAATTTCTTCAATAGGCAAACCGGTTTTAATTATTCAAATCAATTTCAACCCCTCCTTCTCCGCTGCCGCCGCACAAATCATTCACCGGCAGGAATCGGAGAGACCTTCGGGGATACTTTTGGTTTGCAAGATAATCACTTTTCCGCAAACTTCCAAATTTTTTTTGTCGTTCCGCATACTCGGACGGCCGTTGCATTCGTTTCACAGACTACAATTATCGCGCCAAAACCGGATTCCGCCATAGAAAAAGAGTTCCGATACGCTCGAAAGAAGATCCGTGCCAACGTATCAAAAAAGGAAGCCCCTGTCAGATCAGCCCTTAGCGAAGAGGCGGGACCCGTCGGGGCGGGGCATGCCGCCTCCGGCGGCCCTTCCCGCCCTCCGGAATGGAGCCAGGAACAAGCGGGGACTTCGTGCACATGATGCCGGACGCTCCGCCTCAGCGCTTCGGTTCGACATGGATCGAGACCATCGTCCCCTCGCCGTATGCGTTCCGCAAGCGGCGTTCGATCTCTTCGGTCAAACGGTGCGAATCGGCAACGGTCATCGTCCCTTCGACACGAATATGGGCCTCGATCGAGATATTCTGCCCGATGCGCCGCGTGCGGAGATTGTGCGGCGAAGAGACGGCCGGATCGGCCGTAATCATCTTCAGGATCCGCGCCTCCTCATCATGCGGCAATGATTTTTCAAGCAGCTCGTCCAGTCCGGTCTTGGCCAATTGTCCCGCTATGAAGAGAATCAGCCCCGCGACGATGATTGCGGCGGCAGGGTCGGCCAAACGCCATACGCCGCCGAAGAAGTAGGCGCAACCGATACCCAGCAGGGTGCCGACCGACGAAAGGGCGTCGCTGCGATGATGCCACGCATTGGCGACCACCGAAGGACTTCCCACCTTGCGCCCGACACGCACCGTGTAGCGGTAAAGAAGTTCCTTGATGACGATCGATACCACCGCCGCCCACAATGCAACCTGCCCCGGCTGTTCGGGCAGTTTGCCGTCCATGAAATCCCGAATCGACAGGCAGCCGTTCCACAGCAGTTTCACGCCGACGGCCGCCAATGCCAGTCCGATGATCAGTGTCGCCAGCGTTTCATACTTTCCGTGCCCGTAGTCGTGATCCTCGTCACGCGGCCGCGACGAAACCCGCACGAAGAGCAGAACGACCAGATCGGTCGCAAAATCCGACGCCGAATGGATGGCATCGGCCACCATCGCCGAACTGCGACCCCAGATACCGGCAAAGAGCTTGCCGACAGTCAGGATCAGATTCACAAAGAACCCGATCCATGTGACTCGATAGATCTCACGCTCCCGAATATGCGTCTGCTCCGTCATGACAATCGTTCGTATATCGAATGCCGGAGAGCGGAACGTGGCAGGGCATCGTTCCGCTCACCGACAAGACACGTTCAACAGCAACCCCACAGCGGCCGCACCGTCATCGGCAGGCTCGCGGCCGGCCGGTCAATAACTCCGCGCAAAGAGCACGCGGCGGTGCGACGGCCTGCCCGAATAGATGCAGACGCCCTCTTCATCGGCCACATCCAACGGAATACAACGGATCGTAGCCTTCGTGGCCTCCTTGATCGCCACCTCCGTTTCGACCGTTCCATCCCAGTGTGCGGCAACGAACCCGCCTTTGGTATCGAGTACGTTGACGAACTCCTCCCATGTATCCACAGGCGTAACCATCGAATCCCGGAACGTCTTCGCCTTATTGAAGATGCTGTTCTGAATCTCCTCCATCAGATTCGCCACACGTTCGGTCAGCCCCTCCTGCGGTACGGTCTCCTTTTCGAGCGTATCGCGGCGCATCAACTCGATCGTTCCGTTCTCCAGATCGCGCGGGCCGAGCGCCAGCCGCACCGGAACACCCTTGAGCTCATACTCCGCAAACTTGAAGCCCGAACGCACATTGTCCCTCTCATCGACCTTCACGCTCAAGCCCCGTGCCTCAAGCGCAGCAGCGGTCTCGCGAAGTTTCCCGACGATCGTCCGCATCTGCTCCTCTCCCTTGTAGATCGGCACCAGGACGACCTGGATCGGAGCAAGCGCCGGCGGAAGCACCAGCCCGTTGTTGTCCGAATGCGCCATGATCAACGCGCCCATCAGACGCGTCGAGACGCCCCACGACGTCGCCCATACATAATCGAGCTTGCCCTCCCTGTTGGTAAACTGCACGTCGAATGCCTTGGCGAAATTCTGTCCCAGGAAGTGCGATGTACCGCTCTGCAGCGCCTTGCCATCCTGCATCAGCGCTTCGATTGTCAGCGTATCCTCCGCACCGGCAAAACGTTCATTGGGCGACTTGTGGCCCACGATGACCGGCAAAGCCATGTACTTCTCGGCGAATTCCTTATAGACGTTGATCATCTTCGTCGCTTCAGCAATGGCCTCCTCGCGCGTCTCGTGCGCCGTATGCCCCTCCTGCCAGAGGAACTCCGCCGTGCGCAGAAACAGGCGCGTGCGCATCTCCCACCGCACCACATTCGCCCACTGGTTGCACAGAATAGGCAGATCGCGGTAGGAGTGGATCCAGTTCCTGTAGGTATTCCAGATGATCGTCTCCGACGTAGGACGCACGATCAGCTCCTCCTCGAGACGGGCTTCGGGATCCACAACGACCCCCTTCCCTTCGGGGTCGTTCTTCAACCGGTAATGCGTTACGACGGCGCACTCCTTGGCGAACCCTTCGACATGATGCGCCTCCTTCGAGAAGAAGGATTTCGGGATGAAGAGCGGGAAATAGGCATTCTGGTGGCCCGTCTGCTTGAACATCCGGTCCAATATCCCGTGCATCTTCTCCCAGATGGCGTAACCGTAGGGTTTGATAACCATACAGCCGCGCACGGCCGAATTCTCGGCCAGTCCGGCCTTTACGACCAGATCGTTGTACCACTGCGAATAGTTCTCCTCGGATTTGGTCAGCTCTTTGAGTTCTTTTGCCATATCTTGCAATTCATTAGATTCCAAACTGCAAAGTTACAAAATAAATCGGGATTTCGGTCTTCCCTGGCGCTTTTTCCCCGTCGATGCCAGCGGAAAACCGGCGATCGGCCCCACACGGCCGACCGCTTCGGAGGACAACAAAAAGAGAATGCCGCGCAAGGGACCTAATCTCTGCGGCATTCTCCGGCAAACGTGTGGCAAATACGTTTTTTCGAGTCTCGGACCATGCTCCGTGCCGCCCCTGCAATCTGCACCGCGGCTTCCCGCCGAGGGCCGGTTCCGCGAACCGCCCGACGGTTTGTCCGCCCACCGGAATCGGCAGCCGCCCGATCCTCGCATACAGGCGCTCCGCCCCGAACCCCGCCCCAACGAATGCGCCGTCCCGAAGCCGTCCGATACAATTTCAGCACAATGAATTGTCCGCTCGATGACTTTCACCCGTTACCCGCAGGCGCAAGTTCCGAAAAACAACGGCAGGTCTTCTGACTCGTTCGCTCCGCGACGCCTTCCCGACCTGCAAAAAGTCAGTGGCAAAGAGTATCGCAAAACATCGTCCGGCAATGCTTCCGGACCCGAACACACAGCAGCGGGAACTGTTCGGGATTCACACCCGATTCCCATTTGATCTCCTCGGACAGCGCCCTGGGACACCTCTCCCCTGCCCTCTCACGCCCCTTCCCTCGGCAATCCGCATCACCTTGCGGCAGGTTCGCGACACGTTGCAGCAGGCGGTCCCATCATGGCGAACTCCGGAGAACCGTTGCAGGGCAAAGATAGAAAATTTTTTTCGATATCGCGTATTCGCACTTTTTTTTCACGCCTGCCCCGTCACTTCGGCGTCTTCATTCAACGGCCCTTTCCGGCCGTCCCCTGTCCCAAAAACAGTCCCGCAAAGTCAAACGGCACGCCGCAAACACGGGAATACCTCTATTATTCTCTTATTCCGAAGCGGATTCCACGAACGGCTGCACATTTCATGAACCGCCCCGCCACCCGGCACAGCGACGGCGGCACGGGCAGACAGCGATACGGAGGGCGGGACAAGCGGCCTGACGGCAACAGGACAAGAAGCATGGCTGCGGAACGATGAACAGGAGGGGCAGGACGGTCCGGAGAGGAGCAGGGACAGCACAATGCCCCGATACGGCAGAAGAGCCGTTTCGGAGATTCCGAAACGGCTCTTTCTCTGCGATCGGTCTTTTCCGCCAACCGGAAGAAGATGCGACCCCTATCATGCAGCGCTCTCCGTGTTCATCGCGTCGGGCGCAGCGGACTTCCGGTGAGGATTTCCACACCTCCGCCGGAACATCCGCAGAGAATCATTTCAACACCTCGTCCGGCATCGGCACGGGGGTTTCCGTGCGGCGCACCGTCGGCATCGAAGCATCCCACGACCGCAACTGATCGCTCAATATCGTTGCCAGCTCCTTGACCTTTTCCGGATATTTCGCGGCCAGATCGTTCTGCTCCCCGATGTCCTCCGACAGATTGTACAACTCCAGCGCACCCGTCAGCATCCGGTAAACCAGTTTCCAGTCGCCCTTGCGCACGGCGCTCATGTAGTCGATGTCGATCAACGAATAGGGCTTCCACTGATGCGGATAATGGAATACCAATGTCCGCTCCGGATCTATTCCCGACACTTCGGCCGGCGTCACGAAACGGGTGGCCTCCTTCTGCGATGCGATCCCGCCTTTTTTCGCCGCCTTGGCCGCCAGTTGCGATCCTTCCGTCACGAGCTTCACCAGGCTCTGTCCGTCAAGCTGCTGCACGATCTCCGCATCCCTTACACCTGCCATTTCGAGAATCGTCGGATAAAGATCCTCGGCAATGACCGGCGTATTGACACGCGTCCCCGGCGCCACCTCTCCCGGCCAGCGGAACATCAGCGGAACGCGTATGCCGCCTTCATACACCGAAGCCTTGCCCTCGCGCAACGGCTTGTTCTGCGTATGCAGGATGCCACCCTTCTGCTTGTTCTCGCTGTTGCCGCCGTTGTCCGTCATGAAGATCACGATCGTATTGTCGGCAAGATCCTTCTCCTCAAGAAAGTCGAGCAGGTCTCCCAGGCTCTTGTCAACGCCCTCGATCATCGAGGCATAACGCGCCTGCCCTTCATCCATCCCGGCATCGAGGTATTTCTGGATGAAACGCTTGTCGGGCTGGATCGGCGTATGAACCGCATGGTGCGCCATATAAAGGAAGAACGGCTCGTGATGCCGGACGGGATAATCGAGCGTCTTCAAGGCTTCGCGCGTCAGGGCCTCCGTCAGATGGATGCCCGTACCGTAATACTCGGTCATGTTCTGTACGGCGACCATATCCCACAGTTCCTTCGTGTTGCCGTAATTCTCCTCGCTCAGATAGCTGCGCGGTTTTCCGGCGACGTTGCCCGCAACGTTGACAACGAACCCCATGTTGTAGGGACTCGCCCCGGGAGTTCCGGCCGCCGCCCAGTGGGCCTTGCCGACATGGATCGTAAAGTAACCCGCATCCTTGAGCAGCTGCGGGAACGGTGTGGCGTGCTGCGTATGCGCAATGCCCGGTTCGGGGCTCATGCCGTTGATGTTCCATTCGGGACGCCGCAGAATGTCGGTCTCCCTCTCCGGCACCGATCCCGGTTCGATGTCTCCGCCCGAAGCATCGCTCGGTGTGTCGCGTTCACGGGCCGTCCAGTTCGTAATATGGGTATGGGCCGCATTCATGCCCGTCATCAGACTCGTACGCGTCGGCGTGGAGACGGGACACGCATAGGCGTTGGTCAGCACGACCCCCGCTTCGGCAAGACGCGCCATGTTGGGGGTATTGAACCGCAGGTTGTTCGGATAAACCTCCTCGCCATAGGCCACCGAACTGTCCACCCACCCCATATCATCCACAAGGAAAAAGACAATGTTGGGTTTGTCGCCTTTGGCAAAGGCCGCAACGGGCGCCAGCAATGCAAGTCCGACGGCGGATTTTCGTACAGGTTTCATTTTCATATTTCGTTTTGTTTTAGTTGGGTCTTTCCCCGAACGGGCCGTGCCCGATGCAACGGCAGAGCCGATCGCCTTATATCAAAAACCGAGTCATTGCATGCCTCGGAAAAGGCAACCCTTTCCACGCAAATGTAACAAAAAAATCAACAAACGGAAAAAAGAAATATAAAAAAGGGAAACGTCGGCTGCGAAAACTCCGGCACAGGGATGGCGGCACAGATCGGTACCGCCATAATGCAGCAGGGATGTGCGCCATGCGGAAATCACGGAACACGGCATCCCCGCCGGAAGAGGTGTTCCGGCAGCCAACGCAAAGGGAGGTAAGGGCGGTCGGAAACGGAGAAGCGGCTACTCTTTGCCGCGCACCGCCACGGCGTCGATCTCGACAAGCGCGCCCATCGGAAGAGAGGCCGCCTCGAAACAGACCCGCGCAGGCATGGCTCCGGAGAAGAACGTCGCATAAACCCCGTTCATGGCGGCAAAATCATCCATATGCCGCAACAGCACGGTGACCTTCACCACATCCGACATCGAAGCCCCCGCCTCCGACAATATCGCAGCTACATTCTGCAACGAACGGCGCGTCTGTTCCTCAACACCCTCAGCCATCCGGCCAGTTGCGGGGTCAACAGGCAACTGCCCTGATACATAAATCGTTGAACCGGCCTCTATCGCCTGCGAATAGGGCCCGACCGCCTTGGGCGCCAGCGGCGTGGCAATGACTCTCTTCTGCATAACGGGAAAATGAATTATTTCTGCAAAGTTAAAATTTTATTGCGTATCTTTGTCGGACTTTAAGCGAAAACATCCAGATTCCACACCCATGCCGTCTCGAAAAACAACCGGAGCCATCCTATTGTCCGCACTGCTGTTCCTCCTGGCAGCATGCTGTCCCTGCCGCAAGTACCAACGGCTCTACGGAGCCCCGCTCGTCGGCACGCAATGGCAGCTCGTCCAGCTCAACGGGCAGGACATTCCCAATCCCGACAGCCGCTTCAGCCTTCATTTCGAAAACCGCAGACAACTGAACGGAAGCAGCGGCTGCAATCGCTATCGCGCCGCCTGCGACGCCCAGCCCAACGGACACCTGCATATCGGAGAGATCGCCGTGACTCGCATGGCCTGTCCCGATGCCGGAACGGAAAGCTCCTTCTTGGAGATGCTGCGCAGCACCGTGCGTTATGAGCTCGACGCCAAAATGCTTATCCTGAGCGACAGCATCGGAGTCCGGGCCATCTTCCAGGCCGCAGGCACCGAAAACAAACAACTCTGAATCAGACGATTGAAGCGGAGACCCGCAAACGTTTCCACAAAAGGCCGCACAGAGGGCCGCAGAAGCAGGTTTTCCGCTTTTTGTAGATAATTTGTGAATAAGTTTCGGCGCCGGCCGGGCATATTGCAAGGAAAAAGGTTGAACTTTGTAGAAAATGCGATTGCCGCCCCGACCTCCGCAGTGCATCGTGCCGCGAATAAAGAAGCAAAATTAAAAAAACAATAATTCAAATATGTCAGAAAAGAGTACACCGAAAGGGCTGAAGGAGGTATCCTACAACGACGCCGTAGCGCGCTCGAAAGAGTACTTCGGCGGCGACGAGCTCGCCGCAACGGTTTGGGTGTCGAAATACGCACTCAAAGACTCGTTCGGCCACATTTATGAAAGTTCGCCGGAAGATATGCACCATCGTATCGCGGCGGAAATCGAACGCATCGAACAAAAATATCCGAATCCGATGCCGCAGGAGGAGATCTTTGCGCTGCTCGATCACTTCCGCTACGTCATCCCGCAGGGCGGGCCGATGACCGGAATCGGAAACAACCTGCAAATCGCGTCGTTGTCGAACTGCTTCGTAATCGGGCACAAAAAACCCGCCGACTCCTACGGCGGCATCATCCGCATGGACGAGGAGCAGGTACAGATCATGAAACGGCGCGGCGGCGTCGGTCACGACCTTTCGCACCTGCGGCCTACGGGAAGCCCGGTGCTCAACTCCGCCCTTACCTCAACCGGTATCGTGCCCTTTATGGAGCGCTACTCCAACTCCACGCGCGAGGTGGCCCAGGACGGACGCCGCGGAGCATTGATGCTGACCATCTCGATCAAACATCCCGACGCCGAACGCTTCATCGACGCCAAAGTCGACACCTCGAAGGTAACGGGAGCCAATGTCTCGGTCAAGATCGACGACGAATTCATGCGCGCCGCACTCAACGGGAAACCCTATCGCCAGCAATTCCCGATCGACGCCCGGAAACCGGCATTCGAACAGGAGATCGATGCGGCAGCCTTGTGGAAGAAAATCATCCATAACGCATGGAAATCGGCCGAGCCCGGCGTGCTCTTCTGGGATACCATTTTGCGCGAGAGCGTGCCCGACTGCTATGCCGACGAAGGATTCAACACCGTCTCGACAAATCCCTGCGGTGAAATTCCGCTCTGCCCCTACGACTCGTGCCGGCTTTTGGCCATCAACCTCTACAGCTATGTAAACAACCCCTTTACGGCCGAGGCGGCATTCGATTTCGAAAAGTTCCGGACACATGTCGGAAAGGCCATGCGCATGATGGATGACATCATCGATCTGGAACTGGAAAAAGTCGAGCAGATCATCCGCAAGATCGAAGCCGACCCCGAAGAGGAAGATATCCGGTATGTCGAAAAGACACTCTGGCAGAAGATCCGCGAAATGGCGCTCAAAGGCCGCCGGACAGGGCTCGGCATTACGGCCGAAGGCGACATGATCGCCGCACTGGGTCTCCGGTACGGTTCGGACGAGGCCATTGACTTCGCGGTCAAGGTACATCAGACGCTTGCTCTGGCAGCCTACAACGCCTCGGTAGAGATGGCAACCGAACGCGGCGCCTTCCCGCTTTACGACGCCGCACGCGAGGAGAACAATCCGATGATCGACCGTATCCGCAAGGCCGATCCGCAACTGTATGAACGGATGGTCAAATCGGGCCGCCGCAACATCGCCATGCTGACGATCGCTCCCACCGGCACCACGTCGCTCATGAGCCAGACCACGTCGGGAATCGAGCCGGTATTCCGTCCCGTCTATAAGCGCCGCCGGAAGATCAACCCCTCGGACCACAACGTCAAGGTCGCCTTCATCGATGAAACAGGTGAAAAATTCGAGGAGTTCTATGTCTTCCATCACAAATTCGTCGAGTGGGCGCGCGTAAACGGATACGACGTATCGAAACTCGATACGATTTCCGACGACGAACTGGAAAAACTCGTTGCCGCATCGCCCTATCACAAGGCGACGGCAAACGACATCGACTGGGTCGCCAAGGTAAAGATGCAGGGCGCCATCCAGAAATGGGTCGATCATTCGATATCGGTAACGGTCAACCTTCCCAACGATGTCAGCGAGGAGCTTGTCGCCCAGGTCTATCGCACGGCTTGGGAGTGCGGCTGCAAGGGCATTACGGTCTATCGCGACGGCTGCCGCGAAGGTGTGCTCCTCGACAAGAAACAGAAAAAGAAGTGCGGGACAATCGCCGACGGCTCTCTCAAACGGCCCAAGTCGCTGCCGGCAGACATCGTCCGTTTCAAAAACGGCTCCGAAGAGTGGATCGCCTTCGTAGGACTGATGGACGGACGCCCCTATGAAATCTTTACCGGCAAACTCGAAGAGGACGCTCTCTACATACCGCGCAAGATCACAAAGGGCTGTATCCTCAAAGTCCGTGAGGCCGACGGAAAAAAACGGTACGACTTCCAATATACCGACCGCTACGGTTACACCAATACGATCGGCGGCATTTCACGACTCTTCAATGAAGAGTTCTGGAACTATGCAAAGCTCATTTCCGGCGTCCTGCGGCATGGGATGCCCATCGCGAATGTGGTATCGCTCATTGAGTCGCTGCACCTCAACAGCGAAACGATCAATACATGGAAAAACGGCGTCGAACGCGCTCTGAAACAGTACATTGCCGACGGAACACGCTCCAAGGAGAAATGTCCGAGCTGCGGTCAGGAAACCCTGATCTATCAAAACGGCTGCCTCTCCTGCGCGTCGTGCGGATACTCGAAATGCGGTTAGCCGAAGGCTTCCCTTCGGGCGCTCGAAACGCCATTCGCAACAACAGATCACGAAACCCGTACCGCTCCTTTTCAGGAACGGTACGGGTTTTGCAATTCCAAGAAATAAACAAGAAATAAAGAAAACTGTTGTTTTTTAAAAATATTTTACCCACTTTTGCAAAAAAGATACGGAATTATCTGTCATCCCGCGACAAAAGAGAGGATATACGGACGAATGCGTTTTGGTTTAATTTAAATAGGTTTACTATGAAAAAACTTCTCCTTTTATGCGTAGGCGCACTGTTCGCAGTCGGCAGTTACGCTCAGACTGAAGAGGTCGTTGCCGTGACTGTTGATGAAGTCATTGCCAAACGTCCGAGCATCAAGGGCTTTGTATCCAACGGCTTCTGGGACAACTGGGAAATTTCGTTCGGCGCCGGAGCTTCGTCGATGAGCATAAGCAACCTCGTTTTCAAGGATGCTCCCGACTCGTTCGGAAAACGGATCGGTTTCGAGGCGAACTTCTCCATTACGAAATGGATCCATCCGGTTTTCGGTGCACGTCTGCAGTTGGCCGGCGGCCGTTTCCGGAATTTCTCTACCCCCACACAAGGGACACAGCGCACCCCGTACATGTTCCTGCACACCGACCTGATGATCAACTTCTCGAACTGGGCCGGCGGGTACCGTGCCGATCGCGCATATTATGCCATTCCGTTCGTAGGATTCGGATATCAGGCTTTGGACTTCACGGACCGCGTACATGAACTGGGCTACGCTACCAACCAGGAGTGGGCTTTCACCGGCGGTCTGCTGAACAAATTCCGCATCAGCAAAGGCTGGGATCTCGACATCGAACTCAAAGGGTGGCTTTTCCCTGAAAAGGATCTGCCCAGCACATTGAGCAACGGCGGAACCTATGCAGTCGGCTACAGCGCAACGGCGGGTTTCACGCACCGCTTCAATGACCGCAACTGGCGCCGTGAAATTCCGCAGGCCTATACTGACGCCGATATTGCAGCTTATGCCGCTGCCGTAGCGGAACTGGAATCCGACCTGGCTGCCGCCCGCGACAAGCAGAAGTCGCTCGCCGACCAGCTGGCTGCCGCCACCAAGGCGCTGAAAGATATGGACGGCCAGCCCAAAGAGGTATTCATCAATGGCTCCTGCGCCGTATTCTTTGCGCTGAACAGCGCCGAACTGACGCAGCGCAACGAGATCGTCCTCGGCATGATTGCCGACGAGATCAACAGCGCTCCGGCAAACAAGACCTATACGATCTCCGGATATGCCGACAAGGAGACCGGCAGCGAAGAGTACAACCTCAAACTTTCCGAAGAGCGTGCTCAGGCCGTCGCAAAATATCTTGAAAGCAAGGGCGTGAAAGCCGATCAACTGATCGTCAAAGGTTACGGCTCGAACGTTCAGCCCTTCAGCGGCAATATCGAAAACAACCGCGTGGTGGTCATCAAATAATCTCGCCGGCGCGAGACACAAAAAACGGGATCGAAATCTGATCCCGTTTTTTGTGTCTTCTCCCAGTCGGCACGAATGCACACCGCCGCTCTCCGTTCTGCCTCGCCGCCGCACAACGGGGATGCCCGTCCCTTTATCGACAGGCCCTTATCTGATGATTACGGCGTTGACCAGTTTGATTTTCGCAAATTCATTGATCCGATCGCGCAAAGCCTCCCGCTGATAAAAAAGCTCCGAACGGATGACGCTCGACCGCACCCGCACATACAGAATCCGATTCTCAAGCCGCAACTCCGTCGTAACAGCGGCAACGGCGCTCCCCACCGCCTCCCGCCATGTATCGGGCAAGCGGCCTTCGGCAACCTTTGCCGCTACATAAGGCCTCGAAAAAAATTCATCGAGCAGGTCGCCGACCAACATCGCTTTGGTTCGCCTCATCGGATAATCCCTCCATTCTCCACCACATTCAATACATAAGGGCACTTCTGGCGTCCGAGAATACGCTCCAGACGGACTTTGTTGCAATCCGTAATGAGGATCTGTCCGAAATCGTCCCCCGAAACAAGCCGGATAAGCTGCTCGACACGACCCGTATCCAATTTGTCGAACAGGTCGTCAAGCAACAGAATCGGCTTTTCGCCCCGCTGCTCATCGACAAGGCGGTACTGTGCAAGCTTCAGTGCCACAAGAAACGATTTCTGCTGCCCCTGGGAGCCGAATTTCCGCAAAGGATAGCCGTTGATCCGCAACACGAGATCGTCACGATGGATGCCGGACGTCGTGAACTGGTTGACCAGATCCCGCTGTCGGGATCGCTGCAACAACTCCAAGAACGGCGTTTCGGACAATTCCGAACGATAGAGCAGTTCGATCCGCTCACGTTCGCCCGACAGGCGGGCATAATAGGTCTCGACCACCGGTTGCAGACGCCCGACAAATTCCTGCCGTTTCGCATGGATGAGCTGGCCCTGCTCTGCCAATTGCCGATCATAGATGAGCAGCATATCCTCATCGGATCCGATTTTCAGGTAGCGGTTGCGCTCCGACAGCACGGCGTTGTAGCGCATCACGGCATTCAGATAGCCTCTGTCGAGTTGCGAAATGCAACCGTTCAGGTAACGCCGGCGCTCGTCCGCCGCATCACTCACCAGCGATGCATCGGCCGGAGAGACAATCACGACAGGGATCAGCCCTACATGCTCCGACAGGCGATCGTATTCCTTCCCGTTGCGCTTGAGCACCTTGCCGCCACGACGCGCAAAGGAGCAGACGATCTGCTCGTTCCGCCCGTCGGCGTGCGCATATTGCCCTTCAAGCAGAAAGAACTCCTCACCGTGCCGAACACTCTGCGTATCGGTCATTCCAAAGGCCGACTTGCTCATCGAAAGGTAGTAAACGGCATCGATGAAGTTCGTCTTGCCGGCACCATTGTCTCCTACGAAACAGTTGATCCCCGCGGCCAGCGGCAACTCCTGCTGGCCGATATTCTTGAAATTAATGAGAGACAAGCGTTTGAGATACATCCTCCATTCCGGGCCGGTATTTGCCGGCACAACGGGCGTTCCATTGCCGCCATGTCCGTTGCAACCGATCCCGTCCGACCTCAAAGGTACGAAAAATTAAAAAAATTCCCGCTTCCCATGTGGATATTGGACAAAAAAATATACTTTTGTACTTTGATTGAAAAAAATAAAATTCAGATACAAGTATGGCAAAAAAACAGAATGCTGCGAATGCGGCCGAACAGAGCATCGGCAACGCAATGAGCCGCACCGAACTTTTCTTCGAAAATCACGGCAAATCCCTTACCGTCGGCCTGGTTGTACTGGTCCTGCTGGGAGGTATTCTCGTCGGATACCGGAAACTGGTCATGGAGCCGCGCAATGAAAAAGCCCTCGACCTGCTCGCTCAGGCTCAAGCCAACTTCGAGGAGGCCGAAACCGACTATGAACTGGCATTGAACGGAGACGACAACGGAGCCGGTTTTCTGGAGGTTATCGATCGCTATGGATCGACCAAAGCAGGGAATCTGGCAAAACACTACGCCGGAATCTGCTACCTCAAACAGGGCGATTTGGAGAATGCCGCAAACTATCTCTCGAAATATTCACCGGCAAAAGGAATCCCCGGCGCAATCATCAACGCCCAGAACTACGGTTTGCAGGGCGACATCGCCGTAGAACAGCAGAACTACAGGGAGGCGGTGAAATTCTACGAGAAAGCGGTCGACGCCGCAGACAACAATGTGACTGCACCGCTCTTCCTGATGAAAGCCGGCCGCGCATACAAGGCGATGGGCGACAACGCCAAAGCCAAAGCCTGCTTCGAACGCATCGCAACGTCATACCCTGCATCGGCCGAAGCCCGCGACACGGAAAAATACATCAACAGCCTGTAACGGAATGGCAACCAAGCACCACAACCTGTCGCAGATCAATGCTCCGCTGCCGTCGGCCGAAGAGATGAAATTCGGCATCGTCGTTGCCGAATGGAACTCCGAAGTAACCGAAGGGTTGCTGAGCGGGGCTGTACACACTTTGCGCAGTGCCGGTTGTCCCGATCACAACATTCTGATCAAATACGTCCCCGGCACATTCGAACTGTCGCTGGGCGCACAGTTCTTCGCCGAGTACACCGATGTCGATGCCGTAATCGTCTTGGGGTGTGTCATTCAGGGCGATACGCGTCATTTCGATTTCGTCTGCCAAGGCGTTACACAGGGTGTGATGCAGCTTCAGCTGCAGTGGAACATGCCGATTGCCTTCGGCGTACTGACGACCGAGAACCTCCAGCAGGCGCTCGACCGTTCGGGCGGCCGGCTGGGCAACAAAGGAGATGAAGCGGCGGCAGCGGCCATTCAGATGGTGCATTTGCAGGATGAGATGGACACCGAAGAGAACGCTCCCGATCGTAAAACCATCTCTTGAGCATAGGTATAAACAACGGGAAATCAAGACCGAACGAAAACCGGACGATCGACAGGAAAGGGAGGCGGCTCCGCACGGAGCCGTCTCCCTTTTGGTTTTGCACAACAACGAAGAACGACTCTTCGCAAAGATCCGCTCCTTCCGCAAAGGCTTTCTGACGGGAGCAGCGGATCATCTTCGGATCGGAGACACCGGTACGGCGAGGTTCGGAACAACGAGCAGACAAAAAAAACGGACCGGCTTGTTCCGGTCCGCAACTCGGTAGCAGCTACCCTTTCAGGGGATTACTCGGCAGCTTCAGCAGGAGCAGGCTCCGTGCAGGGAGCTGCAGCGCAAGAATCGCATTTCAGCGAGTCGGGACAATCAACGCACTCTGCGGGAACGAACTCGGCAGCAGCCTCGGCAGCCTCTTCTGCGGCAGCAGGTTTGTTCGCATTGCCTGCACACGATACCATCGCGGCAGCAGCAACCACAACGATAAATGTATAAACCTTTTTCATGGCAATAAAGAGATTAAAAATGGTTATCACCGCAAATATATCCAATAGGTCGAAATAATCAAAAGAAAAAATCAAAAAATTTTATAATCGGACTTGAGAATCGGATTTTCAGCCATATGCACCCTAAAAGCAGAAGAGTCAGCCGGTCGGGAATCATCGGGGCCGGTGCGGGGAAGAAGAAAAAACCGCATTGGAAGCCTGCCTATTTTTATAACGGGCCGAACCCCGAACCCGCATCAAGGGAGGAGAGAGAAAGGGTACCGCATTCCGCAACGGCACAAGATCCCGAAACGATCCGGACGCAATTCGCCTCCCTCCTTTTATGCGCTGCGGGGAACAGGCCGCTCGGCTCTCCCGATTCAAAAGAGTCCGGCAGGACTCGAAGCCGGCACAAGATTGCCGGATACGGGGACTGCAGGGCCAACCGGCAATGAATCTTTGGCCGGAGGTTCAGGATTCTCTTCGAGCAGATCCGATGCCGTCATCATTTCCCGTATCAGAAAAGCCTTCGGGAACTTTACCCGAATGCGTTCAAGCAGCATGATCGCCTCCTCGGCCGTAGCGCAGCGGCCGGCCGAGACCTTGAAATAGGGATTGTCGTAAAACATATCGACACTCAATCCGGGGAACGACTCTTCGAACTGCGTCACAACCTCCCGCGCCTCATCCCGGGCATGCTGCCCATTGCTGAAAAAAAGGTTGATCCGCCATCCGTTGAAGGATCTCGATGCAGCTTCGGCCGATGCGGCGCTGAATGCCGCTGCCGCTGCCGCAGACTCATGAATCTCGGTTCGGGAGCCCGGTCGCGGTTCGGTCAGTCGGTGTTTGAACGATTCGAGCGATTGCGCCGTCGCCTCCGCAGCGACGGCCGCAAATAAAAGTATCAGAAAAAGTCTTCTCATTCTCCGAGATCGTTTAACAAATCAGCACTCTCCACGCCAAAGGTATCCAAAAAATCCGATAATGACGAACGGCGGACGATTTTTTTTACCGCCGTCCCTACACCGATGCGCATGGAGAGCGAAACCCGCATCCGCTGCATTTCGCCGCGGGCGAGTTTCCGGCGGACGGCATAGAGCGCCGCCCGATCCGGAACCCGCATCCGACATCGCAGCCGGACATCGCCCGCCCAGTGCGGAGCCACCGCAACAGGCGCATGCAGCGTCACGCACAGAACCTCGCCCCGATCGTAGAACAACGTCCCTTCAATCGACTCGAAACGCAACTCCCGATCTGCGGCATTGCTCATGCGGACCGTCGCATCGACCCCCGACAGACCGTGCGTCTCGATAGACAGCGACTCGACATGCACCTCCCGCACAAGCGACCGCATGCAGGACGGCAAGGCAACAAGCGCAGCCGTCAACAGAAGGATCCGTGCTCGTCTCATGGTTTCTCGGCCGTATAAATCTGTGCTATGCCCAGGCTCTGGCTGGAGGCCCGCGCGTTGCAGAATCCCGCAGCGGCAAGATGCTTCAGGAAAACTGCGGGCGGGGGAAATTCATCCACCGAACGCGGGAGATAATCATACGCCTGCCGGTCGTGCGACAGCCACCCGCCGATACGAGGCAATACACGATGGCTGTACCACTTGTAGAGCCGGCTGAAAACCGGAAGCGCAGGGGTCGAAAATTCCAACACCACAATCCGCCCGCCCGGACGAAGCACCTGCTTCAGCTCGTTCAATCCGCGATCGAGATCCTGAAAGTTGCGCACACCGAAGGCAACCGTCACCACATCGACCGAAGCGGCTGCCGCTACGGGAGTTTCGGCATCACCCGCTTCAAAGGTCACCCGGTCTTCCAGCCCTTGCGAGACGGCTTTGCGGCGCGCCACATCGAGCATTCCCTCCGAAAGATCGATGCCTTTGACATGGATGCCGGGAATACGCCGCGCCAGCATCAGGGCCAGATCCCCCGTACCGGTGGCCACGTCCAGCACACGATGCGGGTTCATGCGCCGCACCAGCCGCACGACACGCCGCCGCCAAAGGCGGTCGATATTCAACGACAGCGTATGATTCAGCCGATCATAGGTGGGTGCAATGCGGTCGAACATCGTCTGCACCTCCTCCTTTTTGCTTCGTTCAGTATTGTAAGGTTTCATAACATTCTTCCGTTAGTTGCTTTTGATCGCTTCGTCGGGCCGGATGCGGGCAACAAGCGTCGCCGGAGCAAGCAGCAGGAGAAGGATGACGGCCGCCGCGACAATGTTCACCGCCAGCCACCAGCCGGCATCCATTGCAATGGGGACCTCCGAAAGCATATATCCCGTCGGATCGAGCTTCACAAGGTGGAAATGCGCCTGCAGGCCGCACAACAGCCCCGCTGCGGCATTGCCCCAAATCAGTCCGCGCCCTACGATAAAGGCTGCACGATAAAGAAAAATCCGCCGGACACGACGGTTCTCCATTCCCATCGCCTTGAGCAGTCCGATCATGCGTGTACGCTCCAGCACAAGAATCAACAGGGCCGAAGCCATATTGAAAAAGGCCACGACGACCATGACGACGATAATTACCACCGCATTGACATCGTGAGCCTTCAACCAGTCGAATACGGCCGGATAACGCTCGGAGACACTTACGGCCGCCACGCCGTCGGCCTCGGAGAGATCGGATCGCCACAACGCTTCGTTGAGCGTTTCGGCAATCCGTCCGGCAACGTCCGGATCGTCCGTGTCGAGATCCAGATCGTAACCCGATATTTCACCGCTTTCCCATGCCGAGAGCCGCTGCACGTTCCGCAAATCGGTAAAAGCCGTGCGCTCCAGCTCCTCCATGCCGGTCGAGTAGATCCCGACGACCTTGAAACGGTCGCGCCGAGGCGTCCGATCCGCCCCGACAAAGAGCATTTCGACCTTTTCGCCCACATGCAGATTCAACAACCGGCCCGTGCGTTCCGAAATCAGCAGCTCTTTGGTCCGCACCGGACCACCGACCTGCGGCAGGGAACCTTCAACCATACGGTCTGCAAAAAACGTCCAGTCGTAGCGGCCGTCCACGCCCTTCAGCAGCACTCCTTCCATCCCTTCCTGCGTGCGCATGATTCCGTTCTTCACGGCATAAGGAGCCACCCTCCGAACCCCGTCAACGCCCTGTAAAAGCGTTTCCAGTCGAGACGATGCAGAGATCGGCCGCGACTCGGCGGTATAAATTCCGGCTCCGTCGAGGACCTCGACCGGAGCCATGAATCCCATCATTTGCGCCGTGATCTCCCGTTTGAACCCGAAGACAACGGACAAGGCAACGAGCATAACGGCAACCGACACCGCCACCGATACCACCGCGATGCGCGACATGACCCCCGGACGATTCTCCGGCGTCTGCTGTGCCATACGGCGGGCTATGAAAAGTTCGAGATTCAATCCGCAGCAATCTTCGTTTAAATTCCATGCAAAGTAACACAATTTTTCCTATTTTTGCAGCAATTCACCCGTGTTTATGAAAAAACAGGCACTCATTACCGGAGCTACCTCCGGCATCGGAAAGGCAACGGCCCTGCGGCTCGCCGCCGACGGCTGGGCCATCCTTGCCACCGGCCGCCGCAGCGAACGTCTCGACGCACTGCAAAAAGAGATCGGAGCCGCCGGCGGACAATGCCGCACGCTGGCATTCGATCTGCGCGACGAACAGGCTTGCCACGATGCACTCGACGCCATCGACCGCGTCGATCTGCTGGTGAACAATGCCGGACTGGCCGCCGGATTCGAGCACATCGATCGAGGTGCGACATCGGACTGGAACACCATGATCGATACGAACATCAAAGGGCTGCTCTATGTCACGCAGATCATCGCCCGCAAGATGATCGCGGCCGGAGGAGGACATATCGTCAATATCGGTTCGATTGCAGGGACGGAACCCTATGAGAACGGGGCGGTCTATTGCGCCACCAAACACGCCGTACATGCACTCTCACAGGCCATGCGGGCCGATCTTCTGGCCGACGGGATCCGCGTCAGCGAAATCCGTCCCGGCATGGTCGAAACCGAATTCTCCATCGTGCGCTTTCACGGAGACCGCACGGCCGCGGACAATGTCTATCGGGGCGTGGAGCCCCTCACGGGAGACGACATTGCCGAAGCAATCGCATGGATCACACAATTACCGGCCCGTATGAACGTTAATGAAATCGTACTGATGCCCTCGCAACAGGCTTGTCAGTACTATGTTCATCGCAAACGTTAAACAGTCAAAATTCTTATGGTACAGTTGCTCATGCTTCAGGCCGGTTATTACGGCCCTTCGAACGGATTCTTCTACGGCATGTCGAGCGGAACAACCGGGGCCTGGTTTCTGATCATCCTCATCGGTATTGTGGGGTGGATCGTACAGGCACGGCTGCAATCGGTCTTCGCCAAATACTCGAACGTATCCTTCCCCGGCGGGTTGAGCGGTGCGGAAGTCGCCGAAAAAATGCTGCGCGACAACGGAATCCACAATGTCAAGATCACCCATGTGCAGGGTCATCTGACCGATCATTTCAATCCCCAGACGATGACCGTCAACCTGAGCGATTCGGTCTATCGCTCACGGAGCGTCGCCGCTGCCGCCGTCGCCGCACACGAATGCGGACACGCCATACAGCATGCACAGGGATACGCCCCGCTCGAATTGCGGTCGCAACTGGTTCCGATCGTCAACTTCTCCTCCCGTGCGGCGACGTTCGTGCTCATCTTCGGGATGATCCTGCTGGCGGCGACGAACAATACGCTGGTCTGCTGGATCGGCGTAGGACTGATCGCCGTTTCGGCACTCTTTTCGATCGTCACGCTGCCGGTCGAATACAACGCTTCGGCCCGCGCACTGGCATGGCTCGAATCAAGCGGCACGATGCAGGGCAGCCAATTGGCCCAGGCACGGGAGGCGCTGATGTGGGCTGCCCGCACCTATCTTGTAGCGGCACTGAGCGCCATCGCGTCCGTACTTTATTACGCCATGCTCATCCTCGGACGAGGCAACAACCGTGATTGATGGCCCCACAGGATTATACCCGACGCAGTTGGCAGGCCGCTGTCGCCCTGATCGCCGTATTGACAGCCGTCGCCTTCATCCCGCCGCAGACAATCTGCGGCGTGGCATTGCGGCGGGCCAATATCCTTTCGGATCTCATCACGTTCAACGACAGGCAGGCTGAAAACAACGACCTCCTGCCCGCCCTCGACGACGAGTTCACCAGTGACTTCAACCGCGTCGTGGATCGGCTCGAAGCCGGAGAAGCGCTGACAGGGCCTGCGGCGACGATTCCGGCAATCACGACAGCGCCTGTCGCCGGCACGGCCGTTCCGCCGGACGATTCCCTGAGCAACGCGCCGCAGATCACCTTCGAATGGTCGCCCGTCGAGCTCCTCCCCACCGACGCCCCCTCGGCCGATACCGCACGGCTGCTGAACACGTTCACCCCCATCGAGAATTTCGACACGCTGCCCGACGGCGCCTTCCGCCGGTTCTGCCGGCGGCTGGCCGAGCCGCAGGGGGAACGTCCCGTCCGCATTGCCGTTTTGGGTGACTCCTTCATCGAAGGCGACATCCTCACGGCCGACCTGCGCGAACAGCTGCAACTGCGTTACGGAGGCCGGGGATGCGGATTCGCTCCGATGGCCTCGCCCCTGACGGGATACCGCCGGACCGTCCGGACACGCTCGACGGAGTGGACCGCCTACAACCTCATGCAGCGCCGGACCACACCGGAATCGCTGCGCGGAGACTATTATGTTTCGGGATGGCTGTGCCGCCCCGCCAACGGAGCAGCGGTCCGGTGGGAAGGAAGCGATTTCCGCCGGCGCATCGACCGCTGCGGTACGGCCCGCCTGCTCTTCATCAGCAGGGACACAAGCCTGCTGACACTCACGCTCAACGATTCGCTGCAACGGCGCTTCGAGATTCCCGCATCGAATCAAGTGCGGCAGATCGTCGTGAAAGCACCCATCAGCTCGCTTGCACTCCGCATCGACCGGGGAGCCGAAGGATTCACCGGATACGGCGCACAATTCGAGGATGTACAGGGCGTTACAATCGACAACTACTCGATCCGCAGCAACAACGGACAGGCGATTTTCGGCACCAACCCTTCGATCGACGCCCAGATCGCCGCAATGACGCCCTACGATCTGATCATACTCCAATACGGTCTCAACATCATGCAGGAAGGGGTCACCAATTATTCGGCCTATGCTTCGCGTATCGAGAAGCTGATCGTCTTCGTGCGGGAATGTTTCCCCGACGCCGCAATACTTGTACTCTCGACAAGCGACCGTTCGGTAAAATCCGAGAAGGGATTTGCTCCCATGGCGTCGGCGCCGGCAATGGTCGGATGGCAGCGCCGGGCCGCACAAAATACCGGAGCGGCATTCTGGTCCACCTATGACGCCATGCGGGCGGCAGGCGGCATGGAACGCTTCGTGGCGAACGGCTGGGCAGGGAAAGACTATACGCACATCAATTACGGCGGAGGCCGACAGGTCGCTTTCGCACTTGTCGATGCTATCAACGCCTGCGTGAATGAGGCACGGCAGGAGCAATTGCAGGTCGAACAGCCCGAACCCGTGCTGGACAGCCTGGCCATTCAGGCGCTCGACCGGTCGATGCGCACCGGCCCCTCGATGCAGACCGGCCGTCCCCTTACCGAACCCTTTACCGCCCCGCGCTGATCCGTAAAGATGGAACAATCGCTGCATGACATAGCCGAGCGGCTGCTGCCGCTGCTGACCTACGATCCGCAGGCCCCGATGCTCTTCAGCAGCGGACTGTTCCTCTTTCTCTTCGCGGCATTCGCCTTCCTCTACGGCTTCATGCGCCGCACGCCGGCACTGAGAATCTGGTATGTCATCGCCTTCTCGCTCTATTTCTACTACAAGTCAAGCGGCATCTATCTGCTGCTGCTCGTCGGTGTCTCCGTCAGCGATTTCTGGATCGGACGCGCCATCGCACACGCCGCATCGAAAAAGATTCGCCGGGGCCTCGTCGCGCTGAGCATCACGGCCGATCTGGCCGTATTGGGCTACTTCAAATACACCAACTTCTTCATCGAAATCACCCGCAACCTCTTCGGCGCAGGATTCCTCGAATTCCAGAACATCTTTCTGCCCGTCGGCATCTCGTTTTTCCTCTTCCAGTCGCTCAGCTACACGATCGACATCTATCGCGGAACGCTGCAGCCGCTGCGCAACTGGGGCGATTATCTGTTTTACCTCTCGTTCTTCCCGCAACTGGTGGCCGGCCCCATCGTCCGGGCCCACGATTTTCTGCCGCAGATACGCCAAAACCCCGTCACCGTTACCCGCGAGATGTTCGGAACGGGAATCTTCCTGATTGCCACCGGACTTTTCAAGAAGGCGATCGTCTCGGACTATATCTCGCTCAACTTCATCGACCGGATCTTCGACGATCCGGCCCTTTACTCCGGTGTGGAGTGCCTGTCCGCCATCTACGGATATGCCCTCCAGATCTATTGCGATTTTTCGGGATATTCCGACATGGCCATCGGTCTGGCCCTGCTGCTGGGCTTCCATTTCCCCAAAAACTTCGATGCTCCGTACCATTCGGCCACCATTACCGAATTCTGGCACCGATGGCATATCTCCTTATCGACATGGCTGCGGGACTATCTCTATATCTCGCTGGGCGGCAATCGCAAAGGACGGTTGCGCACCTATTTCAACCTGCTCGTGACAATGCTCCTCGGAGGATTGTGGCACGGCGCCGCCGTCCGTTTCATCCTCTGGGGCGGACTGCACGGTGTGGCGCTGGCCCTGCACAAATTGTGGCTCTCCATCGTCCCCGGCGCCAAAGCCGCAGGATACCAGATGCGTCTGGTCCCGCGCATGATCGGAGTCGTGCTGACGTTCCATCTGGTCTGTTTCGGATGGCTGCTCTTCCGTGCCGACTCGATGCGCACCGTCCAGCTGATGCTGCACCAGATTACCGAAAACTTCCAACTGTCGCTCATCCCGCAAATGGTCACGGGATACGCCGGAGTCTTCGCCCTCATGGCCATCGGCTACCTGCTGCATCTGCTGCCCGGACGGGCCGACAATGCCGTACGCCGCAGGGTCGTCGCCGCGCCCTTCTGGGCCCAGGTCTTACTCCTGGCTTCGGTTGCATGGTGCGTCATGCAAGTCCAGTCGAGCGACATCCAGCCCTTCATCTATTTCCAATTCTGACGCTGCCATGACTCCGCTCTACACCTTCGACCACTCGCTTTTTCTGGCCCTCAATTTCGACGGCGGCCCCGTCATGGACCGGTGCATGACACTCGTATCCGGCACGGCGGTATGGATTCCGCTCTATGTGCTGATCGTATGGCTTGTCTGGCGGCGCGAAGGATGGCGCAATACGCTGCTCTTCCTGCTTGCCGTCGCAGCGGCGATCGTACTGGCCGACATGGTGGCCGGAATCTTCAAACACGCGGGGCCGCTCAAGGCTCTGTGGAGCGATTTTCCGCCCCGCTGGCGGCCGATGTTCACCCCTTCGCTCGAAGGGTTGGCCGTTCCGCCCGATACATTGATGCAATGGCGGTTCGAAGGCCGTCCGACCCCCGGCATCGTCCATGTTCCCGCCGGAGCCCTCGGCGGGAAATACGGGACCGTATCGTCGCACGCCGCAACAATCGTAGCCCTGCTGGTCCTCTCCGCTGCGGAGATCCGCCGCAGATGGTTCACGATCCTGATGGGCACGGCGACGCTCCTTATCTGCTACTCGCGCATCTATCTGGCCAAACATTTTCCGTTCGATCTCCTGCTCGGCGCCGTCGTCGGAGCCCTGACGGCATGGGCCGCATGGGTACTCTACCGGCATCTGCGCTCCGCTGCCGCAACCGACCGGAACGGCTGACTCCCCGCCGACGGAAGCAGCAGCACGGCGCAACGGCCAAAGGTGCGGCATGAAGCAAGACCGAACCACCGGCTCTCTCCGGCATCCGACGGGCGGAATGCTCCCGCGCGACCTGCCGGCCGGCGAGAAAAAGGTTCCGGCGTGATCATTCCGCCGCGGCGCAACTGAAAAAACGAGATATTTTTCGTAACTTTGCGTCGCTCTTACAAAAGCGAACAAACAGCACGCAATATGGCAATCGAACTCAGTGAACAGGAACAATTGCGCCGTCAGTCGCTCGCAGCACTGCGCGAACTGGGCATCAATCCCTATCCCGCCGCCCGCTTCGACGTGACGGCTACGGCACGGGAGATCCTCGACGGCTACGACGAATCGAAAGGCAACTTCGCCGATGTGCGCATCGCCGGCCGCATCATGTCGCGCCGCATCATGGGCAGCGCCTCATTTTTCGAACTGCAGGACCATACGGGCCGTATCCAGATCTATATCCGTCGCGACGACATCTGCCCCGAAGGCGATGCAACACTGTACAACACGGTTTTCAAGAAACTGCTCGACATCGGCGACTTCATCGGCGTCGAAGGATTCGCCTTCGTCACAAAAACAGGCGAAATATCGGTCCATTGCCGCAAGTTCACGGTCATCGCCAAATCACTGCGCCCGCTGCCGGTCGTCAAGGAGAAGGACGGCCAGACGTTCGATGCCTTTACCGATCCCGAAGTCCGCTACCGGCAGCGTTATGTCGATCTGGCGGTCAACCCGCAGGTGCGCGACGTCTTCGTCAAGCGGGCGAAGATCATGGCCGCCATGCGCGACTTCTTCAACTCGAAAGGGTATCTCGAAGTCGAAACGCCCATTCTGCAACCCATTCCGGGCGGTGCTTCAGCACGGCCCTTCATCACCCACCACAATTCGCTCGACATCGACCTCTACCTGCGTATCGCAACGGAGCTCTACCTCAAGAAGCTGATCGTCGGCGGATTCGAGGGCGTCTATGAGTTCGGCAAGAACTTCCGCAACGAGGGAATGGACCGCACGCACAACCCCGAATTCACCTGCATGGAGATCTATGTCGCCTACAAGGACTATTTGTGGATGATGGAGTTTACCGAGCAGATGCTCGAACGTGTGGCACTGGCCGCCAACGGCTCGACGGAGGTGACGATCGACGGCCGCGCCGTATCGTTCAAGGCTCCGTTCCGCCGTGTGACGATGACCGACGCCATCCGCGAAAAGACCGGATACGATATTACGGGTCAAACGGAGGAGCAGCTGCGTGAAGCCTGCAAGCGCCTGGGTGTCGAAACCGACGAGACGATGGGGAAGGGGAAGCTCATCGACGCCATTTTCGGCCAGTACTGCGAAGAGGAGTTGATCCAGCCCACCTTCGTAACCGACTACCCCATCGAGATGTCGCCGCTGTGCAAGCGCCACCGCGAAAATCCCGACCTCACGGAGCGTTTCGAGCTCTTCGTCAACGGCAAGGAGCTCTGCAACGCCTACTCGGAGTTGAACGATCCGATCGACCAGCTGGAACGTTTCCAGGAACAGTTGCGGCTCTCGGAAAAGGGAGACGACGAGGCGATGTTCATCGACATGGATTTCGTCCGTGCGCTGGAATACGGCATGCCGTCGTGTTCGGGCATGGGAATCGGCATCGACCGGCTGACGATGTTCATGACCGGACAGTCGTCGATTCAGGATGTGCTCTTCTTCCCGCAGATGCGGCCTGAAAAGAGGGCGCAGAACGACCCCGAAGAGGCCTACACCGCCATCGGCATTCCGGCCGAATGGGTTCCCGTCATCCAGAAGATGGGCTATCTGACCGTCGATTCGCTGCGGAAACTCTCGCCGGGCAGGTTCTTCAACGACCTGTGCGGATTCAACAAGAAGAACAAACTCGGACTCAAGGCCCCGTCGATGGAGGAGGTCAAGGCGTGGTGCAGCCCCGCCGCCGAATAACCGGACGGCCGATGCGGACAATACTTCGTTACAATCATAAATTCAAAAAATTACAGTCATGAGAAAAAAGATCGTAGCAGGCAACTGGAAGATGAACACCTTGCCCGCCGAAGGCGTCGAACTCGCCAAGAATGTCGCCGCAGGCAAACACACCGTCTGCGACTGCGTGAATTTCATCGTCTGCCCGCCCTTTACCCACCTGTCGGAGGTAGTCAACGTACTCACGGGGACGGGTATCGCCGTCGGCGCACAGAACTGCGCGGCCGAGGCCAAAGGAGCCTATACGGGTGAAGTTTCCGCCGCCATGATCGCGGCACTGGGTTGCGAATATGTCATCCTCGGCCACTCGGAGCGCCGTCAATACTACGGCGAGACCTCCGAAACACTCAACAAGAAGATGGCTCAGGCCTATGCCAACAACCTGACGCCGATCTACTGCGTGGGTGAGAATCTCGAAGAGCGCGAAGCCGGCAAACATTTCGACGTCGTAAAGGCGCAGATCGAAGAGGTGGTTTACAACCTCACGGCCGAGCAGTTCGCCAAGCTTGTCATCGCTTACGAACCCGTCTGGGCAATCGGTACGGGCAAGACCGCTACGGCCGAGCAGGCTCAGGAGATCCAGGCCTACATCCGCAAGGTGCTCGCCGAAAAGTTCGGAGCTGCAGCGGCCGAATGCCCGATTCTCTACGGAGGTTCGTGCAAGCCGTCCAATGCCGCCGAGATCTTCGCAAAAGAGGATGTGGACGGCGGTCTGATCGGCGGTGCCGCACTCAAGGCCGAGGACTTCCTCGCCATCGGCAAAGGGTTCGAGAAATAGTCGGCCCCTTCATGGCCACAAGGAAAAGGGCTGTCCGCAACGGGCCGCCCTTTTCTTGTCTTATTCCCTGTCCCTCTGTTCTCCTCTCCTCCTGTTCTCTCCCGCACCCTTCCGTTATCATCCGCCCCGCACATCGGGGCACACGCCTTCCGAAGGATTCCCGACGAGGAGCGTTTTCGCTGGAAAGAGGAACACCGCCGGCTTTTGCAGCATGAAACCGGAGCCGGCATGAAACGCCATTCCGGCCATCATCACGCAAGGTCCGAGACCGGCGTCCGCATGCAAATCCGGACAGTTCCCGACACGGATTCCCCCGTTCCTCTCCGGTACGGGCTGGCAGGCTTCAGGCTCAATCCGCCGCTTCCGGTATCGGAAGCGGATAATTTTATGCTTCGCCGACCTTGCAGCCGCCAAAATCATCACTCGCACGCTGCGGCGAAGGAATGACGATCTGGCCATGCACGCTTTCGTAGCGGACGATATTCTCCTGCAACGAAATCAGCAGCCGTTTTGCGTGTTCCGGCGTCAGAATAATCCGACTCTTTACCTTTGCTTTAGGAACGGCAGGCATGACCGCTGCAAAATCAATGATGAACTCCGACGAAGAGTGAGCAATGATGACCAGATTCGAATAATTTCCCTGTGCGACCGTCTCATCCAACTCAAGATCGACTAAATTCTTGGTCTCTGCCATAAAAACGCTTTTTATATTTTACAAATATAACAATAACGAAACCGGAATCGACCCGTGAGCCGGCTGAAGTTTTCAATCATTTATCAACAATCAAACCACATCGGCACAAAAGCGGAATGCCGCAACACAACGAATAAAAAAACGAAGCGGAGTGACCCCCGATTTTAAGATATTGAAATTTTTTCTAAATTTTTCCATCCGCAGCTCTGGTATTGCCGTTTTTTTTCGTATATTTGGTTTCTGTTCGGGTCGGCTTGCATGGCCATGCAAAGATCCGCCTGTGATTCCGACAGAACAGCCGACAGCCGCAAGGCATTGCATGACGAGGATGCAGCACGCAATTGTCAAAAAAGACAACAAGATAAACTTTAAAATTTCGCAACATGAAAAACTACTCAGCAAAGGAGATCAAGAACATCGTCCTGATCGGCGCCCCCGGTTCAGGCAAGACAACCCTCGCCGAAGCGATGGCTTTCGAAGGAAAGGTCATCGATCGGCGGGGAAGCATCGAAACAAACAATACCCTGTCGGACAACACCGACATCGAACACGAATACAAGCGCTCCATCTATTCGACAATCCTCTTTACGGAGTTCATGGGCCGCAAACTCAATATCATCGACTGCCCCGGCTCGGACGATTTCTGCGGAAGCCTCTTTTCGGCATTCAAGGTCGGGGACGTCGGCGTCATGCTTTTCAATGCACAGAACGGCTGGGAAGTGGGATCGGAGATCCAGGCCCGCTACGCCCGTGAGCTGGGCAAGCCCGTTATCGGCGTGATCAACCAGCTCGATGCCGAGAAAGCCAGCTTCGAAGGCGCCATCGACAGCATCCGCGCCGCGTCGCGCGTCAAGCCCGCCATCGTACAATATCCGGTCAATCAAGGCCCGGAGTTCAACGCCTTTATCGACGTGCTCATGATGAAACTCTACCGTTTCAAGGATGACAACGGCACCCGCGAAGAGCTCGACATCCCTGCCGACGAAATGGATCGGGCAACGGAACTCAACCGTGAACTGGTCGAACTGGCCGCCGAAAACGACGAAGCCCTTATGGAGCTCTATTTCGACAAGGGGACGCTTACGCAAGACGATATCCGCGCCGGCCTGCAAATAGGCCTCGCACGCCGCGAAGTGATGCCGATTTTCTGCGCCAGCGGCAAGAAGGACATCGGCACCAAGCGCCTGATGGAGTTCATCATCAATGTGGCGCCCGATCCGCTCAAGGCTCCCAATTTCCTCTCCGAGGAGGGCGAAGAGATCGAAGCCGACGAAACGAAACCGGCCGTAGCATTCATCTTCAAGAGCCAGATCGAACAGCATATCGGCGAGATCAGCTACCTCCGCGTCATCCGGGGCAAACTCACCGAAGGGATGGAGCTACTCAATACCCGCACCGGCAACAAGGAGAAGATCTCGCAGCTCTTCGCCGTAGCGGGGAAGAACCGCATCAAGGTGACCGAACTGAACGCCGGAGATATCGGATGCACCGTCAAGCTCAAAGGATCACGGACAAACGACACGCTGGCGGCGCCTTCGGCACCGGTTGCCATCACCCCGATCGTATTCCCCGAACCGCGTTACCGTGCGGCCGTACAGCCGAAGGTCAAGGCCGACGAAGAGAAACTCGGCAAACTGCTCAACGATGCGAAATACGAAGATCCGACGATCCTGGTCGAGTACTCCAAGGAGCTGAAACAAACGATCATCCAGGGGCAGGGAGAACACCACCTCAACATCCTCAAGGCAAAACTGGCCGCCGACAACAAGATGGAGATCGAATATGTCGCTCCGCGAATTCCCTATCGGGAGACGATCACAAAGGTGGCACAGGCCGATTACCGCCACAAGAAACAGTCGGGAGGATCGGGCCAGTTCGGCGAGGTGCACATGATCATCGAACCCTACTACGAAGGCATCCCCGAACCGAAGAGCTACAAGATTCCCGGAAAGGGAGACATTACGGTCAATATCAAGGGCAAGGAGGAATACGACCTGCCCTGGGGCGGAAAACTGCAATACTACAACTCGATCGTCGGCGGTGCCATCGACGCACGCTTCATGCCGGCCATCCTGAAGGGTATCATGGAGAAGATGGACGAAGGCCCGCTCACGGGATCCTACGCCCGCGACATCCGCGTCATCATCTACGACGGAAAGATGCATCCGGTGGATTCGAATGAGATATCGTTCAAGCTGGCAGCCCGCAACGCCTTCAAGGAGGCCTTCCGCAATGCAGGACCCAAGATCATGGAGCCGATTTACAGCATCGAAGTGCTTACGCCCAGCGAATACATGGGTGCCGTGATGAGCGACCTGCAGAACCGCCGCGCGATGATCGAAGGGATGAACTCCGACAAGGGATTCGACCGGCTGAACGCCCGTGTCCCGCTGGCCGAGCTCTATCGCTACTCGACGACCCTGTCGTCGCTTACATCGGGAGCCGCGACCTACTCGATGCGTTTCTCCTCGTACGAACAGGTGCCCGCCGACGTACAGGCCAAACTGCTCAAGGAGTACACCGATACCGACGACGAATAGTCAAACGCACAAACAGACGAAAGGGCCGGAACTGTTCCGGCCCTTTCCCTTATCTACCGCAGCCCAATCCGTTTACTCCGGCTCCAGCCTATCCGCGCTTCCCGTTGAACGGATACCGGAAACCGCAGAAAGGCGCCTCGTTGACAGGAGGGGTCAAATGACCTCGGCCACCACGAAAGTCGAGCCGCCGATGAAGATCGTATCTTCGGGCGCCGCCAATGCACGCGCACGCGCGACAGCCTCCGTGACCGTCGCAACGGCTTCACAGTCAAGACCTGCAGCGGCACCCCGCGCAGCAAGATCTTCCGTCAGACAGGCTCTGTGCGTTGCCGCCTGCGTGAAAAGATAGTGCGCATCACGCGGCAGCAGGGCGAAAATCGCATCGAGATCCTTGTCGTTCGAGAAGCCCATGACGCAATAGAGACGTCCTCCGGCATGAGATACGTTCATCTGATGCGCCACACAAGCCAAACCGTGCGCATTGTGCCCCGTATCGCAGATGACATGAGGATGCTCGCCCAATGTCTGCCAACGGCCCTGCAGCGAGGTTGTCCGCGCCGCACTCCCCGCACCATCGACAAACGCCCGGCGGCTGATCGTCAGCGGCGTCTGTTCGTGCATCAGGTCGAGCGCCGCAAGCGCCGTCAGGATGTTGCGGCACTGATATTCACCCAGCAGATCGAGGTCGAAATCAAGCACATGTCCGTCACGCCGGCGAACAATGCGGAAATGCTGTTTGCCGGCGCGCTCCTCGTGCATCTCGCACGAAAACTCCCGTTCGGCATAGGTCACATGCGTTTTATTGGCCGCCGCAATATGCTCGAAAACATCGTTGTACGCATCATTGGCCTCGCCCAGCACAACCGGTATGCTCTTTTTGATGATCCCCGCCTTCTCGGCCGCAATCTGTTGCAGCGTATCGCCCAGCAGCGCCGTGTGCTCCAGGCCGATGTTGGTAATCACGCTTACGATCGGCAGAATCACGTTCGTGGCATCGAGACGCCCGCCCAGCCCCGTTTCAATCACGGCGACCTCCACATCGCTCTGTGCAAAATAATCGAAGGCAAGCGCTGCCGTCATCTCGAAAAACGACAGTCCGAGTTCGGTCATCTTCTCCCGATGCTTGTCAACAAAATTCACCACCTTCTGTTTGGGGATCATCTCGCCATCGACACGGATCCGCTCCCGAAAATCGTGCAGATGCGGCGACGTGAACAGACCCGTGCGGTAACCGGCCTGCTGCAATACGGCCGCAATGATGTGCGATACGGAACCCTTGCCGTTGGTGCCCGCCACATGAACCGTGAAAAAGTTACGCTGCGGATTTCCCAGATGACGGCAGAAGGCCGTTATACGTTCCAGACCCGGTTTGTAGGCCGTTGCACCCTCCTCCTGAAAGGTCGGCATCGACGAGAAAAGGAATTCGAGCGTTTGTGAGTAATTCATGGCGACTCTCTATGATTTGTTGGATTAATCGACCAGATGATTGCGCCGCTTGACGCGGTAAGCGATGAAGTAGAGGACACCGAGCAGCAACACATATTCGGCTATTCTGCCCAGATAATCTCCATAGCGGGTATAGAACGTCTGCCGCTCTTCGAGGGCAACGGAACGGACCAATACGCCCCGCTTCTCCCAGCCCAACGTCTCACCCACGACATCTCCCCGTGCATTGATGAAGCCCGATATTCCGGTGTTGGCACTGCGGACTACGGCCCGCCGGTGTTCGATCGCCCGCAGCCGCGAGTAGGAGAAGTGCTGCCGGTGGATCGCCGTATCGTCCCACCAGCCGTCGTTGGTGATGACAAGCAGCAGTTGCGCTCCGTTGCGCACGAACTCTCCGACGTAGGCTCCATAGACCGATTCGTAACAAACGGCGGGCGCTACGGCCGGCACCGCATCGGTCGAAAAGACCGTGCGCTGCGTATCGACGCCCAATTGGCCCGTCGTACCGCCCAGATCGATCACCAGAAAACTCAACCACCTGAACAGCCAAGGCAACGGCATCTTCTCCACGCCGATAACCAGCCGCGACTTGTGGTGGACACCCTGCACGCCTTCGGCATCGAGCGCCAGCGCCGTATTGAAACGGTCGTACCAGATGCCGTTCCGGTAACGGGCGGTCGAGGTCCGGGCACCTGCGGGGTAGATTTTATAGGTGTCGGCGCCGACGACGAGCAGCGCCTGCGGGTGGTCGGCCGACAGAGCCGCAACCAATTGCTGCACGGAGGGACTTGCCGACAGGTACGACTCGTTGATTCCTTCGACGAGAGCCGTTTCGGGCATGGCGATCAATTGTACCGAATCGGGGACTTCCGACAACAGCGACAGCAGGTTTTCCCGTTGGCCGTCGGGAGAGGTGTTGAATTTGTCGTAACAATCGACATTGGGCTGAATGACAGCGGCCGCAAGATGCCGCTGCGGCTCCTGCCAGCAGAAATAAACAGTCAGGGAAACGACGAGCGGCAGAAGAAGGACAAGGGCCGCCCGCACCCAATAACGGAGCGCACGCCGGTGCTGCCACGCCTCGAAAAGGAACAGGTTGCACAGAAGCACCCACAGCGTACCGCCGAAAAGACCCGTATATTCATACCACTGCACCGCCCAAGGCTCCGCAGCGAATCCGTTGCCGAACAACAACCAGGGAAATGAAAATTCCCCCACCGTGTACCAGTATTCGGTAGCGATCCATCCCGACACCAGCAGGGTATAAGCCAACGCCTTGTGCGCACGTTTGCTGACCGTATGGTAGAGCATGAAGGCCAGCAGGTTGAGGAATGTCGAGGCGAGCGTCGCCGCAAAGGGGCCGACCGGCGTGGAGTACCACAGGCCCCAGATGGTGAGACCGTTCCAAAGGGCGAATGCGAGCCATGCCCAGCCGAACATCCGCCACCAGTCGCGGCGCGAAGCCCCGTAGGTGGAACTGATCCACAGCAGCGGAACCAACGCAGCCAGAAGCGGCAGTCCCGACACCCCGATCCACCCCGCTGCAAGCAACAGGGCCGACAGGAGCACGCACAAAAATCGCCGAAGAGTCATCGTCATCATTTCGATAGCGCAAAAATAGTCAAAATAACCGAGCTATTTACCTCGCCCGGATTTTTTTCTTCCGCTCCGGAAGATTCCGCACGGCACACCGGCTCCGGCACGAAAGGGCCTCCCGCAAGAGAAAAATTCAATATTTTCGGGGAAAATTTTTACATGTCACATTTTTGTTATACATTTGCACTCCGCAAAGTGCGCTAATTACAAAATAAAAAGGATACTGCTATGGCAATGAAAAGAACATTCCAGCCCTCGCGCCGGAAGAGAATCAACAAGCACGGTTTCCGTCAGAGAATGGCTACCGCCAACGGTCGGAAGGTGTTGGCCGCACGCCGTGCCAAAGGCCGCAAGAAGCTGACCGTATCGGACGAATCGACGTTCAAATACGCCTAAAGTCCGCAAGGGCACGCTGTGCCATAGCAAGGGCGCCGTACATTGAGTGCGGCGCCCTTGCTGTTCCCCCCCCATCCCCTTTTCGTCGGTTGTCTTTCCCGCACTCGCGCTCCCGACATCGCCCCCCCCGACCGGCTCTTCCATACCGCTCCACACGCCCTGCGACTTCGACGCCCGACACCAACGCCCGATGCCCGGTGCACCGCACCGGACAGGAAGTGCCGGCAGGGGGCCATCAGGGAGACGGGAGCGGGCGACAAGGGCCGGCAGGGACAGAGAGCGGCCGGAATCCGCACCCATCCGCCCGCTCCGGTTCGCATTTCGTACTTTTCATTTTCAAATCTCTCCGAGAAAATGTATCTTTGCAAAAACTGTTTTTTCATGAAAATAGCATCCCTGCCGTTCAATCCGATCTGCGAAAACACTTATGTCGTCTGGGATCAGACGCTCGAATGTGTCATCGTCGATGCCGGATGCGCTTCGTCCCGCGAAGAGGAGCAATTGCGTCAATTCATCGACACCCGAAAGCTCAAACCCGTAATGGCCATCAACACGCACGGACATTTCGACCACACGCTGGGCGTGCAGTTCCTCAAGGATACCTACGCCATTCCTTTTGCACTCTCCGGAAAGGACCGCTTCCTGCTGGAGAACGCCGCAACGAGCGCTTCGATCTTCGGTGTGAAGACCGGAGCCATGCCGTCGGTCGATCTGGATCTGGATACGGTCGAAGAGATCCGTTTCGGGGAGACAACCCTGCGCATTCTCCGCACACCGGGGCACACACCGGGGCATGTGGCCTTCTACGCGCCCGATGCCAAAGCCCTCTTCACGGGCGATACGCTCTTCCGCGAAAGCATCGGACGCACCGACCTGCCCGGCGGCGACTATTCGTGGATCATGCGTTCGATCCTCGAACAACTGCTTCCTTTGGGCGACGACGTCCAGGTCTATCCGGGTCACGGAGAACCGACCTCCATCGGTCATGAAACGCTTTACAACCCCTTCGTAGTGGAGGTCCTCAACAACGAGGTCAATTACAGATAGCCGTCCGATGAACGAGTTCCTGCACAAAGCGCTTTACCGCCTGTTGCCGTTGGGAGCCTATCTCCGCACGGTGAGCGGAGCGTTCTTCCTTTTTCATCGGCTCGGCATCGGCCGTTATGCACCGGCTACGGAATACACCTTCCATCTGGACAGGCTCCTCCGGCCGGGCGATCTGGCCATCGACATCGGGGCCAATCTGGGATATTACACCCGGTTGATGGCCCGTATCGCCGGCCGTGACGGATTCGTCTATGCCGTCGAACCCGTCGAGCCGATCCGCCGCGTACTCGAAACCAACCTCAAGGGTTGCGACAACGTCGAGATCCTCCCCTATGCCCTGGGCGCCGAAGACCGAGACGTCCGTATGGGCAATGCAACCCTTCATACGGGAGGTTATTTCGGCACGGGGCAGAATTTCGTCATGCGGAACGGCGATACGGCCGACATGGAGTTTACCGCCACGATGCGGCGCGGCTCGCAACTCTTCAGCCATCTTACCCGGCTGGATTTCATCAAATGCGACATCGAAGGCTATGAAACGGTCGTCATGGAGGAGATGCGGCCCCTGCTTGAACGCTTTCATCCCGTCGTACTCATCGAAAGCGGCGGCGAGAACCGTCCGCAGATCATTGCCCTCTTCCGGTCGCTCGGATACGAGGGCTATACGCTCAAACGGGGCCGCGAGGTCCTGCTGGAGGAGTACAGCACCAAAGACATCATCTTCCGGCCCCGCCGCTGATTGTTGATTTACAAAAATACTGGCATACGATGCGTATCGATATTCTGACCGTAGTTCCGGAACTGCTGCACTCGCCGCTCAACGAGTCGATTCTCAAGCGGGCGCAGGAGAAAGGGCTGGTGGAGATCGTCGTCCACAACCTCCACGACTACGCACACGACAAACGCAGGACAACCGACGACTACCCCTTCGGCGGCGAAGCCGGTATGGTCATGAAGCCCGAACCGGTCTTCGAAGCGGTCGAGAAACTGCAGGCCGAACGGCACTACGACGAGATCATCTACACCTCGCCCGACGGGGTGCGCTATGACCAGCACGAAGCCAACCGCCTCTCGACACTTGAAAACATCATCATCCTCTGCGGCCACTACAAGGGGATCGACCATCGCATCCGCGAACACCTCGTCACGCGCGAGATCTCGATCGGCGACTATGTGCTGACGGGCGGCGAACTGGCGGCCTGCGTGATAGCCGATTCGGTCGTGCGGATTGTGCCGGGGGCCATCGGCGACGAAGCATCGGCGCTGACGGACTGTTTTCAGGACAACCTGCTGGCACCGCCCGTCTATACGCGGCCGGCGGAGTTTCGCGGCTGGCGCGTTCCCGACGTGCTGCTGTCGGGCAACTTCGCACAAATCGAGGCGTGGCAGGAGGAGCAGGCGTGGGAACGCACCAAACGCCTGCGTCCCGACCTGCTCAAGAAGATAAATACCGATCTGCCATGAAATATTACCTCATAGCCGGTGAAGCGTCGGGCGACCTGCACGGCTCGAACCTCATGCGCGGACTGCGCGACTGCGACCCGTCGGCACGGTTCCGATTCTGGGGCGGCGACCGCATGGCCGCTGTCGGCGGCAGCGAAAACATGGTCCACCACTACAGGGAGACCTCCTTCTTCGGGATCGTCGGCGTGCTGCGCAATCTGGGTACGATCTCCCGCCAGCTGCGCGAATGCCGCGACGATCTGCTGCAGTTCGCACCCGACGTGCTGATCCTGATCGACTATCCGGGTTTCAACATGAAGATGGCGCGTTTTGCCAAAGAGCACGGCATCCGCACCTTCTACTACATCGCGCCCAAGGTCTGGGCATGGCGCGAATGGCGCGTCAAGGCGATCCGCCGCTATGTCGATCGGCTCTACATCATCTTCCCCTTCGAACGCGGCTACTTTCCCCGCAAGGGCATACAACCCGTCTTCGAGGGAAATCCCCTGCTCGACGCCATCGAAGCCCGTCGGGAATCGCTGCCCGCGCGCGAGGAGTTCATCCGCACGAACCGGCTCGACGACCGGCCGATCGTTGCGCTCGTCGCCGGCAGCCGGCGCGGCGAGATCGAGGCCAACCTTCCGCTGATGTGCGCCCTGGCGCGGCAACTCCCCGCCTTTCAGTTCGTCGTAACGGGGGTGTCGTGGCTCGACCGCGCGCTTTACGATCGGCACATGACGGGCAGCGACGTGCGTTTCGTCTGCGACCAGACCTACGAGACGCTCCACAACGCCGTTGCGGCCGTCGTCACATCGGGAACGGCGACACTCGAAACGGCCCTCATGCGCATTCCGGAGGTGGTGGTTTACCGCACCGTATGGTGGCAGGTATGGCTGCGGCCCTATGTGCTGAAGGTGCCTTTCATCTCGCTGGTCAACCTCAACCTCGGCCGCGAAGCCGTGCGGGAACTGGTACAGTCGTCGGCCGACACGGCCGAAGCATACAAGGCGTTGCAGGCGATCCTGCCGGGCGGGAAGGAGCGTGAACGGATGCTGGCCGACTACGACGAGCTGCACGACATCATGGGCGGCCCCGGCGCCAGCGAGCGCTTCGCCCGCGACATGTACGACGAACTGTCCCGAAACCGGAACCCGGCAACCGGACAGAATCCGTGCCCAACAGTGAAAAAGGAATAAAAAAGGGTTCGGGACTCCACCGGCTGCAAGCGATGGAGTCCCAATCCGGAAACAGACAATAAAAAAGTACGCCGAATGAAAGAATCACTCGTCATTGCCGCCGTTCTCCTCCTCTGCGGAGTCGTCGCATGGCTCCGCCCCCAATGGATCGCCGCGCTGCGAAAGAACCCGCAGGTCGATCCCCGCAACATCCGCCGCATCGTAGGCGGCATCCCGCTGCTGATGGCTTTGCTCATCGCCGGCGGCAGCTGGCTGCTCCAGCGCGCCGGATGCACGGACGACCAGCTCGCCATGCTGCGGATCGGAGTACTGTTCGTCGGTCTGATCACCGTCATCTCGCTCGTGGAACACTACAAAAAGAGAAAACGATGAAGATCTTCTGCATAGGCCGCAACTACCGCGAACATGTTGCGGAGCTTCATGACGGCGGGACGGTTCCCAAGGAGCCGCTCTTCTTCCTGAAGCCCGACACGGCGCTGCTGCGCAACAACGATCCCTTCTATATTCCCGACTTCTCGAACGAAGTCCACTACGAATGCGAACTCGTCGTGCGGATCGACCGGCTGGCCCGGCATGTGGCGCCCCGCTACGCCCACCGGCTCTATGCCGAGGTGGGGCTGGGCATCGACTTCACGGCCCGCGACATCCAACGTGAGGCCATAGCAAAAGGGCTGCCCTGGGAGCGGGCCAAGGGATTCGACTACTCGGCCGCCGTATCGCCGCAATTTATTCCCGTCGCGGAACTGGGCGACATCCGGCAGCTGCACTTCACGCTCGAAGTGAACGGCGAAGTACGCCAGCGGGGATTTACGGGCGACATGATTTTTCCGGTCGATGAACTGCTGAGCTACATCTCCCGTTACATGACCTATCGGACGGGCGACCTGCTCTTTACCGGTACACCGGCCGGCGTAGGGCCCGTCAAACGGGGCGATGTCCTGCGGGCCGAACTCGAAGGACGCGAAATGCTCCATTTCGAAATCCGTTAACGACTCCGGACGGAGCATGCCCCGTCCGCACAATACATCAAACTTCCGACCATGCTTCTCAAAGAGAAACTGCAACCCTATCGACTGCTGCTGGCATCGCATTCGCCGCGCCGGCAGCAGCTGCTCCGCGACTGCGGACTGGAGTTCACACTCATCGACAAATACGACGTCGAAGAGCGCTATCCGGCGGGAACACCGCCGCACGATGTTCCGCTCTACCTGTCGCAACTCAAAAGCGAAGCCTACCCCGAACCGCTGGCGACGGGCGAGATCCTGCTCACGGCCGACACGGTGGTCGTTGCCGGCGGCGAGATCCTCGGCAAACCCCGCGACCGCGACGATGCCGTGCGGATGCTCCGCCGGCTCTCCGGCGCCGAACATTTCGTCACGACCGGCGTCACGCTCCGCACGGCCGAACGACGTTACAGTTTCGCCGTAACGTCGGCGGTGCGGTTCCGGCCCCTTGCCGACGAAGAGATCGACTACTATATCGACCGCTACCGCCCCTTCGACAAGGCCGGCAGCTACGGCATTCAGGAGTGGATCGGCTATGTGGCCATCGAGAGTGTCAACGGCTCCTTCTACAACGTCATGGGGCTGCCGATCCAACGGCTCTACGTCGAGCTCGACCGCTTCGTGTCGAAGGAGGAAACGGCGCGGCACGGATAAAACCTGCCGCAGCCACCCCGCCGACCATTCATAAATAGCACCTTCGGAGAGCACGGAGCCGTGCTCTCCGCACAAAAGATAAAAAGATTAAACGCATTATGAAGAGACTGATTCTTGGATTCGCATTGTTGCTCTCCCTCTCTGCCGCACGCGCCGACGAGGGAATGTGGCTTCCCTGCCTGATTGCCGACCGCATCGACGACATGCGGGCGAAGGGATTCCGGCTCTCCGCCGAGGAGATCTACTCGATCAACCAAGCCTCGATGAAGGATGCCGTCGTACTCTTCAACGGCGGATGCACGGGCGAACTGATCTCGCCGGAGGGACTGCTGCTGACCAACCACCATTGCGGATACGGTGCCATCCAAAGCCATTCGACCGTCGAACACGACTACCTGACAAACGGATTCTGGGCCCGTTCCCGCGCCGAAGAGCTGCCCAACGAACGGTTATGGGTGCGGTTTCTCGTCCGCATGGAGGAGGTAACCGACCGTCTGGCCGCCGGAGAGACAAAAGAGGCGATCTGCAAGGAGGCCGAAGAGGGCGGACGTTACCGCGCAGCCATCGAACAGATGTATTACGGCAATCAACAGTTCCTTTTCGTCTATGAACAGTTCGACGACGTGCGGCTCGTTGCGGCTCCGCCGTCGGCGATCGGCAAATTCGGCGGCGATACCGACAACTGGATGTGGCCGCGACATACGGGGGACTTTTCGCTCTTCCGCATCTATGCCGGCGCCGACAACCGCCCCGCAAAATACAGTCCCGACAACGTGCCTTATCGTCCGGCACGGTTCTTTCCCATCTCCACGAAAGGGCTTGCCGAAGGCGATTTCACGATGATCTACGGATTTCCCGGCAACACACAGCAATACGTCACGGCCGATGCCGTCGCCTACGTCGTCGAGCGCTCCGACCCCATGAAGATCGACCTGCGGACCCGCCGGCTGGAGATCATCTCGGCAGCACAGGAGGCCGATGCCGCAACCCGTATCCGCTACGCGGCCAAACACGCCGCCATCGCCAACTCATGGAAGAAATGGCAGGGTGAACTGCTGGGACTGCAACGGCTCGGCACGGTGGAGAAGAGACGGGCTTATGAGAAGCGGTTCGCACAGTGGGCTGCCGAGAGGCCCGAATACGGCCACCTGCTCGATTCGCTGCACGCCGCCTATCTCGGAGCGGCCGAAGAGTATTACCGGCAGGAGCTCTATAACGAAAGCGTTCGGGCCATTGAATTGTTGTCCGTTGCATCGGCGATGAAACAGGCGTCGGACAAAATGCCGGATGGATTCGAAGCCCGATTGGCGAAATTCTACCGCGACTACGACCCTGCCATCGACCGCAGGATCGCCAAAGCCCTGCTGCACGGGCTCGAAGAGTACCACCCGCAACCGGTGCCTCAGGCCTACCGCGACGAAGTGGAACGCTGCGGCGGTATCGACGCCTATGTCGATCACCTCTTCGATGCTTCGGCATTCGGATCGTTCGAGGAGGCGCAGGCGCTGTTGCGGGATACAACGGCACTCGCCGCCGCATGCGCACAGGAGCCTGTCCTGAAACTCGCCGAATGGTTTCCGCGTAAACGCATACCGCGCAATCTGAGCAATCTGCCCGCCATCGAACGGTGGTATCGCCCCTACATGAAGGCGCTGCGGGAGTTCGATACCGACCGCGCCTTCTATCCCGACGCCAACCTCACATTGCGGGTCGCCTACGGCGCCATGAGCGGATATTGGTACGCCGATGCCGTCTATCACCGCCCCCTTACGACGATCGACGGAATCATCGCCAAAGACGATCCCGCTATCTACGACTACAATATTCCGCAGCGGCTGCGCGAATGCTACGCCTCGAAGGACTACGGACAATGGGGCATTCCGGCGGCAGACGGTTCCGTGACCGTTCCCGTATGCTTCCTTGCGACAAACCATACGACGGGCGGGAACTCCGGGTCGCCCGTCATCAATGCACGGGGAGAACTCGTCGGAATCAATTTCGACCGCACATGGCGCTCGACAATGAGCGATCTGGAGTTCGATCCCGACATCTGCCGCAACATTGCCGTCGATATCCGTTATGTCCTTTTCGTCATCGACCGGATCGGAGATGCCTCCTACCTGCTCGACGAGATGGTACTGCATTGAGCCGCCGCATACGAAAGAGGAGAGGGCCGGACCGGCCCTCTCCTCTTTCGTACCGCCATAGAGGGGCGCAAACCGAACCGCCCGTCCGAACGCGCCCGATCGGTGCGGCATAACCCGACATGGCGACCGGATGCAGGCCCGAGGCCGGTTTCACACTTCGCGCTCCGCACCGGAATCCTCCTCCGGCCTGCCATTGAGCAGTTCATCCAGCACACGGACCGTGCGGAGTGCGCCTTCCATCAGATCGGGCAGTTGCGAGACATCCTGCCGCAGATAATTTGCATAGGTCGTATAGTTGATACCGAAGATCCGGCGTGCATGGTTCTGCCAGACACGATGGTGCGAATAGTAACGGTCGCCCTTCCGATAGTACATCCGATCCAGCGTCTGAACCGCCTTGATACGGTACAAAAGATTGTCCGCCTTGTTAGACATAACAGCGTTTTTAGGTTACTTATCCAAGATACAGATATCGGGCCAGACAAGCAAACCGTGCACCAGAAACTGCCAGACTTTTCATGCCGGGGCGACTGAAAACAAGAACGGAGACATCCGAAATATTATCGGATGTCTCCGTTCAATACTTTTGGAATTATCAAAGACGGGCTGTCTTGGAAGGTTCCAATCTTATTACAAAGTCCCTCTTCGACCGCGGGGCGGAAATGTGCAGGAACGAACTGCTCGGATAGGGTCTGGACAACTGATCCAGATCAGCTATCGAACTGGGGAAGGTGGTCGTCTCCATCGTCAACTTTCCGGGACGGCCCTCGGCATCGTAAGCCAGCGCAAACGACTCGATCGTCTGGCCCAGCACGGTATCATAGAATGTGTACACCACGCCGTTGCTTGAGAAATCCTTGCTGGATTCCCAGTAACCTTCATCATGATAACGTTCATCCTCGAAAATACCGATCACACCCTCTTCACCGTATTTTTCGTATGTACCTTCGTTCATGCCGACCATGAAACGGTACTCCACACAATCCGAACTGGGCGTAAATTCCACAATCATGGTTGGCGATCCGATATTCTGCCCCCGATAACCGTTTGAAAGCGTTATATCCATCCCGACGGAAGCATCGCCTCGCTCAACGGGTTCGTCACCTCCTGGAGTATCACCGCCTTCTTCCTTGGTCATGGTATGGGTCTCCATCGTAACAGGGCCGACATCCCCCGAAGCATCGAGACCGACAACTGCGACAACAATTGTTTCACCCCAATCCATAACATAATAACCTTCCTCCAGCGGGCCCGAAACGAACTGTCCGGGATCGCCGGTCAATAGATAGACGATCTCCTCCTCACTATAACCGAGAATGATATCATTATAGATGCCATAGGCATACTTCTCCGTCGCGGCATTAGGAGTAAACTTCACAGCCAGCAGCGCCTTTCCGGCAACATCGGAACCGAAAGAGAGTACATAATCATCGCCATCCTCGATCACGACATCGACATCGACGATCGGTTCGGGCTTCGTCGTTTCAGCACCCACTTTGAACAGACGCGTTGCAGCCTCGGCCGGGCCCGAAGCACTGCGCTGGAGGCCGAAAGCCACCACATAATACTCCGTATCCATCTCCAGATCCGTCGCCGACAAGGTCGAAGTGCCCTTGCGAAGCTGACCGGCAATGGCATCCCAGCTCTGCTTGTTGAGCGTTGCGATCTGCTCGTCCAGAACAGTATAATCATTCTTGCCGGCAAAGGCCGTTGCCGGAAGCACCGTCATGTAATAGGATACCTCTCCGTCCGAAGGAATACATTTCGCCGAAATCGACGTATCGCCCGTACTCAGCACCGACAGATCCAGCGACGCCCGCTGGTCAGGCGTTGTCCCGATCTCCTCCGAACGTGCCAGTTGAGAGGTCGAAACCCCTTTTCCCCAGTCATAGCCGAAAGCAACTACCGTATAATTCGTGGACGGATCGAGTTGTTCGAAAACAAATTCCTGCACGCCTTTTTTCAATGACGCCTCCGTAATATCGTCCTTGACCATCTTGACGATGTCATTGCTGTTCTTGCCGATCAAAAGCGAGGTCTTTACAGGAGCCGCGTAATAACTCTCCTCGGCTTGCGAAGGGGTCACAGTAACCGTTACCGAAGAATAGGTCACGGACAACGACCCGAAAGTAAACGCCTGCACCGAATTCCCTTCGGCCGGAGTCTCAAGGAAAATCTCCGCAAAGTCCGAATCTCCGAGTTGGGAATCGGCCGCTGCAATCGTTTTTACACGCACCGTGTACCGCGTCGCAGCCGAAGCATCGTCAATCGTAAACAACGTTGCAGCCGTGCGCGTCTCAGGACGGACTTCCGTCATACTCCCCTCCGCATCGTTTTTGCTGACCGAATAGAGATATTCTTCAGCCCCTTCTACCGCGTCCCACTCTACGCAAAAGGATGTCGGGGTATTCTCCTTCACGGCGATGACAGGCTTGGAAACGGTCGGAAGACCCGGTTCTTCCACCGTATCCTTCTCGCAACCGGTGAAGGCCAGCAACAGAGACATTGAAAGGAAAAGTCCAAATTTCTTCATATGCACCATTGTAAATATTATACGTTCTATCTCCGAAATTGCATGTTGAGTCCGGCAAATATACGAATTTTTACAAAATATGTCATTCTTCCGCACAAGTTTATTTTTCAATAACGGAAAAGGACAGCGTCCCGGCACATGGGGCTCCGCCTGGAACAGGGACGGTGAATACACTATAAAACACTGAAAAACAAGACTATGCCAATCTTACAGTCGTCGAATCCGGCAAAAGCCGCATGGAGGAAGGATCGAAACCGCGCAAAAGGACCACTCCCGGACGACGGCCCTCTTCAAGACGTCCCAGTTCAGGTCCAAATCCCAGCGCCGCGGCACCGCCTGCCGTTGCCCACTGCAACCGCTCGGCCAACGGAATCGCGTCTCCCAGCAATCGCAGACCGTCCAGCAGCGGCAACGATGAACCCCATACCGGAGAATCGGTTCCGATACAGATGTTCAACCCGTTGGCCCGCAGCAATTCGACAGGCGGACGAAGAGCAGAAGCATGCCGGTTGGAACCCGGGCAGAGGCACCACCAGACCGGAGCCGTAAAATGATCCATGACACGGTCGATGATCTGCTGCGTAACGAAACGGTTGTGTACCAGAATGACGCGCCGATCACGCGGGACACACGCCACAAGACGTTCCGCAACCGACCCGTAATGCAGGAAATCGCACCGCCGGCCTTGCGACGCATACCGCTCCCACAAAGGCCCCTCTCTCCGGAAAAACGCATCTTCGGCGGCCGACTCCATGAAGCGGATCACAAGCGGTGCGTCCCCCTCCCGGCATACGGAACGGAATACGGCATCGGAGACCGAGCAGAGCGAACGCGGCGTAAGCGATGTACACGGATGACGCAACAAAGTTCGGGACTCCGCCGCCGAATCCTCCCGCAACCCGGAAATCTCCACGAATGTACGGTAACGGATCGAACTCCGGGCTTTCGCTTCAAAGGCATCCTCCCCGACGGCCACATCGCCCACCGCCGAAACACCGTCATGCCACATGCGGGCGTCGGCCGCACCAGCCGCACGCCGGATCTCCTCCACGCCGAACCGACGGTGCAGCGCCGCCATCCGGCGAAAAGCGGCTGCCGGCCCATCGCCCGAAGCGATCAAGCCGCACATGGGGGAGTCTTCCAGATGACAATATGCGTCAACGAGTCCCGGAAGCAGCATGCCCGCATGAAACTCCACACCGGCCTCCCGATCCAGCTCATGCCACGAAGCAATCCCGACGACCGTGCCGTCGTCAGCGAGACTTATCACCGGCCGGGGCTGCAGCCCCAAGGGTGTCAACAGATAATGCGCGGCAATCCGTCGTATCGATCGGGTTACAGAAACCATCGGAAAAGATTTTGAGATTCAACTGCCGGACAAAAAGGCTGTCAACAGCCTCCCCTGCATACGGCGTATAATCGACTCTGAAATTGCGGATCATGGCATGCGGCGACTTGGGTTCGCGATTCCGGATCTCGTAAATGCGAATCTCCATGCGGCAAATATTCGTATCGGCCGCCAGTTCCCGCCGGAACTGCGCCACCCGACGCTGCGCCATGTAACTCGGCGAGGCGTTGACACGACGGCCGTCCCGACGTTCGAACCACACCGACGTCCGTATCTGCGTATTCCGGTCAAGCGAATCGATCAGATAGTCGAACGCTACCGTATAGTCGCCCGGCCGGATGCTGTCCAGCACAAACCGGAGACGGGACGTGTCGCGCAAACGTTCCAGACGGATCACCGAATCGGAAAGCAGCGTCCGACGCAGCGTCCGACGGGCAATATTGTCGATCGTATCCAGAATCCCCACTTCGTGCCTCAGCTGTTTCGACTCCGATTCAAGCTGCTCGATCGCCTGTTCGACCACCTCGCTCAGACGGGCGCTCTTGCGCTTCGAGAAGTTGCCGATCGTATATTGCACGTCGTCCGTCGTATATCCGTATCTGGCAAAGATCGGTTCGTAGATATTGATCGAGTCGGGCCGCAAACCCTGCTGCTGCATGTAGGCATTCGTCAGATAGGCATCGTGAAAAATCTGCGCCAGCTTGTCGTCGGGGATAATCTTGTACCCCGAACAAGCCGTCACGCCGCAAATCGCCAATAGATACAGAAAACGTTTCATAACTCAAATCTCATCCGTCAACACGGATACCGTGTCCCGTCATATCATTCAATTCTCCGGACTCCGCACGCCGCGCTGTCCCACTCTCTCCGGCATGCCGCAGGTCAGTCTCCGCGCTCCGGCCGCATCGCGGCCACATCCGACGGACGGACAGCGCGGCGGACCGTGATCGCCGTAACCGTGCCGATCACCGCCGTAAAGGCCAGGACCACCGCCGCGACATCACCGCCGCGAAGCAGCACCGGATAGCTCTTCACCAGAAAAGTGTCGGCAGGAATCTCGATCAGCCCGAAATGCTGCTGCAACAGGCACAACGCCACGCCCAGAACGATTCCGGCCACAGCACCCAGCCCGCCGATCAATGCCCCTTCGCAATAAAAGATCCGTCGGATAAAACGGGTATCGGCACCCATCGCATAAAGCGTGACAAAAGCCGGACGCTTGTCCAACACCAGCATGACGACCGCCCCGACAATCGAAAACGACGCGATGACAAGCACCATGAACGACATGAGAAAGATTCCCCATTTCTCATACTGCATGATCGTATAGAACGAAGCATTCAGCTCGTCGCGCGTGCGGAGGTCGAAATCCGGCCCCGCCGTCCGGGCGACATGCCGCTTCACGTCGGACACCCGTGCCCCGTCCGCGACACGGATGGCAACCATCGAGACACGGTCGGGATAGGCAAACAACTCTTGCGCAAGCCGCAACGAAGTAAAGACATAACGGCTGTCGGTCTCGGCATCGGCCGCATATATCCCCGCCACACCGGCACGCCGGCGCGTATATCCCTCCATCGGCAGCAACGAGGAAAAACCCGTGCGGCGCAACGCATACAGGATGCCGTCGGATTCTCCCAACGAGCGGATGCCGAGTTCATAGGCGAGCCCCCGGCCGAAGACCAGTTCGTCCAGATCGCCCAGACGGACCCGATACTCCCCCGCCGCAATGCAGTCGGCGACAGGGACCGTCGCAGCATAAGCGTCATCCACGCCGCGCACGACCGCCATCGCCTGACGCCCCCGATACTCCACCAAAGCGCTCTGTTCAAGAGCGAACGACAATGCCGCAACACCCGGCACGCGGCGCAGGGCCGCCGTATCGAGCGATGCCGTCACAAACGTTCCGCCTTCACGCGCCGTGAGGGTCAGATCGGCATCGAAATGCGAATTCATCGACCGTACCAACTGCTCGAATCCGTTGAATACGGAGAGCAGAATGATCATCGCCGCAACGGGGACGGCAATCGAAACAACGCTCACTCCGGCAATCACATTGATCACCGCATGCGACTTCCGCGACAGGAAGTAACGTCGGGCAAACCAGCCGGCGAGCATCCGTTTCATCGAATCACTCCTCCTTTTGCAAAAGATGATCGATGTTGTCGATATACTCCAGCGAGTCGTCGAGGAAAAACTGAAGCTCCGGAACAACCTTCAACTGGTTGCGGATACGCTGCCCCAGACTGCGCCGCAACAGCCAGTTCTGCTTCTCCAGCGTCGCCATGACCGCCGCACTGCGCTCAAAGGGGAAAATGCTGACGTAAATTTTCGCATAGCTGAAATCCGGAGAGACCCGAACGGCCGTAACCGTCGCCATCACCCCCTGCAGCAACCCCGCTGCCTCTTTCGAAAAGATATCGGCCATGTCGCGCTGGATCTGGCGCGCGATCTTCTGTTGCCGTGTCGAAACATGCTCTGTCATATCGTCTCTGTCTTTCTATTTTTTTACCGGCCCGAAATTGAACTCCCTGCTCTCTTTCTCGCGTTTGGGCGGTTTGACGTTCCACGACCTGAATTCGGGGGCAAACCGGTAGGCGACGCCCACACGGATCATCATATTGTCCATAGGCGACCGCTGCGGCGTGTACCAGAAAGGATTCTCGGCCGTATTGTCCGTAACATTGTCGTAATACTTGCTGCGGTTGCGCAGCAGATCGGAATACCCGAAATAGTAGCGCACACCGCCGCTCAGCTCGAAACGTCCGAAAAGCAGCGCGACACCCGCACCGCCGGCCAGTCCATATCCCCACCGGTTGTCGCGCGGCAGCTTGAATTCGTACTTGCCGCGCCAGGGTTCGACCCCGTTGTCGAGCGCAACTTCATTCTCGTAGCTCGAATCGAAATGATAGGAGAATGTCAGCGCCGCCTCCAGATAGACCCGGACATGGCGGTTCACGAGATAAAAATGGGGCTGCCAGACCAACGGCACCGTAATCGAATTGAGTTTGCGCGTATAATAGCGGTAATCGGCCTCGTTCTCCGTAATCGAAGCATACGGGGCATACGAAAAGCCGCGCTGCAACAGTTCCACATCCACGCCTACGCAGCCCACAAAACGCGTAGCGGAATAATATCGCCAGGAAAGGCCCGCAGAATAACGGCCCCCGACCGAACGGGTCTCCTGCTTGGGGTCGAAGCGCACCGTTCCCGTACCGTATCCGGCCGAGAGCCCAATGGTGTGCTGGGCCTGAACCGAGACGGCAACAACCAAAAGCGCCGCAACGAGCATGCTTCTCTTCAAACTGTCCATACTTCCCGCCTAAAACGAATTACGCATATTGCCCATCATACCGCCCAAGCCGCCGGAACCGCTGCCGAACCCGCCGAAGCCCATGCCCGACGACTGCTGCTGGCCCTGCTGGTCCTGACCGCTGTTTTTGCGTTTCTGCTGCTCCTCAAGATACTTCGACACCCGCTGCATCTCCTGCTGTTCAAGCTGCTCGACGAGCGACTGCATCGTAATCGGAGCAAAGAGTTCGTTCATGTCGATGTCGAGCTCCACCTCCCAGTTCTTTTTCGTGGCGAAGGTCGATTCCCCCTCCGCATTGACATACATCTCCGTCCGTTCGGGCTGGCGCCGTGCAACGAGATTGCCGGAATCCCACCGGCCGTTTCCGTTCATGTCCTCGATTACGCGGATGCGGACCTCCCCTTCAGGAACATAGTCGAACCGCAGGTCTCCCGTCGTCACGTCGCGCCGCTCCTGCAGCACCGCATTCGAGCCGCTCAACAATTGTACGACATACTTCGCATCGGGGCTCTTCCCCGTGACATGCAATATGATGACGGCAAACTTTTCGGGATCCGCAACCGCATAGGATGCCCTGAGGGTGTCGTTCTGCTGATTGGCGATGTTCTCGATGGCGCCGGGGGGGATGAACAGTTCATATTTCCCGCCCAGCTGCCAGTCGGATTTCAGCCGCCAGATACGCATGTTCGACGTGTCCCGCTCGAAACGAACCGCCCCCTTCTGCGGCTCCGTCTGCCCCTCCATCGTATAGGAGAGCTGCACCGACAACGAATCCAGGCGCCGCAGCGGATAATCGAACTCGAACTTCAGATTGTCAAGCGGGTTCACATCGCCCGATGTCGGATAGGTCACCTTGAACGGATTGGGTTTCTTCGGTTCCTGCCACTCTTCGCCCGCAGCCTCCGCACGTTTCCGCTCCCGTTCGATGCGTTCCCGCTCTTTCTGCTCCTCCTTGCTCTCGACATATCGCCATGCCAGTTTCAACTCCTCGGTTACCTCCTGCAACCGGTTGATCGTATCGTGCTTGAAATAGGTAATCTGCCCCTTGATCGTATCGGGAAGCATCTCCGAAGCGACATCGAACCACAATGCCACCGTATCCCGTCCGACGGTCTGCGGATCCCAGATCACCCGGTCGGCCGGAATACTGTCGAACTGCAGGGCCGTCACTTTCGGATGCGCCGCACCGAAATAGAGCACGGCCTTGTGCTGGGCCGGGCGTTCCGACTGCTGAAGCGCCTGGCGCTTGAACGCCTCGTCGGTAAACATGCGCATGAATACCTGCGGATCGGCCGTCACATAACGCCGCATCGAGTCGTACCACACCGAAAAATCGGCCATGCGGGAAGGGTTGATCAACGTATCGAGAAATCCCACCTTGTCGATCGACGGTTCGTACATCTGGTTGCCGTTCGTATCTTCGAAAGCATAGACCCGGTAGGATACGGGCTTGAGATTCTGAGTCAGAAAGATCCCGTTGTTCTCGGCGCGGCCGATAACGGCCGGCTTGAAGTTGAACAGCGTCGAATCGTACTCCTTGGGTTCGGGAACAGAGTCGGCCATGTAGAAATAGATGAACGATTTGCCTACACTGTCGGCCTTGTAGGCATCGACCGTATAACCCGACATGATCATCGAATCGATCTCCGGACCCGTTGAAAAGACATACCGCATCGAATGGAGCGGATTGCCCTCGTTGTTGTCGCAGACCGCACTGCCGAAATTGAGCGCATACGTCGTGTTTTCCAACAGCGTATCGCGTATCTGAATGAGAATACCTTTGCCACGCATCGTGATCGTCGGCTTCTTTTTCATCTGCGGCGACGTGAAAAACTCCTTCTGCTGATCTTTCAACTGGACGAACTCGTCGAACTCGATGTAAATACGGCGGTTCTTGAAGTTCTTCGTAAAATTATCGGGCGTCATCATCGTAATGACCGGCGGCAAGGTATCCTTCGGACCGCCTGTCGGGGTCATGATCGTGGCGCATCGCCACAAAAAGGCCGTACAGAAGAGCAGGACAAGCGCAGCCCGTCCCATCCTCCTTGCGAAACCTCGTTTTTGACCGGTTGTTCCCATTCTTTGTTCCGTTATCGGCACCCTGCTCCGAAGGGGCCGTTTTTCATTGTCTCCGTCCGTTGCAATCCCCTGACCAACTATCCTGTCTGTTCCGCACCGGCATCCTAACCGGAGGTCGTATCCGCTGCACCGTCAGCGCCCGCGCCAGTTCCGTCGTCAGAATCTGTGCCCGTTCCCTCATCAGAACCCGTGCCCGGCCCGTCATCAGAACCCGAATCCGGCCCGTCGTCGGGATCCTCCGTATCGCCATCGGGATCTTCGGGCTCGATCGGGGCCTCGACATAAAATTCGTTGATCATCCGCCACGACCCGTCGACATACTTCTTCAGCTGTTTCCAAGGACGGAAAATGACCGATGTATAGAGTTGCGGCAGATTCTCGCCCAGATCCTGTTGGCGGTAACCGTAGAGCTTGTTCTCCGTATCGACAGCCACGACAATGACCGGAGTGGAACTTACATGCATGGAGAGCAGATCCATCTCAACCGAATCGACACGAATTACCGCGCCATCGACCGGAGCTACGCCTCTTTCATCGCTTCCCTTGCGCGTCAGCACCCCATTGAGCGCATCCTCATACGATGCGATCGTCCACGTCATCGTATCGGCCTCGAAAGCATAGGCGACCACCCCCGTCGCCGGAACGAGTTCGCCGGAGGATTCCGCCTGAACCCAGCTCTTGAGAATCACGTCGGTGTCGTATCCCACGCTTTTGAAACATCCGCTCATCAACAGAACGGCAGCAAAGAGAATCGTCCGTTTCATTCCGTCTTGTCAATCTTTGTCTGTCACATCGGAGCCTCCGTCCGATCCGCGTCGCGAACCGGAGCCCCGTTTTTCAAAATCTCCCGCAACTCGCCCATCGTACGGCCCAAGACCGGATGACGGCGGTCGCGCATCACTTCGCACAACGGCGCCAGCACAAATTCCCGCTCGGCAATCCCCGGATGCGGAATCGTAAGTTCCGGCGTCGATATTACGGCATCGTCGTAAAACAGAATGTCAATATCGATCGGCCGCGACACATACCGCTGGCCCGTAGCAGCCTTCTCGACCGCTTCGGAAGCCCTGTTGCGACCCAGTTCCCGCTCGATACGGTGGATTTGGGCAAGGAGTTCCTGCGGCGTATGGTCGGTTGAAACGATTACAACCTGGTTCATGAAGGGTTGCGGAGCCTCAAAGCCCCAAGGAGCACTGACATAGCAGTGGGAACAACGCAATACGGCACCGATACGGCTGTTGATCAGCTGCTGCGCACACCGCAGCCGATCCTTCACATCACCGAGGTTTCCGCCCATCAACAATACGGCCCGTGCCATCGTCTCCTCCCGTTTCTAACTCTATTATTATATTTCGTTTTTGCGCCCGGCACTGCCGACCGCGCGCACGCCGCTTCAATCCGGCTTCTTCCCTCCACGCTGCATCCAGCCTGCATACAGCCGGAAGGGGTTACCGACGACGGATCTGCTTGCTCACACTCAAGGCGAAGTGTGTAAAGACAATCGTCGGATTGCCGTTCTGCTGAATCTGACGCATCGCCCGTTCGATCTCGTCGAGTATCGTCTCCACATTCTCATTGCCGATAAACGGCGCAAACTTGCTGCAAAAATCGGCCTCCTCGCCCCACAGGTAGCTGATATCGCCCAGCCCCGCATGCAGCATGTAACTCTCCCGCAACAACCGTGCGGCATGACGCAGAAACATCCGCTGCTGCTCCCGCGACAATTGCGCCACCTCTTCGGCCCACCCGACAAGTTCCAGATGCTTGTCATTGTAACTCAATCGCATCAACGAACAGAACAACGCGAAGCATTCACTTGTCAACTCGTCGTCCTCACCGGCCAGCAACCGCCGCAGCACGAGATAATCGCCGCCGGCCAACCGCGCAAGATTGTGCCGCCGCACCGGATCCCGTTCCTCGGAGGCCGCGAGCGCCTCCAGCACCTCCGTTTCAATACGGGGTACCGCCACCTCCTGCGTCCGTGAAACAATCGTCCGCAACAAGCGGTCGGGAGCCTCGCTGACCAGCAGGAACACCGTTTTGTCCCAAGGCTCCTCAAGGATCTTGAGAATCTTGTTCGACGCCTCCTCGCTCATCGTCTCCGGCAGCCACACAAGCACGATCTTGTACTCCGCCTCGTAGCTCTTGAACGAGAGTTTGCGGATGATCTCATCCGCCTCGCGGGCCGAAATCGCACCGCGCAACGTCTTCCCCAAATCGAGCGCGTCATACCACTCCTGCGGAGAGAAATATCCTCCGGAGCGTGAAAAAAGCTCGCGGAAAAGCGGTAAAAAGGCATCCGAAGCAACGATCTCGCCCGATTTCTTTCCCTGTTTGTTGACCGGAAAGACCAGATGCAGATCGGGATGCGCCAGGTCTGCGATCTGACGGCAGTCGGGACACTCGCCGCACGAATCGCCGTCGTGCCGGTGCCGACAGTTCAGATACTGCGCATAAGCAACGGCCAGCGGCAAGGCACCCGCACCCGGCATGCCCGTAAAGAGCTGCGCATGGCTCACACGCCCCGCCGCAACGCTCTCCGCCAAACGTCCTTTGAGCTCCTCCTGTCCGATGACATCCTTGAACCGCATATCCTCTCTATAAACGCATTTCCACTCTTATTTGTTGCCATCGCGGCGCTTCACAAGCCGTACAGTCTGCCATCCGGCCACGAGGACCAACGCGGCGAACACACCGGCAAGCGTCCGTTTTCCCGCAACGCCCTCCATCGCATACAGGGCGGCGACCCCGACGACGAAAAGGGCAAAACTCACTCCCAGAACCAACAACTTCCCCCGCGCCTTCATCCCTGCCCGTTCAACGTTTGACGATCGAGCGCAACAACCGTCCCGCATCGATCCGTTCACGCCGCACGGCATACAGAGCGAAAAGGGCGAAAAGCAGCACGTTCACAACGTATTCGGCGCCGCGCAGCGGGACACAGCGCGCAAAAACGGCACTGACAAAAAAGGCGCCGAGCCCCAGGACGACATATTCCCCGATACGGCGCCAGTCGTAGGGTGTCGGGAAGCAGCGGCGGTTGAGCCACCAGCTCACCGCAACCATCGCCGCCTCACTGGCCAGACGCGCCCATGCGGCACCCGCATATCCCATCGTCGGGACGAGTGCGACGTTCATCACCACCGTAAAGAACAGACCGGTAAAGGTGACCCACATGGCCAGCTGCGTCCGCTCCTCGCGTTTGTACCAGAACGACAGATTCAGCCATACGCCGCTCAATACGTTTGCGCCCAGCACAACGGGAAGGATGAAAATCCCTTCGCGGAAATCCGCCCCGACAATCAGCGCAAAAAGATCCTTGAAGAGTGCGATGCCCAAAAAGATGAACATCGAGGCCATCACATAGTATTTCAATGCGGCGGCGTTCATCGCCACAAAATCGCTTTTCTTGTAATCGGCGAGAAAAAAAGGCTCGGCCGCCAGACGGTACATCTGCGTGAAAAGTACCATCACCACCGCAATCTTCGTGATGGCGCCATAGATTCCCAACTGTGCCATTGCATCCACAGGAACCAGATATTTGATCATCTGCCGGTCGATGAATTCATTGGCCGTACCGGCCACGCCGCTCACAAGCAGCGGCAGCGAGTAAACCATCAACGCAGCCAGCAGCCGTCGGTCGATATGCGGCACGGCGCGGTCGGTCGTAAGCAGTATGACGCACAGCGTCAGGACACTGGCAATAAAGTTGGCTACAAAGACCCACCCGACGCCGAACGATGTATCGTACAATCCGGCGAAGCCGAAGCCGAACGCCAATGCCACATTGACCACTACGCTCAACGCCTTGATTTCCACAAAGGTTGTCGCACGCCCCTGTTCGCGCAGCCGCGAAAACGGAATACAGGCCGCGACATCGAACCAGACGATCGCCGCAACCCATACGACATACTCCGGATGTGCGGCATACGCCTCACCCATCCACGAAGAGACCCAGTCGCGTCCCAGGGCCACCAGCAGGAAGAAGAGCGACGCCGCCAATAAAGTCACCCCCCATGTCGTGGCGAACAACCGTCGTTTGGCGGCTCCGGCATGAGCTGCAATCTCCGATGGCGTCCCGCCCTCGGCAGCCGCTTGGCTGTCGGCATGCCCCGCAAAGCGGAAATAGGCCGATTCGAGCCCCATCGTAAGAACCACCAGCGCAAAAGGAATCAGCGCATAGACGTCCGTAACGATTCCATAGGTTTCCTGACCGAACACCCGTGTGTAAAAAGGGGTGAGCAGATAACTCAGGAACCGCACGACAATCGTACTGACTCCGTAAACGGCAGTCTGTTTGGCCAATTTCTCCAGCATATTCTCCGTTCCGGCCTGTAATCGGGCCGTTTATCGGGCAAAGATACGAAAAGTCGAGCGCAGAGACAAATCAAAACGCAGTTTTCGATTTGGCTATACCGAGACGGAGTATCTAAGGCGAAGCCAAAGTACGAAAAGTCGAGCGCAGAGACAACGCAAAACGCAGTTTTCGATTTGGCTATGCCGAGACGGAGTATCTAAGGCGAAGCCAAAGTCCTGAAACAGTTGCAACAACGCTCACGGCTCCGTCCCAAGAAAGGGCGTTCCCAAGGCGAAATTTATTAATGTCCGGTTGACCGTATCGTTTTTTTGTGTATATTTGCGTCAATTGGAAAATAATGAACTTAAATGCCGAAGTTGTATGACAGCAAGGTAAACGTTACGCAAAAACCCGGCTGGCTGAAGATCCGCCTCCACCGCACGGCACAATTCGCCGAGGTGGACCGTATCGTCCGGACACATGCCCTGCATACGATTTGCAGCAGCGGCATGTGCCCCAACAAAGCCGAATGCTGGAGCCGTCGGACCGCTACCTTCATGATCTTGGGAGACGTCTGCACGCGAAGTTGCCGTTTCTGTGCCACACGCACCGGAAAACCGGCGGCGCCCGATGCTGCGGAACCCGAACAACTCGCACACAGCGTGCGGCTGATGGGACTTCGGCACGTTGTCGTAACATCCGTTACACGTGATGACCTGGCCGACGGCGGCGCCCGACACTGGGCCGCAACCGTCGAGGCTATCCGCAAAGAGAATCACGACGCAACAATTGAGCTCCTTATTCCAGATTTCGATGCCCGCCCCGAACTGTTGGATATCGTGGCGGCATCGAAGCCCGACATCATCGGGCACAACATCGAAACCGTCGAACGACTCACTCCGCAGGTGCGGTCGCGCGCCCGTTATGCGACAAGCATGGCCACGCTGCGCTACCTCGCATCGGCAGGCGCCGCAACCAAAAGCGGCCTGATGGCGGGTCTCGGCGAAACCGATGACGAGGTGTTGCAGACGCTGCACGACCTGCGCGAAGCCGGCGTGCGCATCGTCACCCTCGGCCAGTATCTTCGACCTACGCTGGAGCACTGTCCCGTTGCGGAATACATCACTCCGGAAAAGTTCGAATGGTACCGGCAGCAAGCGCTCCGCATGGGGTTCGATTACTGCGCAAGCGCCCCGATGGTGCGCTCGTCGTATCGGGCCCAGGAGGCGCTCGAAGCGATTGGAAAACGGTAATCCGCAACTTCCGCAGGCCCGTCCATACCCGACGGAACAGGGGAATCCGGCTTGCCGACACGTTTTAACAACGACCGCCATGACCGTTCGTTTTCTCGATTTGGGGCAGATGCCTTACCTGCGTTGCTGGGGATACCAGCGACGGCTCTTCGATGTGCTTTCGGCCCATCGGAACGAACCGTCGGAAAACGCCGGATGGATCCTGACCGTCGAACATCCGCCGGTCTATACGCTCGGTAAAAGCGGAAAAGGCTCCAATCTGCTCGTCAGCGAGGAGTTCCTGCGGTCGAAAGGGGCGGAATACCACTCTATCGACCGGGGCGGCGACATCACCTTTCATGGGCCCGGTCAGGTGGTTTGCTATCCGATCCTCGATCTGGCAAGGCTGAAACTCGGACTGCGCGACTATGTCGATGCGCTCGAAGGCGCCGTCATCGATACGGTGGCCGAATACGGAATCCGGGGCGAACGCATCGCCGGCGCTTCGGGTGTATGGATTGCAGACGGGAAAACGCAGCCGCGCAAAATCTGTGCGATCGGGGTGCGGGCTTCACGGTTCGTCACCATGCACGGTTTGGCGCTCAATGTCTCGACCGACCTCGACTGGTTCGGGTACATCAACCCCTGCGGATTCGCCGACCGGGGCGTAACCTCAATCGAACGCGAAACAGGGGCAACAACCGCTTTCGAAGAGGTGAAAAAACAAGTTGTCAACCATTTAAGCGAGAATTTGAATGTTAAAATATATAATAATTAAACCGTATGCCTATAGAAAAAAGATGGGTGGTCAAACCGCAAGGCGACCCCGCGACCGTGGAGCTGCTCTCCACGACGCTGCGGATCCCCAAGGTATTGGCTAACCTGCTCGTACAAAGAGGCATAGACACGGAAGAGAAGGCTCATGCGTTCTTCAATCCCCAGCTGTCGGATCTCCATGACCCCTTCCTGATGAAGGATATGGACCGCGCAGTGGAACGCGTCGAAAAGGCCGTCGAAGGCCATGAGAAGATCATGGTCTATGGCGACTACGACGTGGACGGGACAACCGCCGTAGCGCTCGTATTCAAATTCCTGCGCCACATCGGACACCGCAACCTGCTCTTCTACATACCGGATCGCTACACCGAGGGATACGGTATCTCCATCAAGGGCATCGACTATGCCGCCCGCAAGGGTGTGACATTGATCATCGCTCTCGATTGCGGCATCAAAGCCATGGAGAAAGTCGCCTATGCCAAGACCAAGGGCGTGGATTTCATCATCTGCGACCATCACCTCCCCGCCGAGGAGATTCCTCGTGCCGTAGCCGTTCTCGACCCCAAGCGCAATGACTGCACCTATCCGTTCGACGAATTGTCCGGATGCGGAGTGGGCTTCAAGCTCGTACAAGCCTATGCCCAGCACAAAGGGCTGGATTTCAACAGATCCGTCATGCCCCTGCTCGATCTGCTCGTGGTGAGCATTGCGTCGGACATCGTACCGCTGGTCGGTGAAAACCGCATTCTGGCCCATTACGGACTCGAACTGCTCAATCGTGCGCCGTCGAAAGGTCTGCTGTCGATCATCAAGATCTGCGGGCTGAACAAACATGTCATCACCATCGACGACATCGTCTTCAAGATCGGGCCGCGCATCAATGCCGCCGGGCGCATGCGCATGGACGAACACGATGAGAATGCCGCTCCGTCGGGCGGTTACGCCGCCGTAAACCTGCTGGTGGAAAACAACGAAAGCGATGCGGAAGATTACGGATCGATCATCGACGCCTTCAATCAGGACCGCAAATCGATCGACCGGCATGTGACGCAGGAGGCGCACGAGATCATCGAGAGCAATCCCGAACTCAAGCGTCGCAAAAGTACGGTCATCTACAATCCCAAATGGATGAAAGGCATCGTGGGCATCGTTGCATCGCGGCTCATTGAGACCTACTACCGGCCGACGGTCGTATTGACCCAGAGCAACGGGTTTGCTACGGGATCGGCACGTTCGGTTCCGGGCTTCGATCTCTATCAGGCCGTAGAGTCCTGTGCCGACCTGCTGGAGAATTTCGGCGGACACATGTACGCGGCCGGATTGACGATGAAAACCGAGAACGTGGAAGAGTTTACAATGCGGTTCAACGCCTATGTCGAGGAGAATATCGATCCGCAGATGCTCATTCCGCAGGTCGATATCGATGCCGAGCTGCTCTTCTCGGACATCACGCCGGCTTTCCGTCGGGAGTTGAAGCGCTTCGAACCGTTCGGGCAGGGCAATGCCGCTCCGGTCTTCGTGACACACGGCGTCAGCAATCGGGGCGATGCGAAACTCGTCGGCGCCGAGTGCGAACACCTGCGCATGGACCTCACACAGCGGCAAAAGCCCTGTACAACCCTGCAATGTATCGCCTTCCAGCAACCGGAACATTACGAATGGATCCGCTCGGGACGGCCGGTGGACGTATGCTACCAGATCGTGGAGAACCACTATCGCGGAACGGTCTCGACCCAGCTGCGGATCAAGGATATCAAAACGGTGGAGCGATAGCATACGACAAAATCATTGCACATAGTCAGCAATTCACTTAATTATGAGTGGAATGCTGGCTATGTTTTATGCTCATATATATATTTAATATCGCATCGACAAAAACACAATATTTTATTTTGAATACCCCAATGTTAATATTATATTTGCCTTATAACAAGCTTAACCTTAAAAAACTCACCTATGAAAAAATTATTCTTTTTCGCAGTCATTTCTGCGGCAGCAACAATCACAACGGCAACAAGTTTATCGTACTTCAACAAAATCGAATCCTCTGATCTGCTAAATGCTAATGTCGAGGCTTTAGCACATGATGAAATCGACGTAGGAGAAATATGCATATATGCCGACGTAATATGCTACGAATTAAATGATGATTTAGGTCATGCCCTAATTAAGGGATATAAATAATGTTGTTCCCATTAAAAAAAAACGCGACCCTACTTCTCAGCATATTGTTATGCTGGGGATGTGGACAGTCCTCTCAGGAAATTGTCACGGAAGAAATCCATGCGCAAAGACTCGAACAGATCAATGATCCGTTCAATGTTTACGGTTCCATCTTTCTCGACGAGAGCGCCGGAGCACTCCTCAAATCAGAGGGACTGGGAAATATTGCGATAAAACGGCTGGACCTCCGCACGGGAACATGCACAGACCTTATCCGCAAGGGTCGAGGGCCAAATGAATACATTGATCTCACGATTACAAAGATAGATCCTTCAACAGGGATATTCCATGCCTGCGATCTTGCAAAAGGTGAACTTTGTACGTTTACCACCGACGGCGCGCAGATTACAGCGACACCAATCGAAACAAGATTCTTCCAGGCTATTCCTCTTGGGAAACATATCGTATCATACGGGAATACGCTGGCGGACGACGGATTACTTTTCCAGCTGAGCGACAGCACCGGTCGGGCAGTCGGACGCTTCGGGCTCTTCCCCGACGATGGAATGCCATATGGACATCAGTATAAAACAATGGCCTATCAAGGCAAGATGGTTGCCAATCCGCAACGTTCACGATTCGCCTATCTGATGAATTTTGGGAGTGTATTCGACATTTACGAAATCACAGACGACGGAAGTGCCTCGCTCATCTTCTCTATCCACGAAGATACACCGGTCTATGAACCGCAACAGAATATAATCGGAGTTCGATTCGAACAACCCAAGTTCCACTACTCGGATGCCTATGCATCGCAACGGTATATCTACGCGCTCTATTCCGGGAAGAAAGTCGAACAAAAAACAAATGAGGCCTCCCAACGGGCCCGAGAGACTCCGACAATCCGCGTTTACGACTGGGACGGCAACCGCATCTGCGACCTGTCGGCCGATATCCCGCTGCTGAGCATCTGTGTCAGCTCCGACGACTCCTACCTCATCGGACTTTACGCCGAAGACTATGTGCTGAAATGCTGCCGGTTCGATCTGCCGGAAAGACTTCGCGAATAACAGGCGGCGATGGCTCTCCGCTTCGTCCGGCATCGCTGCGAATCGGGGTGCGGATTTCAAATCCGCACCCCGATCGTTTAACAGGAAATCATGCCTCGCGGCCTCCGCTCCGGCGGCAAAGCAGACGCTTCATGCCGTAGAAGATCGCCGTCAGCAGGACGGCCGCCAGCGCATAGACCATCGTCCACACGAGCGACAGCCGCCCGTCGGGCTGCTGAGATTCCGACGGCAGAAGGGTCATCAGCCAGAAAAAAAGCAACCATTTCACGACCCGTGAGAACGGACTCCGCAACACTCATCTGCCGCAGTGGGTGGAAGTTTATACCCCACGCCTCCCCGTCTCCGAATCGCCGCGCCTCCGTCCGTACCAGCGGCTTAGACAGAAACGGTAATCCAACAGATCAAGCATCGCCAGAGCCAGTACAACAAAGAGCGTCGCCAACAGACACCGTCCGAACGGGAAAGGCGTGACACCATAGTTCTGGTAAGCATATAGCAGGAAGAATATGACGAAGGTAATAACATTCCTCACAATCAATCTGTTAATATTTCTTCTGTCCATAAGCGAACTAATTATTGGGTGTTACAGGTGAAATAGCAATCGATCCAAGCAAAAAATCTTTCCGCAACTCATACAATGTTGCATCATACGCATAATCAACCAACGGACTTACGATGGAAACCGAATAACCGCCATTTATCCCTCCCCGGCATAAATATATATACAAGATATTATTTCGTCAAATTTTTCCCTTTATTATCTGCATATACACAGAAATCTACTCTATACAGTACGCCGCAATCGGGCAAAAAAAGCGTTCCCGTCCTGCATAATACAGGACAGGAACGCAAAAAGACGGCAGGGATCACACCTCAATTCTGTAACACACTCTCTGCAATCCGGATGCTTCTCAACGGCGAGGAGCCCTTTTGCGAAGGGCCCGGGCCGAACGAACGACCGGAAGGTCTCGCGTCCGTTCTTCCGCACTGCCGGCGTGCCCCTGTTCGAGACCGGTCGATCAGAGGTTGGGATTGATCTTCGTCCACTCCGATACGGGCGGTACGATGTTCAACGTTACCAGCTCGTCACGCATCTTGCAGAGGTGCTCGTAGCTGGCGTCGAGGCTTGCAAGCTCGTCGGCCGTACCCGTCGGCATCTCGTAATGACATCCCGTTGCGTCGATCGTGGTCTTCATGGCCATCATGATGCACTTGTACTTTTCGTTGTTCACGAACGTACCGGCCGGCCAGCGGAAAGGCTCGCCGCCCATGGCCGAACGGATCATTTCGACCGAAAGGTATGCCGGACTCTGGAACGACGAACGGCCGCGCAGCTCGATGATCTTCGCACCGCCCTTCGTTACATCCTGCTGCATCTGCTTCCACTCCTCAACGGGGAAGTCGGGCGTACCGATAATCCCGCTCAGCGGTTTGCCGGCAACCTTCACAGCGCTGCCGAATACGGCCATCTGCTCGCCGTGGCCGCCATACGTTGCGCAACCCGTGATCTGGTTCTGCATCACACCGAACTTCTTGGCCAGTGCGCTCTGCAGACGCGTCGAGTCGAGCGCCGCGAGCGTCGTCACCTGCGAAGGTTTCAGTCCCGAATAGAGCAACGTCACCAGACCCGTCAAATCGGCCGGATTGAAGATGATCACCACATGTTTTACATCGGGGCAGTAGCTCTTGATGTCCTTGCCCAACTGCTCGGCGATTTCGCAGTTGCCCTTGAGCAGATCCTCACGCGTCATGCCGGCCTTACGGGGTGCACCGCCCGAAGAGATGATATACTTGGCGCCGGTAAACGCCTCTTTCACGTCGGTCGTGGCCGTGATGTTCACGCCATCGAAACCGCTCTGACGCATCTCCTCGGCAACACCCTCCGGAGAAAAGACATCATACAGACACAGATTGGGTGTCAACCCCATCATCAGCGCCGTCTGCGCCATGTTCGAACCGATCATGCCGGCTGCGCCGACGATCGTCAATTTCTCGTTTGTCAGAAAAGCCATACTACAATTACTATTTATTGTTAATAAACTAACAGTTCTTCGACCTACAAAAGTAATGTTTTTTTTCGATTGTTCGTCAATATTCTTAGAATTTGTATGCAAATTGCGAGAAATCCTTCGGATTCCAAACACGGGATGCCCTGGAATCCGCAAACAAAACGGTCCACCGCATGAAACCATCCGAAAAGCGGGAAGCCGGTACCGAAACGGTGCCCCCCTGTCTCGCGCCGTGACGGGTCGGCATCAGGCCCCTCCGCCCATCGCGCCGTTTTCCATCCACCTGTCGGGCGGAGACCATCTGACTGCAAAGCGGTCTTTACAATCCGAACAGGCGGCGCAACAACCGATCTCCGCGCTTCGACGGCGGGACGCACCCGGATATGCCCCTTCCCGCCATCCAGGGGATAATCACTCCCGACAGGAACAGCACGATCGAGAAAAGCTGCGGATCGACCGGCAGGCGGGGATAGAGCAGGCCGCGCAGCAGGCCGACGGGCAGCACATGCAGCAGATAAACCGTAAAGGTGTATCTGCGCAGGTCCCATACATACGGCAGCCGCAACCCGCTGCCGACAGCGACAGCACTGCAAGAGGCCACGAAGAGTATTCCCGCCAAAGCATAGAACGGGGCTGCGACATGCGACGGAAGCCACAGCGTCACCAACGATGCCGCGCCCCAGAAAACCCACGCCGCCGGCCGCGACAGGGCCTTCCAAAAACGCTCCCGACAGTCGCATGCCACCATTCCCAGCAGGAAAAAGGCCGTGTACCAGAGGACGTCGGGCAGCATCAGCAGCTCCCCGCCCGTCGGGGCAAGCAGCCGATTGACGACGATGCAGACGGCCGCGGCCGCAACAAGCAGACTCTTTCGTCCACGGCTCCAGCGATCGGCAAGATACCCGACGACACCCACCTCGAACAACACCTCCAAAAACCAGAAGGGACGAATCGGGTTGTCGGCCGGGTAGAGAAAGGCATGCAGGTAGGCCGCAACGCTCAGCTCCGAAGGCCGCATCGCATAGGCGCTCAACAACCCTTTGGGAACAAAGACCAGCGTAGTCCAGAACCACAGCGGGAAGAGCAGCCGCCAGGCCCTGCGGCGGACAAATTGCGGCAGGGTGATTCGTCCGCTCCCGCCGCCGTAACGGAACAGATACCCCGAAAGCGCAAAGAAAAGCGGCATGTGGAAGGCATAGATCCAACGGAACAATGCAGTCGAATTGAACCGGATATCCGCTCCCGAATGGCCGGCTACGACCAGCAGGATACCGATCACATAGCAGAGATCGATCCGCCGGTCACGCGGCCGCGATTCCGGAGAAACGGCGATTGCGGGAGGGCTACCTTTCATAAATCGATTCCGAACGGGGCGTATCGTGGGAATGTTCATCATTCTGGCGGCTCACGCTCAGAATCATACCCAGGGCAATGGTCGTAAAGAGCACCGAAGAGCCGCCGCGCGAGATGAGCGGCAGCGTCTGGCCCGTTTCGGGCATCAGGTTGACAGTAACCATCACATGCAGCAGCGCCTGACAGGTGATCATCATCGCCAGACCCAGCACCAGCAGCCCCGGAAACGCCGTACCGCACCGCACGAAGATCTCCCGCGCACGGAAGAAGATCCAAAGATAGAGAATCAACAACACGGCAGCCAGCAGGATACCGTATTCCTCGACAAAAAAGGCATAGGCATAGTCGCTTTCGGGATGGATCATCTCGACGCGCATGGCGCTCTGCCCGGCCCCTTCGCCCAACAGCCCGCCATTGTGGATGGCGATCATCGACCGTTCGGTGTCGGTCAGTTCGTCGATCGGTTTTTCAACCTGCGACGACGTCCAGAGATCGACCCATGTACTGAGACGGCCGGCAGCCGTCTCGCTGCGGCCCAGGTTGAACAGCCCCGCAAGCAGCAAGGCACAAAAAGCCAGCCCCAGCAGCTTCAGCAGTTCCCGCATCTGCACCCGCCCGATAAGCATCATCACCAGCGAGGTCATGAAGACCAGCAATGCCGAAGAGGTGTGGGCCGGAAAAATCACGACACACGCCAGACCCACCGGCAACAGAATGGGAAGGGTTCCTTCGCGCCAGATCTTCCGCTGCTCAGGCGTCCGCCACTTGAAGGGGTTGAGCGACGGCACAAGCCGGATACGGTCGATCCGGCTCTGACGCGACGCCAGCTGCCGCGCAAGCAGCAGGATCGTCGCCACCTTCAACGCTTCGGAGGGCTGGAACTGGAAACCGAGAACCGGGATCCAGCGTGCCGCGCCGTTAGTCGTCGCACCGATGAAATAGACCGCCAGCGTAAGCAGCAGGCTGATGACATAAACGGGGAGCGCAAGCCGGTTGTAAACGCGGCAGTTGATCTTGTGGACGACGAGAATCACCGGAATGCAGAGCAGCAGAATAGCCAGCTGCTGGCTCAGAAAATGGGACGTCGAACGCGCCGTATGGGCGTCATAAGCCATCTTGGCCGTCGAGGAATAGACGACCAGCACCGAAATGACGGCCAGCGCCGCAATGATAATCCACAATACGCGGTCACCGGTAAAGATCGAACCGAGCATCGCACGAAGCCCGCCCTGCGGCGCTGCCGATGCCGACTCCTCCATTCGTGTATCGTTCATTCCCTGCATTTTTCGTTTGCTTGTCACATTCCCGAAGCGGAATACCCGCCTTCATCCTCCGTCGGATCACAGCCGGCGGCTGCCGCACAGCAGAAACATTCCGGCAAGCGGATTCAAAGCCGTTCGTTCACCCACCGTTTGAAAAGTTCGCCCCGCTGTTCGTAGTTCCTGAACAGGTCGAAACTTGCACAGGCCGGCGACAACAGGACGGCATCACCCGGACGGGCCGCATCGCGTGCCGCCGCCATCGCATCGTCCAACGACGACGTGGAGATCACCTCCGGAACCACACCGGTGAAACTGTCGATCAGTTTGCGGTTGTCGAGCCCCATGCAGACGAGCGTATGCACCTTCTCCCGCGCAAACGCCTTGAGCGGTTCGTAATCATTCCCCTTGTCGGTGCCGCCGGCAATCCAGACCGTCGGGCGCTTCATGCTTTCGAGCGCATACCACACCGAATCGACGTTCGTCGCCTTCGAATCGTTGATCCACAGGACGCCGCCGGCCTCCCGAACCGGTTCGAGACGATGTTCGACCGGAGCGAACGTACAGATCGAACGGCGGATCCTGTCGGGTGCCACTCCCGCCGCCAGGGCCGCCAAGGCCGCCGCCATCGCATTGTAGGCGTTGTGCAGCCCGCTGATACGCATACGGCGCGTATCGACCGTGACGGAACGATCGCCGACCGTTGCCGTAAAACGGCCGCTGCTGCTCAGAAAAGCATCGCCGTCGCTGCCTGCGACGACCGTCCCGGCGGCAAACGGCAGCTGCCGCATCGGCAGCCGGTACTCCGGCAACAACGACCAGATCGTCTCATCATCGGCCGAATAGATGAAGCAATCGGTCGGACGCTGGTTCTGCGTGATGCGCATCTTTGCGGCGGCATACTTCGCGAAGGAGTGGTCGTAGCGGTCCAGATGGTCGGGCGTGATGTTCGTCAGCACACCGATGTCGGCCCGGAAGCGGTACATGCCGTCCAGCTGGAACGAACTGAGCTCCAGAACATACCAGTCATAGCGGCCCGTCGCCACCGAATAGGCGAAACTTTCGCCGATATTGCCGCCCAATGCCACCCTGTAACCGGCATCGTGCAGAATCTTGTAGATGAGCGACGTGGTTGTGGTCTTGCCGTTCGAGCCGGTGATGCAGATCGTCTTCGCTCCGTCGAGGTAACGGCCCGCAAACTCGATCTCCGAGATGACCGGCACACCCCGTTCACGCAACCTGCACACAAGCGGGGCCGTTTCGGGGATGCCCGGAGACTTGATCACCTCCGAAGCCGCAAGCACCCGCTCCTCCGTATGTCCGCCCTCCTCATAGGGCACGCCCCACGCTTCGAGTTTCATCCTGAAGCGGTCGGCAAGGCGTCCGCTGTCCGACAAAAAGACGTCGAATCCCATCTTACGGGCCAGAATCGCCGAACCGTAACCGCTGATTCCGCCGCCCAAAACCACAATCTTTTTCATTGTCTATCGAATCTTTCGTTCTTCACTTTTCAGTTTACACATCCGCACCGCCACCCGATTCCGTTTCATACGACGGGAATACCGTCACGCTCCGCTCCGGCAGGGTGCGAGAAGCCCCGCTGCCTCCTCACGTCAACGGATCTTGAGTGTCGCCAATGCCGCCAGCGACAGCAGCAGGCTGATGATCCAGAACCGCGTAACGATCTTCGTCTCGAAAAGGCCCTTCTTCTGGTAGTGATGGTGGATCGGCGCCATCAGGAACAGACGCCGGCCCTCGCCGAAACGGCGCTTCGTGTATTTGAAGTATGAGACCTGAAGCATGACCGAAACGCTTTCCACCAGGAAAATACCGCAGAGAATAGGCAGCAGCAGCTCCTTGCGGATGCAAAGTGCAAAGACGGCGATGATCCCGCCGATGGCCAGCGATCCCGTATCGCCCATGAAGGTCTGCGCCGGAAAGGAGTTGTACCACAGGAAACCGATGAGCGCACCGGCAAAGGCGGCGGCAAAGACCACCAGTTCGCCCGATCCGGGGATATACATGATATTGAGGTAGTCGGCATAGACGATGTGGCCCGACAGATAGGCCAGAATTCCCAATACCGCCACAATCGGCACCGAAACCCCCGAAACCAGGCCGTCGAGTCCGTCGGTCAGGTTGGCGCCGTTCGAGACGGCCGTGACGACGAAGATCGCGACCAGTACATACAGGATCCACGTCGCAACGCGATTGCCGCCCGTAAACCACGCATAATCGAATTCGTTGTCCTTGACGAAGGGGATGGTCGTCTGCGTGGTCTTGATACTCTCGGTGCTCAACACCACGCGGTTCGCACTTACCCGGTCGATGACCGTTCCGTCATCATCGACGACAAGCTGCTCGACCGGTTCGGAGATCTTGTCCCGCACCACCACATCGGGCGATGCACACATGATCGTCCCCACAATAATACCGATACCCACCTGACCGACAATCTTGAACTTGCCCTTCAGCCCCTCCTTGTTGTGACGGAAGACCTTGATATAGTCGTCCAGAAAACCCAACAGGCCCAGCCAGACGGTCGAGACCAGCATCATCTGAATATATACGTTGTCCAGCCGCCCGAACAGCAAAACGGGGATCAGGACGGCCAGCAGGATCATCACGCCGCCCATCGTCGGGGTGCCGCGTTTCTGCAGCTGCCCTTCGAGTCCGAGGTTGCGGATCTCCTCGCCGATCTGACGACGCTGCATGAAGCGGATGACATACTGCCCGAACGTGATCGTGATCAGCAGGGCAAGAATGACAGCCAGTGCCGAGCGGAACGAAATGTATTGGAACATACCGGCACCGGGCAGGTCGTAATGCGAATCGAGGTATTGAAAAAGATGATACAGCATAATTATTCAGGAATATGGGATTCACTCCGCACAAACCCTTGCGCAACGGGCGGCGGAGAATCCAATTCAACGATGGATTGAAAATTGTTTAACGATCTCTTCGCGGTCGTCGAAATGGCGTCGTTCGTCGCCCACGATCTGGCAGGTTTCATGACCCTTGCCGGCCAGCAGCACAATATCGCCCGGCCGGGCAAGCATCGCCGCCGTCCGGATGGCCTCGGCGCGGTCCGTAATCCGCAAATAACGTGCACCCGGCTCCACCCCCGCAACCATCTCGTCGAGTATCGACTCCGGATTCTCATGCCGCGGATTGTCCGATGTAAAGACGGCCGTCGTGGCATATTGCACGGCGATCTGCGCCATCTCCGGACGTTTCGTCCGGTCCCGATCGCCGCCGCAACCGCAGACGACGATCAGCTGCGCATCGCCGCCGCGCAACTCGTTCAGCGTCCGCAGCACATTCTCCAAGGCATCGGGCGTATGGGCATAATCGATCACGGCAATACGCCCGTCGTCCGCACGCACGAACTCCAGACGCCCGCGCACGGGAGCCAGCCGGCTGAGAGCCGCAAGCACTTCGTTCCGTGCAGCGCCCAGCAATACCGCAGCGCCATATACGGCCAACAGGTTGCAGGCATTGAACCGTCCGAGAAAACGCAGCCACACCTCCTCGCCGTCCATGCGCAGCAACATGCCGTCAAGATGCTGTTCCAGAACCCGACAGGTGAAATCGGCCGCCGACTGCATCGAACAGGTGGCCACCTTCGCCCGCGTGTTCTGCACCATGACACGCCCGTTGCGGTCATCGACATTGACCAGCGCGAAAGCATCGGCCGGCAGTTGATCGAAGAAGCGTTTTTTCGCCTGAATGTAGGCTGCAAAGGTCTTGTGGTAGTCGAGGTGGTCATGCGTGATGTTCGTAAAGATCCCGCCGGCAAAACGAAGTCCCCGGATCCGGTCCTGAACGATGGCGTGCGACGACACCTCCATGAAACAATAGCTGCATCCCGCATCGGCCATCTCCCGCAACAAGGCGTTCAGACGAATGGCATCGGGCGTCGTGTGGGTCGATTCGATCCGGCGTCCGCCCACCCGATAGACCACCGTCGAAATCAGGCCCGCTTCATATCCCAGCGCGCGGAACAGGTCATAGAGCAGCGTGGCAACCGTCGTCTTGCCGTTGGTGCCCGTAACCCCTACCAGCTGCAACTCCCTGGCGGGATAATCGTAGAATGCAGCCGCCAGATCGGCCATCGCGGCATGCGTATCATCCACGACCACATAACAGACCCCCTCCGCCAACGTTTCGGGGAGCGTCTGGCAGACAACCGCCGCCGCACCCGCCGCAACGGCCTGCGGAATGAAGCGATGGCCGTCGGCCGCCGTTCCCCGAACGGCAAGGAAGCAACTGCCCGGGGCGACTTCGCGCGAATCACACGTCAGTGCCGAAATCGGCTGGCGGTTCGCTCCGCAAACCGTTACGGCATCGACCGATTCGATCAAGCGTTCAATTGTTTTCATATTGCGATTTTTCCTGTTTCATTCATTTCAGTCTCAACGACACGGTTTCGCCGCGTCGGATCGTGCGGCCCGACGGGAGGCTCTGCCCGCACACGGCCCCTTTTCCCGTGAACGCCACGCGCAAGCCCCTGCTTTCGAGCAGGAACAGCGCCTCTTTCAATCCCATCCCGCGCACATCCGGCATCGACGTCAGATCCTCATCGAGCGCCGTAACGGTAACTCTTCCCGTCGAATCCACCGCTGCATGCCCCCACCCCGAACGCCGGTCGCTCTGCACGCGCGGCATCAACTCGCCGGCCGACTCGCGGATCTGCGCGATGTCGCCGCCCTTGACCGTACGGGCAAACTGCGCTTCGTCCGCCTCCCCGACCCGACCATACCACTCCTGCTGCCGGTTGTAGATGTAGTTGACGATCTGCTGCTCCACAGGCCCCGACAGTCCTGCGCCATAATAGGTCGTACCCAGTCCCCGACGCGTAAACATCGCGGTGAGAACCGTATATTTCGGTTTGTCGGCCGGAAAATAGAGCACCATCGTTCCCAGATAATATCCATCGGAATATTTGATGCCCCCCTGTGCATACTGCGCCGTACCCGTCTTGCCGGCAATCTTGAAAAGCGTCGTGTCGCGGAAAAACCGCTGGGCCGTACCCGTCGTACCCACCTCCTCAAGGCATTCGCGCACCTTGCGCAACGACGATGCGGAACAGATCCGATCGACCAGGACACGCGGCTCATTCCGCGCAACGACTTCATCGCCGCGCCGGATCTCCCGAATCAGGCGCGGAGCCACCATACAGCCGTCATTGGCGACGGCATTGTAGAGCGTCAACGTATGCAGCGGCGTCAATTCGATGGCATAACCGTATCCCATATAGACCAGCGTGACATCCGGATACCAGATCTTCATGCCCGGCATCGGGAAGACGGGCGCCACCGAACCGAACTCCTCCAGTCCTACCGTGCGATCGAGATGCAGATGACGCAGATACTGCACATACCGTTCAGGATGATCCTTGTAGGATTCATAGACCGCACGCGCAAAGAAGACGTTCGACGAATGAGCCACCGCATCCTTCAGATTGAGCGGCGGCAGCCCGTGCGAATCCTGTACGGTTGTCCGGCCCACCTTCACCCGTGCGCCGTTGCCCGTATCGAAGGTCTCGTCGAGATCCATCCCCGCATCATCCACCAACGCCAGCAGCGCCGCCAGCTTGAACGTCGAGCCCGGCTCCATGCGGGCCGACAACGCCCGATTCGTCGTCTCGGCATAACCGCCGGAGGCCGTACGCGACAGATTGGCCATCGCCAGCAGATCACCCGTTTCGACCTCCATGACCAATGCCGTACCCCACAAGGCATGTTCCCGTTCGAGCTGGCGCCGCAATGCCCTGTCGGCGACATCCTGCATCTCCACATCGAGCGTCGTCACGACATCCAGCCCGTTCTCCGGCTCCATATTCCCGCCGCCCACGACACGGCCGGAGAACCCCCGCGCGATACGCTGCCGCCGGGCCTTGCCCGGACGACCTTCCAACGTATCCCGGAATACATGCTCCACGCCGTAGTTTCCCTGATCGCCCACCTTGCCGATCGTCCGCCGAGCCAGCTCCCCCTGCGGATAGATCCGCTCGTCGCGCTCGCGCAGATGATAGGTCATTCCCATGTTCCAGTTCAGAATCGGATAGCGACGCAGCGTCTGCCATTCGTTGTAATCGACCTCGCGCGGGAAAAGAGGAACCGGCGTATGGTCCCGAACCGTATCGTAAAGTTTCTCGGTGCGGAACTCTTCGCCCCGCAGGCGATCAAACCATCGGGCAATACGTCCCTCGGAGCGCGGGACAAGCGTATCCTTGCGGTATGTGACCCGATAACGGCGGTCATGTTCGCGCTGCATCATCCGGGCATAGGCCGATGCCGGCTTGTCCTTGAAATACAGCGCCAGCAGCTTCGCCAGCGAATCGCTCTGCTCACGGAACGTCCGCAGCGAATCGAACCCTTCGCTGCCGTAATCCATCTCCACCTGATAGCGGAAAAGCGACGTAGCCAGCGGCTCGCCGTTACGGGCAAGGATGTTGCCGCGACGCGCCGGAAGAATCTCGTCGGAGAAGATCCGGCCCGCAAGCCGTTCGGCATTGTAGGCCACTTCCGACGAAAAGAGCTGCACCCAGATCAGCCGCGCAAAGACCAATGCCGCAATGAGGATGAATGCAGCATACAACAAATGCACGCGGAAAAGGATATCGCGCTTGATCGGAGAGTTTTCCTTCGGCTGCGGCATGGTCAGTCTTCAATGATTTCGCCCGGAGACTCCGGATCATACAACGGAATGTTTCGTTCGGCCAGAGCCCGCACGATGGCCGAATGCGATGTCGCGCCGAACCGCTGCTCCTGCAAACGCACGGAACGCTCCTGCAGCAATTGCACTTCCCGCTCCAGACGCGAATATTTCATGTCGAGATGCAACGCCGTAAACAACACGAAGATACTCACGAAAAAGGCCGCCGCCATCCACGCCAGATAGCGGTAGTAGTCCGAAAAGCTCTTTCGTATGAGAATATTTCCCGAAAAGAGCTGCCAGATCACACTCGACTTGCGGCGGCGTTCGAGCCGCGCCGCACGCTCCTCCGCTTCACGGGCTTCCGCTTCCGCTTCGCGGTCGGCGCGCAGATCCTCCTCCGCCTCGCCGCTCTGCACACGCAGGACCTCACGGCGGATGCGCCGTGCAAGTTCGGCATCACGGGCCGCAGCTTCGCGCTCGGCATCGGTCACGGGATCGAATTCGTGGTCTTGGTAGCTCATCGTCGTCTATCGGATTGTTTCACCCGTCTCAATCTGTTCCGTGCCGGCCGCACACTTCACCGCCGCACGCAATTTTGCCGAACGTGACCGGGGATTGCGGGCCAGCTCCTCGGCCGACGGCGTCACGGCCTTGCGCGTCAGCAGCGCAAACGGAGTCTCGCTCCGTCCATAAAAATCCCGTTCCACCCTGCCGTCGAAATTACCGCTCCGCAGAAAATTCTTCACCAGCCGGTCTTCGAGCGAATGGTAGGAGATGACCACCAGCCGTCCGCCGGGGCGCAGGATCCTGAGGCTCTGTTCGAGCGCCATCTTCAACGCCTCCATCTCGCCGTTGACCTCGATGCGCAGCGCCTGAAAGAGTTTCGTCAGGAATTTCGCCGCCTCCTTTGCGGGTGTGCACGGAGCAACAGCTGCAACCAAGGCATCGGTCGTCGTAATGGGAGAAACGGCGCGGGCCCGTTCGATACAATGCGCCACCTTCCACGGGGTCGACAATTCACCCCAATCACCCAACACGCGCGTCAACGACGCTTCATCATATCCGTTGACCACATCGGCCGCCGTCATGCGGCCCCGCCGGTTCATACGCATGTCGAGCGGCGCCGAGCCCCGGAATGAAAAACCGCGCTCGACGGCATCGAAATGGTGCGACGAGACACCCAAATCGGCCAGAATGCCATCCACCCCGGCAACACCCCGCAACCGCAACGCCCCGCGCAGAAAACGGAAATTGCTCTCCACATAATGGAATCGGGAATCCGGAGGGACGTTGCCCGACGTGTCGCTGTCCTGATCGAACCCGTACAGCCGGCCCTCCGGCCCCAGCATCGACAGAATACGGCGCGAATGGCCGCCTCCGCCGAATGTCAGATCCACATACGTTCCCGACGATTCGACACCCAGCAGTCCGACAGACTCTTCAAGCAACACCGGAATATGGTAATTTCGCTCCATGCAGCCGACAGATAGGTATAAAAGCGTAATTTGGGGGTAAAGTTACCGATAATAAAAAGAATATCCCAACAAAATCGTATATTTGCATAACGATTTCTGCGATCCTCCTATGCTTCGAATTGATATCGACGAGGTGCTGCGCGAGAAAATGCCGCGCCGCGCGAAATACATTCCCCGCTTTGTGCGACAGTGGCTTCGGCGCACCATCCACGAAGAGGAGTTGAACCGCATTCTGGAAGAGGGGCAAACGGCCTCGCCCCGCGAATTCATCCGGATCGCCCTGCATTACATGCGGGTGGATTATACGGTCGAGGGATTGGAACGGCTCGATACGCAGGAGCGTTACCTCTTCGTGGCAAACCACCCCTTCGGCGGCATGGACGGAATGATGATCGCCGCCGCACTGATCGACCGTTTCGGCGACGTGCGCGTAGTCATCAACGACCTGCTCATGCACGTCGAACCACTGCGGCCCATTTGGCTGCCTGTCAACAAACACGGCCGCCAAACACCGGAATACGTCCGGCAATACGACGAGGCGTTCTATGGCGATGTCCCGCTGCTGACCTTTCCCGCAGGACTCTGCTCCCGCCGCAGAAACGGAGTGGTGAGCGACACCGAATGGCGGTTGAACTTCATCAAACGCGCCCATGCCTCGCGCCGGAAAATCGTGCCGCTCTATGTCGAAGGGCAGCTCTCGGATTTTTTCTATCGCATGGCCCGATTCCGCGAACGGATCGGAATACGCACCAACATCGAAATGCTGTGGCTGCCCGATGAGATGTTCCGCCAAAGCGGCAGCAGCCTGCGGATCGCAGCCGGTGAACCCGTCGCGCCGGAAGAGCTGACGGGGACCCTGCGGCAGCAGGCCGATACCATACGCGAAGCGGTTTACCGGCTCAAAGACCGATTGTCATGTCCGAAGTAAAGCCCATCATCGACCCGCTGCCCCGCGAAGCATTGTTGCGGGAACTGACTCCGGAGCGCAAAGTCCGCAACACGCGCCGCGCCGGCAATGAGATCTATGTCTTTACGGCGGCCGAATGCCCTGCGTTGATGCGCGAAGTGGGCCGGTTGCGCGAAATAGCATTCCGCGCGGCAGGCGGCGGCACCGGAGACGAGGTGGACATCGATGCCGACGACCGCGCCGCCGGAGGGTATCATCAACTCATCGTCTGGGACCCCGCAGCACGGGAGATCGTCGGCGGCTACCGGTTTATCGTCTGCACCTCCCCGTTCCAGCAGCACCTCTCGACGGAACACTATTTCCATTTCAGCGATCTTTTCCGCCGCCGTTACCTGCCGCATACCATCGAACTGGGACGCTCGTTCATACAACCCGCCTATCAGGCGCGGGGCAATACGAAGAGCATCTATGCCCTCGACAATCTGTGGGACGGGCTCGGTGCGCTCATCGTCCTCAACCCCAAGGCGAAATACCTTTTCGGGAAAGTGACGATGTACACCTCCTACCAGACGATGGCCCGCAACACGCTCATCTATTTCCTGCACAAGTATTTCCCGGACCACGACCGGCTGGTTACAGGGCGCCGCCCGCTCGACCTGAAACTGGACGACCCCTGCTACGAGGCGATCTTTACAGGAGAAAACTATGTGGAGAATTATCACATTCTGACCCAGCGGATCCGCGAACTCAACGAAAACATTCCGCCGCTGATCAACTCCTACATGAATCTGTCGCCGACGATGCGGGTTTTCGACACGGTGGAAAACCCCGACTTCGGCGGTGTGGAGGAGACCGGAATCCTTCTCTCCATCAAGGACATCTATCTTGAGAAACGGGAGCGCTACACCCGTTGGGACGGCTGGAGGGCAAATCTGCGGGCGCGCCGCATCGCTTTCGCCGAACGGATCCGCCTGCAGTTTGAAGAGATCAAGCAGAAACGGGAGTCGAACGGCGAACGAACGCACCGCCCGAAATCAGGGAACAAAACGGAATAAAGCATGCAGGGGCCGCACCGCCGGAGAGAACGGCTGCCGTAGATGCAAGAAAAACACCTGCTCCGCCCCGATATGGAGAGAGGGAGGGGGGGGGCAGGAAGACAGGGAACAGCCATGCGCCATGCCCAAGGAGGGAGACCTACTCCCCGCCGGTCATCGTATAACGATCGGCCAACCCGTGTACGAAGGTGCGGAACGAGGCAAATTCAGCCGGCGTAAGTGCCGCAGGATAGCTCATTACCATCAAGCGGTGAGGATGCGGCGGGCGTTGGTATGAAGGATGGAAATAGTCGTATTCGTTGTAAAAGAATCCATTGCGCGCGTAAAACCCCCGACGGCGGCACGAGATCTCATCTACGGGAGGATCGATCTCCAGCCACACGCGCCCCATACGGGTGCAGAGATCGCGCAAAATCCGCGCGCCGTAACTCTTCCCGCGCAATGCCGGATCGACCGCCAGATGCTCAAGATAGACATACCCCTCGTCCGCCAGCCACCAAAAAACCAACCCGACAAAACGGTCTGCGTCCCATACGGTCTCGGCATGAAACCGCTCGTCCCGCAAGGCCGCGACATAATCGCGTTCACTGCGCTGTTCGAACGACGGGAACGATGCTTCATAAAGCCGGTAGGCAATCGCCCATTGCGGATCGGCAACTGATCCGACCTTTTCATATGTCAATGATTCCATATCCATCGGGATCTTCATAAATGGCGGGCAAGATACGACAATTTTGCATGAATCACAACATTTTTCGTACATTTGTCCCTGTCAATACGGAAAAACATGTCGTGGTTCGACACCCTTTTCACGGAGCAGACGGCGCTGCAGGCCGTCGTAGTCATCGCCCTGATCTGCGCGACGGGCATGGCCCTGGGCAAAGTGCGGCTCGGCGGCATCTCGCTCGGCGTGACCTTCGTCTTCTTCATCGGCATCCTGGCCGGACACCTCGGACTCTCGATCGATGCGCGGATGCTTGAATATGCCGAAAGTTTCGGACTTGTCCTCTTTGTCTATTCGCTCGGCCTGCAAGTCGGGCCCGGATTCTTCAGTTCATTCCACAAAGGGGGCATACGGCTCAACCTGCTCGGGCTCGGAGTCGTCGTGCTCGGCATCGGCCTGGCTCTTCTTCTGAGCCGTCTCACATCGGTGGCCTTGCCGGAGATGATGGGCGTGATGTGCGGCGCTACGACCAACACGCCGGCGCTCGGCGCGGCACAGCAAACCCTCAATCAACTGAATATCCCCTCCGACGGCGCCGCACTGAGTTGTGCCGTCACCTACCCGCTCGGCGTTTTGGGGGTCATTCTCGCCATTCTCGTCATGCGGCGGTGGCTTGTCCGTCCGAAAGATCTGGCTCCGGCAGAGCCGAACGATGCACACAACACCTATATTGCGGCATTTCAGGTCCACAATCCCGGCATCTTCGGGATGAGCGTGCGGCACATTGCCCGCATCAGCCATATCCCCTTCGTCATCTCACGCATCTGGCACGACGGCAAAGTCTCGATCCCGACGTCCGACACGCTCGTGCAGGAGGGCGACCGGCTCCTGATCGTCGCGGCGGAAAAAAACGTCGAAACCCTTACAGCCCTCTTCGGCGAACAGGAGCAGACCGACTGGAACAAAAGCGACGTCGATTGGAATGCCATCGACAGCAAACTCGTCTCGCAGTCGATCGTCATCACCCGGCCGGAGATAAACGGCAAGCGGCTCGGCGCATTACGGCTGCGCAACAGTTACGGAATCAACATCAGCCGCGTCTATCGCAGCGGCGTACCGCTGCTCGCGACACCGAGTCTGGTGCTGCAGATCGGCGACCGCGTAATCGTCGTAGGGGAGGCTCCGGCCGTACACAACGTCGAGAAGGTGCTCGGAAACGCCGAAAAGAACCTCAACGAACCCAATATCGCCGCAATTTTCATCGGTATCATCCTCGGACTGGCCGTCGGCGCCATCCCGCTCCACCTGCCGGGAATATCGGCTCCCGTGCGGCTGGGACTCGCCGGAGGGCCGATCATCGTCGGCATTCTCATCGGCACCTTCGGGCCGCGCCTGCACATGGTGACATATACTACATTGAGCGCCAATCTGATGCTGCGCGGTATCGGGTTGTCGATGTACCTGGCCTGTCTCGGACTGGATGCCGGAGGCCATTTCTTCGAAACGGTCTTCCGGCCCGAAGGCATCATGTGGGTGGGGCTCGGTTTCCTCATAACCCTTCTGCCGGTACTGCTGATGGGATGGATCGCCCTGCGCGGAGCGCACCTCGATTTCGGATCGGCCTGCGGCATGCTGTGCGGGGCGATGGCCAATCCGATGGCGTTGAATTATGCCAACGACACGATCGAGGGCGACAACCCGTCGGTCAGTTACGCGACCGTCTATCCGCTCTCGATGTTCACGCGGGTCATTCTCGTGCAAGTGGTATTGCTCTTTTTTCATTGAAGCGCACCCTCCCCCTCTCCGATAATCCGATAAAAAGGTTCCGCAGCCGGCCGAAAAGGTGCCCGCCGAAAGGCAGGTCCTCCATGAAACGCCAAAACGGCATCAATACTCAGTTCGACTGGGCATCGGTCGTACAGTTGACGCCCTTGGCATGAAGAGCCCAATGGCCCCGCGCACGGAGAACCTGTTCCACAATGTCCCGCACACACCCCCGGCCCCCCGGATATTCCGAGACATAACGCGCCGCGTCGAGTATTTCCGACGCCGCATCCGCCGGCGCAACAGGAATCCCGACGGCCTGCATGCACTCCAGATCAGGGATGTCGTCGCCCATGAAGACCACGTTGCGCGCATCGAGCCCGTATTCATACAGAAACTCCCGCAACGCCGCAATCTTATCGGCACAGTCGATATAGATCTTCGTGGCATGCAGCCGCTCGAAACGCTCCTGCAACCATTTGCCGCGGCCGCCTGAAATGATGCAGATCTTATACCCCATCCGTGCGGCATACGAAACGGCATACCCGTCCTTGGCATAATAGCGACGGATGAAATCGTCGCCGAAAGGCGTAATTCCGCCATCCGTAAATACACCGTCCACGTCGAACACGAACGCTTCGGTCCTTACAATGTCTTCTTTGAAGTTTCCCATATGTCTTGCGATATCAGTCGGTAAATGGCGCTCAGCCGTTCATTCTTCTCCAACAGCTGCAGATGCCGCTCCTCGGTCGGCAGGTCGTTCCGCACGGCCGGCCCCGTCTGCACCTCGGCCGGCGAAGCCGAGGCAAGCGCCTTGGCCGTCATTTCGCCGATCAGCGGCCGCAACAGGTCGAACGACAGGCCGGCCTGGCGCAGGACTCCGGCCCCCAGCTCGAAGCAGTGATTGGCGAAATTGCAGGCAAAGGCTCCGGCCAGATGCACCTTGCCCCGCAATGCCGAATCGGCATAGAGCACCGTATGGCTCAAGGTCCGAGCAAAAGCCGTCATCTCCGGCCGCAATGCCGGAGTCGCCGTCTCGATCAGAATAGGGATCTGGGAGAAATCGACCGGCCGGCCGGCCGTAAAGGTCTGAAAGGGATAAAAAACGGCCCGCCGCTCAAAATATGCCGGCAAGGCATCGACCGGGACGCTCCCTGCCGTATGCGCCACAACGGCCGAAGGGGCAATCGGCAACGACGAGGCGACCTCGGCAACCGCACGGTCGCTGACAGCTATCAGATAGATGTCAGCAGCTGCCAGCCGCGCAGGATCGCTCGCGCCGTCGCAACCGGCAAGCGCGGCTACGGCCGCCACACGGCTGCGATTGCGGCCGAAGACCTGCCGCAGTTCGAGCGGCGAGGATGCAACGGCAAGGGCCAACGCCTCGGCAACGTTGCCGCTGCCGATGATCGCTACAGAACGGATCATGATGCAAAAAATCGTTTACGGTTCATTTCAAATGTCGATCAGCAATACATTGGAGGGCGATCGTCGCGCCGCAGCACGAATGTCGGCCAGCAACCCGCCCACACGCTCCATTTCGGGCGATTCGCGGAAATCGAGGTGCGTACTGCCGTAATCCTCCACCTTCTCCAGCACATCGTAGAGGGTCAGCGTATGGATGTCCACCGCCGGCGAGAAAAGCGTCTCGCGTTCGTCGGCATCGCTGCGCGCCGCCACCAGCAGGCGTGCCGTGACAAGCGAATAGAGGACATCGTTGACAATACGGGTGGGCAGCTGCAGTTCGGTGTGAATGGCCGTCGCCGATACCGGGCCTCCGCCATCGCGAAAGATGCGGGCGATGAACAGCATGACCGCCAATGTCACCTGACGGCGATGGTCGTAACTGATGTGCAGCGATTCGCGCTCCTCGGCAAAGCGGGCGACGTTCTGGTAGGCAAAAGCCAGTTCGCCGCCGAACAGCAGGATCTGCCACGACCACTGCACCCAGATGAGGAACAGCGGCAAGGCGGCGAAACTGCCGTAAATGGCGTTGTACGACGTCATATATCCCTGCAGCCAGACATATCCCCACTGGAAACAAAGGAACAGCGTTCCCGCCACGATACCGGCCATGACGGCACACCCCGGTTTCACGCGCGTGTTGGGGACGACGACGTAGATGAAAGAGAACATCGTCCAGATGACCAGCAGCGAAATGGCTCCCGAAAGCAGCGAGTAGAGCGCGCCGACCGAATCGATGCCCAACAGGTGCCCTGCATAGCGGCCGACCGTACTGGCAATGACCCACAGGATGGGTGCTACGACAACCACCGCAACATAATCGGAAAACCGGCGCGCAAGACTCCGCGAGACCTTTACCTCCCAGATATTGTTGAACGCCTCCTCGACCGATCCGAAGACCCGCACTACGGCCCAAAAGAGCATGACGATGCCTACAAATGCGACAACCCCGCCCTGTGCGCTCACGATCGCCTTGTCGGCGAACGAAACGATGTAATCGACCACCTCCCGATTCTGCGGGAACAGCGAATAGAGATTCTGCATCAGCCCTTCGGCCAGGCCGAACCCTTTGACTACGGCAAAGACCAGTGCCGCAATGGGGACGATCGACATGAGCGTATAGAAGGTCAGGGCCGCACTGCGCACCAGCGTGCCGTGCTCGTTAAGCCCGCGCGCCGTGTAGAACAACAGCTTGTACTGCCGGACCAGCCAGCGGATAAAACCGTTGCGGTAGTCGCGCTCGTCTTTCAGGAAAATCGTCTCCGTGAAGAACGTCAACAGGTTTCTGAGGGATGCCATAACCCGATTTTTTGAAAATGAAGCCGTTCCGCCGATTCACCGTCGGATTACAGCCACTTTTTGTAGCGGAAATACCAGATTGTCGCCGCCGAAAAAAGAATCATCAACCCGATGGCGAAGAGATAACCTACAGGTATTACCCAACCGTTCGGCAGCGTACAGCTCCAGTCCAGTTCCGGAATATGGAAATTCATTCCGTAGATGCTCGCAACGAGCGTCGCCGGCATGAAGATGACCGCCGCCACCGAAAAGATCTTCACGATCTCGTTCTGCTCGATATTGATCAGGCCCAGTGCCGCATCCTGAATGTAATCGAGCCGCTGGAAACTGAAATCGGCATGGTTGATCAGCGAATTCACATCCTTGATCATCAACTGCAGCCGGGGATATATATCGTTCGGGAAACGTTCCGACCGCAGGATCCCCGACAGTACACGCTGCCGGTCGAAGATGTTCTCCCGCAGCAACATCGTACTCTCCAGCAACGCATTGATGCGGTGAATGATCTCCTTGTCGATCGAATCCTCCGAATTGATGTCTTTCGAAAGCGTCGCGACCTGTTTGGCGATCATCTCAACCAAATCGGCATCGTAGTCGATACGCACCTCCAACAGCGAGATGAAGAGATGGTAACCCGTCGAAAAACTCCGATAGTTCATCTGAAGGCGTTTCTCCGCCTCCCGAAAGGTCCGGAACTCCGCATTGCGCACCGAGACGAGGACGCCTTCGTTCGATATGATGAACGATACCGGCTCCACGACGAACGAATCACCGGTCGGCACGAAGAAGTTGGAGTTGGAGATGATGGCGTTTTCCGTCTCCGAATATTTCGAGGTCGATTCGATCTCCTCGACCTGCTGCTTGGTCTGAAGGCTGATCTCCATGAAATTCTCGACAGCCTTCTGCTCCTTGATCGAGGGTCGGAGCAGATCGATCCACAGAATATCGTCGTATCCCAACTCGTCGAAGAGCTTGGGATCCGCATTACGAATGATTTTGTTGTATTGCTTGAGGTAAATCGTGATCATAAGCACCCTGTTTCTGTCCGACGCCCCATCCGAAGACGTCCGGACCGGTTGATACCTGTGTAAACTCCCGAAGGTGCTGCGCCGGAGCGCGGCGATTATCCTCTTCAGCCGGGTTCGACCCGAGGCGTCACCTTGATGCCGGAGGTCCAAAATTTTTGAAGGGCTTTACGTTTTTCGTTGTCGAAAAGGAAATCGATGGTCTGCGTCAGGTAATCGTATGCACAGGGACGATCCCGATAGTCGCTTTCGGCAAGCGCCTCATAGATGCGCTCCACACCGAACGTAAGCGACTGCTGCAGGGCATCGGTCACCTCGTAGGGCGTGCCCCGCCGCGCCACCCATACGGCAAAGGCAAACGGCAGACCCGTCGCCTCGTGCCACACCGCCGCCAGATCACAGGTGTAGATGAATTCATCTTCATGGTCGAAAGCCTCGTCTCCGACCAACAGGAAGGCATCCCCGTCCTGCGGCGTATCGAGCAGCGAACGATCGGTCAGCGGAAGCCATTCCGGAGCGATTTTCCACACCCTGGCGGCCAGATAACCGGCCAGTTGCACCGACGCGCAGGAATGGGGATCGACCCAGATGCGGCGCGCCTCCTCGATCGGCGTATTCGAAACCAGCTGTTCCGTCCGCACCTCCGATTCCGCCCCGACACAGTAGTCGGTTACAATTTCAGCACTTTTGAGCTGCGGCACGGCCGACGACGGCACCAACGCGATATCCACATCGCCATCGATGAACTGCTGCACGCACTCAGAAGGGGAAGTCAACAGAAGATCCGCACACAGACTACCTTCGTGCCGGATACCATAAATGAAAGGTATCGTATTGAGATACGATACGGCTGCTATTCGCGGGGTAAGAGCCATCATCCATACGGTTTAACCTTTCGTCCGACAAATTTTCCGCATCGGAACTCTCCGGCAGGTCCGAAACTGCACGGCGGAATTCCGCAAATTCACTGCAAAGGTAACGTTTTTTTCGGGAAACGGCATAAATGTCATCATTTTATTTTCCGAAAGTTCTTCCGGGCAAAAGGCTCCATTACAGCGGCATCCGCAAGCGATCCGCAAAAAAGTTTTTCTAAATCGGAGAAAAAGGGTTGACAAAGGGGGTTCGGGCATCGTATATTTGTTCCGTCGATCGACCGAGAAGCGGAATTATCAACAATCCGGATCCGGCTTCTCTCCCGTTATCAACATTCCGACTCCCTCTTTCACTCCGGAATCGGGCCCTTTCCGAAGGGAACCCCAATTTTATCAACAATTTCTCAAAACATTTTTCAACAATGTCCTGCGCCTACCTCTCGCAACAGCTGCGTGACCTGGCGGCCGTGCACGGATACGCCTTCTTCTCCGCTCCGGAGGAGTACATGCCTTCCGAAATCGACCGTTATCCCGCAGCATGGCTTGCTCCGCCCCGACTCAAAGAGATCGAAGGCTCCAGACACGGCCGCCGAACCTATGAGGTGCAACTCCATCTGCTGCAGCCCGCCCTGCAGCTTCCGCATGCCCGACGGGCCGAACAGCTCGATCTGATGGAGCAGACGCTCCTCGCAATCTTCTCCGAACTGACCCTCCGGCAAAACGTCATCGCCGTCGAGAACCTCACGCTCCGCCCGCGTTGCTGCGCCTTCACCAATCACGGCGAGATCTCGCAGAGTGCATCGGCCGAAGTCATCGTCTGGTTCTGACCCCTCCTCTCCCTGTCCTCGTCCTCCCCCCCCTCCGACCGCCGGAAAACGCCGCTCCGACAGGAAGCCTTTCCCCATCAACCAACGTCAAAAAACCTTGTCCATGAGTTTTCTTACGATACCCCAAAACTATGCTCCGGGATTTGTGCCGCAACGCTATCTCTACCTCAACGACTCGGCGGCCGGACAACTTACCGCACAGCTTACCGACACCCGAACGGGCGAAGAGATCGCTTCGTTGGCGCTGCACAATCTCTGGATGCCTGAAATCGACGTCTCGGCTTTTCTGCGAAGGATCGCCGCGCCCGTTCCGTTCGAAACGGGGGCCACGGGGCTCCATCTTCCCGAACAACGGACCTTGACGCTCTCGATGCAAATCGGAGCCGATCAAGCCGCCGACCGGATCTATCTGCCGGCAACCGCCGCCACTGAAGAGGGCGAACCGCTCACGGCACTGCCGAACGTCCGGCTCATCGGCGCCGGCGAAACGGACGAGATCAGTTTCAACTGCCATTCGCAGGCCTCGGCAACACTCTCCGTAACGACCGGATCCGGCCGCGCCGACAAGACCTATTCCGAAACAGGTACAGGTGTCGTCCTTTTCCACCTCAATGCCGCAGCCTTCCCCAACGCCTCGGCTTTCGACCTGACGGTCAGGATCGCCGGCCGCACGACCGAACTCCACTATGAAGTGATGCAGCCATCACCTGCGGGGCGCAGAGTGGCCTGGCTCAATGAAAAGGGCGGCATCGACCGATATACGTTTCCGCTGGTCGAGCAGCGGGATTATGCGGTGGAACGGAACAGGTACCGGCTCGTCGAAAGCGGATATGTACAGTCCGGCGTCGCCTGCGAGGAGCGGCTGTTCCTCGGATCGGCATACGAACCCGCAGCCGTACTGGAGGCCCTTGCACGGATTCCGGCGGCGCCGGCAGCATGGATTGCCGCAGCGGAGGGCTGGATCCCCATCGACATCGTCACCGACACGCTGCGCATCGGGCGGCAAGGAGTATTGCAACATCTCACGCTGGAGATCCGCGCCCGGCAGAAAGGAGTACGGCTATGATCCGGATACTGATCGACTCGAAGGTGTGCGACCCCGTCGGCGGACAGAAAATCGAACTCGCCTTCGATGCACGGACGATGGCCGATCCCGAAGCGGGACGGAGCGGGACGTCGCTGACGCTCGAACTGCTCCCGACACCTGCGGCCGAAGAGCTGTTCGGGGCGGAAAGGCATCTCTACGGTGCCGGAAAATTCAATGCAGCGCTCCATACGGGAGAGATAGAGGCCGACGGCGTCTGTGTATTCAGCGGATCCGTCCGGCTGCTGGAGACCGTACAAGACGGGGCGGAGTGCCGCTACCGCGTGGAATTCCGGAGCGGAGGTTCCGCATGGGCCAAACAGGCCGCATTGAAGCGCCTCGATGATCTGGAGATCGACTATGCCGCCGCACTCCTCCCCACAACCATTGCCGCAAGCTGGAGCGATGACGCTCCCGTAAAGTTCTTCCCCGTGCACCGCGACCGGTATGAGCTCCATACCGGCGCCGTCGGACTTGACGCTCCCGAACAACTCCTCTTGACGGATGATTACCACCCCTTCCTGTCGCTCCGCGAGCTGACCCTTACCCTCTTCCGCATGGCGGGGTACACCGTCGAGAGTGAGTTTTTCGAAAGCGACTTTTTCCGATCGCTGTACATGAGCGGGGCATACGCCTCACGCAACACGCAGGTGCTGGAGCAGAAAATGGGATTTCTGGCGCGTCGCAAGGCCGAAAGCCAAACGAAGGCCAACTCGCTGGGACGTGTCGATGCCAACCCCTTCGTCACGTTCAACTCGGTCGGAAACCTCGTCGATGCCTTTTCGCCGCAGGAAGTCGATGAAACGGGGGCCACGCTTACCGACGCATACAGCGCAAACGGCTGCCTGCGCATGGAGAATGGAGAACTCTGTTACCGGCCGCTGACCCAGGTGAATGCAGGCTTCGAATACCACATCCGCTACGTTACGGCCTACCGGATCCGTTCACGGACCCGGCTTACGGGAATCGATTCGATTTGGCTCGGAGAGGATGCCGATGTGCATTTCGAATTGGCGAACCGTTTCACGGATCGGCGCGACGCCCCGCAAAGCCGGTATCAGTACCGCATCGTTGTCTTCGACCACACAGACGGCGACAGCTGGTCGCTGAAGGCATCCGTCAACGGTATCGAAACGGAAATCGCAGCGTTCTCCGCACGCAGCGCGCTCGCCACCATGCCCGAAGCACAGCCGGTCACCGGCCTGCGGCTCCATCGGAACGGTTCGCAAACCCCCTATGCGGGCGATTGGGCCCTGTATGACGGGTATATCGGTGAAACAGGGCTCACCGAAGTCCAACTGACCGTGCGCACATCGCCCGAACAGCTCTCCCCGACAGCCCCGAAATATTTCCGTCAGATCAGTTTTTACGGTGCCGAGCCCGACATGGATTTCACACTCGGCAGAGAATGCACCTTGCGGCCCTGCTTCTCATCCATACCGGGGTATGGAGCACGGCTCTCCTTTGCTGAGGTGGCGCAGCATCCCGTCCGGCAGCTGGAACTGCTGCAGGCGCTGGCCCATCTTTTCGACCTGCGTTTTTTTACAGACGAACGGCTCAAAAAGATTCGGATCGAGCCCGCCTGTCTCTTCTACGATACGGCGACGCCTTGGGACTGGAGCGACCGGATCATCGGGGAGGTCTCCTTCACGAATGCCGACCGGGCTCCGGAGATCCACGAGACACAGACGTGGGGATACTCCGGCGATGACGGCGCCGTAAGCCGTTACAACACGGCCAACGATACGGAATTCGGACGGTGGAGCTACACGGCCGCATCCAGAGCGACAAAAGAGGGCGAAAAGGTTGCGCTCAACCCGCTCTTCGCGGCGACGGTCTCAGAGGCGGGAGGATACCTCAATGCCCCTTCGGCCTTCATTATGCAGGTCGGGGACCGCGACGATGCGACGAATGACGATGCCGCCGCCTTTACACCCCGCATCGTCCGTTATGCCGGATTGCAGGCCCTGCCGGCAGGCGAACGCTGGGGCTATCCGCTCAATGAAGAGCGTTATCCGCTGGCAGCCTTCCACTTCGCGGGAGACGACCGGATCGAGGGGTTTACGCTCTGTTTCGAAGATCGCGATGCCGTACAGGGCCTGCACCGGTTCCGCGACCTGCAGCTCGAAGCCGGCGACACGCTCCAACGGCTGACCGTACAGCTGCGGATCTCCGCCGACGAATACGCCGCTCTGTTCCGGCTCGACGGGACATCCTACCCTTCGCTGCGCTCCTGCTTCCGGCTTCGGATTGCCGGCGGAACGGCTCATTACACGCTGGCGGCCATCGCCTCCTACGACCCGCAAAGCGGCATCGCCCGCTGCCTTTTCGACCGACTGACAACCGACCGCCCATGACAACACACCGCCAACGGCTGCTCGACGAGCTGCGGCTCGCCGTGCGGGGGCTCTCTGCCCCGAAACTGCTCGACTACCTGCTCCTTGAAGGGATCATCGACGAACGGAAACTCGAAGAACGCGCCATCCGGCAAGAAGTCGCACGCCGGATGGCGCAGGGCCAGAAGAAGTGCTACGCCATGGGAGAGACCGCCCATGAATACTGTTGCTCCTATGAGAAAGTCCGGGGAATCATCTATCGAACCCATTAACAACCAATCAAAACATGAAATCAAACATTCGAATCCGAAATGAAGCCGACCGCTGCTGCATCGACATCGAAGGAACAATCGGCGTTCCTGAAGCGTGGCAGTTCGAATCGGCCGACGACCGTGTGGCGACCTACGAGAAATTTCGCGAAACGGTAGCCCGCATTGCGGCACTCGAAGCCCGTCACATCGTGGTGAACATCCGTTCGACCGGCGGAGACGTAAACGACGCGTTATTGATCTACGAGGCGCTGGCCGCACTTGATGCCCATGTGACCACCCGATGCTACGGATACACCGCATCCGCCGCGACGATCATCGCACAGGCGGCCGATGAAGGCTGTCGGGAGATCTCAGCCGAAGCGCTCTATCTCATTCACACCGCATCGTGCGCCGCAGAAGGAAACGCCACAGCACTGGAGACCCGCGCGGAACTGCTTCGCAAGACCGACGAAAGGCTGGCAGCGCTGTATGCCCGAAGATCGGGACACGCACCGGAAGAGTTTCTCTCGCTGATGGCGCAGAACAACGGTGAAGGGCGTTGGCTCTCACCGGCCGAAACGCTCGAAGCGGGGCTTGCCGACCGGATCATCGAAGCCGACGGCCGGACGGCTCCGGTGAACGAAGAAGAAAAATCGATCGTCAGGAATCTGATACACGGATGGAACCGGCTGCTCGCATCGTTGGGAGTGGAAGAGCGCGACGGCGCTTCATCCGCAACACCGGCAAACGTCACGGCGCCGCAGCGCACCCGGCACGACTTGTTGCATTTCGACGGAATCGATTTCGAGTCCCAATCGTCGCAGGCCGTAACGGCCGCGATCGAGGGGCAGCAGCGCACCGCCGCCACACAGGTGCTTCCCTGCGAGGACCCGTCGGTCAACGAGATCCGCCGTTCGGCAAACGATCGGGCCTACGCCGATGACGCACGGCGTCTTACGGCCAAATAAATCCTCGGCGCGGGGCACTGCGGGCCGCATGCCGCCGCCGGAATCCTGATTCAGTCCACAGACGCCCCTGATCTTTTCCGCCCGGCCGCCGCCGTTCATTCTACGCTTCTTCCTGCCCTGTTTTTCGTCTCGGGGCGATCCGGTCGTTTTCCCGCCGGCTGCTCCGGCATTCCGCCACGCTGCATCTTCAATTGCGATCCCGCAGGATCGCATCACCAATTATCAACTTTTAATTCAAACACAGCATGTCTTACATCGAAAATGCAAAGACCTATACAGGTCGCGATCTCGAAACCATCTTCTTCCGCCCGATGCTGAGCGGAGAGTCGGCGCTCGAACTGGGTGTCCGCGTCCTCTACAACATGCCCGTCCCGACAACCGTACAGGTCTGGGAGCGGTCGGGCGACATTCTTCAGAAGTACACCGCCGCAGGCTGGACAGGCGGCGAACCGGCCACCAAACTCCAGAAGACCCTCTCGATGACAAAGGTCAAGGCCGAACTCGGATACTCCGCCGCCGACTACTTCTCGATGATCTACGAACTGATCACCAACCGTGCCGACGTCAACCTCGACGACCTGTCGGGCACGGAGCTCGAACAGGCCGAAACGGAGCTCTTCAAACGGGCCATCGCCGAGAGTCTGCGTGTGACGATGTGGATCGGCGATCCCGAAAGCGGCGGGGAGTTCTCGACCTTCGAAGGCTTCATCAAACGGGTCTTCCAACTCATCTCGGAGGGGAAACTCACGGCGGCGAAGACCTTTACCGACCTCGATCTGGAAACGGTCTCGACCGTCATCGACATCTTCGACGCCACATGGAACACGGCGGCGGAAGAGTTGACGGACATGAAATCCGACGGCCAACTGGCCTTCTTCGTCACCTCGGACCTGTACCATCTCTACGAGAAGTACCTCGACTCGTTCGCCAACACCGAAGCAGCCTACATCGGCCGCACGGAGGGACGTCCGACACTCACCTATCACGGCATCCCGCTGGTGGATCTGCATCTGTCGTCCTACCTCAAGACGACGGAGTATCCCAAATCGTTCTGCCTGCTCACCGACCGCCGCAACCTCGTGCTTGCGGTCAACACGTCGGATTTCCCCGGCAACGAGATCCGCATGTGGTACAACCCCGACCTGATGGAGAACCGCCAGCGGGCCATCTTCATGGCCGGCTGCGAGATCCTCGACGAGAAACTCGTCTCCTACGCCTACAAGGAATAATCATCGATCGGAGGCCGGTGTGCGGCTGCACGTCGGCCCCTTTCCAATACACCCACCATGAACGACAACGCTCAAACATCGACCTTGCCGCGAAAACCCGTCGGCGGCATCCGTGAAGTTCGGCTTGCTGCAGCACGGGGATTCGGCCCGCAAAGCACATTCACGGCCTACGAACTCATCGATGACCGTTCGTCCTACGTCGAGACACTCACGGCGGAGAGGGGGCTGCTGCGCGTGGAACATCGCCTGACACTCGTTTTCGACAAACATCAGGCGGACGAATGGTTCGATCGGGACTGGATCGGCCGTTGCGCCACCGACGGCGTCATCGCATCGATTACGACGGCTGCCGGCGAGCAGCTGCGCATCGGCTATTCCGACCGTTTTGCCGGCGAACAGGCGCTGCGGCTCGAACGTTTTACCTTCGAATCGGGTGAAAAGCCCGTTGACCGTCCGGCGGCCATTCTCGTACTCGTATGCGAGGATACCGATCGGGCACAAACCGATACGACAGACTATGAATAAGATCAAGACAAAAACCGCCATCGGTGTAAGCAACCGCACCGATCCGTTTCTGACGGTCGGGGGCGGAACCGTCCAGAGTGACAAATACTGGCGCTGGGGCGACGACAACCTCTTTCCGACGGCCCTGGCGCTCATGTCGCGACGTTCGACAACCCACCGGCGCATCATCAACGACAAGGCGGACTACATCTCCGGAAAGGGCGTGACCTGCGATGCCGCATCGCAACTGTTGAACCGGTTCGTCGCGGCCGCCAACGGCGACGGAGAGTCGCTGCGGCAGGTTCTCAACAAACTGGCTTACGACAAGTCGCTCTTCGGAAATGCCTTTCTGGAGGCAGCGACCGACTCCGGACGCACCTTCCTGTCGCTCTACCATCAGGATGCCTCGCGCTGCCGCATCGCCAAAGATTCGCAACATGTATTGCTCCATCACAACTGGGCATCCTTCAATCTTTCCGAAGCCCGCACGCTGCCGCTCTACCCGCTTTTCGAGCAGTTCCCCGACGGCACGCTGCGTACGATGATCCACTACATGGATTACGAACCGATGTTCACCCACTATGGCGTACCACCCTATATTGCCGGTTTCGGCGTCTCGGCCATCGCCTACAAGACCGACCGGTGGAACATCTCGCGGCTGGACAACTCGTTCCAGTTGTCGGGCGTGATGATGCTCGACAGCACGGTGGACAGCGAAGCCGAAGCCGAGCGCATTGTCCGCACGGCCGAGGAGCGTTTCGCGGGACACCCCGGACAGGTGATGTTCCTGTTGAAGGAGGGGAGCGAGAACGACCATTCGCGCTTCATTCCCATCGCTTCGCAGAACGACGGCGACTGGAAAGAACTGCACGATCAGGCCGTTTCGGACATCGTGGTGGCCCATTCGTGGTTCCGCTCGCTGAGCGGGCTGGATTACACTTCGGGATTCGATTCGGAACGCATTCTGCACGAATACGAAGTGGCGCTCAATACGGTCATCCTGGCCGAACAGGCTGAACTGCTCGAACCCATACGGGCCCTGTTGCAGGAGACACTCGGTGTCGATGCCGTGTCGCTGCAGATCGTCAACCGTCCGCCCACCCGTTCCAAACCGCTCTACATGAAGGTCTGGGAGGCCCGCAAGGCCGACGGACTCGACTACGACCCCGACGATGAATCGCAACAGCGCTACCTCGCCGAGATCACGAAGTACAACCTCACGCACATCGACTGACCGCCATGCAGACACTCATCACCCCCGCCGTCGTGATCGAACGGGCATTCCGCGACGGCGAATACATTGCCCCCGAAACGATTGACGAGTCGTCGATCGTTGCCGCACAGGAGAGCTACATCCGTCCGATGACGGGCGACGCCCTATACGAAAAACTCCTTGAAGGACTCCATGCCGGATTCGTCGATGAATATCTCGCGGCACCGCTTGCGCTTTATGTACGCTGCCTCATGGCGCCGCAACTCGACATCCGGCACGGACAGGCGGGAACGTTGCAACCGCGTTCCGACACCTTCACGGCAGCCTCCGGCGAGGCCATGCGGCGCAGTCGCCGCACATTGCTGAAAAATGCCCGCCGGCTGCTGCGCCGCGCCTCGGACTACCTCGACCGGCACGCCGGAGAGTTCCCCGATTACGATCCCATGTCCAACATCCTCAACCGCTGCTCGATCGATGGAGAGTTCGTACAGACTTTTTAGCGGCATGCCGGCCGCACTGGCCGGCTGGTTCGCACCCGTAGTGCCGCTTGTATCGTGTGCGTTTTGTTTCATTGCCGCCGATTTCATCACGGGCGTAGCCGCCAGCCGCGCCGAAGCGCGCATGGCCGGCCGCCGCTGGTGGTTCGAAAGTGCAGAAGCATGGCGCACGGTCCGCAAACTGGCACTCGTGACAACCGGCATCGTGATGACATGGATGCTCGACCGGTTTATCCTCGACTTCATGGAGCTGCACGCCGCGAAGCTCTTTACGGGCTTCGCCTGCGGCGTGGAGTTCTGGTCTTTTCTGGAGAATGCCGCAACGCTCTCCGATGCACCTTTTTTTCGCTGGATGAAACGTTTCGTCCATCATCGGATCCGAAAGGAGGTGGGCGATGAGCAGTGAGTTGCCGCGCGGGCTGCGCAACCGCAATCCGGGCAACATCCGCCGCTCGAAAACCCGATACAAAGGGGAGATCGAGAGTCGCGATCCCGCCTTCAAGTCGTTCCGGACGATGGCTTGGGGGTATCGTGCGATGTTCGTGCTGCTCCACACCTACCAGATACGATACGGCATCAAAACGCTTCGCGGAATGATCTCGCGCTGGGCGCCGCCGACGGAGAATCCGACCGACAACTACCTGGCAAGCGTGGCGCACGACACCGGACAACCGCCGGACGAGCAGCTCGACACGCTCGACGGAGAGCGCATGCAGCGCATCGTGGCGGCTATGTCGCGCGTCGAGAACGGCGTTGCGGCCCGTCGGGAGGAGATCGCCGAAGGTTGGCGCCTTTTCAGAACCGATTTCTGACTTTTTGCGTTATCTTTGTCCGTATGGACGCGAACAGAACTTTCGCACGGCGGCGCGACACCTCGATCGGCCGGCTGCCGATGGCATGGATCCTGCTCTTCACGGCCGGAGGCGTCATCGCATCGAGGTATATCGCCCTGCCGGCCGGATTTCTGGCCGGAGGGTTTCTCATAGCCATACTCATGGCCTTTGCGACGATAAGACACCGCATTGCCGAATGGTACATCGCCGCGGCACTGCTGCTCTTCGGCATGCAGCTGCCGATGCTGCGGCCCCAACCGGCCTACGCCCCGCAACAGGCCAACGCATTGCACGAAGCGGCTTCCGACCGTATACGCCGGCTCGGTCTCTCGGCCGACAGCGAGGCTCTGGCATTGGCAATGGCGGTCGGCGACCAGACGGAACTTACCGCCGAGCGCCGGGCGCCCTACAACCGCACCGGAACGGCCCATGTACTGGCCGTATCGGGTCTTCATGTCGGGATGGTTTTCCTCTACGCCAATGCACTGCTTTGCTGGCTCACCCTGCTGCATCGGGGGCACCTGCTGCGGAACATCGCAGCCATTCTTTTCATCTGGCTCTTCGCCGTTACGGCCGGTCTTTCGCCCGGCACCGTGCGGGCCGCCATGATGTTCTCGGCCCTGCAACTGGCACTGGCCACAACATCGAACTACACAAGTGCCAACGTGCTGGCCGCAGCGGCATTCTGCATGCTTCTGTGGCGACCCTCCTACCTCTTCCACCTCGGATTCCAGCTGTCGTTCCTTTCGGTTGCGGCGATTCTGTTCTGGGGACTGCCGATCCACCGGCGGCTGCGCACACGCTGGAGCCTGCTCAACGGCGCATCGGGCATGATCCTTGTCGGTCTCGCAGCATCGATTGCGACAACGCCGCTCGTCTCCCATGTTTTCGGAACGATTCCGCTGGCGGGAATCATCGCCAACCCGCCCGTCATTCTGCTCACTTACGGCGTGGTCGGGATCTCGCTCATCTGGACGATCATCCCCTGGCCGCCCCTCGGTGTCGTTATCCGGCCGCTGCTCGAAACGCTGCTCTCGCTGCAGGACGGATTGGTCTCAGCCGTCGCCGCTTCACCCCATGCAGCGGTCGAATACCGCATGACTGCAGCCCAAATGGCCGTTTCCTATCTCTTTTTCGTGATTTTTACCCTGATCATGTGGCATCCTTGGCGGAAAAAACGGTAACTTTGCCCCGATGACACGCGAAGAGTTCGATACGTTGCGCGGCGATGCCGTGCGCGGCGCCATTGCCGACAATCTCGACCGCGATCCGCTCGACGTGGCGCTCGACCGCCGGATCGGCCACGCGGCAACTGTCGCCACGCAGGTCAAGTACCTCCAGCGTGCGCGGGCCAAACTGCCCTCCTACCATGCGGCACGCTGCATTCTGCCGCCATTGGCGTTTGAACAGGCTTCGAGCGAACTTTGCGCCGCCCGCAAACGGCCGGAAGGCGGTACGGTGCTCGACCTCACCTGCGGATTGGGTGTCGATGCCGTTGCACTGAGCCGGCGATTCCGCCGCGTCGTGGCACTCGAACGCGACGCGGTGCTCGCCGACATCACGGCCTATAACCTGAAGTTACTGGGGATCAGTAATGTCGAAGTCATCCACGCCTCGGCCGAGGAGTATCTCGCCGGTACGGACGAACGGTTCGACTGGGTCTATGCCGATCCCGACCGCCGCAGCGCGGAAGGTCGGAAGCTGGTACGGCTGGAGGAGTGTTCGCCCGATATTCTCCGGCTCAGGCCGTTGATACAACGCTGCGCCCGAAGACTCTGCGTGAAGGTTTCGCCGCTGTTCGATGCCGACGAAGCGCTGCGGCTCTTCCCGACGGCGCACATCGAAGCCGTATCGCTGCACGGCGAATGCAAGGAGCTGCTCATCTACGACGACGGGTCGGGACCGCTGCTTACGGCTGCGGCGATCGGCGCAGGCAGCATAACCTTTCCGCCCGCCGAAACGGCAGCGGCGGCACAACCGGTCTTCGAACCCGATGCCTACAGGTATCTTTTTCTGCCCGACGTGGCAGTGCAGAAGATGCGTCTGGCACGGCGGGCGCTGGCGGGGAAGGCCGACGTATGGAGTGAAAACGGCTTTGCCTTTGCCCGCCGGCCGGTCGACGGGGTGCCGGGGCGCACCTTTGCCATTACCGCCGTCGAACGGTTCGAGGGCAAAACCTTGCGGCGCACATTGCGGGGAAAAGGGGCCGAACTCTTTCTGCGCGGGTTTCCGCTTTCGGCGCCGGAGATCTATTCCCGCACGGGGATGCATGCCGGCAGCGAATTGCGACTCGCCTTCACCCGCATCGGGGCGAAGGCATGGATGATCCGACTGGGCGAAGAGGTGAACTGAAACCCGTGATCGTGCGGCCCGGAGAACGGCCCAGCCCGAGGGGAGGTCCCCGGCCGGCGGTTGCGACAAACAAATAAGGAATAACGATGGAAGAGGTACGACTCGATAAATACCTGTGGGCGGTGCGCATCTTCAAGACGCGCAGCGACGCCGCCGAAGCGATCCGCACAAACCGCGTGACGGTCAACGGATCGACCTGCAAGCCCTCGCGCGAGGTGAAGATCGGCGACATTATGGCGGTCAAACGCATGCCGGTGACCTACCAGTACAAGGTGCTCGATCTGGTGACGAGCCGCCAGCCGGCCAAGAATGTTCCGGCCTACTGTCTCAACATCACGCCGCAGGAGGAGCTGGATAAACTCAATGTGCCGCGCGAGACGATCTTCGTCTTCCGCGACAGGGGTACGGGACGCCCGACGAAGAAGGAGCGGCGCGAACTCGACTCGCTCATGGACGGCATCTGTTACGACGACGAAGAGTGATGGCACCCGAACGTCTTTTCGAGATTCTTGCCGTCGCCGAACGGCTCAAATGCACGCCGCGCCATTCGTGGACCTCGACGGGCCGGCGGGAGAGTGTCGCCGAACACTGCTGGCGGCTGACGCTCATGGCCCTGCTCGTTGCCGACGAGTTTCCGGGACTCTGCATCGACCGCGTCGTCCGGATGTGCCTGATCCACGACCTGGGCGAAGCCTTCACGGGGGATATTCCGGCCTTCGAGAAACAGGCCGCAGACGAAGCCCGCGAAGCGGAACTGCTCTCCGGTTGGGTGTCGTCGCTGCCCGAACCATTGCGCAGCGAATGGCAATCGCTGTTTGCCGAAATGGAGGCGCTCGAAACCCCTGAGGCGAAACTCTGCAAGGCCCTCGACAAACTCGAAGCCGTGATCCAGCACAACGAAGCCGACATCGCCACATGGCTGCCGCTCGAATACGGGCTCAATATCACTTACGGAGCCGGGCAGGTGGCATGGTCGGACTATCTGCAACGGCTGAAAGAGGCCGCCAACGCGGCAAGTCTCCGGAAAATAGCCGACGCACGGATGAAAAACGGCATCGAAGAACCTCGCTCCGATACGGCAGGGGAATGACCCTGCCGGCTGCAGCCGGAACTCTCTGGAAAAGAGACCGCGCAGGAGATGCGGCATTTCGACGCTCCGGAAGAAGACGGCCGGGAAAACTGCATGAAAAGCGCCGTTCTTTTCCGCGAAATCCCTATCTTTGCACCGCTATGGAGAACAAACTATACCAAAGAGAGGAAGTTTATGCGCCGGAGACGATTGCCGAATTGAGCGGACACTACGCCGCCATTCTGCGTCTGCTGGGCGAGGATCCGTCGCGCGAAGGGTTGGAGAAGACCCCCGAACGTGTAGCCAAAGCGATGGTTTTCATGACGAAAGGTTATGCCGAGAATCCCCGCGACATCCTTCTGGGCGCCATGTTCCGCGAGGAGTACAAACAGATGGTGCTGGTGCGTGACATCGAGGTCTATTCCCTCTGCGAACACCATATGCTGCCGTTTTACGGCAAGGCGCATGTTGCCTACATTCCCGACGGATATATTACGGGGCTGTCGAAGATCGCCCGCGTCGTCGAATGTTTCGCCCGCCGGCTGCAGGTACAGGAACGGCTGACCGTGCAGATCCGCGACTGCATACAGGAGGCGCTGCACCCGCTGGGTGTCGCCGTCGTGATCGAGGCGAGCCACATGTGCATGCAGATGCGCGGCGTGGAGAAGCAGGACTCCTCGACCACGACCTCGGCCTTTACGGGAATCTTCCTGCGCGACCACCGCACCCGCGAAGAGTTCATGAATCTGATCCGGTAATCCGGCAGACACCCATCCCGCACGGAAGAGAGGGTGGGAGGGGGCAAAGACAACGGGGAGGGAGGATGAAATGCGATTCATCCTCCCTCCTTGTTGTTTCACATCGGCGGCGCCCCGCCCGCGACAAGTCCGAACCGTCAGGATTCACCCCCCCCCTTCCGAGCAGCCGCGCCGGCCGTGCCAACGGATACGGATGCTTTCAAGCTCGTCCGGCCGTCCCGTCTCCAGGCCGTTCAACGGTCAGACCGTTTCCGTACGATATAGATCCAGTCCTCCGGCAAAGCGTACAACCGGCGTTCCCGTTCGCTGAAGCGCGCGGCATAATCGATCTCCTCGACCTCGAAGCCCGCTTCACGCAACCGTTGGCCATAGTCCCGTCCATAGATGCGGCGGTGATCGTATTGTCCGAAGATCCGGGTTCTCTCGGCCGGATCCGTGATCGAATCATCCTCGAAGGTCACGGCGCGCGAACGATCGACCGGCGAGAGCAGAACGCCCCAGCCGCCGGGGCGCAGAATGCGATGGAATTCCCGCATCGCCAGCCGGTCGTCGGCGACATGTTCGAGCAGATGGTTGCAGATCAGCACATCACAGGAAGCATCGGGAAGCGGGATTCGCTGCACATCGAAATGAAGGTCGGCCAGCGGGCTCTCCAGATCGGCCGTCGTATAGTCGGCGGCGCACCGGCGCAGACGCTTCATGAGACAGACCTCCGGAGCGATATGCAGGATGCGGGCCGGATTCCGCAGCAGACCGGTCTCGCGCGTAAGGTAGAGCCACAACAGCCGGTGCCGTTCGAGCGACAGGCACGTCGGACAAAGGGCATCGGGACGCGACGATACATACCCGTAGGGCAGGAAACGCCGCCGCCGAGTCCCGCAGATCGGACATTCACGCCCCCTTCCGACATAGAGAAGGCCTGCAGCCGGAACGGCCCAGCCCGCCATCCGCTGCAACAGAGGACGCGGGACATGGTTGAGCATCCAACGGATCAGCCGTTTCATTCCTGCGTGATTTTCCTGACATCGGCTTCCGCCTTCAACAGCCGTTTGCGGCAGAACGCAATCAGCGACGTGGCGCGCTTGACCTCGGACGCCAGCGCATCGACCGACATCTCCTCGTTCCGGAATTTTGCGAGAATGGCCTCGATCTCGGCCATCGCCTCGCCATAGGTAAGCTCTTTTTTATCCATTTTCTCTCGTGTCGTTATTCATTGTCCGGGAGATTGCATCCACATCGGCTCCCAGCACACCGTCCATCAGGGTTATGTCGATCCGGTCGCCGCGTTTGAGGCCCCTGACGCTTTTCACGGCAACACCCCCGTGCCGCACGATTGCAAAGCCCCGCCGCAGGACACGGTCGATCGAGCAGCTCAACAGCAGATCGGAAGCCGCCGTGACGCGGAGCTGCTCTCGGCGCAGCAGCTCGAAGGGTGCCGTTTGCACACCCTCCACCGCACGGGAGAGCCGGTTCCGTTCCTCCTGCAACAGCCGTTCGCTCTGTTGCAGGAGCGCCGCACCGCATTGCCGGAGTCCGATTTCCGCCGCATGAAACGTCCCGCGTGCCGCCTCGGCAATCTGCAGGCCTGCGGTCAGAAGCCACCCCTCGACCTGTGCCATCCGCTCCACAAGCCATGTCGCGACAGCCGTCGGTGTCTTGAGAGCCGTATGGGCCACCATATCCGTCACGCCCGTATCCTTGTCATGACCGATGCCCGTCAATACCGGCAGCGGGAACTGCGCCACATGATTGGCAATCCGGTATCCGTTGAAACAGTTCAGGTCGCTCACCGAGCCGCCGCCGCGGATGATGACCGCGACATCGAAATCCGACTCCCGAAGAGCGATCCGGTCAAGCGCATCGACAAGCGACTCTTCGGCCGCAGCACCCTGCACGGCCGCCTCGAACAGTTCGACGACAAAGCGATAGGGGCTTTTCTGCAATTCGTTGCAAAAATCCTGATAACCGGCCGCCTTGCTGCTCGACACCACCGCGATGCGTTGCACGACGGCGGGTAATCCGAGCGAACGATTCATCTCCCACACCCCCTCGGCCTGCAAACGGGCGATGGTCTGCTGGCGCTGCCGTTCCATGTCGCCCAGCGTGTAGGAGGGGTCGATGTCGAGAATCTGCAGCGAGAATCCGTAAACCTCGTGATAGTTGACCGTGACTTTTGCCAGCAAACGGATCCCCGCCGCAAGCCGCTGTCCCGTTTCAGCCTCGAAACCGGCGGAGATCCGCAGGTATTGCGAACGCCAGATCACAGCCCGTGCCTGCGCTTTGGGAACACCGTTGTCGCCGCCCTTTTCAATCAGTTCGAGATAACAGTGTCCCGATGTGTTGACTTTGATCTCCGATATCTCGGCGCTCACCCATACCGGCAGCGCAAAACGCTCTTCGAGGGTTTGGCGCACGCGGTGCTGCAGCTCCGCAAGCGAGATATAAGGGACGGCGATCATTTCAATGACAGCTCCGCACGGGCAAAGGGCACTTCGATCTCGCCCATTGCATAGCTGGCTATTTCATAAGGATCATAATGGAAGGTGATCCCCGTGGATGTGATTTCGAAATTCTCGGTCGGGACAATCATCGAAGGGAAAAATCCCAACCGCGCCAGCTCTTCCTCGTTTGCGGCGTCGTACTGTTCACACAGTTTCGCCTTGATCTGCCCCGTCAAACGGGCGAGTTCTTCCTCGGAAAAAAGATCGTCCAGGGTCACTTCACAGCCTCCGGCAATGCCGTAATTGTGATAACGGGTCGAACGCATGCCATGAGCACCGCCGGTATAGCTTTCACGACGAACCGTATATACGATGAGCGTATCGAGTCTCGCAGCATCGGACGTCACATTCAACGTATAGCGCATGGCGGGATTATAAAGCGTGTCACAAGCATAATCGGAGACGAAGCGGTCGATGAATACAGGCACAGCCTCCTTTGCGGCACCGACAAAATCCTCCATTGCGAAGAAATAGTTGATATTTGCATTTTCGACAGCAGAGAGAGCTTCGCTCCGGTCGGCATTTTCGATGGTCCGGAAGCGGCAGGAGAGGTCGCATGGCACTGCGCCGCACAACACGACCGTATCGACCGACAGATCGGCAAAACGGGGTTCGACATTGGTTCGGCAGCCGCCGAGAGTCAAGGCGGCGCACAGGGCCGCCACAAAGAGACAAGAAGTTTTCATGATCGTTCAAGATGGTTTAACATCGGTAAAAGTACTACAAAAGCGGGGAAAAAGCATTATCGGCGACAAAAAAAACGGAAAAATTTTGAAGATTCGGAATTTCATGTTACTTTTGTCTCCACAAAGCCGGACGGTGGATTCATCTAAGGGTTAGGATACATGCCTCTCACGCATGACATAGGGGTTCGAATCCCCTATCCACTACGACAACCGATTGGCCGCATGCGCATGATGCATGCGGCCGGTTTTGTTTTTACCCTCCCAATGTCCATTCCACCGAAGCCAATATCTTACGGGGCCAAAAAAATAAAAACTCGTCGAAAAAATCCGACGAGTTGTTCTCAGTGCCCAGGACAAGACTCGAACTTGCACGAACGCAATTGTTCACTACCCCCTCAAAGTAGCGTGTCTACCAATTTCACCACCTGGGCGTTTCAAAACAGGCCTCGGCGTCCTCACAGACCCTCGGCGCTTGTATCCGAACCATGCTTCCCTGCATAATTCGGAGTGCAAATATACACAGGATTTTTCTTATGCGCAAAATTATAAAACCTTTTTTCAAGAAAAATCTTATCTTTGTAACCAGAATTCAAAACCTCATTCGTATATTTCCATGAAAAAACTGATTCTGACCTTTGCGCTGTTGTTCTGTGCAGCGGCCGTATTCGCCCAAAGCGAGTACAACTACCAGCGTCGCAGTCTCTTCGAGAAACTGCCCGTCACCTCCAGGGACATCGTCTTTTTGGGAAACAGCATTACCGACGGCTGCGAGTGGAACGAACTGCTGGGAAATCCCCGCATCAAGAATCGCGGCATCAACGGCGACCGCACCGGATGGATGCTCGACCGGCTCGACCCCATCATTGCCGGCCAGCCCAGGAAACTTTTTTTGCTGATCGGCACCAACGATCTTGCAGCCAACATCCCGCCTGAAGAGGTGCTCGCCAATATCCGGAAGATCGTCGAGCGGTTCCAAAGCGAAGCGCCCCGCACGAAACTCTATGTACAGAGCGTCTTCCCCGTCAACGACGCATTCAAAAAATATGCGGCAAAACACGGACGCCATGATGCCGACATCGTGACAGTCAACAAGGGGCTGCAGGCACTCTGCAAGGAGAAGGGGATCGTATATATCGACCTATGGACCCCGCTGGCCGACGAGAACGGGAAACTCGACAAGGCATATACCAACGACGGCCTCCACCTGATGGGTGAAGGGTATCTCGTCTGGCGGGACGTCGTCAAGCCTTATGTAAAATAGGAGCAGATCCTCCGCAGCACACACAAGGCGCTGCCCGACGGGCAGCGCCTTGTGTTCTCGGCCAAGAGCCGGCAAACGGGCTGCTACGGCCCCTACTCCATCCACTTGACGCGATCGACCGACTCTTCAGGCAGCGGTTTGGGTTCGAAATCGGAGTATCCGAGAGCGATAACGCACAAAACGCCGAACGAGTCGGGCAGCGGCAGGAACTCCCGCAGGAAATCGACGGCCAGCCCTGCTTCGGGTGCGTCCTTGCGGCACGGGCGGCCATTGACATGCACCCAACAGGATTTCAATCCGGCATCGACCAGGGCCAGTTGCAGCATCGTGGCAGCAATCGCGGCATTATCGACCCACAAATCGCTTGCCGCACGGTCTCCCATTACTACGATCGCCGCAGGCGCGGCAGCCAGCGGTGCGGCGCCGTAATCACGCATGCCCGCCATTCGGTGCACGATTTCGGGTTTCCGAACGACCAGAAAGCGTGTCGAACGGCAGTTGCGCGACGACGGGGCCTGCAAGGCAACGGCAAGCACCTGCCTCAAGACATCATGCGGGACCTCCCGATCGGAAAATTTACGCACGGAACGCCGTGCAGCGACTACTTGTTGAAACTCCATCGTAGGGAATCGTTTTAACATTTACAGAGCAAAGATACGCCATCGCATGAAAAAACCGGCAGCCGGCACCGGTTATTTTCATTTTTTGCGTACTTTTGCGGTGCAGGCTCGCCTTGTCGCTGCCCCGTACGGGGGAGAGGAAAGTCCGGGCAACGCAGAGCACCGTCCAAGTTAACGGCTTGATGGTCGTAAGGTCATAGGAAACGTAACAGAAAAGAACCGCCCGTGCCTGCACGGGTAAGGGTGAAAAGGCGGGGTAAGAGCCCACCGCGTCGGCAGTGATGTCGGCGGCCGTACGTCTGACGGGTTGCAAGACCGTGTATACCGGCAATGAAGGGTTGCTCGTCCGATGCCGGGGGGTAGGTTGCTTGAGGCGGCGGGAGACTGCCGTCGTAGATAAATGACAAGGGCTCCGTACCGGCAGCGCGCAGCGGAGTACAGAACCCGGCTTACAGAGCCTGCAAGGAAAAAGGCGATCCCGAACGGGGATCGCCTTTCTTTACGATGGTGCCGTATCGTCGTCCGGAACGGCACCATCCGAAAACGGAATCTCCGTTAATCGGGATACGCTATTTACGCGTATTGTTGGCAATGGCGGCCAAAGCCCGGTAGAGTTCGGCCAGCACCCGCGCTCCGACGACGATCAGGAATCCATAGACCGGATAAAGCAGCACCGAGAGGAAGCTTCCGCCGACCAGCATTCCCAGATTCAGCATCTGACCGATCGACTGCGCATCGGAGCCGAGGAAGACCAGCACGACGAGGGAAATGCAGCATCCGCCGACGCCGATAAACATCCCCAGCCACTCTCCGCAGGTCTGGAGGAAATGCGAGAAGACGGGAATCGCTACGAAATCATCGTTTTCGCCCGTCGATACATTGACCTTGTCGCTGCGGTTCCACCAGATCTGGAATCCGAACCAGGCGAGCGCACAAAGGATGAGAAAGAGCAGCAGGAAAGTGATGATGACCTTCCCGCCGAATCTGAAGAGTCCGCTGTCGATAGCCACGACCAGTACGGCGATCGGGAAGATCAGATTGATGACCGCAAGCAGTTTGTAGAGCCAGCGGAACGGTTTGCGGAAGAATGCCCCGTTGTCGATGAAAGCAAGAACGGGATTCAGGAACGTAAAGAATTTGTTGTTCATAACAGGTGAGATTTAAGGTTCTGCCGGAAAAGTCCGTCGGTCTCAAATATAATGTTTTTCTCTGACAATCGGAACATTTCGGGCGGACAACCGAAGAAAAAAACGCATGGAGTAGCGGAAAAGCCGCCGCTTCCCGCTACTCTTCTCCGGCAGAACCGGCATCCGGCTGCCTGAAGCGCTCTCCGGACGAACAAGCCCCGCCGAATCCGACAGCGACAAAAAGGGGTATGCCTTTGCAAGCATACCCCGTTCCGTGTCCGGTCACCGCTGCTGCGGTTGCCGCAGCGACAGCGCGCTAAAGCCCCATCTTTTTGCGGATCTCCTTCGGAATAGCCTCTTTATTGACCATTACCGACATCGTCTTGTAGGCGACGAACGGACGCGAGAAGTAGTAATACCCGTCATAAGGCGGGCGTACGCCCCACGAATTCTTTACCTTGTAATAGGCGTTTCCGGCCTGATCGACCGCCGTCCCCGTGATCTGCATTCCGTGATCGTCCGTCGTCTCGTAGTTGTCGAACGCCTCCTGACGCATCTCCTGCGTAATGGTGCGCTCCTTGCCGGGCTTGTCGAACTTGTAGAGCGCCTCCTCCTTCTCTTTGGCGGAGAGCTTGCCCCAACGCTCCGCATCGGTGCCGCTCATGCTCGACAGATCCGCCTGCGGAACGATACCGATCGCCTTCGTGCGGCTGAATCCTTTTTCGCTCACATCGGTGCCCCACAGCACGGTGTATCCCGATTCGAGCGAATTGTCCACGACGGCCATCATCTCGTCGAGCGGCAGGTTCCATACCTTGCCCCACATCCAGTTGTCGGGAACCTCAAGCACGAACTCCTCATAGAAGGGGTGGTGCGTGAAGGAGCTGATCTCCACATAGTCGTTCATGTCCAGCGGCAACGACGCGGCAAACGATTCGGGCGTGTACTCTTTCCCCTCCCAGACGAATGTTTCGGGTTTGGGACCCAGATAGGCATCCAGAATCCCGTCCAGCCCGCGCTGCCAGGCCGTCGTCAGTTTGTTGCCGGCAATCACGGCATCCATATAGGCCTTGATGACCCGATCGATCTCCGTAAAATCGGGCAACGTCGTTCCATAACAGAGCCCCGGATAGACCTCTTCGGGAACGATGCCGTATTTGGCAATTCCATCCGTGACATCGCGCGATCCGCCGCCTACGGCCAGATTGAGCGAGCCGTGCAGACGGGCATATTTCACGGCCTTTTCGAAATAGGCATTCCGCACGATCCACATTTCCGACAGATCGACCGGCTTGCCGCCTTCGCGCAGAATCTCGCTCTCAAGAAAAGCAAGGGCGGAATAGGCCCAACAGGTGCCGCTGCGATTCTGATCCTTGACCGAAGTTGCGGGGAGCGTTTTCACATCCGTGAAACGGTATCCCTCTTCTTTCTGCGGCTCTTGAGCCGATACGCCCCACGCCAGCATCAGCATCAGGGGCGCAAGCAGGATATTCTTCATGGGTAATTTCGTTTTATCGTTTGTTGTTCTGCATCTATTTCTTCTTCGACGAGCCGACGATCTTCAGGCAGTCATCCAGCGTCAGGGCTTCGGGCTTTGTCCCGCGCGGGATCCGATAGTTCTTCCCCCTGTAAGCGATATAGGGTCCGTAACGGCCGTTTTTAACCAGCATGTCGGCATCCTCGGCAAACGTTTTGACCGGCGTGTTTGCCGCCGCCTTCCGGGCCTGATCGCTGCGGATCAGCTCCATCGCCTGTTCGAGCGTCAACGTATAGGGATCGTCCTCCTTGCCGAGCGAGGCAAAGGTCGATTTGCCCCAACGTACATAGGCGCCGAAACGGCCGAGTCCCACTACGACCGGTTCGCCCTCACACTCGCCCAACGTACGCGGCAAAGCGAAGAGTTCGAGGGCTTCGTCGAGCGTGATCGATTCGATGAGCTGGCCTTTGCGCAGCGAGGCGAAACGCGGTTTTCCGTCCGCACCCCCTTCGATCTCCACCATCGGGCCGTAGCGGCCGATGCGCGCCCGCACCGCACGCCCCGTTGCAGGATCGGTTCCCAAAACCCTGATCTGTGCATTTTTGTCGGTCTGGGTTTCGATCGCCGTATCGACCATCCGATGGAACGGGCCGTAAAAGTCATCGATCATCCGGGTCCATGTGATCTTTCCGTCAGCCACGCGGTCGAACTCCTTCTCCACATTTGCCGTAAAGTTGTAGTCCATGATGGGTGCGAACTGCTGTTCGAGGTAGTCGTTCACCACCATCCCGATATCGGTCGGCTGAAGCCGGTTCTTCTCCTTTCCGAAGCTCTCGCCGAGCATCTTCGACGTCACCTTGCCACCGGCGAGCGTCAGTTGTTCGCAGGAGCGTTTTTGCCCCTCCTTGTTCTGCTTGACGACATATCCGCGATTGATGATCGTCGTAATCGTCGGCGCATAGGTCGAAGGGCGGCCTATGCCCAACTCTTCGAGCCGTTTGACCAGCGACGCCTCATTGTAGCGGGCCGGCGGCATCGTAAACCGCTGGGTCGCGGTAATCGCTTCGTACAGGAGCCTGTCGCCGACCGCCAGCTTGGGCAGCAGACCGCCGCTCTCCTCGGCCGGTTCTTCGTCCGTCGATTCCGAATAAAGACGCAGGAACCCGTCGAAACGCACCACCTCCCCCGCAGCCGAAAACTGCTCGGCATGCCGTTCCATTCCAATGGCGACGGTCGTCCGATCCAGATCCGCCGGCACCATCTGCGATGCCACCGTACGTTTCCAGATCAGTTCATACAACCGTTTCTCCGAAGCCGTGCCTTCGATCGTCTGCCGGTCGATATACGAGGGGCGGATCGCTTCATGAGCCTCCTGCGCACCCTTTGTTTTTGTTTTGTAATTGTGGATGGATGCGTATTTCTCGCCGAAAAGTTTCGTGATCTCCTCCTTGCACTGGGCCAGCGCCATCGTCGAAAGATTGACCGAGTCGGTACGCATGTAGGTGATCAACCCCTGTTCATAGAGGTGTTGTGCAACCGACATGGTCTGAGCGACCGACATCCCCAGTTTACGGCCGGCCTCCTGCTGCAATGTCGAGGTGGTAAAGGGCGGGGCGGGATAACGCCGTACGGGTTTCTCCTCGACCTTTGCCACCGAGAAGGTCTCATCGGCGCATCCGAGGAGGAAGGCCTCGGCCGCCTCATGCGATTCGAAGCGCGTCGAGGCCTCGGCACGGAAAAGCGTCCGCTCCTTGTCGGCCCCTGCGACATAGAACTGCGCCACGACACGATAATAGGGCGTCGATTTGAAGGCGATGATCTCCCGCTCGCGCTCGACCAGCAGCCGTACCGCCACACTCTGCACGCGGCCGGCCGACAGCGACGGCCGCACCTTTTTCCAGAGCACGGGCGACAATTCGAACCCCACAAGACGGTCCAGCACACGCCGGGCCTGCTGTGCATTGACCAGATTCATGTTTACCGTGCGGGGATGCTCGACAGCCTCCAGAATGGCCCGTTTGGTAATTTCGTGGAAGACGATCCGTCTGGTCTGTTCGACCGGAAGGCCCAACACTTCGGTCAGGTGCCATGCGATAGCCTCCCCTTCGCGGTCTTCATCGGATGCGAGCCATACGGTACGGCCCTTGGCCGCGCGCAGCAGCTCCTCCACCACTTTGCGTTTATCCTTCGGAATCTCATAAACCGGTGCGAAACCGTTGCTCATATCGATTCCCAGATCCTTTTTCGACAGGTCGCGGATATGACCGAAACTCGACTTGACCATGAACTCCTTTCCCAAAAACTTTTCAATGGTCCTGGCCTTGGCCGGCGACTCGACGATTACTAAATTCTCCTGCATCGTAAACTCCATATATGCGAAAACCTAAGCTCTTCGACTTAGGTTCGCTCCGTGTGTGTATCGTTCTGTTATTTGATCAACGTATAGGTCAGTTCCAAATGGATCGGAGCGTTGTCTCCCGCTGCGATGCCGCCCTGCAGGGCAACGTGGTTGAAGGTAAAGAGATCCGTTGCCCCCGGCGCCACATAGACCGTCAACAGTTTTTTCTGCTCATCGGTATATTGCTTTCTGCCGTCGGGCCCTTCGGGAGCCGACTGATAGGCTTTCCACAACCGCTGGACATGGCCTGAAATATTGAGCACATAGCAACCCAGGCTGCGGTTCAGATAACCGCCATAGGGGAGCGTCACTTCGTATTCCTGTTCATAGGCGTAGGCATAATCCGAAACGGGCGTCAGCGTCCGATAATCGGTATAGAGGCCCAGGCGGCTGACCGAAGCGTCGAAGCGTTCGATCACCTTCTGGCTGAAAGACTGTTCCCAGCCTTCGTTGGTCACGCCATCGACATAGATCGAGAGCAGCGCCTGATTGATGGCGACCGACGTATATTCCGTACCCTCCTGCAACGTCCCCAGCTGCTCCATGAATTCGTCGTTGAAAGTCAGTTCGATCAACGCGCCGCCCATGCCTTCGACATAGGCGAGTTCGACGGGCTGCCGGTCATCGGCCACTCCGTCGGGCTTCTCCGTGATGGCATCGTAATCGATAAAGGCGGTATTGGTCCGTTCTACGGTATTGATCGAGACGTTTCCGTACTCCGTAGCATAGTCGTCGTAGAAATAGAAGAGCGTCTGAACCGTATCGCGGATCAACGTCGCATCGATCGAATCACGGTTTCGGCCGTAGAGCATCATTCCCGACTCGTTGAGCGTCGTAGCGAAGGTGGCGCCGGTATTTCCGGAGAAGTCGAGCGGCAGGATGGCCAGGCCGCAGAAGTAATTCACCCACAGGGAGTCCTTGACATAGACCGTCGAGTCGTTCTTGTACTTTCCCTCCTGCATCATCAGCTCCTTGACGAAATCCAGGCCGTCGGCCGTCGGCTCCATCGTAACGGCCTCCGTAGCGGGGCCGGTTGTCGTGCCGTCGGGGAACGTAAAGGTAAACAACGGCTTGCTCTTGTCGATCACGTTCTGCTCGTCGAGTTTGAAACTGGAGAAGAACGTCGTATCGGCCACGCCGTCGCCGTCGCCGTCATGATTGGTCAGATAGTCGTTGTTGAGGACCCTGTACACGCCGAAACGCTGCGGTTCGAGGGTGTCTCCGGCATAGGAGGAGATGTTCAGAAGCAGCTGCATCGAGTCGAAAATCGGGCGGTATCCATACCAATGCTCCCGATCCGAGGTCGAAACCCACAGATACTGGGTAAGGAATCCGGCCTTGCGGATACCGAAGGTGTCGCTTTTGGTCGTACCGAAATAGCCGTAGGAGAGATTCGACGATTTGATCGAATCGCTTTTGAACATCCGCGCATCGAACCCTTTCCGGAAACTGTGCTGCCGGATTTTCATCTGCTGGCTGCCGGGCACCAGTTCGTAGCCCAGCGTATCATCCACGCTCGTGCAACCCGCGAAGGTCATCAGCCCTGCGACGCCCGTCACGACAAGGGCGTTGATCCAGTTGCGGACGCCGTTATAATTTCTCATAGAATTCATTGTAATTGTCGAACCCTTCCGCCGTCGGCTCCTGATATTCCAGCACCGGTTTTCCGCTGCGGCGGGCATACTCCGCCACGTCGTTGTCGATTTTTTGCGACGCCAGCACGATACCATCGGCATAGTCCATAACGAAACGCATGAGATTTTGGTATGACGGGTCGTCGAGAATTTCAAGATTTTCATCTTTCACCCCTTCGTGTTCGATTTTCGAGCGGAAGCCGGCATCGAGTTTTCCGGGGAAAGCGTCGTCGTAGAGCGACAGGACGATCTTCACATCCCGGAAGACGGGGTCATCGGCGAACATGTGCCTGAGATAGATCGGGACAACGGCCGCGAACCAGCCGTGGCAATGCACCACCGAGGGTGTCCAACGCAATTTCTTGACGGTTTCGAGGACGCCGCGGGCGAAGAAGATCGCCCGTTCGTCGTTGTCGGCGAACCACCCCTCGTCGTCGGACAGAATCGCCTTCCGTGCGAAATAGTCGTCGTTGTCGATGAAATAGATCTGCACGCGCACGGCAGGAATCGAAGCCACCTTGATGATGAGTTGATGATCGTTGTCATCGATGATGAGATTCATGCCCGAAAGACGGATCACCTCATGCAGCTGATTCCGGCGTTCGTTGATACAACCGTATCGCGGCATGAAGGTTCGGATTTCATTCCCCCGCTCCTGCATTGCCTGCACCAGGGACCGGCACGACAGAGCCTCTTCCGATTCGGGAAGATAGGGGAAGATCTCCTGACACACATATAATATCTTACCAGCCATCGCCAATAGATGAATTTTCGCTTCCGTCGCGGGCGGAGTGTCGCTGACGCACGGAACGTGCGGGCGCATCACCGTTTCCCGCTCTTGTTACCGGAACGTCCGCGCCGGAATACGGTCTCCGGCCTTCGCCGCTTCTTCCGCGCGCGGCCGGATCGGCAGTCACATCCGGCAGGGTCGCACGGGGTTCATTTCACAAAGATACGAAAAAAATCCGAAAAACAGCCGCCAGGGGCAAAACGTCCCGCAGCGCATTACAGGATCAGCATGGCATCGCCATAGGTTCCGAAGCGATACCCCTCCTCGCGAGCGACCTTGTAGGCGTTCATCACACAGTCGTATCCGCCGAAGGCGGCCACCATCATCAGCTGTGTGGAATAGGGCAGCTGGAAGTTCGAAACCATCGCATCCGCAACCGTAAATTCATACGGCGAGAAGATGAATTTGTTTGTCCACCCCTCACCGGCATTGATCATCCCGTTTGTCGAGACGACCGTTTCGAGAGTCCGCATCACCGTTGTTCCGACCGACACCACCTTGCGACCTGCCGTTTTGGCCCTGTTGACCGCACCGGCAGTCGCATCGGGAACGATGAACTGTTCGGAATCCATCTTGTGTTTCGACAGGTCCTCGACATCCACCGTCCGGAAATTTCCCAGACCGGCATGGAGGGTCAGGAAGGCGCAATCGATCCCCCGGATCTCCATCCGCTTCATCAGATGTTTCGAGAAGTGCATGCCGGCCGTCGGGGCCACTACGGCACCCTCCTTGTCGGCAAAGATCGTCTGATAGCGCTCCGCATCCTCCGGCTCGACCTTTTCCCTGACCCAACGGGGCAAAGGCGTTTCACCCAATTTGAACAGTGCGGCCTTGAATTCGTCGTAATCGCCGTCGAAGAGGAAGCGCAGGGTCCGGCCGCGCGAGGTCGTATTGTCGATGACCTCGGCCACCATCAGGTCGTCATCACCGAAATAGAGCTTGTTTCCGATGCGGATTTTGCGGGCCGGATCGACCAGCACGTCCCACAGCCGCAGATCGCGGTTCAATTCGCGGAGCAGAAAGATTTCGATTTCGGCGCCTGTCTTCTCCTTGTTGCCATAGAGGCGTGCCGGAAAGACTTTCGTATCGTTGAACACGAAGAGATCCCCCTCGTCGAAGTAGTCGATAATATCCTTGAAAATGCGGTGTTCGATCGTACCTTTGTCGCGGTTGACCACCATCAGGCGCGCCTCGTCGCGGTTTTCGGCCGGATACCTGGCCAGCATTTCGGGGTTGAACTCGTAGCCGTACTGTGATAATTTCATTGTCGAAACTGTTGAATTTCAATCATCCGTTCCATTTTTCGGCAGGACATCCGCGACCCGGCGGCCTGTCGGAACCCCCGTTTCAAGGCGCCTCCTCCCCGCTGAAAATACAGAACAATCAAGGTAAATACGATAAAAAAACTATTTTGTTTCAACTTCATGCAACTTTTTTAAAAAATCGTCGAGCGACCAGCACGCTTCCACCGTGAAGTTTCCGCTGCGGGTCCGGCGCAGCGAGGTCAGATGGGCGCCGCTATGCAAGGCTTCACCGATTTCCCGCGCCAAAGAGCGGATATAGGTGCCTTTCGAACAGCGCACACGGATCTTCAGATCGGGCAGGCGGCACTCCAGCAATTCGATCTCATGGATCGTAATGAGCGACTGCCGCAAGGCGACCTCTTCTCCTGCGCGCGCAAATTCATAAGCGCGTGTTCCTTCGATTTTCTTGGCCGAATAGATCGGCGGCATCTGCAGCCGTTCGCCCTCCAGCGAAGCAAGGGCCTTTTCGACCCCTTCGCGTGTAATATGATCTGTCGGGAAGGTCCGATCAACCGTATGCTCGCGATCGAAACTGGGGGTGGTGGCCCCCAGCCGCACGTCGGCGACATACTCTTTCTGTTCGGACTGCAACTCTTCGACACGTTTGGTCGCACGGCCGATGCAGACCAGCAGCACGCCCGTTGCCAACGGATCGAGCGTACCGGCATGCCCCACTTTGATTTTCCGATAGCCCGCCTTGCGGAGGTCGAACTTGATCTTGCGCACCACATCGGTCGAACTCCACCGACAGGGTTTGTCGATGACGGCGACATACCCCTCCTCGAAATTGATTTTATTCAAATCTTCCGATACCATGACATTCGATTTACCTGTAATCCCAATGCATCTCCTGTGCCTCTTCACTCCGGAATCGCGCACTCTTTCCGGAGACCGGCCGTTGACAAGCCGCATGCCGGCACGGCCGGCCGGTTCTTCGCGGCTCCTTTTCCCGCGGCCGAACTGCGGAGGCGCTTTTTCTCTTCGCTTTCCCGGGCAGGCCTCTCCCGCGCGACCCGCCCCTCCGGCATTCAGTCCGACAACTGCGGGGCGGGCGATGCACCTCAAAAGCGATGCAATATCATTATAGCAGATAAGCAACAATCGACACGCCGCCCGCCACAGCACAATAGGCGGCAAACCAGACAAGCTTCCCCCGCTTGACCATTTCGATCATGAATTTGCAGGCCAGACACCCCACGACGAACGAAGCGAGGAATCCTGCGATCAGGGGCCAGGTACCGATCATCTGAGCGCCGAGATTTCCCTTGAGCAGCTCCAGGAAGGTCTCGCCGAGAATAGGGATCAGCACCATGAGGAAAGAGAATTGCGCCATCGTCTCCTTGCGGTTTCCCAGCAAGAGGCCCGTAGCGATCGTAGCCCCCGACCTCGACAGCCCCGGCATCGCGGCAAAGGCCTGCGCTACACCGATCAGAAAGGCATCGCGATAAGAGAGCCGCTCTTTCTGCCGCGGTCTGGCGTAATAGGCGAATGCGAGCAAAGCCGCCGTGACGAGAAGCATGCACCCCACCACACAGAGAATGGCCGGCGAATCGAGCAAGGCATTGAGCTGGTCCTTGAGTGTAAAACCGACGATTCCGATGGGCACCATCGAGATGACAATTTTGAGGATATAGGCCTGTTCTTCATTGAATCGGCGGGAGAACAACCCCTTAAGCAGCCGCACCACCTCGCTCCACAACACGACGATCGCACTCAGCACGGTTGCGGCGTGCAATGTCACATCGAACAACAGATTCTCTTCGATCGAGACTCCCAGCAGGGCCTTTGCAATTTGCAGGTGTCCGCTGCTGGATACGGGCAGGAACTCCGTAATTCCCTGCACGATACCCAGAATAATGGCTTGCAGTGTATCCATTGTGAATTACCAGCGTTTGAGAATGGCGTAAATTTCGAATACGAAGCCGCCGATCACCAGGATCGGGGCCAGCGTGATCCGGCGCCATGAAAACATGGCATAGTTGAATTCATCGGGTGAATCGCTGCCGCCGCCGGCCATCAGGATCAGCCCCAGAAGGATGATCGCCGCACCCGCAAGCAGCAACACATAATTTTTGACCGTGAGCGGCATTTTGGCATCATTGGCATCGCCCAGCTCTTTGAATTTTTTCATCTGTCGTTTATTTGTTTTTCATTTCGTCCGTACTGTCCGGCCGCGGGTCACCGGCATTTCGGCTCCACGCTCCGTCCGGCTCGCCGCCCCGCAGGCTCCGCTCCCGCATTACGATAGGCGGCCGCACCGCCCGTCAATACATTCATATTAATAGAGGTGTATCTTCTCCGACTTCATGTTGACGAACCGGTTTACGGCCGACGCCGTAAAAAGCAGCGACAGGAGCACGCCTCCCAGCATCATGCTTCCCACAACGATCGCAGCCTTGACCAGCGCGGCCAGCGACGTCAATTCGGGCAGCGCCTCGTTCAGCCCGTAGAGGGCGATTCCGAAGAGCACCGAAGCCCCTGCGCCGGCCGCAACGCCCTGCCATACGCCGCTTATGAGGAAGGGCCGCATGATAAATCCTTTCGTTGCGCCGACGAGTTTCATCGTATTGATGAGATAACGTTTCGAATAGATCGACAGGCGGATCGTATTGTTCAACAGGATCAGCGAGATGACGAGCAGCGCCGCCGCAAAGACCGCCAGTACCAGTTGTATTTTGCTGACGGTGGCATGCATGCGGCGGATCATCGGCACCGGGCACGAAGCACGTTCCACGCCGCGCATGGATTCGACTTTGGCGACGAAGGCGTCGAGGCGCGCCGAATCGGCCGATTCGGCCGAGAGCCGGACTTCGAAGCTGTCGTTGAGGGGGTTTTCGCCGAGCACCTCTTCGATCTCCTGTTCGAACATGTGACGGAACTCCGCATCGTTCAATTTCGTCTCCTTGGCCACGAAATCGATGTCGCGCACCAGTTCGTCGTTCCGCAGGCGGCGTTCGATTTCGCTGCGTCTTGCCGAATCGGCCTCGTTGGAGAGTTCGACCGTCACGGTCACGCTCTCCTGCAGCGTGCGTGCGACGCGCATCGCCGCCGTCATCAGATAGCCCACCGATCCCAACAGGAACAATACGAGCGCCATGCTCACCGTCGAAACGATGTAGGAGTTGCGCACGCGCCGTTTGAGTCGTTTGTCGTCTTTCATTGTCTTCTTCGTTTATGCCACTCCACGGCGGCAAGAATCACGATTCCCAACAGAATCACCGCCGAACAGAGACCCGTCACCCCTTCGACCAGCGTCCAGTGCGGGGCACGGAAGCGCCATTCGACCGTATGCACACCCGCCGGCACTTCAATGGCCCGCAACAGGTAGTCTGCGCGGAAATAAGGGGTTTCGACGCCATCGACATAGGCTTTCCACCCCTTGTCGTAGAAGATTTCGGAGAAGACGGCCGTTGTCGGGGCCGGCACATCGACCGTGTATTCGAGCCGGTTCGGCCGGTACTCCGTCAGGCGGATCGCGCCACCCGTCGTATCGACGGCGGGCAGCGTATCATCGTTTGCCCCCGTCATGTGCCGGTAATCGGAGGGATTGACCACTGCCGTATGCCGCAGATCGGTCGAAGCCAGTGCCTCCAGCTCCTCCTGCGGGGTCGCGGCGATCCGCAGTGCTCCGACCAGCCATGCCGCGCCCTGCGCCGTCGTGCGCAAGCGGGCTTCGGGAGCACCCTCCGCGCCGGGTACGATCAGATAGCGGGTATTGAGCAGATCGAGTATCCGTTCATCGTTGTGTGAGAGGTAGCGGTCGATCAGATCCTGATAACGGGCCATCTTGGCACCGTGATAACCGCCCACCGAACGATGATAATAGCTTGTCGTTGCATCGTTGTAGGGGCTGACCGTCAGGTTGAGCACGCGGAATCCGAGCGTCGTATCACGCAGGATGGCACGATCGGCCTCACTCGGCGTCCACTGGCGGCGGCGCGGCGAGACAAAACTGTCGGAGGAGAGGTAGCGGGCATCAACGGGCCACAAATCGCACAGCACCAACACCCCCAACAGGGCGACGGCGGCGCCGCGCCACGATGCCCCCGCCGCATCCGCAGCGGAGGTTTTGCCGCGCAGCGTCAGCAGCCATGCGGCGCCCGCAGCAAGGAGGATAAAGAGCAGCGAACGCCACGCATCGGCGCTCATCATCTGCGTCCGTTCTGCGGCCATCGCATTGCCGACCTCTTCGCCGAGCGTTACATCCAGTCCCTGCCGGAGCAGATCGTCGGCTCCGCCGGCCTGCAGCAGCTGCGTGAACTGCGCCGTCATTCCTTCGACGGCCGTTTCGCGGCCGAAGTCGAAGAGATGTCCGCCGGCAACGGCAAAGAGCAGGCAAATGCCGCCCGTGACACCGGCGGCCCATGCGATGGCCCGGCGGGCCCGTACAAGCGGTACGTTCCCGCTCCAGAGCCGTTGAAGGGCCCAGGCTGCGAGAAGCGGCACGGTCCATTGCACCACGACAAGGGTCATCGAAACCGTCCGGAATCTATTGTAACCGGGCAGACAGTCGAATGCCCATCGGGTCAAGCCCATGAAATGATGCCCCCAGGCCAGCAACAGCATCACGACGCTCACGGCTGCGACCCACCAGCGGTCCCGCCCGCCGACGAGCAAGGCACCGAGCAAAGCGAGGAAGAGCACGCATGCCCCCAGATAGGTCGGGCCGGCCGTATAGGGCTGGTCGCCCCAATAGGCGGGGAGCTGCTGCGCCGCTTCGGCCATGCCGTAAGGAGCGAGCGCCGCCGCAACGGGGCCGTCCGGAGAGAAGCTCCGGGCCGAGTCGCTGCCCATGAAATCGGGAATCAGGAGGTTCCAGCTCTCGGCCGGGCCGTAGCTCCATGCCGTCGCGTAATCCAGATTCAATCCGTCCTGCGCATCGGCCCGCTGTTCCGAACCGCCGCGCATCGTGTCTTCGGCATGTTGCGCCGTGTACCACAACGGAGCGAAATTCGACCCCAACGCCACGATTCCTGCGGCAAGAAGCACGGCCGTGCGTCGTGCAAAATGTCCGAGCCGTTTCTCCCGCAGGGCGGTGACGCCTTCACTGACCCAGAAGAAGGCCGCCGCAAGGAGGAAATAGTAGGTAATCTGCGGATGGTTGGCGCCGATTTCGAGCGAGGCGAAGAGCGCCGTCAAGGCCGCGCCCCGCCACGGATGCTTCGTGCGGAGCGTCATCCAGATTCCGCCCATCATCAGCGGCGCATAGACCAACGCCCACATCTTGGTGATGTGTCCGGCGCCGATGATGAGGATAAAGTAGGTGGACAGGCCGTAAGCCAGCGAAGGGACGATCCCCACCCAAGGGTTGACGCCCGTCATCAGCAGCATGATCCACATGGCGCACATGGCGAAGAAGAGGAATGCGGCCGGCGTATCGATGATCCGCACCACCTGCCCGACGGTATCCTTTACCAGCTGGGCGGGATAACGGACATTGACCAGGTAGGCGGGCATGCCGCCGAACATCGATCCGAGCCATTGCGGATCTTCGCCGTATTGCTCGCGCGACTGATAGACCTCACGGCTTGCGCCTTCGTATTGTTGTACATCGTGCTGCGGCAGCACGTCGCCGCCGAACTGGGGTGCGAAATAGCATGCCGCCACCGTAAAGAAGAGCAGCAGGGCGACTAAAGCCGGAAGGGATCTCCGGAAAAGGGATGCAATCGTGGTCATACAGGGATATTCATCGGTCAAAGGTACGAAGATTTCGTGTAAAATCGGCAAACCCCGCCCCAATAAAAGCGAATCGGGACCAAAGAATTGCCAGCAGGGGCAGCCGGCTGCCCGTTTCGAAGACCACGGCGTCCGGGAACGGCCGAAGCGGCGGATCGCGCGGCAGGGATGTGGAAGAGCCTGCGGCCGTCCTCTCCGCCGCAGGCGGCATCGTCTTGCCTGTCCGGGGAACTCTTGCAGATGCAACCCACCCCATTTATCAATTAAAGAACAAGTTTCAGGCGGACATTCTGTCTTTATTGTTGTTCCCATTTTGTATCTTTGCAAAAAGAACAGGCCTGTGGAAAACATTGTCAGAAAGATAAGAACGATTTAACCAACGATTAAACCATTGGTAGGGAAATGCCGTCTGAACGTATCTCATGGATCGGGCCGTTTGATTTATCGGGTTCATCCTTCTGTCCGGAAAATGGTGCAAGAACCTGCCTTGCACTCTTTTTTCTCAGAGACGGCGCCCGGCAACCCTGCATGGAGTCCCTTTTGCAGGCCGCCCGTCCGGAGACTTTCCAAAGATCTTTGCGCGTTTACAGCCGTATGTCCCTTGATATGGCGGAGCGTATTTTTCGCGGCAGGCGCCCCGCTTCCGGTTTGTAAATCCGAATCCCTTTTCGCGAATGGCCGAAAGGTTCCGATTACCTTTATTGCGGGCAATGTTGCCTCTTTAAATCAATCGTATCATGATAATAGGTTATTTACGGGTCAGCACAGGAAAACAGCACCCCGCAAACCAACAGGATGAAATCAAACGATTCGCGGAACGTCAAAACTGGACGATCGATGCTTGGGTTACCGAAGTCGTCAGCGGGAAAAAATGTGAACGGGATCGGAAACTGGGCAGGCTGCTCCGAAAAATGAAGCAGGGGGATACCTTGATTGTAACGGAAATCTCACGCCTGAGCCGTACCCTTACGGATGTAATGGCAATTATGGGAAAGTGCTTGAAGAAGGGGATCAGGCTATATACGACCAAAGAGGGATATACCTTCGACAACTCCATCAACAGCAAAGTGCTGTGCTTTGCATTCGGGCTGGTGGCCGAGATCGAACACAACCTGATCTCGATGCGCACCAGAGAGGCCCTCGCTCTTCGCAAGGTCGAAGGGAAACTCCTCGGCCGGAGGAAAGGCTCCTATACAAAATTCAATGTCTTGATTGAAAACCGCAGTGCGATTATCCAGATGCTGCGTCGGGACGTGTCGATTGCCCGTATCTGCAAATATTACCAGCTCTCCCGCGATACCTTCGACAAGTTCCGTCGGGCTTATCCGTCTGTCGGACAGGCGGTCGAGGAGAAGGAGATGCGGCGTGTTCAGGGGAGTGCCAAACATCGGTAATTCCCTATTTGCATGACTATGATGCCGGATGGATTCGCCGCATGATTCATAGGCGGTTGTACGTCCGGCAACTACGGGAATAAACGGCGGTCGGCGGAGACAATTTCTGCCGATCGTCGTTTTTTTGGGCCGCAGCGGACATCAGGCGATATGCAGCAGTCTATTGTGCCGGCAGTCCTCTCCCCGAACAGGGGCAACTGGCTCCGAAGTGGATTTGCGGGATTTTGATCATGGATCCGGCGTGTTGCAAATATGAAAACTTATCTTTATTTTTACTTGCGGATCAGGGGCGGATGAACAACCCCGGACTCCGATATTTTATCTCTTGTGAATGCAGATTCTGACCGTATGAAAAGAATTCTTGTCCTGTTCTGTGCACTCGCATGTTGCACGGCACTTTATGCTCAAAAGAGCGATTGGGCGCAGTATTCCCGTTATGAAGCGGCAAACGAAGAACTCTCCTTCGCCCCCGTTGCCGTCTTTATGGGCAATTCGATTACGGACGGATGGTACCGGCAGCACCCCGCCTTTTTCGAGGAGAACCGCTATCTGGGACGCGGCATCAGCGGGCAGGTAACTTCCCAAATGCTGTGCCGTTTCCGGAACGATGTCATCGAGCTGAAACCGCAATGCGTCGTGATTCTGGCCGGTATCAACGACATCGCCAAGAACAACGGGGACATTACGCTCGAAAATACCTTCCGCAACTTCGTTTCAATGTGTGAACTGGCGAAGGTGAACGGCATCGAGGTGGTGCTTTGTTCGACACTCCCCTGCGATCGGATCGCATGGCGGCCCGAGGTGGAGCCTGCCGGTCTTGTGCGGCAGCTCAATGCGATGCTCCGCGACTATGCGAAAAAGAACGGTCTGGTCTATGTGGATTATCACGGTGCGTTGACGAATGAAACAGGAGGCCTTTCCGAGGAGCTGAGTGCCGACGGATGCCATCCCACCATGAAGTGCTATGCCCGGATGGAGGAGCTGGTGAAAGAGGGGATCGGCAAGGCGCTGGAAAAACGCCGGAAGTAAGAGGTTCGCTGCCGTGTCCGGAGCTTGCGGTTGAAGCCATGCAGGTCTCTTCGCCGTTTTTCAAAGCGTTCCGATTGGCGTTTGGAACCGCAGGGGCGGAGAAAACTGGGCGCGGCCGATTGAAGTGACACGCACTTTCGGGAATGCGGAAAAGATGCGCCGGATCCGGTTGCAAGGCTGATGCGAAGGCGGGATGTTATGGCAACATCCCGCCTTCGCTTTCCGATCTCCTTTGGAAAGGCGACGCCGGCGGCGACAGGCGGCCCGGAGCCGGAGACGCCGCATGGCAGGCGGTTGGGTCGATCCGATGTCCGCCGTTTACTCCCAGAAACGATAGAAGTGATGGACCGGGCCGTGTCCGTGTCCGATGCGGTAGCCGGCGCCGGCCGAAATCGCTCCGGCGATGTACTCCTTGGCCTGCACGGCGGCATCGTCGAGCGACAGCCCCCGTGCCAGAAAGGCCGCCAGCGCCGACGACAGCGTGCATCCCGTGCCGTGCGTATTGACCGTTTCGAGCCGTTTCGAGCGGAGCGGAAGCACATGGCCCGTTTCGGCATTGTAGAAGATGTCGGTCAGTTCGTCGTCGTGCAGGTGCCCGGCCTTGAGAAAGACCGATACGCGGCCGTCGCATGAAAGGGCGCGGGCTGCATCGGGCAACTCCTCCTGCCGGCCGATCTTCCGGCCGAGCAGCAGCTCCGCTTCGGGAATGTTCGGCGTGATGATGCGTGCATGGGGGATCAGTTCGTCGCGCAGCGTCGAAACCGCCTCCTCCTGCAACAGCGCATCGCCCGACGTGGCGACCATGACCGGATCGAGAACGATGTTCCGGATCGCGTAAGGGGCCAGCGTCCGCCATACGGCGCGGATGAGTTCCGACGAGTGCAGCATCCCGATTTTGACGGCGTCGGCGCCGATGTCGTCCAGCACCGACCGGATCTGCCCCGTGACGAACTCGACCGGCACGGGATGAACACCCGTAACGCCCACCGTGTTCTCGTCCACTACGGCTGTGATGGCCGATGTGCCGAAGCAGCCGCAGGCCGAAAAGGTCTTCAGATCGGCCTGAATACCTGCACCGCCGCTGGGGTCGCTGCCCGCGATGGTCAGGGCGCGTTTGTAGCTTTTCATACGCTTGTCGTTCATATCTTCCATTGTTCGAGTTGCCATGCGCTCTCCCAGAAGAGCCACTCCATGCGGGTGCAGCGCACGAAAATGTCTGTCATGGCCCTGCGGGTCTCCGTGCCTGCGCGTTCGGCCAGTTCGTCGCAGATGGCGACGGCCCGCGACGTTGCTGCGGCGAATGAAGGATCGCCGTAGGTGGCGATCCAGCGGGCATAGGGATTCGTTCCGCCACGCCGTTGTTGGGCCAGAATCGCTTCGCCGACACGCTGATAGACCCAGAAGCAGGGCAGAACGGCTGCCGCCTCGACCTCGACCGGAGCCAGCGCCTGACTTTGCAGAACGGAGGTGTAGAGCAGGCAGGAGGGGCTGATCTGATCCGGCGCGGGGATGTCGCCGCCGAGAAAGGATTCGTGCAGGGCCCGTTCGACGGCTATTCCGTCCGTCGCGAAGCCGAGAAAGGCTTCCGTATGCGATTTGTCGCTGAGGCGCGAAGCGATGTGCGCCAGCAGCCGGGCGTAACCGGCGAGATAGAGCGCATCCTGCCGCAGGTAGTAACGGAACCGCTCCCCGGAGAGCGTCCCTGCGGACAGCTCCCCGATAAACGGGTGAGCGAGGATTTCCCGGAAGACGGGTTCTGCGGCCTCCCATGCCGCATCGCTCCATTTTTTCAGGATTTTCATGCGTTGTGTCCGTTTGTGCGTTTGCAGGCCGTGACGGCGACGTAATCGCCCCGATCGCATCCTGCGACCGGTTGCTCCTCCACTTCGTTCGAGTAGAGCGGATGGCGTGTCAGCGTCTGGGCGTACTCCAGACCGGTGAATCCCGCTGCTTCGAGCAGCGCGGTCTTTTCGGCCGTCGTGCGCCAGTTGGCGACGTTCACGAACTCGATCGGATAGGGATCGGGCGGATAGACTCCTGCCAGCAACGGATGATCCCACGTGCCGAGCGCCTTGGCAAGGTTGTACATGATGCCGTAGGTGCTCTCCTTCGGCACATCGATCAGGATGATCCGGCCGCCCTCCGGCAGTGCGTCGTAGGCCTTGCGCACCACCGAGGCCAGATCATCGATGTAGCTCGGCGTGCCGTTGAAGAGCAGCGTGTCGTAGTCGTTATGTCCGAAATCGGCCTCTTCGGCCGTTGCGATCGTCACCCGCAGACCGCGTTTGCGGGCGATCGCGGCCATGCCCGTCGAGGGCTCGATGCCGTCGCTCACGACGATGCCGCGCTCCTCGCGCAGTATCCGTTCGAAGAGCCCGCTGCCGCAGCCGACCGAGAGCGTCCGTCCGGCATCCTTGAGCGTTGCGGCAACGAGGTTGACCTCCGAGTAGAGGACGTTGCGGTTGTTCAGAAACCATGCATCGTAGGCCGATGCGTATTCGTCGAATCCTTTTCCCATGTTTTTGATTCGGTTATCGGTTGTGGTAAATGTGTTGTCAAATCTCCAGGATTTCGCTTTGCAGCGTCAGCAGGTCGATCGTGAAGAGCCGTCCGTCGAGCGGTTCGCCGAAGCCCGCCAGCACCTTGAGCGCCTCCGACGCTTCGATCGTCCCGATCACCCCCGGAACGGTTCCCAGCACGCCTGCGGTTGTCCGGGGCTTGCTGCAAAGCGTTTCACGATCGGGGTAGAGATCGCGGTAGCGGCGGCCGCTGCGGTAGTTGAGGAGGCTCACCTGTCCGTGAAAGGCCCCGATCGAGCCATATACCCAGGGTTTGCCGCAGGCCGCGCAGACGTCGTCCAGCAGGTAACGGGTCGGGAAGTTGTCGCAGCAGTCGATCACCAGATCGTATTGCGCAACGATCCGCTCGGCATTTTGCGGCGTGATGCCCTGCGGATGGCAGTCGAAACGGGTCTGCGACGACAGTGCCGCAAGACGTTCGCGGGCCGCCTCCGTCTTGGGCGTCCCGATCTGCCGCTCGGTATAGAGCGTCTGCCGCTGGAGGTTGCTCTCCGCGACGCAGTCGGCGTCGGCCAGCCCGATGCGGCCCACGCCGGCTCCCGTCAGGTAGAGCGCGGCGGCCGATCCGAGACCGCCCGCGCCGACAATGAGCACCGACGCTTCGGCCAGACGCCGTTGTCCCTCGGTGCCGATCTCCGGCAGCATCGTCTGCCGTGCGTAACGTATCGTGGTGTCGTTCGGCATCGTCAGTCGAAGATTTTGTCCCAGTCTTTCCAGACCACTTCGTAGCCCTCGCGGCGGATGTCCGCCTCGACTTCGGCCGGAGTCCGTTCGTCGCTCACGACGAACTGTTCGAGCGATTGCGGATAGGTGACGTATCCGCCCGGATCGGTCTTCGAACCGGCGCTCATCGACGTGGCCCCGAGCGTGGCGATGTGGTTGCGGAAACGGGGATTCTCACGCGTGGAGAAGGAGATATCGACGTCGTGGTCGAAGATCCGGAAGGCGAAGGTCAACTGCGCCAGCTCCCGGTCGCTCATCACCACGTTGGGCTGGAAATGCCCCTCCGAGGGCCGCATGCGGGGGAAGTTGACGCTGTAACGGGTCCTCCAGTAGTGCTTGCGCAGGTATTGCAGGTGCAGCGCCATCATCGTCACGTCCGTGCGCCACTCTTCGAGTCCGATGAGCACGCCCATGCCGATCTTGTGGACTCCGGCCTGCCCCATGCGGTCGAAGCCGTTGACCCGCCACTCGAAGCGCGACTTCATGCCGGCCGGATGGTAGCGTTTGTAGTTGGCGCGGTTGTAGGTCTCCTGAAAGCAGACCACGCCGTTGAGACCCGAACGGGTCAGCCGTGCATACTCCTCGCCGGACAGCGGCATCACCTCGATGGTGAGGTTGTTGAAGTAGGGCCGGCAGATGTGCAGCGCCTGTTCGATGTAGTCCACGCCGGCGTCGCGCGGGTTCTCGCCCGTGACGAGCAGCAGGTTCTCGAACGGCCCCAGCTGCCGGATCGCCCGACACTCCGCCTCGATCTGTTCGGGCGTGAGGATGACGCGCGGAATGGCGTTGTGACGGTTGAACCCGCAATAGACGCAGGAGTTGGTGCAGGAGTTGGTGATGTACATCGGAATATACATCGAGATGGTCTTGCCGAAGCGTTCCTGCGTATATCGGCGGCTCAGTCGCGCCATCGGCTCCAGATAGGCGGCCGCAGCGGGCGATACGAGCGCCATGAAGTCGTCGAGCGTCAGCCGCTCCTTGCCGAGGGCGCGCTCCACGTCGGCCGACCGTTTTCCGCGGATCGTTCGGGAGGTCTCCTCCCAGTCGTATTTTTCCAGCTCTTCCGAAAACATTGTCCGCAGGTTTTAATCGAGGAATGACGTGAGGGGGCTGCTTGCTTCGGCACACTGTGTCTGAGCGCCCAGTCCCGCTTCATAGGCTTCGCGGCCGGCAGCGACGGCCTGCGCGAAGGCGGCGGCCATCCGCACGGGGTCGCCCGCAACGGCGATCGCCGTATTGACCAGCACGGCATCGGCACCCATCTCCATCGCTTCGGCCGCGTGCGAGGGTGCCCCCAGTCCGGCATCGACCACGACCGGGACGTTGCTCTGTTCGATGATGATGCCCAACAGTTCGCGCGTGACGAGCCCCTTGTTGGTTCCGATGGGTGCCGCAAGCGGCATGACCGTCGCCGCACCCGCCTCTTCAAGGCGCTTGCAGAGAACCGGATCGGCCTGGATGTAGGGCAGGACGACGAATCCCATCGCCGCCAGCCGTTCGGTGGCATGGAGCGTCTCGACGGGATCCGGAAGCAGGTATTTCGGGTCGGGGTGGATCTCCAGCTTGATGAAGTTCGTGCCGAACGCCTCGCGGGCAAGCTGTGCCGCAAGAACCGCCTCGTCCGCATCGCGGACCCCCGACGTATTGGGCAGCAGCTGAATCTCCGGCCGACGCACATGCACGAGCATGTCGTCCTGCGGGTTCTCCATGTCGATGCGCTTCATCGCCACGGTGACCATCTCCGTTCCGGAGGCCTCGATGGCCTGGGACATCAGTTCGTTGGAGCTGAATTTTCCGGTGCCGACGAACAGGCGGGAATGGAACGTCCGTCCGCCGATAATCAATTCGTTCATGATTTGCTGTGTGTTATGATCTCAATGATTTTGCGTGTCTCTTCGGCCGGATCTTCGGCGCTGAGCAGCGCCCCCGAAAGGGCGATGCCGCTTGTGCCGGTGGCGAGGATTCCGGCGACGTCGGGGGCCGTAATGCCGCCGATGGCGACGACGGGGAGTGCGATCCCCGCCGTGCGGCACTGCGCCATGATCGTGCGGTATCCCCCGATGCCCAGCAGCGGACTCAGGTTGCTTTTGGTGCGGGTGAAGCGGAAAGGCCCCAGCCCGATGTAGTCGGCGCCCGCTGCTGCGGCGCGTTCGATGTCGGCGAAGGTGTTGGCCGTCGCGCCGAGGAGCGCCGCCGGTCCCAGCCGGCGCCGCGCCTCGGCTACGGGAAGGTCGTTTTTGCCCAGATGGACGCCGTCGGCTCCAAGTTCCGCGACGAACTCCACCCTGTCGTCGAGGATGAAGGTTGCGCCGTACTGCCGGCAGAGCCTTCCGACTTCGCGGCCCGTGCGGAGGAAGGTCTCGGCCGGAGCCTCCTTCATGCGCAGCTGAATCCAGCGGCAGCCGCCTTCAAGAACGGCCCGTGTGCCGGTGATTTCGTCGTAACGATCCGTATGGTGCGTGATGAACTGCAACATGGCTTCTACAGGGTATTGAATGCGTGTATCTTTTTCATGCGCCCGTGCAGGGCCGCCGGTGTGGCGTCCCGCCAGATGAAGCCTGACAGGGCGGCGCCGCCGAAGCCGCAGGCATGCAGGTCGGGCAGATGTTCCGGACGGATGCCTCCCAGCGCCACGACGCGACGTGTAAGAAGCCCTTCCGTCGCGGCCCGACGGAGCTGCTGCAGGGTGAAGGCTGCCCGGTAGCCGCTTTTGGAGATGCTGTCGAAGATCGGACTCAGAAAGCAGTAATCCGCTTCGGGATGCAGCGCAAGCTCTTCGAGCGTATGGCAGGAGCAGCTGACCACTCCCCGGAATCCGTCGGGGACTCTTCGGCTGCGTGAGTTGAGGTGGACGCCGCCAAGCCCGTATTCAACGGCTAACGGCAGGTGGTCGTGCAGCGTGAGGCGCGGGTAGAGCCTTTGCGGCAGCGACTCGATCAGCCGCCGCATGGACTCTTCTGCGGCCTGCGGCTTGCGCAGGTGAATGCGCTCCGCCCCTTCGTCCAGCAACAACCGGATCTCTTCGGCTTCCGAGGGGCGGAATGCTTCGCCGGTTATGACCAGAATCCGCATCATCCTCCGCAAACGGCGCGTATGACGGTGATTTTGGCCCCTTCCTGCAACGATGCTGTCGGCCACTCGCTGCGCGGTACGACCTTGTTGTTTACGGCAACGGCGATGCCTTCGCGCGGAAGGCCTTCGCGGGCCAGCAATTCGGCGAGCGTCGTCGATTCTTCGGTCTCGACTGAACGGCGGTTGATGAACACTTCCATTGTGATTTCCGGATTTACAGGCCGCAGGAGACGGAATCCGAGAAGATAACGAACTATGAACAAGTCCTTTCGGCGGTATTGACCGCATCAAGTTCATAGGGTATGATCTCAGCCTCCGGCGACGCATGCCGCCAAAGGCACCCCTCTTGCACCATCGTCGGCAAATATACGAAAAATCTGCGGAATATCCGCCGGATTCCGGCAGAAATGCGAATTTGAAACTGGGAATTAAACAGTTGGGAGGAAATCGCGGAAGTCGGCCTTCAGCCTGTCCAAAGGCTTATGGGCTGCTCCAAAGCCGGGACTCTGCTTTCCAATGGGAGCAACTCTGTATTTTGGGCCGGCCGGAACCGCTTGCAGTCCTCCCGCCGGTCATCTTGTCAATGAAAAGGAACTATCTTTACAGGACCCGTGTGCGCTGTGATTATGCGCAGCAAGTCTTCGGTTTTTAACCATACGGTGGCTGTATTCTCATTTGGGTGTACACCGATGATGGATGGCGGAGACAGGAAATCCTCGTCAAGGAAGAACTGTGTCTTGTGTCCCTTGTCGTTCAACAGGCCCAAAGGAGTGACAGCCCCGGGCGTAAGTCCTAAAACCGTTTTCAAGTCTTCTTCCTTTGCCAAACCCAGCGGACGTGTGCCGTATGTGCGCCTGAATGCCTTCAAATCCACCCGCTTGTCACCTTTTACCGTTATCAAATAGTAATTGCGTTTCCGGTCATCGCATACGAACAGGTTTTTAGCAACAGATTCAGGATAGGGGAACGATACATCAGTGAGTTCAGCCATATTGTAAACGGCTTTGTGCTCCGTCACTTCATAGCTGATATTGTATGAATGGAGTAAATCATATATGCCATTCTTGGAAACGCTGCCGCTGTTTCCCGACAGCGAAAGCAGCACATCCACAGGTCTTCTGAATATATAATCCGCCGGTACGCCTTGAGCTGCCGCATTCCCCCATGCGGCAAGCCCGAAATCCAACCCGGCATTTTGCGCACACTGGCAGTCGTAGAGGGTATCGCCTATATAAAGAGCATCCCCTGCTTTTATGCGGGCTGTGTCCAGATAGGTCAGTAATGGGTCAGGATAAGGTTTGGGGCGGGGAGCATCTTCCTCACATATCACCGTGCCGAAATAACCGGACAATGCGAACGGGGCCGCAAAGTCAGTCGTGTATTCGTTTCGGGTCTTCGATGTGACTATGCCTAACCGACAGCCATTCATTTTCAGGTTTTCCAATAATTGCGGGATGCCGCCGAAGAGCCGGATGCGGGATTTGTATTTCAGCAGGTGCCCATTCCATCTGTCCTTGGCGCCTTCCGTGTCCGTTATGCCCAGTTTGCGCAAGGCCGCACTCCCCGGAATCCCAAGCGCAAATTTCAGTTCCTGCTTCCCGATCTCCTTATGCAGCATGTCCCGCACGGTATCTTTCAGGCTTTGAAGTATGGCTTCTTCCGTATCGATCAGCGTACCGTCGATATCGAATACGATATGCTTGTACTCTCTTTTCGCTGTCATCGGGGTTCGTTGTCAATCTGCTTAATCACCCGGCAAGGATTACCTGCCGCTACACAATTGGCCGGAATGGAGCGGGTCACCACGCTGCCTGCCCCGATGACGCTGTTCCTGCCGATGGTGACTCCCGGCAGCAGGACGGCGCCTCCGCCAATCCATACGCCGTCCTCTATCCTGACGGGCAGGGCGTAGGTGCGGCAGATTTCCTCGCCTTCCGACCGGTCCTGCACCATGCGTTCGCAGACTTTGGTGGAATGGGTGGCCGTGTATATCTGCACATTGGAGGCTATCAGCACATTGCTGCCGATATCGATGCGGTTGTTGTCCACGAACGTGCAGTTCATGTTGATAATCACCCTGTCGCCGATAAAGATATGCCTCCCGTATTCGCAATGGAAATCAATATCCACATGCACTCCCTTTCCCATGCCGCCGAACAGCTCGCGCAACAGGGCCTGCCTGCGCTCCGTATCGGCATAATCCGTGGCATTGAGCTGCGCCAGCAGCCGCCTTGCGCGCAAAATCGTTTCTGCAATCTTCGGGTCTTTGCCGCCAATGAAAGGTTCACCCGCCAGACATTTTTCGTACTCCGTTTTCATCCTCCATGCAATTTAGTCCGTTTGCAAAGATAGCGGCAAGATTCGATTCCGGATTTACCCTATGTTAAAAAACGCGTCCGGAGGCTCTTATCCGGCTCAACGACTGAGGCGTGATGTCCAGGAAAGAGGCTATGTGCCCCAAGTTCACCCGTTGGAAAAGTTCGGGGCATTCTTTCATCAGATGTTCGCAGCGTTCCCGGGCAGACCAGTTCAACCGGCGGATATGTATGTCTTGCAGGCGGAGGAAGTTCTCTTGCTGCAGCACCCGCATCCAGTTTGCAAGGTCGATGCAAGACCGATACAATTCATTCAATTGCCCTATTGTGACAGAATAAGCCGTAGTTTCTTCCAACGTCTCTACATATTCAAAGCCCGCTTTGTCGCGATAGATGTCCCATGAACCACAGGCGGCATCCCCTTCCTTTGAGAACCATGTCGTTATTTGTCGCCCGTCATGCAGAACATAAGAGCGCATGATGCCCTTTTCGATGAAATAGACCCTCCTGTCCAGTTTTCCGGCATGGATAATAATTGTTTTGGGCGGGAATACAAATCTCTCGAAAAGACGCGCCAATGCCTCCAATGCTTCATCCGAGACCGGATAATACGTTCTTTTTTAAATTTGTCTGAATTAATTCGCGCTATAAAGCCGATAACTTTTCGGGGGAAGATGCAGAAAGGGCAGATTCCATCTTTTTTTGCGAATTAAAATATCTTTAATATCTTTGCCGATGAATACCAACCTTCAAATGCCGATGCGTCTTCTTGCATATTCTTGCATACTGAGAGAGAATCGACTCTTATGTGTAGAATCTTTTGGCCTTCATCAAAATTGATGTCTATTTTCGATGGGAACCGTCGTATATTCTGTAATGATTGTAGAAAAGTTTTTTTATCCATTTTATCATTTAGTTTTTAAGGTTGGATATTTTGCATATATGCTAATAAACAGCGAGAAATTGAGCGTGTCATATTGTCATGGGATATACCTCATGACACAGAAAACTTACATTATAAGCGCTTCTTGTATCGTGTTTTAAAAATGCAGGACCATTTTTTATGGTTCGCACCTTCTGAAGAGAATATGAAGGACGTCATAGATTTCAGAGATTCAGTTTACTCAGTCGGAAATCTGTTTCTAAATTATCCTCAGAATGATAGTAAAACAGAGAATATAAAAGAAAAAACCGAAGCGTATTTCGAAAGAGCTTTTTTAGATCCCGAAAAACTTTTTCGAGATACATCTTTCGATGTATGTAATAATCAATTGCCCGTAGGTGTTTTCAGAGATAGGGTCGCTAAAAAACATGGATTATTCCCATATGGAAAAAGTGCGATAGATTTATGGGCTATAAGAGCCGATGAATTATGGATATTCGAGTTGAAATATAACAATAAAAAAGTCGGCATTATCACTGAACTTCTTTTTTATCTTTGGATTATGGAGGATTTATGTTTTAATCAAAAAATAAAATATGATTCACCGAAAGAGATTCCATCAATACGCGATTTTGATAAATTCTATTATTCAACGGAACAGAAAAATATATCAACCATCTATGGGGTACTTTTAGTCGATGATTTACACCCGGCAATTACTTCTGAGCTAATTGATTTTATCAATCAGGAGAATTGCAATAAACAGATTATAGTCAAAACACAGAAATACAAACCGCATATTACTGTACAACTACTATGACTATCACCATCCATCGCGGCATCGACCAGATCGGCGGATGCATCACCGAAATCCGAACCGCCCGGTCGAAAATCCTGATCGATCTCGGACATAACCTTCCCAAAGGCAACGGCCCGTCGGAAGACCGGTTCGACAATGCCGGGGCCATTGCACGACTGTGCGAGGGATGCGATGCGGTATTCTACACGCACTACCACGGCGATCACGTGGATTTATTCCGGTATGTGCCGGAGAGGGTCGGCCAATATATCGGACCGTTGGCCAAGGCCGTAATGCGCATCCGGTTGGAACACCTGACGCATGTTCCGGGCGAGAAAGAGCGACGGGAAGCCGATCTGACGGCCTTCGAGCGATTCAAAACCTACGAACCCACCCGTTGTATACGGGTCGGAAAAGATATTCGGATTACGCCCTATTTCGTCAGTCACTCGGCAGCCGACGCCTATATGTTTCTCGTCGAGGTCGATGGCAAACGGATTCTGCATACGGGCGATTTCCGGCAGCACGGCTATTTGGGGAAAGGACTGCTGCCGACGCTCGAAAAATACATCGCACCGCAAGGTATCGACGTATTGATTACCGAGGGAACGATGCTCGACCGCAACGAGAAGAAAATCGTCCACGAGAACGACCTGAAACGACAGGCTGTCGAGTTGATGAAACGCTACAAAAACGTCTTCGTACTCTGCTCTTCGACGGATATGGACCGGTTGGCGACTTTTCACCAGGCAAATCGGGAAATGCGTAACCGTCCGTTCGTATGCGACGGTTATCAACAGCGGATTCTGGGATTATTCGCCGGTCATGCCGGGGTGAAAAGCCCGCTTTTCAAATTCGATCACAAGGTTTACGGTTCCGACGAACGGAACGAAAAACTGCGGAAATGGATGTTGGATACGGGATTTACGATGTTGCTGCGGACCAGCTCCAAGTATCGGCGGTGGGCAGACTCGCTGCTGCCGGAACTGAATCCGGATGAAACCCTATTGATTTACTCGATGTTCCGCGGCTATATTCTTCCGACGCACGAAGCTTATAATCCGGATCTGGCGGCATTCGTCGCCCGGTTTCCGCACTTCGAATACGTGCATACATCGGGACATGCGACAACCGATACGCTGGCCGCCGTTTGCCGCACGATTCCTCCGCGTACAGCGATCATCCCGATCCATCGGGATAAAGGTTCCGATTTCGCCTCGCTCGATATCGGCGACGAACTGCGGTCGAAAATCGTTACGGCCTCACAAACGATCGACGGGATAGATTTCCTCGTGAAATAGCCGGGCTGAATCCGTTTTTACACTCCGCTGTGCAACTTTTTCGCATAGCAGAACTTTTATTTTGCAGTAAAGAAACGACAATGCTGGATATTTACTGGAAAGAGGGGAAAATGGGCTTTCAGACCGAACAGGGCGTGCATCTCACAACGGCCCGGTGGCGATATGCGGAACGGCTCGACGACCGGACGGGAATCGTCTGCGATGCGGCCGGGTATGCACTGTTACGAATCCATCCCCGGCGCCTGATTCCGCTCGACTGCGAACGTGCGGATCGGTACGGTATCGGTCTGGTACGAATTCGCCGCAACGGGAAATTCGGATTACTCGACCGGGACGGGAAAATCATTATTCCGGCGGAATACGATGTGTTGACCCGCCATCACGGGCAATTCAACATTATCGGCCGGCAACGAAAATACGGTTTGCTGAACCGACTCGGCGAATGGGTGCGGCCGCTCGTCTACGATGCGATCCTGCCCATAAACCAGCGGGGCAATAACCGTTTCGCCTGTATTCGCCGCGGCAAAACCGAATTTTTATAGTCGGTTATGCTTTGGAACAGTTGCAAAAAGAGTTGCATACACAACCGCCTATGCCATTTTTTCGCATATCACATCCCTAACTTCGCCGAAAAGCAATGAAATTATGGAAGAACGGACTTTGATGCAGGATATCTGCGAAGTAGTGCAGTTGGCAAATGGTTCACGCTTATCGGACGATTTCTGGGGCAATGCGGCACATCTCCTTGAGCGCTTGGGGCGGCGACTCGATCTGACGCCCGTGCAGACGATGCTGTTCGCCGTATTGATTGAGTTGTCGGACGACCGGAAAATCGTATTGAAGCAGCTTGCCGAATTTCTCGGCTGCCGCAAAGTCGAATTGCTGAACCACGCGACCGATTTCGAGGAATTAATCCGTCGGCAGCTTATTCGCCAACGGCGTAGCGGATCGGCCGAACCGGACACCTATCGCGTCCCGAAAATGGTACTCGAAGCGTTGCAGGCCGGAAAGAAATTCACTCCGCCTCCGATCTGTGGCCTTACGATCGACCAATTTTTCGTGCGACTGGGGAAATTAATCAGCTACACATCCCAGCAGGAGATGTCGCAAACGGAACTTGCCGAAGAGTTGCAACAATTAATCGATCGAAACCAGCAGTTGGAATTTTGCCGCCGGTTTCGGGAAATTGCACAGTCTCTCCATATTTGGGATACGCTTGTCTTTGCACAATGCTGCAATCTTTATGTAAACAACCGGGACGACCATATCGGCTGGCATGACATAGAGATACTTTTCGATGACGAATGGGCTGCGCGTTGTGAGAAAGACGCGTTGCTGGCCCGTTATAGCGAGCTGTTCGACCTAAACATCCTGGAAAATGCCCCGGACAGCGGCATGTTCGGTAACCGCGAAGCGTTCCGCCTGACCGGCAAAGCGAAAGCTACGCTCTTTTCCGAAATCCTGATCCAATTACAGTCTCCGCGCAGCCGGAAAGAGTTGATTATAGCTTCCAGCCTTACTCCGAAAAAACTCTGGTTCAATCCCGGGGAGCAGGCGAAAATCGACCGGCTGAGGCTTTTACTCGAAGCAGAGCGGTTCAATGCCGTCAGGCAGCGGCTACAGCAAAGCGGTATGCGTCAGGGTTTCGCCTGCCTGTTTTACGGTTCGCCCGGCACGGGGAAAACCGAGTTGGTTTATCAATTAGCACGGCAAAGCGGCCGGGATATTATGCAGGTCGATATTTCGGAAACAAAAAGCATGTGGTTCGGCGAAAGCGAGAAACGCATCAAAGAGATTTTCGACCGCTATCGCGGTTATGTGCGCGACTGCGATCCGGCTCCGATTCTGTTGTTCAACGAAGCGGATGCCGTATTGAGTTGCCGACGTACGACGACGGGCGGCTCTCTCGACCAGACCGAAAATGCGATGCAGAATATCCTATTGCAGGAGATCGAACGACTTGACGGCATCCTGATCGCTACCACTAATTTAACACAAAACCTTGATCCGGCTTTCGATCGCCGATTCCTCTACAAAATCAAATTCTGTCGCCCGGCGTTCGAGACCCGTCGTGCCATCTGGCAAACGATGCTGCCGTCGTTAAAGATCACCGAAGTCGAAGAACTGTCCCGCACGTTCGACCTGAGCGGCGGCCAGATCGAAAACGTCATCCGCAAATATACCGCCGATTATCTTCTCACCATGGAACCGAATATCGAACAAAATGCGTCTTTACTGGACAGTCTCTACCTTTATTGTCGAGAGGAGTTGCACTATGATTCCGCATCCCGAAAAAGAATCGGGTATTGATTTATTCAGTATATTTGCAATATGAGTTCTTTTTCAAGGTAAGATACCGTGCAATACGGCGCAAAAGATCAGTCAGCAACTCGTTAATCGCTACAAACGAAAAATCCTCACAACTCGCTGATTCGCTTGTTGTAAGGATTTAACCGTCTGTTTTGGAGCGGAAAACGGATTTCCGACCCAAGCATATTCCTCATTCACAATCAGCGCATTACGTAAAGCATTCTCCTCGAAGGTCACTCCCGCGATGCAGTCATCATGCACTCGTTTGCATCCCAATGCTTTCGACGAAGATATAAAATTTTCGAGTCAAGTACAAACTCAAAATCCGATTTTGCGGCGCATTCCCTCCGACTGCCCAAGCATCTCCGAGCGGCAGTATTCGTCGAGTTGTTCGAACGAGGGTTCCTCGCCCAGCAGGATCATGTCGACGGTCCGTTTGCGGGCGACGTTCTCGATCTGTCCGCCGCTGAAATCGTACCGTTCGGCCAGCGTGGCGGCGGTCTGTTCGTCAAGCGCCGGGATCATCGACCGCCAGATCCGGATCTTCGCCTCCGTCGAGGGTTTCTCGAACTCGATCTTATAGAGAAAACGCCGCTCAAAAGCCTTGTCCAGATTCTGTGTAAGGTTCGTGGTGGCAATCATGATGCCGTCCAACTGCTCCATCTCTTGCAGAATGATATTCTGGATCGAGTTTTCCATCT
>CALUKI010000003.1 GCA_944321175.1 uncultured Alistipes sp.
GTGAAAACTTTTGCTCAGATTGTAATAGGGGTCGGCGATGACCAGATCGACGCTTCGGTCGGGAAGCCGCTCCAGAACCTCGAACGCATCGCCGAGGATCGTCCTGTCGCGCAGCTCCTCGAACGACCCGAAATCCTCCTTGACGCAGCGGTTGAGGTAGGGCGCGGCCTCCTCCAGCGGGAAGTCGATGGTTTTGTTGCGCGCGGATTTCGTTTTCATGCCGTTCTCGGTGCCGTTTCCGCAAAATTAATGAAATTCCATAGATGCGGTACTTTTTTTGCCGATTCCAAATCTCCTATTTTGCGGGTGCTGCAGCCGCTCCCTGTTTTGTCGCGGCATGCCACGCCGTCTGCTGCCAGTCGGCCTGATAGGTCGTGGCCGGAGCGTAGGTCGTTACCCCCGAATAGTAGCCGATGTCGTTCATGCGGTTGTTGTAAACCGAATAGAATTGTGCGGTGTGGAAACGTGCCGCAACGGGAAAACAACGCTCCATCCGGCTGACAAACTGCTCGGCCAGAGCCGGATCATCGGTCAGTTCGAGTGCATAATTTTCGAGATCGTAGAACTGGTGCTCCTTCATCCCGTCGTAGCTCTGGAGCGCCGACACATCGACGCTCTTCGTCGCACCGGCATTGAGCGCACGCATCGCGTCGGCCAGCGCGTCGAGCTCCGAGCAGACCGTCATGGCAATGCATCCGGAGTTGTAGGAGTCCGTATTGGCGTAATAGTCGTAGTAGGATTTGCACAAGGCTGTCAGATCGTAACCGGCCCCTTCTTCCGTGAACAGAGTAGGAATGGCCGTGTCATAGGGAAATCCGTGCCCCATGACCTCGCAGGGCGATGCGACGATGTACGCGGCCGAGTTGCGCAGATCGTACAGCGCTTCGACCGAGGACATGAAACAGGCATCGAAAAGCAGATAATCGAAATGAATGCCTGTCGCATCGATCGCGTCGGCCAGCTCCGTGATATTCATGTAGCGGCCCCGGTCATGTCCGAACCAGCGCGTTTCGACCGCTCCCGGAGCCTTGCGCCACAGATCGCCGGTGCCGGTTGCGGAGAGACGCCGCAACAGGGATGTCCCTTCGACCGATGCCGGCAGCCACCCTTTGGCATGGGAGGCCAGATGCAGTCCATAACGTTCCGCCGGTGCGAGGTCGGCCATCTCCGAGAGTATGGCGGCCATTGTCTCCGGATCGGTCGTATGGCCCGGCAGCGGGCTATAGCGGATGAGCGTATCGCGGCGGCAGGCATTCGTCTCTTCATCGTAGCGGTATTCCACGACATATCCCTTCTGCGCTTCGGGCTGCGTGAACGCCACGATGCGCCCCAACGGCATGAAGTTTTTGCCGAGGGCTTTCGCCACGTCGTTGAGATTGGTCTTGTAGTAATGATAGAGTTCCGTGCCGCAGAAATACATCAAAAGAGTCTGCCGGACCGTTGCGGGCCGCTGCATGAGACTGACTGTTTCACTCGCCGAGCCGTCGTTGAGGAAAACAGCGAGTTGTCCGATGTTGCGGAGTTCCCTCCCCGTATTGATTTCGGGCGTTTCTACAATCAGGTCGCAGGCTCCGGCCGTCCCGGATCTCGCGGAGAGATGGCACTCATGACCGTTCCCGAATTGATACTGTACGGTCCAGTCGCGGCTGGCTTCGATATGCAGGACGGCCTGTGCCGTTTCCCCCGCAGCAGGATTGTCAAAGACAATACGCTGTTTGTTGACCGAGAGCACACCCGTCTCTTTCTCCTGCTTGCTGCAGCCTGCGACGAACAGCAGGCACAGCACGATCAGGATCCCTGCTTTTCGCCCCGCATGTGCGGTTTCAGATTGTTGAATTGCCATGAGCGTTCACGTTTGTAGGGTTGTGACGGCTTCTTCCAGTAGATGCGGCCGTAATCGAAATAATATCCTTTCACGCCGTTCTCATCGCGCTTGACGCGCGGGATATACTCCACCGTGCGGCTGATGACCGAACTCTCCCTGACAGGGATGTTCTTTGCCGCAAGCAGATCCTCCGCATGCGAAAATCGCAGGATATGCCAGGGGGTCTTCTCCGTCAGGCCGTCGCCCGATGCCTCGATCGTGGCCAGCACATGGTTCATCTTGTCGCGGCAGACGGCGGCATTCTGCAGATCGCCCAGCTGCGCGTAGGCGAACGAGAGCAGGTTCAGCACCTGCGGACTGAAGGGATCGGCCGTCAATGTCTCCTTGCCCGTCCGGACAAGCTGCTGCAGGGCCGTCGAATCGGGATGCCCGATGTCCATACGGGAGAGCGCATCGTAAAACCTGTCGAGGGCAGGGTCATTCTCCAGCGGCGTGTATTGCGGCTGATAGGCGTATCCATAATAGAGGTAGTGGTAATCATCGTCGGTAAGCGTCGAATCGGCCTGCTCATACCGCAACAGCAGATTCGGATAGTAGCTCGGCGACGCGGGATCGGAGATCCGCGCCTTGATATCCTCCTCTACGGGAACCTTCGCCGACAAAAGCATCGGCATCGACAGCAGCAGGACAAGTATCGGAATAAGCGTTCGTTTCATGACCGTTTTTTGCTATGGCGGATTTTCAATGCAGGTCGTATTTGCGGATCAACTCACGGAAACGCGCTTCGAGCGCCGGCGTGCCGGCCACGAGCGGAAGCCGCAGCCGGTTCCCGATGAGTCCCATCGTGCTGAGCGCGCATTTCACGCCCGTCGGATTTCCTTCGGCGAAGAGTGCATCGACCACTTCGTGCATCGGTTCGAACATGCGCTCCGCAGCGTCGTATTCCCCTCGTTTCGCCAACTCCATGCAAGCCATGAAACGGCTTGGAAAGGCATTTACGGCAACCGAAATCACGCCGTCGCCGCCGCGCCGCATGACTTCGACGGCAATACCGTCGTCGCCCGACAGAACGAGAAAGCCCGGACGCCGGCGGTCGATGATCTCCTGAATCTGATCGAGATTGCCCGACGCCTCCTTGATGCCGATGACGTTGTCGAAATCGCGGGCGATGCGCAGCGTCGTCCCGGCCGTCATGTTGACGCCCGTGCGTCCCGCGATGTTGTAGAGGATGATGGGCAGCGGCGAGTGCTCCGATACGACCTTGAAATGCTGGTACAGACCCTCCTGCGACGGCTTGTTGTAATATGGCGTGACGCTCAGGATGGCATCGGCGCCGCGCAGGTCGAATTCGCGCAGCTGATCGAGCACCTCCGATGTCGAGTTGCCGCCTACGCCGATGACCAACGGCACCCGGTGCCGGATCTGGTTGGCAATGAACATGGCGACCACGGCCCGCTCCTGAATATAGAGCGTCGGCGTCTCGGCTGTCGTGCCCAGGGCGACGATGTAATCGGCTCCGCCGTCGATGACATAGTCGATCATGCGGCCGAGCGCCTCGTAATCGACGCGGCCGTCGGCCGTAAAGGGGGTTATCATGGCGGCTCCGACGCCGCGTAAAAGCGTTGTATCCATAGTTCGGTCTCTGTTGTTTCCCATTATGCCTAAACCTGAAAGAGCGACCCTTGCGTCGGATCCTCCTTTTCTTTTTTTGTTTTCGACGGTGCAGGGGCCGCGGAGTCCCCTGCTTCCGTTTGGAATGATGATCCCTCTTCCCTGCCGGCTGCCGCCGCTTCTGTTTCGTCGTCTTTGAGCATGGCGATGAACTCCTCCTCCGAAAGCAGCGGAATACCCAGTTTTTCGGCTTTCCTGAGTTTGGCGGGGCCCATGTTCTCTCCGGCGACAATGTAATCGACATTGCCCGATACGGCTGCCAGATTGCGCCCTCCGTGCTGCTCGATCAACTCCTTGAGTTCGTCGCGGCTGTGGCCTGAAAATTTTCCGGAGATGACGAAACTTTTGCCGGCCAGAGCGTCGGAACGCAATACGGCCGTTTCGGCAGCGAATTTCAATCCGGCCTGCCGGAGACGTTCGACCATCGTGCGGTTTGCCTCGTCGGCAAAGTATTCGACGATCCCGTCGGCGACTTTCGGCCCGACCTCTTCGGCTTCGACCAGCTCCTCGCGTGACGCGCCCATCACGGCATCCATCGATCCGAAGTGTGAAGCGAGGTATTTGGCCGTCGTCTCCCCCACGAAACGGATGCCCAGCGCAAAGAGAAGACGGGCGAACGGCACCTCTTTCGAGCGGCGGATGCTTTCGATGATGTTGTCGGCCGACTTCTCGCCCAGACGCGGCAGGCAGGCCAGCTGATCGGGCCGCAGGTCGTACAGATCGGCGGCATTGCGGATCAGGCCGTTGCGGTAAAGCAGTTCGACGGTCTCTTCCCCCAGTCCGTCGATATCCATCGCCTTGCGGCGGATGAAGTGTACGATGCGGCCCAGAATCTGAGGCTCGCAACGGTTCTGGTTGGGACAGTAGTGTTTCGCCTCGCCTTCGTATCGCACCAACGGTGTCCCGCATACCGGACATTCGGAGATGTATTCGAACGGGCGGCTCCCCGCAGGGCGCTTCGAGAGTTCCACCCCTGTGATTTTCGGGATGATTTCGCCGCCTTTCTCCACATAGACCCAGTCGCCGATCCGAATATCGAGCGCCGCGATCTGTTCGGCGTTGTGAAGCGTGGCGCGTTTGACGGTCGTGCCGGCAAGCTGTACCGGCGCGAGGTTCGCCACCGGCGTGACGGCGCCGGTCCGTCCGACCTGAAAATCGACGCTGAGCAGCTCCGTGAGAGCCTGTTCGGCCTTGAACTTGTAGGCTACGGCCCAGCGGGGCGCTTTGGCTGTCGATCCCAACGCCCGCCGGTCGTCGTAACGGTTGACCTTGACGACCACACCGTCGGTCGGGAAAGGCAGTTGCTTGCGAGCCTCGTCCCAGTAGGAGATGTATTCGTCGATCTGGCCGACGGAGCGGCAGATGCGCATCTTGTCCGAGATCCGGAATCCCCATTCGCGGGCCTTTTGCAGATTCTCCCAATGGGATTGGTAGGGAAGCTTGTCCCCCGCCAGCTGGTACAGCGTGCAATCCAGCCCGCGCCGTGCCACGACGGCCGACGACTGCTGCTTGAGTGTGCCGGCGGCGGCATTGCGCGGATTGGCAAAGAGGGCTTCGCCATTTGCTTCGCGTTCGGCGTTGAGCCGGTCGAACGAGGCGTAGGGCATCAGGATCTCGCCCCGTATCTCGAACAGGTCGGGGTAGTCGCTGCCGCTCAGTTCGAGCGGTACGCTGCGGATCGTCCGGACGTTGGCCGTTACGTCATCCCCCTGCGTGCCGTCGCCGCGCGTGACGGCACGCAGGAGTTTTCCGTGTTCGTAGGTGAGCGAGATGGCCGTGCCGTCGAATTTCAGTTCGCAGACGAACTCGGTTTGTCCGACCTCCTTTTCGACCCGGCCGATGAATTCATGCAGTTCGTCGAGCGAGTAGGTATTTCCCAGCGAAAGCATCGGAAACCGGTGCCGCACACTGCGGAATTCGGCCGTGATGTCGCTGCCCACACGCATCGTGGGGGAGTTGGGATCGGCATATTCGGGATGTGCGGCTTCGAGGTCCTGCAACTCGCGCATCAGGCGGTCGAATTCGAAATCGGAGATATCGGGCGCGTTGTCCACATAATATTTCCGGTTGTGCTCGTTGAGCTGGCGGCGCAGGTCGAGAATGTGTTCGAGAGTACCCATATCTTCTGTTCTTCGCGTAAAAATACACAATTTGTCCGGAACATCCGCAAAAAACAAAAAAAATGCAAAAAAAAGCGGAAGCAGGCGCGGAGTACACAAATTTTGTTTATACTTGCACAAAATTTTACGACATAGTTTGGGATACATGGCAAATAAGAAACATCTTGTAGCAAGTTTTCACAATCTGTCCCCTGAGTTGCAGGAGGAGATCAAACAGAAGTATCCGTCGGGATTTACCGACGCCATGATCCGCGTTGACAAACCCAACGGCGATTTTTTCTATGCGGTTCCGTTTGATACGGAGGAGGTCAGCTATCTCGTCAAGATCGACGTCAAGATCGACGATTTGTCCGAGGATGAGGAGGACAAGGAGTACTACGATGAGGAAATCAAGGGCGCGGACGATATTCAGGACGACAGTTCGCAGGCGGAAGAGCCTACGGACGACGATATGGACATCTGACGGGTGTCGGCCGAAAAAAATCCCTGCCGTCCATCGGACGGCAGGGATTTTTTCTTCCGTATATAATAATATGGTTGCGGCCTTCCTCTTTCTTGCTTTCGGTTTCCGTTCCGTTTCTCTTTGTTTGCATTGTTCTAAAATACCTTATTTGTGTTCTGAAGGTGGGAAAATGATCGATGGAACAGATGATAGGGTTTTTAGGAACAAAAAATAATTTAACTTTATTCCTGCATGCCTGTTGCGGGTATCTTTTCTTCGTTTGTCATGTCTGCAGCAGGTGTTTCCGAGTCAGAATCCTTTAACCAAACTAAAATTGTATTGCCTATGAAGAATCCGAAGAATTGAACATGAAAAGGGGGCATCCCGGCTGATGTCTCATCCAACCCAAAAACTTAAATCTGAAAACCTAAACTCAACAAAATGAAATCATTATTACGAACGACTTTTTGTTCTATCTTGTTGATTGCTACAGGATTGTCTTTTGCTCAAAATGGTGGGGGGGGGGAAATTAGAACGGTGACCGGCAAGGTCGTCGATCAAAGAAATCTTCCTCTTGCAGGTGTCACCGTCGTTGTAGAAGGGACACAAAAAGGAACTGTAACTGCTTCCGACGGCAGTTATTCGATAGATGCAGCGGGTAATGAGACGCTGCTATTTTCATTTATAGGCTACGAATCCCAGACGGTTCCGGTCGGGACGAAAGTAACCGTCAATGTCGAGATGGCAGAATCCAATACGATGATGGACCAGGTCGTCGTGATCGGTTACGGTACGATGGAGAAGAAAATGGTAACCAGTGCCGTATCATCCGTTTCGGGAAAGGAGCTGATGCCCGGAATCGGCAATGCGAGTCTTGCCAATGCCTTGCGGGGCAAGGTCGGCAGCCTTGTGATTTCCGGCACCGATTCGCCGAACTCCGGCAACTCGCTTCAATTGCGCGGTATGGCTTCCGTCAATGCGGGACGCAGTCCGTTGGTGGTGATCGACGGCATGCCCGGAGGTGACATCCGTTCCGTATTGCCCGAAGATGTCCAGTCGATCGATGTCCTGAAGGATGCGTCGGCGGGAGCGATTTACGGCACACGCGCTGCCGGCGGCGTGATTCTCATTACGACGAAGAACGCACGCAATCTGGAGCAGGGGAAGTTGAGTCTGACCTATATGGGCGAGATCTCCCACAAGGAGGTGATGAAACGCCCCGACGTACTGACGGGTCCGGAATATCTGCAATATCGTGCCGATGCGGGTGCGGTCGATTACGGATCGGATTTCGATTGGTACGGAGCCATGATCAACAAGGACAACTTTTCCCATAAGCATACGATCAACCTGCAGGCCAATTCCCGTGTGGCGTCGGTCTATGCCACTTTCCAATACAATGACAACGAAGGTATCGCCATCGAGGACTGGCGCGAGGATATGTCCGGCCGCTTCAATTCGACCTTCTACGCCCTGAACGGATGGCTCGATATTACCGCCCGGGCCTCTTTCCGCCAGGCAAAACGCAACAACGACGCTCCCAATTTCGCGCAGGCGGTCCGCAACAATCCGACCCGTTCGGCCTACGATCCCGACAGCGAGACGGGTTATAACGTCTGGCTGAACGAAACCTACGAGTATAACCCGATCGCCGATTCGAAACTGCACGACTACGACGGTGTCGATAAATGGTTCATGCCCGAAGTAAGTGCAAAACTCAACATCCTGCCTGTCAAGGGCCTGACGTACCAGCAGAATGCAGCCTACGAACTGCATACATGGGAGGTGAACGAGTCGAATTCGAGCCATCACCGCACCGAGCTGGACAACGGACGTAAGGGCATGGCGTATCTGGGCTTCTCGAAAATCGAAAAACTGAACGTGGAAGGCTATGCAAGCTACATCCGCGAATGGCAGGGGAAACACAACCTGAACGCCGTGCTCGGTTATTCCTATTTCGAACAGAACGGCGAGAGCTTCTCGATGAGAAACTACAATTTCCCCGTTGAAGGCGTGAAGGTCTGGGATATCGGCACGGGATCCTACCTGCAGACGGGACAGGCGCAGATGGCGTCGAACAAGGATGTGACGCAGAAACTGTTCTCGGTATTTGCCCGTGTGAATTACGATTATGACAACCGTTACATCGTCAGCGCCTCCCTGCGGCGCGAATCGTCGTCCAAATTCATGACGCAACACCGTTGGGGCACATTCTGGTCCCTGTCGGGAGGCTGGCGCCTGTCGCAGGAGCCATTCCTGCGCGACGTGAAGTGGATTGACGATTTGAAGATCCGTCTGGCCTACGGCGTGACGGGAAACAACGACTTCTCGACGTCGTATGCGGCTCTTACCTACAAGGACGAGGGCTATTTCATGATGCCCAATACCGGAAAGTATGAACTGGTCTATGGCCCATCGATCAACCTGAACCCCGATCTGAAGTGGGAGGAGCAGCGCGGATGGAATGTCGGCCTCGACTATTCGTTTTTCGACGGACGGCTCTACGGCAAGTTCGACTGGTATCGCCGCAAGGTGGTTGACATGCTCTATTCGGTAATCGTGGCGCAGCCTCCCTATACGCAGAAACAAATGATGCGGAATATCGGCAGCATGGAGAACAGAGGCTGGGAGTTCGAGATCGGAGGCGATGTGGTACGCAATAAGGACTGGAACTACTCCATGAATTTCATATTCAGCCGCGACCGCAGCAAAATACTGACTCTTTCGGGAAACGACACCTATATCGAAGGTTCGGACTTCCCCGGGCCGGGCGCTCCGGGGCCGGCGGTCCGTATCGAAGAGGGTACGACGGTCGGACAGTTCTATATCCGCAAATGTGCGGGGATCGATCCCGAGACGGGCGACTTTCTCGTATATGACCGCAACGGCAACATCATTCAGGGCAAGGACTCTTCGACTGCGGACAACCAGTACACGGGCAATTTCATACCCAAACTGATGATTTCGTGGAGCCATCGGCTGCGTTATCGCAATTGGGATTTGGGGATCGACATGCGGAGCTGGCTCAAATACGACGTGTTCAATACGCTTGAGATGTATTTCGGCATACCTTCGGCGACTCCGGGGCTCAATACGCTGCGCTGCGCATATGGAAAGAACAAGGATATCACGGCGGAGAAAGTATTGTGCGACTATTTTCTTCAGGATGGCAGTTTCCTGAAGATCGATGCCGTCAACCTCGGCTATACATGGCCGCTGGCATCGCGGACGAAAGGGTTCATCCAGAGTCTGCGTGTCTATGCCTCGGTCAACAACGTCTGTACGCTTACGGGTTATTCGGGGATGGATCCTGAGATCAATATCAACGGCTTCAACGGCGGCATCGAGTGGTGGAACACGTCGTTCTATCCGCGTACGCGTACCTATCTTTTTGGCGTTCAACTCACTTTCTAACAGTACGACATTATGAAAAAAAGCATGATAAAATCCGTGAAATGGCTCCTGTCCGCCTTTATCGTAGGGGCGTGCGCAGGATGCAACACCGATCCCGAATACTACTCGGAAGTCGTTCCCGATACCTTCTATACCTCCGAAACGGCCGTATGGCAGCGCTATTGCCGCCCGTTCACGATTTGGAAGGAGTATGTGGCGACGACATTCCCGCGCTTCGAGCTGATGGAGCTCGGTACCGACGAGATGTGCATTCCGACGCGGGGTGCCGATTGGGATGCCAACGGCCGGTTCCGGAACCTGCACCATCATAAGTTCGAGGGGCATGAGCAGATCATATACAACGGTTTCAACGATATCGGCTGGGCCACCGCCCTGGCGTGGGATGTGCTCCGCGATATCCGGACGCGTGTCGATCTGGAGAAGACCGGCCTGACGCAGGAGAAAATCGATCTGATGACTGCGCAGCTGAAGATCCTCATCGCCAACCTGCTGAAGGACGGACTCGACCTGTTCGGCGGGATGCCGATCTACGAAATGGACGATACGGAGATCAAGCCCCGATCGACGGATGTCGAAACGTTCGAGTATATCGAACGGCTCATCAAGGAGAATATCGATCTCATTCCGGCCAAAGAGACACTCGGCGCTACCGAAACCACATACATCCACAAGGCGTGGGCGGCAGTGCAGCTGGCGCAGCTCTACTTCAATGCGGAGCCCTACACGAAAGGGAAAAAGTCGATGTTCGAGGAGTGCGCCAAAATCTGTGAGGACATTATCGATGGCAAATACGGCGCATATGAACTGGCGACGGACTGGCGCGACATCTTCTCATACGGCAACGAAACCTGTCCTGAAATCATCTACGGCATTCCGAGCGATGCCACCTATTCCGAGACCGAATCGGGCCTGCACAAGCGTTGGCTCCATTACAATACGAACCAATATCTGGGCGGAACGTCTTACGGAAAGAACAACGGCTACGGCGTCTCGCCTTCCTGCAGGCCCGACGGTACGCCCTATACGGAGGCGGATTTCAAATTGGGCCGTGTGATGCAGAAGTTCGAGGACACGGATGTACGCAAGCAGCCCTATTGTTATGAGGGCAACGGCGAATATACGGGTATGTTCCTGATGGGGTATCAGGTAAGTCCCAGCTCGCACAATACCGACGGCAGTTGGCGTTCGATGGGCAACCGCGAATACAAGAAACGGGTCATTTACCTGAATGACTGTGTCGCGCGGTTCAATCTCGATGGCGGTGTTTACGACTGGTCGCCCGATGGAAAGCCGCTGGACAAGGACGGCGCCGAGATCGACCGTTCGACATTGGGCTCTCTGTCATCGACGATTTTCGATGGAGAGGAGAGTTCGCTGTATCGTCTGATCAAGCGTCAGCCTCCTGTGGATATCTTGGAATACAATGATCTGAGAATGCGTTATCCGGCCATGACGCCGATTTCGCGGCTGACGGAGGTTTATTACATGCTTGCCGAGTGCTACCTGCGCGGCGCCAAGGGAAACAAGGGCGGTTCGAAGGCCAGGGCCGCCGAACTGATCAATCAGGTGCGCCGCCGCAATTTCGTGGACGGCAACGACCCCAATCCCGTTACGGCCGAAAATCTCGACAAGTACCGGATGCTCGACGAATGGATGATCGAATTCCTCGGCGAGGCGCGCCGTCGTACCGACCTAATCCGCTGGGGCGCCTATGTGACGGAAAAATGGTGGGATCACGAACCGTCGAACAATGACAACTGGAACCGGTTCCCCATTCCCGACAAGGCGGTTGCCGGCAACAACCTGCTGGAGCCCAATCCGGGGTATCCCGATCCGCGTTGATCGGCAGCATCTTTAAGTTTTGTCTGAAGCCGGCAGAGCCTTGTCTGCCGGCTCTTTTGTGCTTGGAAAATCAGCAGTTCGCAGTGTTGTGCGGATATCCGTTCCGCGTGTCGTGCCGGGATCGGGGCGATTCTTCGGAGGATGACCATACGGTCGTTTGATTCTTGATAATATGTTGAAAAGTTCTGCTGCGGAATTGGGTATTTCGGAGAATAATTTGTACCTTTGAATGCAAAAAATGTCTTTTGCATAATACGGATATAGAAAAATGAAAAAAGTCGATGTTGTTCTCGGTTTGCAGTGGGGCGACGAAGGAAAAGGAAAAGTCGTTGATGTCTTGACTCCAAATTATCAGGTGGTCGCTCGTTTCCAGGGAGGTCCCAACGCCGGCCATACATTGGAGTTCAACGGGGAGAAATATGTGCTCCGCTCGATCCCTTCGGGCATTTTTCAAGGCGGAAAAATCAACATCATCGGCAACGGGGTCGTCCTCGATCCGATTCTCTTCAAGGAGGAGGCCGAGGCGCTGGCCAAGAGCGGGCACGATCTCACGAAGTGGCTCCATATCTCGAAAAAGGCCCATCTGATCCTGCCTACGCACCGTATCCTCGATGCGGCGATCGAAGCTGCCAAAGGCTCCTCGAAGATCGGTACGACGGGGAAGGGCATCGGCCCCACCTATACGGACAAGATCAGCCGCAACGGCGTGCGTGTCGGCGATATTTTCCTCGATTTCAAACGGATCTATGAAGTCGCAAAGGCCCGGCATGAGAATATCCTCGAATCGCTGGGCTACAACTACGATATCGATGAACTGGAAAAACAATGGTTCGAAGGCATCGAATACTTGAAGAAGTTCCGCATCATTGACAGCGAACACGAAGTCAACCGTCTCTTGACGGAGGACAAGGCGATTCTGGCCGAAGGGGCGCAGGGTACGCTGTTGGATGTCGATTTCGGGTCATATCCTTTCGTGACTTCGTCGAATACGATCTGTGCGGGTGCCTGCACGGGATTGGGCATCGGCCCGAACCGGATCGGGGAGGTCTATGGCATCTTCAAGGCCTATTGCACCCGTGTGGGAAGCGGCCCCTTCCCGACCGAACTGTTCGATGAGACGGGTGATACGCTGTGCCGCCGGGGGCGTGAGTTCGGTGCCGTAACGGGCCGCAAGCGCCGTTGCGGATGGCTCGACATGGTGGCGCTGAAATATGCCATCATGATTGACGGGGTGACGAAACTCATCATGATGAAATCGGACGTGATGAACGAGTTCGAGACGATCAAGGTCGCGGAAGCCTACGAAATAGGCGGAGAACGGGTTGCGGAGTTCCCGTACGATATCAGGGATGACGTGAAACCCGTCTATCGGGAGTTTGAAGGATGGCAGTGCGATCTGCGCAAGGTGCGGCGTTACGAGGATTTCCCTGCGGCGTTCAAGCGCTATGTGGAGTACATCGAACAACAGACGGGCGTTCCCGTATCGATCATTTCGGTAGGACCCGATCGTGACGAAACCATCATCCGGTAGCGATGCGGTTGGGCAGGCTGTGCGAATCGGATCCGATGGCGGTGTCGGTTGCCGGAGAGATCCGCAGAACGGACCGGACGCATATGCCGTCTGTTGGGGCCGGAACGGAAACGTCTCCGGCGCGACGGGTGCGGTTCGCATGATACTGCGGGCAGATCTTCCGTGTGGAGGGTCTGCTCCCGTTTTTTTTGAATGGAGACGAGAAATGTCAGAAGACTTGAAACAATACGAACTTAAAACAAAATGAAAAAAGCGTTGAAAATCGTAGTTTTGGCAAAACAGGTTCCCGATACGCGCAATGTCGGGAAGGACGCGATGACGCCCGAAGGGACGGTCAACCGCGCTGCGTTGCCGGCAATCTTCAATCCCGAAGATCTGAATGCGCTGGAAATGGCGCTTGCGCTCAAGGACCGTACCGAAGGATCGACGGTCCATATTCTGTCGATGGGCCCGCTGCGTGCGGCGGACATCATCCGCGATGCGATGTTTCGCGGTGCCGACGGCGGTTACCTGCTGACGGACCGCAAATTCGCCGGATCCGACACGCTGGCCACGTCGTATGCTCTGTCGTGTGCGTTGCGGAAGATTCAACCCGATGTGATTGTTGCGGGCCGTCAGGCCATCGACGGCGATACGGCGCAGGTGGGGCCGCAGGTTGCCGAGAAACTGGGCTGGCCGCAGGTTACCTATGCCGAGGAGCTGCTGGAGATCAGGGAGAATTCGGTTGTCATCAAACGCCGGCTGGAACATGGTACGGAGATCGTGGAGTCGCCGCTGCCGATGGTCATGACGGTCAACGGTTCGGCTGCCGAGTGCCGGCCCCAGAACGCCAGGCGTGTGATGAAGTACAAATATGCACGCACCAGGACGGAACTGGAGTCGTGCGATGATGCGTTGATATCGGGGATGGTTGCGGCCAAGGAGTATCTCCAAATCGTGGAGTTGTCGGCTGCCGACGTGGATCCCGATGAACAGCAGCTGGGCCTTGTGGGTTCGCCGACGAAGGTCAAGAAGATCGAGAACGTCGTTTTCCAGGCGAAGGAGGCCAAGAAACTTACGGCGGCCGATGCAGATATCGAATCACTGATGGTTGAACTCATCGCGAGCCACACGCTCGGATAAAGATCGGAGGATAAGTCGTTATGAATAACATATTTGTCTATATCGAACTCGAAAACGGCGTTGTAGCCGATGTGAGTCTGGAACTGCTGACCAAAGGCCGCGAACTGGCCGATGAACTGGGCGTCAAGCTCGAAGCGGTGGTATTGGGCCATGAGGTGGCCGGTATTGAAAAGGAACTTGCCAGGTACGGCGCCGATACGGTTTGGGTTGCCGATGATGCGATCTTCGCGCCGTTCCGCACGCTGCCGCATACGGCCGTGATGTGCGGACTGATCCGTCAGGAGCAGCCGCAGATTGCCCTGTTCGGCGCCACGCCTGTGGGCCGTGATTTTGCACCGCGCGTATCGTCGGCGCTGCACAGCGGTCTGACGGCCGACTGCACGCAGCTGGTGATCGGCGACCATACGGATGCCAAGACCAAAAAGGAGTACAAGAATCTGCTTTACCAGATCCGTCCGGCCTTCGGCGGCAACATCATTGCGACGATCGTCAATCCGGATCACCGGCCGCAGATGGCGACCGTCCGTGAAGGCGTGATGCGCAAGGCCTGTGCCGCGCAGCCGGCGGCCGGCGAGGTGAAGACGATCGACTGGCGTCCGATGGTTCAGGATTCCGATCTGGCCGTGCGGATCATCGACCGTCAGATCGAGGAGCGCAAGATCGACATCAAGGGTGCCGGCGTGATCGTTGCAGGCGGTTACGGCATGGGCTCGAAGGAGAACTTCAGGCTGGTGCATGAACTGGCCGAGGTGCTGGGTGCCGAAGTCGGTGCGAGCCGTGCGGCGGTGGATGCCGGATTTACGGAGCATGCGCGTCAGGTCGGGCAGACGGGTGTCACGGTACGTCCGAAGCTCTATATCGCTTGCGGCATATCGGGCCAGATCCAGCATACGGCCGGTATGGATCAGTCGTCGATGATCATCTCGATCAACACGGATCCGGAGGCGCCGATCAACAGGATCGCCGATTTCGCCATTACTGGCGATGTCAACGAGGTGATTCCGAAGATGATCAAATACTACAAACAAAATTCGAAATAACGATGCGGAAAGTCCTGTCGGTAATCTGTGTTGTCGGGACGGACGGCGCGGGAGCCGGACGGTAATTTTCAGAAATGTCCGTTTCTCCCGTCCGGAGTTGCCGCTTGAGCAGCATCCGGTTTCGGAGGAGGGGGTATTCTGCCGCAGCGACATGTTGCATGCGTTTGCGGAGGAGTTCCCAAGACAAGGCGCCCGATTCCGAAGACTCCGGAGGATATGGACGGACATTCCGGATGCCGTGCGGACAGGCGGCGGCGCAAGACGGTATTCCATAGAAGGAGTTGTCGGGCCCGCAACAAAGAGATACCGGATAACAGGAGACTATGAATCTTAAAAACAACTGATTATGGCTAATTTCTTTTTAGATAACAAAGATTTGCAGTACCACCTTTCGCATCCGCTGATGCGTAAGATCGTGGAGCTGAAGGAGCGCGGCTTTGCCGAGAAGGATCTTTACGACTATGCGCCTCGGAATTTCGAGGACGCGATGGACTCCTATCGTCGGGTGATGGAGATTGCCGGCGGGGTGTGCGGCGATGTGATCGCCGCCAATGCCGAGGAGGTCGATCACGAAGGCCCGAAGGTCGTCGATGACCATGTGGTCTATGCTGCGGGTACGCAGCGCAATCTCGAAGCGGTTATCAAGGCGGGCCTGAGCGGCCTGACCCTTCCGCGCAAGTACGACGGGCTGAACTTCCCGCTGCTGTGCTTCGTGATGACGAACGAGATGGTGGCGCGTGCCGACGCCGGTTTCGAGAATATCTGGGGCCTGCAGGACTGCGCCGAAACGCTCAACGAGTTCGCCTCGGAGGAGCTCAAGCAGAAATATCTGCCTTGGGTTTCTGCGGGAGCGACCTGTGCGATGGATCTGACCGAGCCCGATGCAGGTTCGGATCTGGGGGCCGTGATGCTCAGGGCTACATGGTCGGAAGAGCGCGGCACATGGCTGCTGAACGGAGTGAAGCGATTCATTACCAACGGCGACGGTGACATCTCGCTGGTGCTGGCGCGTACGGAAGAGGGTACGACCGATGCGCGCGGTCTGTCGATGCTCGTTTACGACAAACGCGACGGCGGCGTGAAGGTGCGCCGTATCGAGAACAAACTCGGTATCAAGGGCTCGCCGACCTGCGAACTGGTCTTCACGGATGCTCCGGCACAGTTGGTCGGAGACCGCAAGATGGGCCTTATCAAGTATGTGATGTCGCTGATGAATGCGGCGCGTCTGGGTATCGGCGCCCAGTCGGTGGGCCTTTGCGAAGCGGCTTACCGCGAGGCGCTGAAGTATGCCAACGAACGTGCACAGTTCGGCAAGAATATCATCAAGTTTGCCGCCATCTCCGAGATGCTGTCGAACATGAAGGCCAAGACGCAGGGTGTGCGTGCGCTGCTCTATGAGACGACGCGTTTCGTGGAGATCTACAAGCAATATACGCACATCTCGCATGAGCGGCCGCTCGAAGGCGAGGAGCGTCAGGAGATGAAGTATTACAACAAGCTGGCCGACGGTTTTACGCCGCTGCTGAAGCTCTTCTCTTCGGAGTATGCCAACCAGATGGCCTACGATGCCATTCAGATTCACGGCGGTTCGGGCTTCATGAAGGATTATGCCTGCGAACGTCTCTACCGCGATGCCCGTATCATGAATATTTATGAGGGCACGTCGCAGCTGCAGGTCGTGGCTGCGATCAACCATGTGACGAAGGGCACCTACCTCGAACAGATCAGGCGTTACGAGGAGATGGAACATGCGGATGCCGTGAAGCCGCTTGTCGAACGGCTCGTTGCCTTGCGTGCGAAGTACGAGGAGGCTATCGCCCATGTCGAGGAGATCGAGAAGCAGACGCCGGGATTCAAGGAGTTCCACGCACGCCGTCTGGTGGAGATGGCCGGATACCTCGCCATTACGCACCTGCTGGCCTTGCAGGCAAAGGACAGCGACGAGTATCGCGTATCGGCCGAGATCTACGGCAAACTTGCCTCGGCGAAGATCGAGGAGGCATGGAGCTATGTCATGGCATCGACGGCCGGCGACGTGGCACTGTTCAAGACGATCGAGTCGGAGACGCTTTGCTGATCTGGCGGTACGGCCTGAAGGCCGGAAGTGAAATGCGGAGACCGAACGATTCGGTCTCCGCATTTAGTTTTGGAACGGTACTCTTCGCCGCCGTGTCGTCGGTTCAGAACCTGGCCTTGACGCGCAGTTCATAGAGATCGTGGCGACGGTCCCGCAGGTTGCGGACGCTTCCGTAGGTGTGGAGTTCGCTGAGCAGATCGAGATCGACATCCGAGATGAGGATCATCTCCGTATTGGGTGTCGCTTCGGCCCGTTTCCCGTCGGTCGGGAAGGCGAAGTCGCAGGGCGTGAAGACGCCCGACTGCGCATACTGGATATCCATGTTGTGGACACGCGGCAGGTTGCCGACGCTTCCGGCGATGGCGACGAAACACTCGTTCTCGATGGCCCGGGCCTGTGCGCAGACCCTTACACGCGAGTAGCCGTTCTGCGTATCGGTCAGGAAGGGCACGAAGAGGATCTGCATGCCCTGATCGGCCATGATGCGCGAGAGTTCGGGGAACTCGACGTCGTAGCAGATCAATACGCCGATGCGGGCGCAGTCGGTATCGAAGGTCTTGACCATGCGGCCGCCGCTCAGGCCCCAGCTCTTGACTTCGTCGGGCGTGACGTGCACCTTTTCGTACATGTCGCAGGATCCGTCGCGGCGGCACAGGAACCCCACATTGTAGAGCGCTCCGTCGGGCTTTACATAGGGCATGCTGCCGGTAATGATGTTGATGTTGTAGCTGATGGCCATCTCGATGAAGCGGTCGCGCACCTCCTCGGTGTATTGTGCCAGCCCGCGAATCGACTGCGCTTCGCCAAGATTGTTGAATTTCGCCATCAGCGGCGCATTGAAGTACTCCGGAAAGAGGATGAAATCGCTCTTGTAGTCCGATACGGCGTCGACGAAGAATTCGACCTGCTCGAATACGTCGTCCAGTGTGTTGTACGCCCGCATCTGCCACTGCACAAGACCGATACGGACGGTCGTCTTTTTATCGACATACTCCTGTGTGGGCGGCTGGTAGTAGATGTTGTCCCATTGCAGGAGCGTGGCGCAATGACACGACTCCTCGTCGTTGGGCAGGTAGTTGGGCATGACGCGCCGTACATGGAAGTCGTTGGAGAGCTGGAAGGTCAGCACAGGATCGTAGATCTCGCGTGACCGCACCTTCTCGATGTACTCCTTGGGACGCATGCGGTCGGCGTATTTATGGTAGTTCGGGATCCGGCCGCCGAACATGATCGCCTTCAGGTTGAGCTTCTCGCAGAGCTCCTTGCGGTAGTCGTACATGCGTCGTGCAAGCCGCAGGCCGCGATAGTCGGGATGGATGAAGACCTCGATGCCGTAGAGGATGTTGCCGTCGGGATCGTGCGTGTCGAATGTCTCGTTGCCGGTCACTTTGGCATAGGTATGGTCGCCCTTGACCAGATTGTAATCGACGATGATCGAAAGGGCGCAGCCGACGATCCTGTTATCCACGACGGTCACGATCTGACCTTCGGGAAAGATCGTGACCAGCTTGTGAATCTGTTCGCGTGTCCAGAAGACGTCCTTGTCGGCATAGACGCGCGTAAAGGACTGCGCCAGCTGGTTGTAGTCTTCCATCTGGAGGTTTCGCACCTCGACTTTGTTGATCTTGTGAATCGTATCCATGTGTTGGGTTTGACAGTTTCTGTTTTACCCCGCAAAAATACGGAATTATCGATTCCGTTGTCTGCCGGCGGAGCGTTTTCCAGGGGAAAGTCGCGGAAAATCCGGCCGGATCGGCGCATGGAGTACAGCACCCCGGAGTCTCGGTGCGGCAGGATCCGCTCTTGATGAAAACAAAGGCCGGATCCACTTGGGATCCGGCCTTGCGATTGTTCGACGGCGCTGCAGGCCGCTACCACAGCAGACGCCGCAGGAGTGCCGACACCCGGCGATAGCCCGTATGAAACGCCTGAAGCACTTCGAAGATTACGCTCCAGCGTTCGCGCATGCGTGCGAGGGCCTCGCGGACGGCCAGCAGGTAGGCTGTCGCTGCAAGAAGCAGCGCAAGGCCGCCGGTCAGCAGCGCAGCCAGCGGCCACGATCCGAGCACTTCGGCAAGCCAGCATACGAGGGCGGCAACGAGCAGGATGTAGGCGGTCAGCGCCGTGACGACGAAGAAGAGGATCGTTCCGGCAAAGTTCCGTTCGGGCGTGTCGGAATACATGGTGGAACGGCGTTACTTGCGGGCGTGTTCTTCGGCCTTGATTTCGGCTTCGCGGAGTTTGCCGCGTACCTTTTCGATTTCGCGGTTGACCATCTCGCGGATCGAATCGCGCATCTCTTCACCCGATTTGGGTGTTGCAAGCATCGTGATGACGGAGCCGAGCACCATACCGCCCAGCATGGCGAAAAAACAGGAACCTTTCATGGCATAAACGTATTTGAAATTCATCGGAATGAATTGCAAAGTTCAGACCAAAAACGTATCTTGCTGCGTCATTCGCACCAGAAGGATAGGAAATGAAGCCATTGCGGGAACAGAGTGTCGCCTTTACCGGCCATCGCCATTACGACGGGCGGTGCGACGAACTCTTGCGGCTGGCTGTCCGCAGGCTGTACCTGCGCGGATTCCGCTGTTTCTGGACCGGCATGGCCGTCGGATTCGACCTCGCGGCGGCGGAGACGGTCGTATCGTTGCGCGGGACACTGCCGGGGCTGCGGCTTTGTTGTGCCGTGCCCTGCCCCGGTCAGGCGGACCGTTTTGCGGCCGCCGACCGCGCACGTTACCACACGTTGCTTGCGACGGCTGACGAGGTCGTGCTGCTTGCCGAACGGTACGAGCCGAAATGTTATCTGCGGCGCGATGAATTCATGGTCGACCGGTCAGCATGTCTCGTGGCGTGGTATGACGGTTCGAAGGGCGGTACGCGATATACATGGGAATATGCCTGCCGTCGGGGTGTGGAACGGGTCAATCTGTGGCGCGATCCGCAGGGTACGCTCTTTTGACCCCTCCCGTGCCGTTCCCTGCTCCTGCACGGATCGTTGTCCCTATGCCCTTTACCGCTCTATTTTCGCATGCAGCGACTCCGCCTCTTCATAGCAGGCCGTTGCGGCCTCCTTGCGTTCGGCCCGTTCATAAAATCGCCCCAGCATGTCGAGCGAGCAGGCCAGTGAGCGGACATGGTTGCATCCTTCATACGGGTGGCTGCACAGTTCCCGCAACACTTCAACGGCCTTTTTATATGACTCTTCGGCTCGCGGGCCATCCTGCATCTGCTCTTCATATAGTTGTCCCAGGCTGCGCAGGCATTGGGCTGTTGCGGGCCGGTACCGGAAAATATCTTCATCGTCGAATGTCGCACGGACATTTAACGCCTCAAGATATGCCTTTTCGGCCTCCTGCGGCCGGTGCATGTCGGCATGGAGATTTCCCAGCTGCCACAGCGTAACGGAGACATCCTCGCTGAATACAAGCCAGTTGCTCTCGGCCAACGACCGATATGTCGACAACATGCGCTGCAGGGCATATTGGAGGCGTTCGGGATCGTTCAGCCGATGGGCGATAGCCGCCAGTCGGTTCAGTATTTCGAGCCTGGCCGATGTCGTGTCCCGCCGTCCCTTGTAGGCGTCGTAGTTTTGCAGAGCTTTGAGCAGCCACCGTTCGGCCGTAAGGTTGTGCCGGCGACAACGAGAACCGTCATACGACCTTGCGAGAGCGCATTGCGCCTCGGCAAGCCGGATGCGTGCGGTTTCATTGCAATGTGTGCGGAACGCCTTCAACCGTACGGAGACTGCCTGCCGCCGGCGGGCGATTTGTTCGCGTGCAAGATCCTTGTTTCCCATGAATGAGCGGGGCGTTTCATACGAAGAACCGCAGAATGCCTTAACGGCATTTCTACGGCTCTTCATACAGTGGTTCGTATGCCTACCAGTTGAGAATCTTCTTGAAGTCGTAGGCTTCGGGATTCGGAACGTAAGCCTTTGCCGCTTCGTAATCGGCAGGTGTGATGTAGTTCATCAGGTTGTCGATAACCTGCTGGATCTTGTCGGAGTTGATGTTGACCAGCCGGGGCGGGATCTTTCCTGTCGTGGGATCCTGCAGATCCTTCAGGTAGAGCGGCGAAACGTATCCGTCCTGGCTGATATAGACCATGCAGCCGGTCTTTCCTTCCGAGAAGAGCTTGTAAACGCCCATGCCCAGTTCCGAGCAGTAAACCAGATCGTAGGCGATCGGGGTCTGGCAGCGGACCTCGTATCCGATCTCTACGGGGCGCGACTTGACCTTGATCTTCAGCTCTTTGAGCTTGTTCTCGAGCATCTCGTTGAAGATGTGGGCCTTCGAGACCTTGCCCAGTTCGGGGTGCCCGTGCTCGTCGTAGGAGAAGTGGATGCCCGACTTCTTGATCTCCTCGTTGCTCAGCGCGTGGAATACACCCTCGGAGATCATGGCCACGCCGTACTCGATGCCCATGATCTTGCGCTTGATGATCGACGATACGACCAGATTGACGATCTTCTCGACGGTGATCTCCGTCTTGTTGAACATCTCCGGAATGACGATCATCGGATAGTGGCAGGCCGAACCGATGCCGAATGCGAGGTGACCGGCCGACCGTCCCATGGCTGCAACCACGAACCAGTTGGCCGATGTACGGGCGTCGTTATAGACGGCGCGGCCGATTACCGTGCCGCCCTCCTTGGCCGACTGGTATCCGAATGTCGGAGTCCCGTCGGGCAGCGGCAGGTCGTTGTCGATGGTCTTCGGAACGTGGATATTCGCGATGGGGTAGTGTTTTGCCTCAAGGAATTTGGCGATGCGGTTCGCCGTCGATGCGGTATCGTCGCCGCCGACGGTTACGAGCAGCTTGACGTTGTTGTCGGTAAAGAACCGGAGGTTGAAATTCTCTTCGAAATCCTTGTCTGTGGGCTTGAACCGGCTCATCGTAAGGTACGATCCGCCCTGATTGAAAATGTAGTCGGCCTGCGTGAAGGTCAGATCCTCATAGCGGGGCGAAGGGTTGAACAGCCCGGAGTAGCCGTAGTGCAGTCCGATCACGCGGTACCCTTTTGCAAGGAACGTTTTTGCGACGCTGCCTACGACCGTATTCATGCCCGGTGCGGGACCGCCGCCTGTAAGAATTGCAATAGCCTCTTTCATAGTTTTTTACAGTTATGTTTGATCACATGTGTTCTGTATGAACCTTTTTCGCGCCCAAAATTACGAAAATTTTTAATGAATTGAAAAAAACGTCGTGAAAAAACGGCCCTCGCCGGAAATCCGGCCCTGCCGCGAGGTTCTGCCGGTTGCGCTTCGCTGTGCGGCGCCGGAGTGAAGATTCCGTTTGCGGCGAAAGCCGCAACGCCCTTTCCCTCCTCTGTCCTGCATGCGGTTTGTCCATTTGCTGCGGGCCGTCTCCTGCGGGCCGTATTTCCTTCGTCGGAATGGCCTGCGGTCACTCCGGCGTGCGGCATCTCTCCTTTCGGGAAGAGGACTTGCCGTTTTGCCGCGGATTGTCGGGCCGCAGCCCATGCGACCGCAAGGCACGACAAAACGGCTGTCCTCGATTGGACAGCCGTTCATTTCCAGCGTTGACTCGTATGGTCGTTATTCGACGATTTTTACATTGACAGCCTGTATCCCTTTGCTCCCTTCGCCGAGCTCGTATTCTACTTCTTGTTTTTCATTCAGAGCTTTGAACCCCTCCTTGATAATCCCCGAATAGTGAACGAATACCTCTTTTCCGTCCTCGCCGATAATGAATCCGTAGCCTTTTTTGCCATCGAACCATTTAACTTTGCCTTTCATAGATGATGAGTGATAAAATTTGTTTTACAAAGAAACAAAAAAACAATTGAATATCAAAACATTTTAATGTTTTTTTCCTTTCTTTCCGCTAAATGGCGAAAAATGCCTATATTTGTTTCGACGATATTCGTGGAAAAATGGGTAAAACAATCAGGATCATGAGATTCCGGCTGCTGTATGCAATGCTTGCCTTGTTGGGGTTCGGGACGTCGTGTTCAGGTGTCCGCCATGCCGGAAAAACAGCCGGCCCGCCGACGGATATCCCGGCCGACGGGGTGGTTGGTGAATCGACCGATACGGTCCGTCTGCCGCCGCCGATCCGTCTGATGTACGGTGTCCTTCCCGCCGGTTATCGTCATCAGCCGTCGGCTGAAGAGGCGCACGAAAACTCCTCCGAAGAGGTGCCGGAACGGGAGCCTGACGCGGAAGGTTCGCCCTCGTCCGGTACGGAAGCAGACCGGCGATAGCGGTGTGCAGGCGTCTTGTTCGGAGTCGGCGATAAAATAATCCCCGGATGCTGGTCCGGGGATTTTTATTTATGTGTTGCCGGTGCTGCCGGCTTTTGCATCTACAGTTAAATAAAAAAGAAAGACATCGCTTTCCGTGATCTCTTTCTTTCAGTCCAAGTCCGTGCGGCTCGCTTCCAGAGCCTTGAGGAACCAATCGGAAGTCATCATGTCCAACAGTTTGTTGGTGAGGTTGCTTGTCAGTGTACGCGAAGCAACCATCGTGTTTCTGATCATTTGTACCATCATTTTTTCTTGTTGTGATCGGCTTTGAGTCTCCTCTCCGCCAATCGGTTTTCAACTCTTGCCGGTGCAAAGATAGTGCAAAATGATCGTATTAGCAAAAATATTTTAATAAATTATTTAGAAAATTTAATATATAAATGAAATTTATTGGAAACCAATGTATTGTAGAATTAGAGCGGTCGGGCGGAGTAGCGGTTGATATTGACAGTTGCCGTGACAGTTTTCCGTGCGGTCTGTCAGGATGACAGTTGGAATGGCTGTAATTTCCGCTGCATAAAGAGGCGGGCAACAGGGGGGGGGAGAATTACAAGGCAGCCGGAAGGAGAATTACAAGTCGGACGGGAGGAGCGGATTGGATGGGCGTTGTGATGTCGCGCTGTTGCGGCGGAATCTTGCGGAGGAGGAATTAAGCGACAGCCTCCTCCGAATAAAATACATCCTGAACATCGGGGATTCCGATGTCCGGACAGTATCGCACGGTTATTAAGAGGGCCCCTTGTTACTTATTAATTAAATTATTACAAGGGTCTTCGGTTTTTACTCCCTATACAGAAGGGCAACAGCCGAGACCGAGACGCCCTCTTCGCGGCCTTCGAACCCCAGCTGTTCGGTTGTCGTGGCCTTGACCGATACGCAGTCGGTGCCGATTCCCATCGTTTCGGCCAGTGTTGCGCGCATGCGGTCGATATAAGGGCGCAATTTGGGCCGTTGCATGCGGATCGTACAATCGACATTCCCGATCCGGTATCCTTTCTTGGCGAGGAGTTGCACGACACGCCGCAACAGGGCCTTCGAGTCGATGCCTTTGAATTCGGCCGAGGTGTCGGGGAAATGAAGCCCGATGTCACCGAGTGCCGCAGCGCCGAGCAGTGCGTCGCACAAGGCATGTATTACCACATCGCCGTCGGAGTGGGCGATGCAGCCTTTCTCATGTTCGATTTCGATGCCTCCCAGTACGAGGGGCAACCCCTCTCCGAGGGCGTGTACGTCGTATCCGTGTCCGATTCTGAATTGCATGATGTCGTGCCGAATTTTGAACAAAAATACGAAAAATACGGGAATCATGGGGATGTATAAGCGGATTGTTTTGTATTTTTGTCGGTATCCAAATTTGAAACCTATGGCTGAATTGACACAACTTGCCCCGCGTGAGGTGTGGGCGGAGTTCGAGGCGATCACGCGCGTGCCGCGCCCCTCGAAAAGGGAGGAACAGATACGGAACTATCTTGTCGGCTGGGCCGAAACACATCATCTGGAGTGCCGGTGCGACGCGACGGGCAATGTCGTGATCCGCAAGGCGGCGACGGCCGGATACGAAGACCGTCCGACTGTCATCCTCCAGTCGCACATGGACATGGTGTGCGAGAAAAATGCCGATGTGACGTTCGATTTCGAACACGATGCCATCCGGCCGCTGCTCGACGGCGATTGGGTGCGGGCCGAGGGCACGACGCTCGGTGCCGACGACGGCATCGGCATGGCGGCGGCACTGGCCCTGTTGGCCTCTGCAACCGTTGCGCATCCGGCGCTCGAAGCGCTGTTTACCGTCGATGAAGAGACCGGACTGACCGGCGCATTCGGATTGGGAGAGGGGATGCTTACGGGCAAATACCTCATCAACCTCGATTCGGAGGACGAAGGCGAACTCTTCATCGGTTGTGCCGGCGGTGTCGATACCGTTGCGACGTTCCGTCCGATGGCGGTTCCGGCACCCGAAGGAGTCGAGTTCTTCCGTGCCGATGTGAAGGGCCTGCTGGGCGGACATTCGGGCGACGACATCGACAAGGGCCGCGCAAACTCCAACAAGCTCGTCGCCCGCCTGCTTTACGGCCTGCTGCCCTATGGTGTGGTGTTGAACCGTTTCGACGGCGGCAATCTGCGCAATGCCATTCCGCGCGAGGCCTTTGCCATCTTCGGCGTTCCGGCCGAGGCGGCAGGCGAGGTCTGTGAACGCTGCCGCGCTTTTGCCGTCGAGATCGTCGAGGAGTTCAAGTATGCCGAGCCGAACCTGCAAATGACGCTCGACAAGATCGAAGGAGTGCAGTGGACGCTCGATCCCGTGACGACGCAGATGCTCGTGGGGGCGCTCGTCGGTCTTCCCAACGGCGTGCTGGCCATGTCGCATGCCGTCGAAGGACTGGTCGAGACCTCGACGAATCTCGCGTCGGTAAAGTTCGGCGACAAGGGCATTGTCGTTACCACGTCGCAACGCTCTTCGGTCGAGAGCGCCAAACGCTATGCCGCGCAGACGGTCGAGGCGGTGCTGCGGCTTGCGGGTGCCGAGGTGGAGCACTCGGAGGGTTATCCGGGGTGGACGCCGAATCCCGATTCCCATGTGTTGCGCGTCGCGGAGCAGTGCTACGAACGGCTCTATGGCGTGCAGCCCAGGGTGCGGGCGATCCATGCCGGACTGGAGTGCGGTCTCTTCTTGGAGAAATATCCGCATCTCGACATGGTGTCGTTCGGCCCCACCCTGCGCGGCGTGCATTCGCCCGACGAACGGCTGGAGATCGCTTCGGTGCAGAAATTCTGGGATCTGTTGTGCGCGGTCGTACAGAGTCTCTGATCCGGTAAGTCCGCAGATGAAATCGACGGAAAGTTCCTGCTTGCGAACTTTCCGTCGATTTCCGTTGCCGGATATTCCGCTCTCTGCGACCCGATGCAGCGCCTGTTTGCTTCTGCCGTGACTTTTCGTATATTTGTGATGGAATCGGACGGAAAAATCGTGAAAAAGGTCGCTGCAGTTCTGCTTTTCGTCGGAGTGACGTGTTGCCGGGATGCCGTCGCGCAGGGTGCCGGCGAGGAGTTGTATTATCCGTTCGAAACGCATTACGAAGCCTTCCGTCCCGAACTGGAGAGCGATTCGCTGCTCTTTTACCGGGCCATTCAGCAGTCGGACGATCTCTTTGCCGAACTGGCCGCCTATCGGTTTGCGCATGTCTCCTGGCGCCGGCGCGGGGAGGGATACGATGAATCGCCCGTACTGATGGACGGCATGCGGTTGTCGTGGCGTTATCTGACGGCATTGCGGCAGTTGCAGGTCGGGTCCTCCTATCGGAAAGCTTCGCAATTGCCGGCCGGCGGGTTCGATGCGGGAGCCGGAGTGACGGTGCTCTCGCTTACGCAGAGCGATCCGGTTCCGGAACATACGCTGGCCATGCGGCTGGCTACACGCAATTACCGTGCGGGCTTGCAGGGAACGCTGTCGTTCGAACGTCCCGACGGCTGGATGGTCTCCGCAACGGTTGACGGACGCAGCGGCCGCGATCTGCTTGTCGATGGCGTATATACACGTCAGCTGACGGCGGCGCTGCGTCTTGTACGGCGGCGTCCGGCCGGTGACTGCTGGGCACTCTTCCTCGCGGCACCGTTGTCGGAACGGGGCTTGCGCTCGGCATCGGTCGAGGAGGCCTATACATTGCGCGGTTCGACCTGCTACAATCCTGCTTGGGGACGTCAGTCAGGCAGAGTGCGCAACAGTCGTGTACGGCGCGAAACGGTTCCGGCAGTTGTTGCAAGCTATGCGACGCCGACAGACCGTTCGCTGCGGATCCGCACTTCGGGTTCGGTCGAGACGGGTATCCGGCGTCAGAGCGGACTGGGCTGGTACGATGCTTCGACTCCCCGTCCGGACAATTATCACTACCTGCCCAGCTATTTTTCGGATGCGGGTGAAGCATTCGAGGCGGTGGATGCCGCATGGCGGTCGGGTGACGAACGTTATACGCAGATCGATTGGGATGAACTCTATCTGCGCAACCGTTTGTATGGCGGTGAGGCACTCTATACGCTCGAAGACCGTGTCGAACGTCCTTTGCGCGTGCAGGCTGCCGCAGAACTCGAAGCGGATGCGGGGCCACGGCTGACGGTCCGTGCGTCGTTGCATGTCGATTGCGACGCTCCGCGTTATTACAAACAACTGCGCGATCTGCTGGGTGCAGACCATCTGACCGACATCGACCGTTTCCTGATGGACGATGCGACCTACTCCAACTCGTTGCAGAACGATCTGCGGCATCCTGACCGTACGGTCCGCGATGGCGATCGTTTCGGCTACGACTACCGGTTGAACCGTTTCGAGACTTTCGCCGATGTCGCGGTGCATTATCGTGCCGACCGGTTGTCGGTGAGCTGCGGCGTGCGGATCGGTCACGCCGTAATGTGGCGGCACGGCTATTACGAAAAGGAACTCTTCCCGGGCAGCGGTTCTTACGGGAGCTCCGATCGCTTGCATTTTACTCCGTATGTGCTGCGGGCGAGTGCGGCATATGCCTTTACGGCCCGCAACTGTCTGGAGTTGTCGGCTCATGCCGTGGCCCGTACACCCGACGTTGAGAACCTATTCCTTCAGCCGCTCTACAACAACCGTGCGGTCGATAATCCGCAGGCGGTGCGTCGTTACGGCGTCGGGCTGGACTATGTGCATGCGGGGCGGATGTTCGACATGCAGGCGGCGGGGTATCTGACCGTGACGCGCGGCGAATCGGAGACGTCGCGTTTTTACGATGATCTGGGCGGAGAATATTGCGACATGCATGTCCGGGGCATCGGCCGTTTTGCCTGCGGTGTGGAGACGGCGATGCGTCTGCGTCTGACATGGAACTGGAGCCTGTCCGCCGCCATTGCGGCGGGACACCATGTCTATGCGGCGAATCCTTCGGTCTGGCTCTATACCGATGCGGGCAACGACGTGCGGGCGGCCGGTACGACAAGTTATGTGAGCGGGCTCAAACCGTCGGGTGCGGCAGCCTTTGCCGCTACGGCCGGAGTCCGCTATTTCGGCAACAAAGGCTGGTACTTCTCCGCCGATGCTTCGACGGTTTGCGGGCGCGGGGTAGCGCCATCCTTCCATTACCGGACCTCCCGCGTAGCCAACCAGGCCTCCGATTCGCCCGAAACCTTTGCGCTGTTTACCGGGCAGACGGCGCTCGACGACTCGTTTGTCGTCGATGTTTCGGCCGGCCGGATGTGGCGGCTGGGTGCATCGCGCCTGTCGGTAACGCTCTCGGTCCGCAATCTGCTCGATGACCGGCAAACCCTCTACTCCGCCTATGAGTCCGATCGTGTACGCCGCCTGCGTGCCGGCGCCGAGACTTTTTACCGCCCGTTCGCTGCAAGCCTTCTCTATGCCGGCGGTCGGAGCGCCGTGTTGACCGTAAGTTATAAATTTTGAGACTTCAGATTGCGATTTCCAACAAAAAAATTGCAATCTGTTTTTATTTTCGTTAAATTGCTGTCGGAAGCTTAAAATTTGTTGCCATGATTGTCGGAATTCCCAAAGAAATCAAGAACAATGAGTATCGGGTCTCGCTGACTCCCGCCGGAGCGATGGAGTTCGTGCGCCGGGGACATACGGTCTGCATTCAGTCCGGAGCAGGCGTCAACAGCGGTTTTGCAGATAAGGACTATCGTGCGGTAGGAGCCCGGATCCTTTCTTCGATAGAGGAGATCTACGCAACGGCGGAGATGATCCTCAAGGTTAAGGAGCCGATCGAACCCGAATACAAATTGGTTCGGCCGGGGCAATTGCTCTTTACCTACTTCCATTTTGCGAGCAGTGAAGCGCTGACACGGGCGATGATTGACTCCGGCGCGATCTGTTGTGCGTATGAGACGGTCGAGCGCGACAATCATTCCCTGCCGCTGCTCATTCCGATGTCTGAGGTGGCGGGCCGCATGGCGGCACAGGAGGGCCGTTATTTCCTTGAAAAACCGCGTGGCGGAAAAGGCATTCTGCTGGGCGGCGTGCCGGGGGTGAAGCCCGCCAAGGTCTTTGTCATCGGTGCGGGGGTTGTCGGGACGGCTGCGGCACGCACGACGGCCGGTACGGGCGCCGATGTGACGATCTGCGACATCTCGTTGCAGCGTCTCACCTATCTGGCCGATGTGATGCCGAAGAACGTCAAGACGCTCATGTCGTCGGAGTACAATATCCGCGAGGAGCTGAAGCAGGCCGATCTGGTGATCGGTTCGGTCTTGATTCCCGGTGCGAAGGCCCCGAAGCTGGTAACGCGCGACATGTTGAAACTGATGGAGCCCGGTACCGTCATGGTGGATGTGGCGATCGATCAGGGCGGATGTTTCGAGACGTCGCGTCCGACGACCCACGAGGATCCGGTCTATTATGTGGATGGGATTCTGCACTATTGTGTGGCCAATATCCCCGGCGCGGTGCCCTATACCTCGACATTGGCCTTGACCAATGCGACGTTGCCCTATGCCTTGCAGCTGGCCGACAAGGGGTGGCGCCGGGCCTGTCTTGAAAACGAGGAGCTGCGGCGGGGTCTGAATATCGTCGAAGGAAAGGTCGTCTATCGGTCTGTTGCCGAAGCATGGGCGTTTGCCTATGAACCTTTGCAACTTTGACCGGTTTCTCCGTCATGTCCGGCGATCGGTGTTCCGATCGCCGCTTTTTTTTCGGGATATCGATGACGCCGTACCCGATCTTTTCGGAGGAGAAGTGCCTGTGGGGAGTATCGGGATTGTTCGCAGAATCGAAGTCCAGGGAAGCCTGCGATGGCGTTGGACTTGCCGGCACCCTTTTCATCGGGCGCTTCGATCGTATGTGCGCGGGGACTTGTCCTTTTGGCGTAATTTGCTTATCTTCGCAAATCCAAATTGTACGGTTATGATCAGAAATCTGGTGTTTGATTTCGGCGGTGTGATTGCCGATTTCGATTTTCAACAGGCTTTGGCTGCGTTTGCCCGCATCGGACTGAAAAATCCGACGGAATATCTGGACAGTTACCATCAGCGTGATTTTTTCATGATGCTTGAGAGCGGCGCAATCGATGCGGACGAATTCGTTCGGCGCCTGAACGAGTGTTCCGACCGTCCGGTAAGTTATGCCGATGCCAGAGAGGCGTGGATGGAATTTTTCTTGCTGCCGGTTCCTGCGGAGCGTTTGGCCATGCTGGAGGAGTTGCGGCGCGATTATCGGCTTTATGTACTGAGCAATACCAATCCGTTCGTTATGAGTTGGGCGCGCAGCAGCGAATTTACTCCGGCAGGGAAACCTTTGGATGCCTATTTCGACAGGTTGTATCTCTCCTGTGAGATGAAGTGCATGAAGCCCGACCGTGCGATTTTCGACCGTATGGCGGCCGATGCGGGATTAATCCCCTCCGAGACGATCTATGTGGATGACAGCCGTACGAATGCCGATGCGGGTGCGGCGCTCGGTTATCGGGTTCTGTGTCCGAAGAGCAATTCCGACTGGCGGGGTGAATTGAAGGCGATGCTGGCGGCGGAACGGTGATTCGAAGCCGGATTCCGAATAGGGACAAAAGCGGGAATATCCCGCTTTTTGCTTCTGCGCCCGACTTTCCGCACTTTGGCTCCGCCTTGGATACTTCGGTACCGGCACAGCCGAATCGAAAACTGCGTTTTGATTTGTCTCTGCGCCCGACTTTCCGCACTTTGGCTCCGCCTTGGATACTTCGGTACCGACACAGCCGAATCGAAAACTGCGTTTTGATTTGTCTCTGCACTCGACTTTTCGTACTTTGGCTTCGCCTTAGATACTCCGTCTCGGCATAGCCGAATCGAAAACTGCGTTTTGATTTGTCTCTGCACTCGACTTTTCGTATCTTTGCCCCGAAATCGGATAGACGCGGGCGAGAAAAGAACGCGCTCAAACATGCAGGGAAACGGCCGATGGCATCGTCCATGCAATGTAAAACCACCGTCCGGTTTATCCGTCAGAAAAACATATGGCAGGTTCGAACTTTGTAGATTATGTGAAGATTTTTGCCCGTTCGGGACATGGCGGTGCCGGCTCGGCCCATTTCCGGCGGGAGAAGTTTGTGGCTTTCGGCGGCCCCGACGGCGGTGACGGCGGCAGGGGCGGCAGCATCATTCTGCAGGGCGACAGCCAATACTGGACGTTGATCCATCTGAAATACCAACGTCACCAGTTTGCCGAAGACGGCCAGTGCGGATCGGGTGCCCGATCGTCGGGCCGTGATGCCAGGGATATCATCATCCCCGTGCCGTTGGGAACCGTTGCACGCCGTGTCGTGGAGAACGAAGACGGCACGACGGAACTGGTGCCGGCAGGCGAGGTAACGGCCGACGGCGAGCAGCTCGTGCTGCTCAAGGGCGGTCGCGGAGGCCTGGGAAACTGGCACTTCAAGAGTGCGACGAATCAGGCTCCGCGTTATGCGCAGCCCGGTGAAGAGGGCGACGAAGGGGCTTTTGTCCTTGAGCTGAAAGTATTGGCCGATGTGGGGCTGGTGGGATTCCCCAATGCCGGAAAATCGACCCTGTTGTCGGTGGTGTCGGCCGCAAAACCCAAAATCGCCAATTATGCCTTCACGACGCTCGAACCCAATCTGGGAATCGTCGAGTGCCGCGATCACAAATCTTTCGTCATGGCCGATATTCCCGGCATCATCGAGGGTGCGCATGAAGGGCGGGGACTCGGCCTGCGGTTCCTGCGCCATATCGAACGCAACTCCGTGCTGCTCTTCATGGTGCCGGCCGATGCCGACGACATCCGCCGCGAATACGAAATCCTTTTGGGGGAGTTGGCGCAGTACAACCCCGAACTGCTCGATAAACGACGCCTGCTGGCCGTTACCAAGTGCGACATGCTCGACGATGCGTTGATGGGCGAGATGCAGGCCCATCTGCCCGAAGGCATTCCGTCGATCTTCATCTCGTCGGTGTCGGGGTACAATATCCCCCAACTGAAGGATCTGCTCTGGCAGACGCTCCACGAATAGGGCGGCAGCCGTTTTCGGGCCGGGCACGGCATCTCGGCTTTCCGCCCGTGTCTCCGGTGCAGGGCAGGAACCGTATTTCCCGCTGGCGGAGTTTCAAACCTTTTTTTATGGATCGGGATACATTTCAGACCGAGATATACGACATCGTGCGGGAGATTCCCGAAGGGCGGGTTGTGACCTATGGCCTGTTGGCGCGGCTTCTCCATGCGCCGCAGAGTGCCCGCAGGGTAGGGCGTGCGCTTCGTGATGCTCCGGCCCGGCTCGGACTGCCCTGTCATCGGGTGGTCAATGCACAGGGACGTACCGCACCCTGCTGGCCCGAACAGCGCCGGCTGCTGGAAGCCGAAGGGGTTCCCTTCCGTCGGAACGGATGTGTCGATCTGCGAAGATGCCTGTGGCGCGCCGTCGGGGAGTTTCTCTGAGGTGCTGCCGCTCGGTGCCGCATGTCCGGTACGGATCCCGCTCCGCCGCTCATGCCGGAAGAGGATTGCGGCCGTGTCGCTTCGGCCGGATGCCGGTATTTTCCCCTTTTGATTTGCAGGTCGAGGAGAAACGGTTCCGCGTCGGCCCTTGGGACTCTCTGCCGAACATGGAATCACTCGGCCTTTACGACCGGCAGTTCGTCCCATTCGGTCGTGTAACGCGGTGAAAGATGCTCGCGGTTCATCCGGAAGGGGTGCGTGCCTTGTGCCGCCAAGACGATCTTTCCTTTGCCGTAGGTCCGGTTGACCCTGTCCATCGTCTCCATCAGCCGCTGCTGCTTCTGCCGATCGACCGGATCGAAAAGCGATCCCTGCATCTGCGATGCGGGGAGAATCTCCGAGAGGGTGACGCCGGCTTTCTTGTATCCGAATCCTGAACGGTAAATCTGCTGCAGCACCGTGCGGGCCAGCTTGACAATCTCGATCGTACTCGCGGAGGGTTCGGCAAGGGTGGCAAGTCCCGATTCGTAACGTTGCGGCTGGTCTTCGCGGTGGCGGTTGGTATAGATAAAACAGATGATCTCCCGACAGGCGGAGCCTTGTCTGCGCAGTTTCTCGGCACAGGCCGCCGCAAACTCCGCAACGATACGGTCCAGTTCCGCGAGCGATTCGATCTCCTTGGGGAAACTCCGCGAGACGGTAATCTGCTGTTTGCGTGCGGGCATCTGTTCGAATGCGATGCACTCCACGCCCTGCAGCTCGTTCCATGTGCGCAGTCCCGCGACTCCCATGCGGGCATGCACCCACTCCTGCGGCAGCTGGACGAACTGCAGGGCCGTGCGGATTCCCATGCCGTCGAAGAGTTTCCCGTAGCGGCGGCCGATGCCCCAGATGTCGCGCAGCGGGAAGGTTGCCAATACCTTCTCGATGTCCTGCCGGCGGTGCATGTAACAGCAGCCGTCGAGTTTCGGGTATTGTTTGGCGAGTTTGCTGGCGATCTTTGCCAGCGTTTTCGTGGGGGCGATGCCGATACTGACGGGGATGCCCGTATTGCGGCGTATCGTGCGGCCGATTTGACGGCCGTAATCGTCGAGCGGCTCCCCGATGCCGTGCAGATCGAAAAACGCCTCGTCGATGGAGTAAACCTCCGTATTGGGGACAAGGGCCCGTAATGTGGCCATGACCCGACGCGAAATGTCGCCGTAAAGGGCGAAGTTGGCCGAGAAAAGTGTCACATGCCGTTGTTCGACAAGCCGCTGCACCTGATACAGGGGTTGCCCCATGCCGATGCCGAGCGCCTTGGCTTCGTTGGATCGTGCGATGACACATCCGTCGTTGTTCGACAGCACAATGACAGGCTTCCCTTCCAGATCGGGCCGGAAGAGCCGTTCGCACGAGGCGAAAAAGTTGTTGCAGTCGCAAAGTCCGTACATGATGCGGGGTTTTTCGCTTGTCGCCCGATCTCCGGCGGCTATTTGAAACTCTTGATGACATGCCGTACAACGCCCCAGATTCTGAAGTCGTTGCTTTTGGTCGCACGGATCGGTTTGTAGGCGGGATTCGATGGCAGAAGCCACACGCCGTCGGGCTCCAGTTTCAGCCGTTTGACCGTAAACTCCCCGTCCAGACAGCAGATGGCGATGCATCCGTCGTGCGGCTCGGTCGATCTGTCGACGACAAGCAGATCGCCGTCACCGATACCGTCGCCCGTCATGCTCTCTCCCGCCACGCGCACGAAGAAAGTTGAGGCGGGATTGCGCACCAGTTCGCGGTTCAGGTCGAGCGGCAATTCGAGAAAATCGTCCGCCGGCGAGGGAAAGCCTGCCCGGACTGCCCCTCCGGCAACGGGTATTTCCCGCTGTGTGGTGGTGTCGGGACGGTAGAATGTAAAATTGTCGTTCTCTTTTTTCATGAAAGTCCGTCATTTTGCCGCCGCTTCCCCGACCGGTTCCTCATGTCGGAAGCAGCCGCTCGTCTCTCTGATCCGTTTCAACCGGCATCCGGATCCGAGCCGTGTCGTCGATCCGGAAGCCGCTGGAAAAAGAGGCTTTTCAGAGCGCCTCCTCCTGTTGCCTGTTTTCCGTGCCGTACCTGCGTTTCCCGAAGATCAGCGAGCCGATGCGCACCATCGTCGATCCATACTCCAACGCCAGCGGATAATCGTCGGACATCCCCATTGAAAGGGTATCGAACGTGTCGTCGAAATATGCCGACAGCTCTTTTTTGTGCTGGGCCAGCAGATCGAAATCGAGCCGGACGCGAAATTCGTCGTCGGTATAGGTGGCGACACCCATTACGCCGCGTACACGCACTCCGGTCATTGTCCGGAGTGCACCGCTTTGGACGTATTTGAGCAGCTGTTCGTATTGCCATCCCGATTTGGTCTCTTCCTCGGCGACATGGATTTCGAAAAGGATGTCGATGACCCGGCCGAGTTTGAGCGCTTCGTTGTTGATCACGCGCACAAGCCGCTCGCTGTCCACCGAATGGATCAGTTTCACGAAAGGAGCGACAAGTTTCACCTTGTTTGTTTGCAGATGGCCGATCAGATGCCATTCGATGTCCTTGGGCAGCATCCTGTATTTCGTCACCATCTCCTGCGGACGGTTCTCCCCGAAGATGCGCTGTCCGGCGGCATAGGCCTCTTCGATTCGGGCCGGAGCATGGGTTTTCGATACGGCGACCAGCGTTACGCCTGCAGGCAGCGACTCTCTGACATCGTGTAGTTGGCTTTTGATCGACATGGTTTGTCCTCCTCTCTGTTGACAGTGTAAAAGTAACTATTTTTTTCGGTTTTTCGTATTTGCGGCGCGATAAATCGGGGCGGCAATTGCAGCCGGCCGTCGTAAATCTGCGGTTGCGGACTGCCGGCGGCCCTTTGCTCCGGTTCCCGTGCACGGTTTCGGATATTGCGGTTATCGGCACGATATGCGGAACGGTCATGGCATGCAAACGGCCGCCACCGTCGGGTGGCAGCCGTTTGTCCAAGTTTCGGGATTGTCGGGGCAGTCCGACGATCCGCAGTGTCGCATCGTTACTTTTCGACGATCTTGATGTTGTCGAGGAACCAACGGTTGGCGGTGCTGGCCGGCCATTGGGTCTGGCGGATCGTGATCCGTGTCTCCTCGTTGACCGTTGCTCCCGTGAGCGGAATGCGGGCATTGATCCATTCGAGCTTATGTCCTGCTTCGAATCCCGATTCGGGAACATCGAAGATCTGCTCATCCGTGCCGTTGGCAACGATAATGATCAGATTCACCGGATCGATCTTGCCGGAACCTTGACGCATCGGACACCAGTCGAACGACATTACCAGTTCGGCGCCGTCGGGAATATCCTTGATCTTGGGAAGGATGATACCGGCCTGATAGCTCGTTTTGCCGAACTTGAGGTAGTTGCGCTGCAGATAGATGCACTCCCCTTCGGTCTTGGTGGTTACGCGCAGGAACTCGTATCCCTTGCTTTCAAGCGCCTGCAGGGCGGATACCTCTTGGCCCTCGACGGTTATTTTCGGCGTGGGAAGCTGCGGTGCATAGGCGTCGAGATCATCCGTTTCGACCGTTTGGCCGGCAGGTTTACTGCCGTCGCCTTTCTCGGCCCAGGGATCGAGCCATTCGAAGTCCTCCATGAAATAGATGGTCTCGATGATGCCGTGATCCTCGATGTCCGTTACGATGATCCGGACAACGGGTTCGGCGACGCCGGAGAAGTAGCCCTTTACGGTAATGCTGTGCCCGTTCAATGCGCTGAGCCCCAGACTGGCCGGCGGATCGATGAAGCTTACGCCGTTGTTGGCCTCTTTTATCGTAACGGTCGAACCGTTGTAAATACCCGTCACGCTGATGTATTCACGGGTTGTTGCGGTATAGGTGTCGATCTGATCGGTGATGTCCGTCGCTTGAGGATAGGTCACCTGCGATCCGGTGGAGAGCACGTTCAGTTGATCGCACTCGACGGCAGTCATCGATTGCATGTCGGTGGTCTTGACGCCCAGGATCGAAACCTTGTCGCCGACGGAAACGGCCGTTTCATTCAAAACGTAGAGATTGCCCGTTGCCTCCTTGTCCGTTACGACGAATCCCTTTGTCGTGACGGCCATGACCGTCGCCTCGGAGAGCGAAAGAGTCGCTTCGTCCGCCAGTTTCTCGATTTCGGCAACCGTATATTCCTTCACGTCGCGGTATTTGTCCCCGTTCTGGATGATCAGAACTTCGGCGCGGCTTGCCAGTGTACGCCCCTTGAAGACCAGCGTGGCCTTGCGGGGGTTGTCCTCTGCGCCGTCGCGCATGTTGTCCGTTACGGAGATCGTGACATCCGTCGTTCCGATGCCTGAGGCCGGTGTGACGGTGACCCATTCGGGGATTTCGGTCTCCCATGCCGCATCGGCATAGACCGTGATGATTTTGTCGGTATTTCCCTGCGCCTCGAACGTCAACGAGGCATTGCTCGCCAGAACGGCATCCGAAAGTCGGGTTTCTTCATCATTGTTGCAGCCCCAGAGGAGCAAAAGGGATGCCGAGAGAAGCGAGACTGCATAGATGTGCTTTATGAATTTCATAATCGTATCGTTTTTGTCAAATTAGAAATCGAGACCGTCGTTCCATCCCGGATTCTGTGTGAGGTTCGGGTTCAACGACCGTTCGTTGATCGGAATCGGATAGTGGTAGTCGCGGGTTTCATTGAACTTGGTACGTTCGACATCCCTGTGGAAGAAGACGTATCCCTTGTTTCCGTTGGAGAGATAAACATCCTTGTCGATTTCATATACCTGATCGATTCCTTCCGGTTTCGATGTCCCCGAAGCGTAAAGTGCAATGTCGGGTTCGCCGTCTCCCGTAAGATCGTATTGTCCCGGGCCGGGGAAGTACATGCCCAGAAGTTCCTGGTCGATGCAGTATCCGGCCTTCCAGCGCACGAGGTCATCCAGGCGGAACCCTTCCTGCAGCAACTCGATCGCCCGTTCGCGGCGGATTTCGAGGATGATGCCGGCACAGTCCCCCGTAACATTGGGATAACCCGTTTCGGGCGCCTGGAGATAGCGGTCCGGATTGGAATTGGCTTGTGCGAGGTTCATGTTCGGCATGCCGACGCGGTCGCGGAGCAGTTTGACGGACATGTTGAGATCCTCCTGTGTGATGGTTCCCAGTTCGGCTTTGGCCTCGGCGTAGATCAACAGCACCTCGGCAAAACGGAATACGGGAAGATCGCAGTCCGAAGAGTCCACACGGTCGTTGTTGCCGTTTGAAGTCGTAGGCGCCTGCACGAATTTGATCGGCTGGTACCCCGTGACGGAGAGTCCGAGACTCGGCGCCTCGACTTTCGTCTCGCCAATGCGGGTGTAGCCCGGCGTGCGGATTGTCTGTGCAAGACGCGGGTCACGGTTTGCCGTCTCCTCGACGAACTGCATCTCCTGCCATCCGGGCTGATTCGTAAAGGCTGTTCCGTCCTTCATCAGATAGGTGTTGACAAACTTGCGCGTCAGGCCCGGACGCCCCTGTGTCGGAAGCAGCGTGAATGCCGAGGCGTTGTGGCGGATTGTCATCTCATAGTCGTAGTTGATGGCCAGGATGTATTCATCGCTGCTGGCATCGTCCTCCGCAAAGAGCATCAGATAATCCTTGTCGGGATTCCCTGTCGAATAGAGCTTGTAGGGCCCCTGCTCGATAATCTCTTTCGCGGCTTCCGCAGCGAGACCGAGGTAATACTGGTAGTTGTTCCCCTCCAGTTCGAGACCGTGATATTTCCGGTAGGTTCCCTCATAGAGACAGAACCGGGCCTTGAGTGCAAGGGCCGCCCATTTGTTTACGCGATAGGGGCTCTTTGCATCGGTGAGTCCGCCGCTGGTAATGGCGAAATCGATGTCCTCGAGCATCTTCGTCATGACGTACTCGCGGGAATCGCGCGGCTTGTAGAGCGCTTCGTCGGCAGAGCCGATTTCGTAGTCGTACCAGGGCACATCGCCGAAACGCATGACCTTTTCGAAGTAGAAGAAGGCGCGGAAAAAGCGTGACAGCGCCGTGTATTGGAGTACGGCCGACTTGTCTTCGCATTGATCGGCATATTTGATCAGCGTGTTTATGCGCCGCAGGTCCGTCCATGTCCAACCTCCTCCCGATGCGGGAACGGTACGGTGCTCCCCGCCATAGAGTATTGCGGAGAGGGTGTTCCCGATGATCTGGTCGCTCTGCTGTTCATAGACATCATGGATCTTGTCCTTTTTGAGGATTTCGTTGTAATAGGGATTGGTGAAAAGTTCAAGATCGGTGGCGCTTTTGAAATAATCGAACTGCGAGACCCGGTCCTTTGGCGTCAGATCGAGACTGCTGCAAGCTGTAACGCCTGCTGCCAGTACGATTGTAGTCAATATGATCAATTGTTTTTTCATGGTCTTGGTAATTGGTGGTTAGAATGTGATGTCGAGGCCGAACATGAAACTCTTGGGCCAGGGATAGTAAACACGGTTGTCCTCTTTCGTGTTACGGTTGATGGCTGCCTCCGGATCGATATATTTCGTATTCTTCTTGAGCGGCGACCAATAGTGCAGGTTTTCGCCCGTGAAATAGACGCGGATCAAGTCGATACCGGCTTTCTTCGTCAACTTTACGGGAATCGTATAGCCTACGGTCAGATTCTTCAGACGCAGGTAGCGGAGATTCTGCAGATAATGGTCATTGATTTTAGCCAGATAACCGCCTGTTGCGGAGTAGGCGCGCGGACGCGGGAAGTAAGCGTCGGGATTGTCCTCCGCCCATACCTTTTCGTGGAAATCGATCGGCATGAAGGTCAGATAGGAGTAGGAGTAGCAGCCCCAGAAGTTCATCGTCTGGCCATTGGGATACCAATAGTGGTTGCCCGTACCCTGCAGGAAGACCGAAACATCGAATCCATACCAGCTGAAGCCGGCATTGATGCCGTAACTGAATGTCGGGCGCGAATTGCCTAAAATCACCTGATCGCCGGGATTATCGACCGTATTGCTTCCGACATCCCATTTTTCGTTTCCGTCGAGATCCAGGAACTTGAGGTCACCGGCCAGCCAGCCGCCGGTCAGACGTCCCGAACTGTAACTCAGATCGACCTCTTTGGCGTATGCTTTGGCCTCTTCGTCGGTTTTGAAGAATCCGTCGGTCTTGAAGCCCCAGATCTCGCCGATCTCCATGCCTACATAGTAATCCTTGGCAAAGGATTTCTCCGGGTTGTCGTATTTGGTAATCACGCTCTTGTAGTCGCTGATATTGAAGCCGACGTTGTATTCGAAAGGCTTCCCGGCAAGTTGGAACTGGTCGCGCCAGCTCATCGACAGCTCATACCCTTTGGTGCGCAGGTCCGCCGTATTCATTTCGGGGGGATCGGCTCCATAGACGGAGGGCAGTGCAATACCCTCGGTAAGCATGTCTTTCGTGTCGCGAATGTAAACGTCGGCGGTCAGATTGAGCCGGTTTCCGAACATCGTGACGTCGAGACCGAGATCCCACTGCTGAGCCGTTTCCCACGTCATGTCGGAAGCGACCGGCGCCCCCAGCGAGGCGTATTTGGCCATGACGCTGGTGTCCTCGAAGGTGAACTCTGCAAAGTTGTTGATCGAGACCAGACGCATGTAGGTATAGTACGAAGATACGCTTTGATTACCCAGACTGCCGAATGATGCACGCAACTTGAGGTTGTCCACCACCTTGCGTGCCGGTTGGAAGAACGGCTCCTCCGAAATACGCCAGCCAAACGATCCCGAGGGGAACCAGCCCCAGCGATGATCCTTGTCGAAACGCGATGTACCGTCGTAACGACCGCTGACTTCGAAGAGATAGCGACCCTTGTAGTCATAGTTGATACGTCCGAAGAAGCCCATCAAGGCATATTCGTTCTGGCCGCCTCCGTAGGCATCGTCTGTTGCAACCTTTGTCGCCAGTTTCAGGTCGTCGAGATCGGTCGAGGAGAGTTGTTCGGCTTTGACGGATACGGTCTTGTTGCCCCACCGTTCGTAGTTCATACCGAACGTTCCGGAGAGATGGTGAACCTCATTGAACGTTTCGTCGTAGTTGAGGTATGCGTTCGTCGAGTAGTAGTTGGCCGTAACGATCGATTCGGAAAGTCTGTCGAGACCGGCCCCCGAATTATACGGTTTGAGCTCCTCATCGGGACGTACCCTGTAATACCAGGGCTGTGACCGTTTCGTGTCGCGGTTCTGATAGAGCCGGTAGGTGAAGTCTCCCGTGATGCTCAGCGTCTTGAAGGGCTGGAGAACCAGTCTTGTGGTGTTGGAGAAGTCGCTCCGGCGTTCGACATTGCGGTGCGTATTCTCGTTGAGTATGATATGGCGGCCGTTGGCTACCTTGTAGGTCTGGTAGGGCGACTCGTAGATCCACGATCCGTCGGGGTTTTTCATCGGATAGCAGGCCAGACCGTGCGCCGAACCGTTGCGGAACGTATCCTCGATGCTGCCGTTTCCCAGCGAGTTGTAGCTCGAACTGAAGAACGATGTGTTGTTCGAAATGGTTGCCCATCTGTTGATCCGGAAATCGATCTTCGACCGCAGGTTGTAGCGGTTGTAAATATCGGGGTGCGTCCGCTGCATACCGGCCTGCCGGTCGTAGGCGCCCGACAACAGGTATTTGATGTCTTTCGTCCCGCCGCTCAGCGATACGCTGTGCTGCTGTACGGGGCGTTTTTCACGGAAAAGCATGTCCCACCAGTCGTAGTTGCCGTAGTAAACCCATTGACGTTTGCCGTCGCGCATCTCTTCGACAACCCAGGGACGATCGGGATGTTCCGTCTTGTCGTTCACGCGCGCAAGCAGCTGCTGCATGTCGTGATCGTTGTACTGGATGTAGTTCTGCCCGCCCTGTTCCACGCGCCAGAAGCGGTTGACCTCATAAACCGACCAGTAACCGCGATTTTCATAGTCTGTGGAGGACGTCGCTTCTTCCCATCCGAAACGTCCGCTGTAACGCACGGTGGCCTTTCCGTCCTTTGCCGCGCCGGATTTGGTCGTTACGAGGATTACGCCGAAGGCCGCACGGGCGCCATAGATGGCTGCGGCAGAAGCATCCTTGATGACCGAGATGGACTCCACGTCATTGGGGTTGACGCGGTTGATGTCCCCGACCACGCCATCGACCAGCACCAGCGGGCTGGCGGAGTTGATCGAGTTCACGCCTCGGATGTTGATCGACGCCGTGCTGCCCGGTTTACCCGATGACGTTGTGACGTTCAGGCCGGCAACGGAACCCTGAAGCATGTTGCTCAGCGAATGCGAGACACGGTTTTCCAGGTCTTTGCTGCTTACGGTGGACACCGCACCGGTCAGGTTGACACGCTTTTGCGTACCGTACCCGATGACCACCGCCTCGTCGAGCATGATGGCGTCTTCCTGCAGGTAAACGGTCACTTTGTCCTGATTGCCGGCGATGTTCTTCTTCTGCGGAAGATAGCCCAGATAGAGGAAGCTCAGCGTTGTCTCTCCGGGGGCGACTTCGATGCTGAAATCACCGGTCTCGGTGGTCGTCGTGCCTTTGGTCGTCCCTTCGATCAGAACGGCAACGCCCATGAGTGGTTGCTGTTTGGCATCCATCACCTGTCCGGTTACCACCCTGTTTTGGGCCGACAGAGAGAAAATCCCTCCTCCGGCGATTAACAACAGAGTGAGAACCAATGGTCTAAATACTCTCATAAGTTCATTTTTTTGGTTAATAAATATAGGTTAGGTTCGTTGAAATCGAATCGGTGAATCACTTCTTCCTGTATGTCTCGATCGAAAATGCCTTCGGACGCTCCATGTTCTCGGTCCAGACGTTTCCGAATTCATCCTCGACGGTGATCGTCAGATCGACATCCGCATCGTCGGCCGTGACCTTGAAGAAATGGGGATAGCTTGCCGTGATGAAATTGGGCGCCGACGTGATCGTCGATACGTTGAAACGCGGGATGGTGAGTGCCGCGATGTGGAGCGGATCGTAGGCGTTGACCTGTTTCCAGTCGAGCTTTTTCTTGTTTTCATCGACGACCGTGAGGGTCCAGTTGCGGTTCCAGTTCCAGATGTTGATCAGCACCTCGTTCTTGTTGCTCGGCGGATAGGCGGCGGCATATTTCAGGAAGGAGTGCTTGACCGAAGCGGGACAGTTCGGAATATCGTTCGTCGAGAACGACACGTTGTTCAGGTCATAGCTGCGGAACTGATACTCCTCGGGCCAGCCGGTCGCTTTGTAGGAGTATTCGATCTTGGTTCCGGAGATCGTCCAGATGCCGTAGCCGCCCGGAGTGCCTTCCTCGCCGATATGGACGCCCGGCGTGAGGTGGCCCGACCACCACCACGAAGCGCAGATGGCTCCGGAGTTGTGCTCGTAGATGTTGCGGCCGTTGGTTATCTCGTCCTGCGGCGTTACGTTGAACATCCGGTGTGTGTGTCCGGTGACGAAATGTACGGTGTAACCCTCCAGAATACTCAGCAGGGCCTCGGAATTGACGGCATCGTGGTCGTATTCGAACTTCCCGGCCGTCGATGCCGGCTTGAAGAGCTGCGCATGCATCGTAACGATGATCGGCGTATTCTTGTCCACATACGAGAGATCCTTGCGCAGCCAGTTCAGCTGTTCGGTCGAGACGCTTTTCCTGTAGTTGCGGGATTCCGTACCGTCGTAACTGCTGCAGTCGATGTCGTCGAGCACCACGAAGTGGATCTTGCCGATATTGAATGAATAGTACGTCGGCGCGATGTTGTTTACATACTGGGTCGCCGCATCGAAATCGTTGCGGGCCTTGAAGTCGTTGTCGTGGTTGCCCATTGTATGGAACATCTGCAACCCGATGAGCTGCTTGTTGGCGATGTCCAGATATTGCGGGAACGAGAAGGCGTTCGAATACCAGTAGAGATCCCACGTCATGTCGCCCAGCGTGATCGCATACATGCGTTCGCTGCTGTGTGCGGCCATATAGGATCGCAAATCGGCGGTAAAGTCGTTGAACTGGGAGATGTCACTGGTCCGGTCAGCGAGATGCATGTCGCCGAGCATGAAGACCTTGAAGGAGTCCTGATTGACCTTTTTGAGCGAGAAATCGGCCCGTTCTACGGTCGAGGCGGAGCCTTTGAGCCTGCAGTGCAGGAGCGGAAGTACGCCGGACGAGGACACTTCGTAGCCGCTGGGGATGGAGATGAAGACATATCCCCATTTTTTCTCCGACCGCAGTTGATAGATTCCCTGCTCGTTGGTTCGGGTTACCTCGATGCCGTCGGAGACCACGACATTGGCTACGGGGCCCTCGTCGGAGGATACGATGCCGTAAACGGTCGTGCCGGCATCGGGTTCGATCCCGATATCCTCGACGATGCTGATATAGAGTTGTCCGAGATTCTTTTTTCGGGTGTCCCGTTTGATGGAGGCGTAGTAGTAACCCGTTTCGCACTCATCGGCCATGCGGATGGTAAAGCCGTCGGAAGAGGTGCTGACGATGGGACAGATGTAGGTGATGCCGGCTTCCGATTCCAACAGGAATGAATCAGAGGTTAGAGGAGCTATTTCTCCCCCCCCCTCATGGACAGCGAACGTGTATTCGCCGCCTTTGGCTACCTCTATCGATGTCGGGAGCCGGAAATTCACATTGAACTCGTCTTCCGGTGCGTTGGAATCCTCGTTGCCGCTGCAAGCAATGAATTGGACTTGCAGGACGACGGCAAGCGACATCAACAGGTACTTTTTTAGATTTTTCATTTGTGTAAAACTATACATATGCACAAAAATGGATTTGCGGTTCGGGTATGAATCCGGTGCCGGACGGCCGTTTGGCGCGGTTTGGGATAGCTTTATTTGTCATGTCGCGGACATGCAGCCCGCTTCTTGTTTCTATATATTAAAATTTTTATATATGGTTTGGTGCTCTACTATAACAAAGATATGTTTTTCTTTTATAAAAAACAAATCCCGTTTGAATATTTTTCTTTGAATTTGTGCGGTTTAGTCGGTAGGCCGGACTTGAATTGTCGTAAAATCCATATTTGATATCATGTGTCGCACAGGGGGAGGATCGGCCTCTCTTTTTTATTATGGTGCGTTCGGGTGCGGTCGTTTGATGAAATTTTTTAAAAAAAACAGTGGCGGATGCCTTCCGGATTTTTCTCTGTGAAAAGAGCGGTGTGCGAATGACGGGCAATGTGAAGTCGATGAAGGATTCGCCCCGTGATGTCGGGCCGGCGGGCGTGTCAGAGGGATACTGCCGCATGAAACCGTCGTTTAGGGCTGTCCGTATGGTCGGAATCCGGAGGATTTTCCGTTGATGCTTTCTCGCTTGACCCCTCCCCTGAATCAACATGGATTTCCCGTTGATGCGGAGAAAACAGGGGCGGGAAATACGGCAGGACAGGGAGTGCTCCAAAAGAAAAAAGACCTGAAATTTCAGGTCTTTTTGTTCCATTGCACGTTTTGCTTCTCCCTTGCCGTTTTGTCTTCTTTTCTCCTTGTTCAGCTGCAATCCGTTGCGTTTCTTCTCGGCCACGCTCTCTTTTTCATGCACCCGCTTTTCCTCTCCTGTGCGCGCTGCCTTCTTCTCCTCTCTTCCTTCTTTGCGCTGCTTTGCGCTGCTTTGCCCTGCGCTGCTCTCTTTCCTCTCTTCCTCTCTTCCTCTCTTCCTCTCTTCCTCTCTTCCTCTCTTCCTCTCTTCCTCTCTTCCTCTCTTCCTCTCTTACTCTCTCTTCTCCCTGTCTTGCCCCCCCCCTCTCAGGTTATCGGCTTCGGGCCTTGTCTTCGCGCGTTGGCGGAAAGGAGGGGATTCGAACCCCTGAAACCCTTTAGGGGTTTACTCGCTTTCCAGGCGGGCCAGTTCAACCACTCCTGCACCTTTCCGAAATCAAAAACTCTCCGATGATGCGGCACCATCGGAGAGCCTTGGCGGAGAGAGGGGGATTCGAACCCCCGATACAGGTTCACCCCGTATGACGGTTTAGCAAACCGTTGGTTTAAGCCACTCACCCATCTCTCCGGAGCGCTTAAATTCCTTAAATGCGGAGCAAAAGTAAATCAAAAAAGCCGAACTACCAAAAAAAATGAGAGATTCTTTCCGCTGTGCCGTTATTTTCCGCCGGCAGACTTATTCGGCATCTTCCGCAACCGTTGTATTTTCCGCCTTATGCTTTGGGCCTTCCTTTTGCAGGACGGGATGTGCAGCTGCCGCAGATACGGGCGTGACGCAGGGCTCTGCGGCTCGGAGTCCGTCGTCGGCCTGTCGGCGGTGCGGGTGATGCGGCGGTGCCGTGAAGATCCGTATCCGCTTCCGGATGCGGCCTGCATGTCGGGCCGCTCCGCACGGAAGGGGCCGTATTCCCGTATCCGTATCCGTTACCGCTGCAGCGGCTCGTCGGGCATCCATTCGTCTATTCCCGTGAGCGGATGCCGGCGCCGCCAGCCGAGGAATTCGTCATAGGTGCGCACCCCGCCCTCCAATACGGCACGATAGTATTCGATGCCGGCGATTTTCTCGTCGTCGGGTGTTTCGAACTTGAGTTGCAGGATCGTCCGGCGGGTTTCGGGTGTCAGTGCTGCGGCAATCCGGTCGGCGACACGTTCGAAATGGCCGTCGTAACGCGAGCCTCTGCGGATATGGATCATGTCGATCTGCCACATGCCGCTGTCGCGGTCACGATAGAAGGCATGCCATTCGATACAGGCTTCGTCGGTTGCCAGCAGGTTGCGGCATTCGATGCGTTCGATGGCGGGGTGGACGGCGAGTCGGGCCATTGCGGCGAAGCTGTCGTCCGGATGCAGCGGCGCCGAGTAGATGTGGAGGTCGATGTCGCGGTGGCGGGCCAGCAACCCGCAGCGCAGCGACCCTACGAGGCGGACTTCGGCGCCGATCGATTGCCAGATCTCCATCAACCGGGTTTCGCGGATGATCTCCCAAGCCCGCATTTGTTGTTCTCGGGCGTATGTTTCAATGGCATCGGTCGGGTTCATGGTTTTTGCTGTTGTCGTTTCATGTCTGGCAGTCCGGACAATCCGGAGTCCAAAGATACGCAGTTATTTTCACATTCCGGTTCAATCCGTCCGTTTTCCGCCGGAATGTGATGACGGTTCCGGTTCTCCGGCTCGGAGGAACGGTGCCGATGACAGGAAATCCGGCTCTGCGGCACACCTGTTGTCATGATGATGCGCGGGATTCGGGTCATCTTGGCAAAAGGGGGCTTTGCCGGATGCTTTTGCGGCCTGCATTGCAGGTTCTGCATTTTTTTTGTACATTTGCATGATATTTTGCAAGGTATGTCGGAACAGAATGAGCTTATACGGGAGATCGAAGATCGGGAGTACAAATACGGCTTCACGTCGGATATCGAAACCGAAACGATTCCGCGCGGATTGAGCGAGGAGGTCGTGCGGATGATCTCCGAGAAAAAGGGGGAACCGGAGTGGATGACCGAGTCGCGGCTGAAGGCGTACCGTCATTGGCTGAAACTGGAGCCGCCGACATGGGCGCATCTTCGCATTCCGGAGATCGACTTTCAGGATATCATCTATTATGCCGCCCCGAAGGCGCGTCCGAAGTTGGGGTCGATGGATGAGGTGGATCCCGAACTCAAACGGACGTTCGACAAGTTGGGCATCCCGCTTGAAGAGCAGATGGCGCTGGCGGGTGTCGCGGTCGATGCCGTGATGGATTCCGTGTCGGTCAAGACGACCTTCAAGGAGACGCTGGCCGAAAGGGGCATCATCTTCTGCCCGATCTCGGAGGCGATCCGCGACTACCCCGAACTCATCCGCAAATATCTGGGGAGCGTCGTGCCCTATACGGATAATTTTTATGCGGCGCTCAATGCCGCCGTCTTCTCCGACGGTTCGTTCTGCTACATCCCCAGGGGGGTGCGGTGCCCGATGGAACTCTCGACCTACTTCCGCATCAATGCCGAAGGTACAGGGCAGTTCGAGCGGACGTTGATCGTGGCCGACGAAGGGGCCTATGTAAGTTATCTGGAGGGGTGTACGGCTCCGCGGCGCGACGACAACCAGCTGCATGCGGCTGTGGTGGAGATCGTCGTCGAGCGCGACGCCGAAGTGAAATATTCGACCGTCCAGAACTGGTATCCGGGTGACAGGGAGGGGCGCGGCGGCATCTACAACTTCGTCACGAAGCGCGGTTTGTGTCGTGAGAACGCCCGTCTGTCGTGGACGCAGGTCGAGACGGGATCGGCCATAACATGGAAGTATCCGAGCTGCGTGCTGTTGGGCGACAATTCGGTCGGCGAGTTCTACTCGGTGGCCATGACCAACAACTTCCAGCAGGCCGATACGGGAACCAAGATGATCCATATCGGGCGCAATACGCGCAGCCGCATTGTCTCGAAGGGTATCTCGGCGGGTCGGAGCGAGAACTCCTACCGAGGGCTGGTCAAGGTGGCGCGGGGCGCCGACAACGCCCGCAACTATTCGCAGTGCGACTCGCTGCTGATCGGCTCGACGTGCGGGGCGCACACCTTTCCGGAGATCGAGTGCAACAACCGCACGGCGGTCGTGGAGCATGAAGCCACGACGTCGAAGATCTCCGAAGAGCAGCTCTTCTACTGCAACCAGCGAGGCCTTTCGACCGAGGAGGCAGTCGGTCTGATCGTAAACGGATATGCCAAAGA
>CALUKI010000004.1 GCA_944321175.1 uncultured Alistipes sp.
ATTGTCGATAACATTGCGCATATCGCCCGAAAAAAAAGAGTCCGAAGGATTTTCGGACTCTTGACCGGTTGAAAGAAGTGTGTACCTAATCCTCGAACTTCGCGGACAGGAACTCACGGTTCAGACGGGCGACCAAGTCCCCTTATCAAAGGGGATTTAGGGGATTGTCGATAACATTGCGCATATCGCCCGAAAAAAAAGCCCGAAGGATTTTCGGACTCTTGACCGGTTGAAAGAAGTGTGTACCTAATCCTCGAACTTAGCGGACAGGAACTCACGGTTCAGACGGGCGATGTGCGCGATGGAGATCGCCTTCGGGCATTCGGCCTGGCAGGCCCCCGTGTTGGTGCAGTTGCCGAATCCCAGTTCATCCATCTTGGCGACCATTGCCTTGGCACGGCGGGCGCCTTCAACGCGGCCTTGCGGCAGCTTGGCCAGCGACGATACGCGCGCGGCGACGAACAGCATGGCCGAACCGTTCTTGCAGGTCGCGGCACAGGCCCCGCAGCCAACGCATGCCGCAGCGTCCATCGACTCGTCGGCATCGGCCTTGGGAATCGGAATGGCATTGCCGTCGGGTACCGAATTGGTCCGCACCGAGATGAATCCGCCGGCTTGCAGAATCTGGTCGTATGCCGAACGGTTTACCACCAGGTCCTTGATGACGGGGAATGCCGCCGACCGCCACGGTTCGATGGTAATGGTGCTGCCATCCTTGAATTTGCGCATGTAGAGCTGGCAGGTCGTTACGGCCTGTTCGGGGCCGTGTGCATGGCCGTTGATGTGCAGCGAACACATGCCGCAAATACCCTCGCGGCAGTCGTGGTCGAAAGCCACCGGCTCCTCGCCCGCATGTACAAGGTTGTTGTTCAGAATGTCGAGCATCTCCAGAAACGACGTGTCCGGCGAGATATTCTCGACCTTGTAGGTTTTGAACGCACCCTTCGATTTAGCGTCCTTTTGACGCCATATCTTTAATGAAAAGTTCATAATGCAATCTTGAAATTAAAGTTTAACGTCAAATGGCCTTAGTCTTTGTAATTACGCTTGGCAAGGTGCACGAACTCGAAGTTCAGCGGTTCCTTGGTCATCTCCGGCACCTCGTTCTCGCCTTTGTACTCCCATACGGCGGCATATGCGAAGTGCTCGTCGTCACGGTCGGCTTCGCCTTCGGGCGTCTGGTGCTCCACACGGAAGTGGCCGCCGCACGACTCTTCGCGGTGAAGGGCATCGCGGGCCATCAGCTCGCCCAGTTCGAGGAAGTCGGCCAGACGCAGCGCCTTCTCCAGCTCGACGTTGAAATCGTCGGCCTTGCCTACGACCTTCACATCTTTCCAGAACTCCTTGCGCAGGGCCTGAATCTCCGTGATGGCGCGTTCGAGCGACTCTTTGGTGCGGGCCATGCCGACATTCTCCCACATGATGTGTCCGAGTTTCTTGTGAATGTCGTCCACAGACTGCTTTCCGTTGATCGACAGCAGCCTGGCGATTTTCTCGCGCACACCCTTCTCGGCTTCGTCGAAGGCCGGCGTATTGACATCCACTTTCGGAGCCTGGATCTTGTGCGACAGGTAGTCGCCGATGGTGTAGGGCAGGACGAAATAGCCGTCGGCCAGACCCTGCATCAGCGCCGAGGCGCCCAGCCGGTTGGCCCCGTGATCCGAGAAGTTGGCCTCGCCGATGGCGTAGAGACCCGGAATCGTCGTCATGAGGTTGTAATCGACCCAGATGCCGCCCATCGTGTAGTGTACGGCGGGGAAGATCTGCATCGGCTGATCGTAGGGGCTCACGTCGGTAATCTCCTTGTACATGTCGAAGAGGTTGCCGTAACGCTGTTTGATGACCTCCTTGCCCAAACGCTCGATGGCGGTCTTGAAGTCGAGGAAGACGGCCAGACCTGTCTCGTTCACGCCGTAACCGGCGTCGCAGCGCTCCTTGGCGGCACGCGAAGCGACGTCACGCGGCACGAGGTTCCCGAATGCCGGATAGCGGCGCTCCAGATAGTAGTCGCGATCCTCTTCGGCGATATCCGACGGCTGTTTCGTGCCTTTGCGCAGCGCCTGCACGTCTTCCAGCTTCTTCGGCACCCAGATACGGCCGGCGTTGCGCAGCGACTCCGCCATAAGTGTCAGTTTCGACTGCTGCGTGCCGTGTACGGGAATACATGTCGGGTGGATCTGCGTGAAGCAGGGATTGGCGAAGCCGGCCCCCTTGCGGTAGCACTGGAATGCCGCCGAACCGTTCGAGGCCATCGCATTGGTCGAGAGGAAGAAGACGTTGCCGTAGCCGCCCGAAGCCAGTACGACGGCATGGGCGCCGAAACGCTCCAGCTCGCCCGTCACGAGGTTGCGCGCGATGATACCGCGGGCTTCGCCCTCTTCGATGACGATGTCGAGCATCTCATGGCGCGGATAGCTCTTCACGGAACCTGCCGCGATCTCCTTGTTGAGGGCGGCATAGGCTCCCAGCAGCAGCTGCTGCCCCGTCTGGCCGCGCGCATAGAACGTACGCGATACCTGCGCGCCGCCGAACGAACGGTTGGCCAGCAGACCGCCGTATTCACGGGCGAAAGGCACCCCCTGGGCGACGCACTGGTCGATGATGAGGTTCGACACCTCGGCCAGACGATAGACGTTGGCCTCGCGGGCGCGGTAGTCGCCGCCCTTGATCGTATCGTAGAAGAGACGATAGACGGAGTCGTTGTCGTTCTGATAGTTCTTGGCTGCGTTGATACCGCCCTGTGCCGCAATCGAGTGTGCGCGGCGCGGCGAGTCCTGGATGCAGAAGACCTTGACGTTGTAGCCCAGCTCTCCGAGCGAAGCTGCTGCGGAGGCACCGCCCAGACCGGTACCGATGACGATGATGTCGAGTTTGCGTTTGTTTGCGGGGCTTACGACTTTGATGGCCGCCTTGTGGCTGCTCCACTTCTGAGCGAGATCGCCGGCGGGAATTTTGGAATCTAATTTGAAAGCCATATCTGGTGTTTTTTTGATTTACGAATTAGCATGCACCGCCACAGCAGATGCTCTGGATGAAATAGACCACGACGACAGCCGCGAAACCGAGGAAAACGATCGTGGCAATGATGTTTGCCAGACACTTCAGGCGCGGGTACCAGGTATCGTTGGCCCAGCCTACGGTCTGGAACATCGACCATACGCCGTGCGTAAGGTGGAACCACAGCGCCGCGAACCACAGCAGGTAGAGTACGACGTAGTACCATTGCGAGAAGGTGTACTGGATGAGGGCCGCACCGTCGGCAGGGTGGTAGCCCAGCGAATTGACGTGTTCGCCCATGATCTCGACGAGCTGCATCTTGCTCCAGAAGTTGATGAGGTGGAGCGCCAGGCCGGCGAGGATGATCCATCCCAGCACGAGCATGTTTTTCGATGCCCAGTCCACACCGGGTTCGGTAACGGTAACTTCATAGCGTTGTTTTCCGCGTGCCTGATAGTTGTTGTATGTCAGCCACAGCGCATAGGCGAAGTGGATGACTACGCCGGCTGCCAGTACGGCCGTGCCTGCGAGGGCATACCAGTTGGCACCCAGAAACGCGCAGATCATGTTGTAGCCGTCGGGCGAGATGATTGCGACGATGTTCATGGACATGTGGAAGAGGATGAACAGCACGAGGAAGCAGCCCGTCACGCTCATCACCAACTTCTTGCCAAGAGAGGAATTGGTTAAGAAACAGCTCATAATGTTTGAATTTTGTTTATTTTTGTTAAAGATTTCGTCCGAGTGCCACAAAGATAGGTATTGTTTGCCGAATAACAATGCAAAACCGCCGGAAAAATAACGGGCCGGATACCTAAAATCGGGGAGGCGGCCGGTCCGGCCGGTCGGGTGGCGCGGGAAAGCAACCGTCGGGATGTCATGCGGCTGCCGTACAGATGGCGTGCACGGAGTCCGTGCAGTTTATGGAAAGACTTCTGCACGGCTCCCGAAATGGCATGCGGTATGCGGATGGAAGGGAGACGGGCGTGCAAGGAAAACGGCGGAGTGCTGTTGTCGGAACTGGTTGGAATTGAATGGTAAAAGATCGGATTTGAAAATTTATGGAGAAAAGAGAGATACGGAGCGTCATGCGAAAACTCAACGGGTCGCTGACGGTCTCGGAACGGTTGAAGGCTTCGGCGGCGATCTTTTCGGCTGTCGAGCGGCTGCCCGAATTCCGGACGGCGCGGACGGTTGCCTTGTTTTCCGCGCTGGCTGACGAACCGGCGACCGATGAGGTGCTGGAGCGGTGGAGTGCAACGCGGCGGATTGTTTTGCCGCGCGTCGAAGGTGCGTCGATGCGTTTCTATCCCTACCGCTCCGAGACGTTGGCATTCGGCGCTTTCGGCATTCTTGAACCGCAGGGGGAGGAGGAGTGCCCGCCCGAACGGATCGACCTGATCATTTGCCCCGGCGTGGCCTTTGCGAACGACGGACGGCGTCTGGGGCGCGGAAAGGGATATTACGACCGTTATCTTTCGTCGCCGGCGTTCCGCGCATTCCGCATCGGCGTATGCTATGCGCATCAGATCACCGACGACGTGCCGGTCGAGGAGCACGATGTGCGGATGGATCTGGTCATCTGTCCGTAGGGACGGGCGGTATTTGCAGCAGGCGGTCGGTGCCGGATTGTGCGGGCGGGACTTTGCATCCGTCCGGAGGGGGGCTGTCGCAGGCCGGAATGTGTTTTGCCGGTTCCCGTTCCGCAGGCATGCGGCCGGACGATACGGTTTCGCCCCCGCAGGAGACCGTTCCTGCGGGGGCGAAACTTATGGTCCGGCTGCCTGTCCGACGGTTCCGCTTCCGGCGGAACGTTGCGGCGGCATGCGCCGTTTAGCAGCAGCCCTGTGCCAGCATGGCGTTGGCCACCTTCATGAATCCGCCGATATTGGCGCCCTTGACGTAATTGACATATCCGTCGGGTTCGGTGCCGTATTTCACGCACATGGCGTGGATGTTGCGCATGATTTCGTGCAGCTTGGCATCGACCTCTTCGGGCGACCAGTGCAGACGCATCGAGTTCTGGCTCATCTCAAGCCCCGACGTCGCTACGCCGCCGGCATTCGACGCCTTGCCGGGCGAGTAGAGGAGTTTGTGCTCCTGGAAGATTCTGATGGCTTCCGGAGTCGAAGGCATGTTGGCGCCTTCGGCCACGCAGATACAACCGTTTTTCACAAGCGTTGCAGCCTCTTCGCCGTTCAGCTCGTTCTGTGTGGCGCACGGCATGGCGATGTCGCACTTTACGCCCCAGGGCCGCTGGCCGGGGTAGTAGGTCGCTTCGGGATAACGGTCCGCATACTCCTTGATACGGCCCCGGAAGATATTCTTCAGCTCCATGACATAGGCCAGTTTCTCGGCCGTGATCCCCGTAGGATCATATACATAACCCGACGAATCGGAGAGTGTCAGGACCTTTGCGCCGAGCTGGATGCACTTCTCGGCGGCATATTGGGCGACATTTCCCGAACCGGAGATGCAGACCGTCTTGCCTTCGAAGGTCATGCCGCGCGTGGCAAGCATCTCCTGTGCGAAGTAGCATGTTCCGTAACCGGTCGCTTCGGGACGCATGGCCGAACCGCCCCAGCCCAGACCTTTTCCGGTAAAGGTGCCGGTGAATTCGTCGCGCAGGCGTTTGTACTGGCCGAACATGAAGCCGATTTCACGGCCTCCGACACCGATGTCGCCGGCCGGAACGTCGGTATCCTGCCCGATGTGGCGGGAGAGTTCCGTGACGAACGACTGGCAGAAGCGCATCACTTCATTGTCGGACTTCCCTTTGGGGTTGAAGTCCGAACCGCCCTTGCCGCCGCCCATCGGCAGGGTCGTCAGGCTGTTCTTGAACGTCTGCTCGAAAGCGAGGAACTTCAGGATCGACAGATTGACCGACGGGTGGAAACGAATACCTCCTTTATAGGGACCGATGGCACTGTTCATTTGGATGCGGTAACCGCGGTTGATTTCGATTTCGCCCTTGTCGTTGAGCCAGGGTACGCGGAAGATAATGACCCGTTCCGGTTCGGCAATGCGTTCGAGCACCTTCATTTTGCGCAGAACGGGGTTCATGACGATATACTCCGCGAGCGATTCGGCTACCTCTTGCACAGCCTGATGAAATTCGGGTTCTCCGGGGTTCTTGGCAATGATGCCTGCCATGAATTCATCGACGAATTTTTGTGCTTCTTTCTCCATAGTTGAGGTGTTTTGCGGGGCGTCCGGCGAATTCGGCGCCGAAAGTCCGGTTATTGTTCGTGGTTGCATGCAGTCCCGGTTCCGAATTCACCGTTTCTACACGGACGCGGGGCCCGTCTGGTCCCGATTTTTTTTGCCGGCCGTCTGAGGTTGCGGCCGGCATTGTCGTTCGCGGAGCGGGAAGGTCTCCCCGCTTTGGAGGGGGTCAGAAGAGGTAACGTTCGTTGCGCACCTTCTTCACGAGGCGGAAAATATCCTCCCACGCCTCCTCGCCGAAAGTCGTTCCTACGACCTCGATGACTTTTCCGGCCGTGATGGCGCCGATCGTGCCGCATTGGCGGAGCGTCAGGTCATGGCACATGCCGTAAAGGAATCCTGCGGCATAGAAGTCGCCGGCACCCGTCGTATCGACCCGTTTCGCAGCGGCCATGATTCCGACGTGGACGACCTCTCCGCCATATTTGATCAGCGCACCGCGCATGCCGATCTTGACGACGGCCAGTTCGCATAGCTCCGAAATCGCCTGCAGGGCGTTGACCGGTTCCTCTTCGCCGGTAAAGGTGACGGCTTCGTCTTCATTCGCAAAGACAATATCGACATATTGTTCGACGAGACGGTGCAGAAAATCGAGATTTTCCTTGACGATATTGAAGCTTGCCAGATCGATGGCGACCTGCAGGCCTTTTTCCTTGGCCAGTCGGGCGGCCTGTTCGATCAGGCGGTGATTCTGTACGAGATAGCCCTCGATATAGACGCAGTCGAAGCCTTCGAAGACGGTTGCCGAGAGGTCCTGGGCCGTCAATTCGAGTGCGGCGCCCAAATGGGTGATCATGGTCCGTTCGCCGTCGGGCGAAATCAGCGCCACGCATTTGCCGGAACGCTCCTTGCCGCGAAAGATGACGGGCTTGACTCCGAGATTCTCCAGTGCCTGTACGAAAAAATCGCCCGTCGTATCGGGCCCGACCTTTCCGATGAAACCCGTATCGCAACCCATGCGGGCCATGGCGCGGATCGTATTGCCCGCCGAGCCGCCCAATGAAAGCGAATAGGGCAGTCCGGCCACCGACTTCGATATTTCGGTCTGGAGCTTGTTGTCCACCAGACTCATCGAACCCTTTTCGAGTGTATATTTTTTCAATACGGCATCCGACTCCAGATTGACCAGCATGTCGGTCAGGGCGTTGCCGATTCCGATTACACGTTTCATTCGATCGTCAGGTTAGGTTGGTTTTGATTTGTCCGGTTGTTTTTTTCGTATGCGTGCCGTATGCGGAGTGAATCACATCGAAAGGATTTTGACCAGATTCACATAATCCCGGTTGATCGTTTTGTTGTGCCGGATCGCACGGGAGAAGGGAACATAGACCAGTTCGTTGTTCTGGATGCCGATCATGACATTGCGCTGCCCCTCCATGATTGCCTGAATGGCCATTGCGCCCATGCGCGATGCCAGAATCCGATCCTGAGCCGTCGGCGAGCCGCCGCGTTGGATGTGTCCCAGAATCGTCACGCGGGCATCGTATTGCGGGAACTCCTTTTTCACACGTTCGGCCAGTCCCATCGCCCCTCCCGTATGGGGATTCTCCGCGACGATGACGATTGCCGAATTCTTGCTTTTGCGGAATCCCTGGTTGATCAGTTCGGCCAGCTGATCGACTTCGGTCTCCATTTCGGGAATGATCGCTGCTTCGGAGCCGGTGGCGATGGCGCCGTTGAGGGCGAGATAGCCTGCCGTATGTCCCATCACCTCGACGAAGAAGAGCCGTTCGTGGCTTGAGGCCGTATCGCGCAGCTTATCGACCGCCTCCATGATCGTGTTGAGTGCCGTATCGTATCCGATTGTCGAGTCCGTACCTCCGAGGTCGTTGTCGATCGTGCCCGGAAGTCCCACGATCGGAACATCGAATTCCTGAGCGAAAAGGTTGGCGCCGGAGAGCGATCCGTCGCCGCCGATAACCACCAGTGCATCGATTCCGGCCGCCCTGAGGTTGTTGTATGCCTGTTGACGTCCTTCGGCGGATTTGAACTCCTCGCAGCGGGCCGTTTTGAGGATGGTTCCGCCCAATTGGATGATGTTGCTCACGGACGAGGAGTGGAAGTCGATGATTTCATTGGTTACCAGTCCCCGATACCCGCGCATGATCCCTTTTACGGAGAATCCGTTGTAGATCGCCGTTCGGGTAATGGCGCGGATGGCGGCATTCATTCCCGGAGCGTCTCCGCCCGATGTCAGGATTCCGATGCATTTGATGGCAGCCATAATATTAGGAGTTGATGTCACTTGCGACAAAATTAGTAAAAATTTTTTGAAACTCGCTATTTTTTATCTTTTCCATTCGATTTTTCTGCATTTTATGGGCCGAACGAGGAGCCGGAGAGGGTGAATTTTTATTCCGGTTCCATGTAATGTGTTGGAGTACAGGTTAAGATGTGATTCCCTGCCGTTTTTGTTATGATCTGTAATGGCGTCTCCTTTTTCTTGCATGCGGATCTGTTCCGACAACGGATTTCAAAGGGCAGATCCGCTGCGGCGGGATCTTCTGCGGCGGCAGGGTTACAGATCATAAGCTCCGGACGCCATGGAAAAGAGGGGCAGGCTTTCGAAGCCTGCCCCCCCCCGATCCGAAACGGAAGCTTTATTCGTAACGCTTCTCGTCGAAATTGATATCGATGCTGTGTTCCGTGAGCTGGATGTCCACCTGCTTCTGTTGCGGCAGGCGGATGGTTATTCGGGCCGAATCGGATTTGCCGCCGCCTGTTCCTGCGGCCGGTTCCGGCTGCGTGTCGATGACCGATACGGTGTCCGATGCGATCCATTCGCGCAGCTCCTCTTTGTGCTCCGAATCCGGCAATGCGGCTTCGGCCGTTCCGGCGGGGTGGTAACGCCGGTACTCCCGCAATGCGGTGCCGCCTGCAATGAAGAGGATTGCCAGCCAGAGCAGGAAGACGATCAGGGTGATCCGTCCGCTGGGCTTGCGCGATATGATCAGGCAGAGCAGGATGTAGATCAACAGCAGCAGCGGAATGAGCATGGCTGTCGTGAGCAGGATGGCGGCATGGTATGAGTGGACTTCCCATCCGCAGACGGAGATGAGCGTCAGGGTGTCGTATTGCATCGATCCCGAAATCATCGCCCACAGGACGAGCAGCAGGGCGACGACGAGGACGATCAATCCGAAAATCAGTACTCCCATGAGTACCTTGAGGATCGCGAGTACGAACTGCCCCAATACATAGATTACCTGTGCAATGACCGATTTTACGTCGGCGTTGCGTTCATGGCTGCCGTTGTGGTGCGCCGTCTTCTGCTGGATCGTCTGTACGGTAATCGGTTCACCGTCCATCTCAAGGCGTTGTCGGGCCGTGCGTGCCGCCGGAACGCCGAACCACATGACGAAATAGCCGAGCAGGAAGACACCGAAGAGATTGGAGAGGAAAGGTGCCAGTGCGGGTATGAACGGCGACATGAGGATCAACAGCAGCAGCGGTGCGAAGAATATCAGCCGCACCCATGTGGGGTCGATCTTGAAATAGTGCGCCATGCCGGCACATACGCCGCCCAGGCGGGCATTCTGCGTGTCGCGGTAGAGCCGGCGGGGAATGCGCGGCAGCTCTTGTGCGGAGGGCTGTTCGCTTGTTTCGTTGATGGTCTCGGCCGTGCCCATTTGGGAGATGATCTCCTGCACCAAAGGGGGCTCTACCACTTGCGTGTTCTCCTGCCGTGAGAGAATCAGCTCGGCGATCCGGGCTTCGATATCGGCTACGATTTCATCTCCGTCGGGCGTTGCTGCGTAGGCCGCCTTGAGACTTTCGAGGTATTGTTCCAAAAGGGTGTAGGCATCGATGTCGAGCGTAAAGGCGATGCCGGAGATGCTGCATTTTTTTACCTCTTTCATGGTCGTGGTCTTATTTGCGGTTCGTGATGCTGCCGGCGCTCGACTTCTCTGCATAAGTCGATTTGCATTCGCCCCAATAGACGATCCTGGCTGCCGACGAGGCTTTGGCCCGAAGCCGGCTGCGGCAGGTAATGTGTACCGATGCGGCGGATGATGCCTCGATGTCGGCCGTTGACGTAATGAAGTTGCGCCCTTTGCACGAAGAGCCTGACGATACTTCGATCCGGCAGTCGGTGCATCTTCCAGAAATCCCTATCTTTGCGCCGCTTGAGGCTGCGATCGCGCATCGTTGTGCCGCGATGTTGGCTCTGATTTCCGCGCCGCTTCCCGCTTCGAGCATGCAGCCGTCGCATTGTGCAGCGACCTCCATCTCCGCGCCGCTCGCGGCCTGCACGTTGAGTTCCGGTGTTTCGAGAACCGTCCGGCAGAGAATCTTGGCTCCGCTCTTTGCCTCTAATGACGTGAAATGTCCGCAGCAGGGCACGGTGATTGCGATTTTGCAGTTCCGGATACTCCTTATCTTATCGTCGATTCCGAGGTGCAGCGTACTGTCCTCGACCGAGATCGAAAGGTAGGGAAAGATCATTTCGTCGGCTTCAATGTGCAGTTCTCCGGGATTTCCCTCGACAATCGTCGCTTCGATGCCTCGTGATACCTTCAATGCGGTATAGGATTCTACCTGCCGCAGGTCGGTGAGCATCTTTCCTGACCCTGCGATATGGTGCGGACGCGGGGCCGCATGGCTTGCTGCGATGCACAGCAGCAGTGCCGTACTCAATACAAAAATACGTTTCATAATGGTGGTGTTTGTCGTGTCTGTCGGTTTGAATCTGTCTGCTGCTCCGGCGTATGCCGGACCGCTGCAACCCTTATGCCGGTTGTCCGCTGCCGGTTTTGCCGCCGTGACGGATCACCTCGATCTGTTGGACCATTTCCGTCCACGCCTGGTCGAGTTTCCGGAGTGTTTCGCAGCCTTTGGCTGTCAGGGAATAGTATTTGCGGGGTGGGCCTTGCGGGGACTCCTCCCAGCGATAGGTGAGCAGTCCGGCATTCTTTTGCCGTGTCAGAATCGGATAGAGCGTCCCCTCCACGACGATCATTTCGGCGGCTTTCAGTTCGGCAATGATTTTGGGCGCATAGGAGTCTCCGCGCGAAAGGATCGCAAGAATGCAATATTCGAGTATGCCTTTGCGCATTTGGGCTTTTACATTGTCATCTGCCATATCAGTGGGTTGTTTCGGATTTTATCGGCGCAATTTGAATGTTCGCGGCTCTTCCGGTATGATGAGCCACATCAGAAGGTAAATCCATATCGACAAGCCGGCGAAGAGAATCAGGAAGAGTGTCAGGATCCTCAATGCCGTAGAGTCGATATGCAGATAGTCGGCCAGTCCCCCGCAGACTCCGGCAATCGCCCGGTCGCTGCGGGAGCGGTACAGGCGATGCGGAGCATCGGCTTTTTCTTCTGCAGCCGTTTCCGTTCTCGACGTTTCCTGCGTGATTTCCCCGAAATCGTCGGGCGTGCCGAGCTGGGCCATCGTCTTGCGGACGGTGTCGAGCGTAATGACCTGCATCGGAGAGCTGATCCGTTCCCGGAAAATCTCGGCGATGCGCGTTTCAATATCGTCCATCGTGTCGGAGTCTTCTCGGGGCAACCGGCGGCGAATCTCATCCAGATAGCAGCTTAACGTCTCGCAGGCATCCTTGTCGAGCACAAAGGCCTGTGATGCGATACTGACGTTTACGGTCTCTTTCATAGCGGTCCAATGGTTGATTCAACTGTTGTTTTATTGTCTTGCCGCAACAAATATAATACATAAATGAATATCTTGCAATACAAAGTACTTATTTTTCAAAAAAACTTTCCGCAAGGAGGGATTTTCACAGGTCGGGATCTTCGGGAAGGGCTCTTGGGAGTGTGGATATGGGCGGTGGAGCGGATTTTCACGGATAGGTGTGCGCCGTGAAATTTCGACGCTGGCGGGAGACTGCCGGCATGCCGCGAAGGTTCCTGATCGCCGGAGGGAGCCTGTCCGGCACGAGGAATCAATAAGCAGCGTGATGACGTTTTTCTTCGGCGCCGCATTGGAGCGGGCATCGGTGAAGAATTGGCTTAATTATAAAATATGTGCCGGACAGACGGTCGGGCGGTAAGGGCTTCGTCCGGAACCGATCCTTGCGAAATTGAAAAACCCGAAATTCCGCTCGGAGTTTCGGGTTTTTCAATCCGCAGGCAGCGTGCCGGAGCTATTGTTCGATACGCTGCAGCAGTCGCGTCATGATGCGGTCTATTTCGCGGGTGCTCTCCGGAATCGCATCGTAGGGTGCGATGTTGATATGGACGAATTCCGTATCCTTCAGCCGTTTTTTGTAGGCCGGATCGGCCGTTGCCCGTTCCGCCTCTTCGGGTGTGGCCGGCCGATAGCCCATCAGCAGTCGCTCGATGTTCCAGCGGTTGTGCTCCGTGCGGGCGGTGATTTCCAGTTCCTCGTCGGAAAGGGGACGAAGGTGTCCAAGGCTGATTCCCAGCGAACGGAGTTTGGTCGGAATGATATTCGCCGCAAAGATATTGGACCATTGGAAGGGCAATGTCAATGAATCCCAACGCCGTTGCAACTCCTTTTCGGGCCATGCGTCGGGCAGCAGGCGATCGGCATCGAAAGGCCGGTGTTCGTTGTCGGCCTGCGCCTGCTCTTCGAAATAGCGGTCATACAGATAGTTGATGCGCATGGCTTTGCGAATGCGCTGTTTGAGAGCTGCGTCGTAGCTCTCGGAGGTCATGCCGAAAGGCCGGATCGAACGGTAGCGGAAAGCGTGGCGAGCCACGTCGAGAATCGAATCCGATTCCTTTTGATAGACGAGGACCGGTACCTGCCGGTCGTAGATCGGCAGCGGCAGATAGAGTGCCGTAGCGACATTCTGGGCGGCGGAGTTTCCGCAGACGGCCAATGTCGGGACGGCATTCGGATCCTTTGTCCATACGTCCAGCAGCTCCCGTATGACGGGAGATTCGATTCCGCCCTCGATGAATTCCCATTCCACATCGAGAAAGTCGTTTTGCGGCGTGTGGCGGAGGATCGTTTCCATGCCGCTCCCGTTCACTTTCCGCAACGTATGGTGCGAAAGGTTGAACAGTGCTTCATAGCGGCCTTTGAGGAAGTTCATCTCCCGTTCGGCGTCGGGGTCGATGAAGGTAATGCGGGTGCGGATGCCGTTCGTGATGAAATTGGGGTAGTGGGCGATGTGAGCGGCCGTGACGCCCATCGCGACGCCCATGCGGCTCATGCCCGCTACGATCAGATGGACATGGCGTTTGCTGTCGGCCGTGATCCCCCCGCGGTCGAGCGGCTGGTATTCGAACAGTTTTCCGTCGCAGCGGCACGACCCCGAAACCAGTACGCGCTGGGCCCAGTTCTCGTGAAAATTGGTCGCGGAGAGGCAGATGCGCTCCTTCAGCTGTTTCCCGTCGTTGAAATTTGCAAGCTGGAAGACCTGAAACGAACTTTGGTACTCGAATGCGAGATGGCAGGGAAGCGGGCCCTGCCGTTTTTTTTCTTCGAGGATCTTTGCGATCTGTATCAGGGCATTGACGCTTGTCGAGTCGCGTTCCTGTTCTCCGTCCTCTCCGAGGAGAAAAACGCTGTCGGCGTGGTCGATATGGATGCGGTCGAGCTCCTCGCCGGAGTCTCTTTGTCCGTACAGAATGATGAGCCGGCGCTCCTCGGCGGGGGTCAGATAGGCGTGCAGTCTGCGCCGCAACTGTTCGACGTCGTTCTGTGTCAGCAGCACGATGTCGCGTCTGGCGTTTTCCGGATCTGCGGCCAATTCGCGGATAAGTCCTGCGGCTGTTTCGTTCGCACCGAGGATGACGATATGGCCGTCGAAACGATACCGGATCTCCCCCTGCCGGAAACGGGTGATGCGGCCTACGAGGATGTTCGAGACGATGGAGATCAGTCCTCCGGTAAAGAAGATGGCTCCGATGAATGTCAGCAGCAGCAGCGGCAGCCGTTCATATCCCAACGGGTCTCCGTCCTGCAGGACGAAGGAGCCCGGATCGAGCAGCAGTTCGAGCGTGCGCATGTCGTGCACGTCGGGTGCATAGTGCTTCTTGATCCAGAACGAGCCTATGAGGACCAGAGCCAGGATGGAGAAGAACCAGGTGATCTGTTTCCAGCCGGCGCCCGAAAACGAGCGGTCGAATGCGAGTTTGAGCGTTTTCCAAAGACGGCGTATCATGTTGTCAGTCGGGTTTAGCTGCGTTTCCGGATTTCGAATCCGAGGTGTTGGATGAGTTTGAGGGTTTCGAGGGCCGTTTGACGGTCGTAAGTGCGTTCTTCTTCGCTCAATTCGTCATAGGGAATCAGGCAGGGATGTTCCTTTCGGGCATCGTTCCGTTCGGGCCCGTAGCGCCACCCTTGGGCAAGACGGGTGGCGGCCCATACTTCATGGACATTCCGCGCGAGGGCTTCGGTAAGCGGGGTCAACGCTTCGGGCAGTTCGATGCCGCTCACGTCGATCGGTTGAGGCTCGTATGCTTTTTTCATAATTGCAGGGGTTGTTTCTGCCGTATCCATCCGATCCGCCGGCCGAGGCCGGTGATCGGGATCCTCAGGATCTTTCCGAAGATCAGACAAAAGTAATAATTTTTATCAAATTCTCCATGCGGTGATTATTTTCATCCAATTCTTGGTGGTCCGGTTGGAAAATCGGGCGGAATTCCGGAAATTCATCTTGTTGGATTTTCAATCACAGGAATGACCTTATGACAACGACCTCTACGATTTTCGACTTTTCACGGCTTGAATCCGGCGAACTCTATCTGTTTCTTCCGACAGCCTCTTCGACTGCCGGCGTGTGGGGCATGTTCGAACGTCTCGATCGCAGACGCGGTGTCCTTTTGTCGGTCTGTTCGGGCGATCTGACCCATTTCGATCTATGGACGCCGCTGCCGTCGGGATATACCTGCTGCCGGTTGGCTTCGCGGAGCGAACTGCGGGATTTCATGTTCCGGCTGAATCAGCGGTTTACGGACGACGGCTTCTCCGCGACGGAGATTCCGCATCCGTAGGGTGCGGCGTGCGCTCATTCGTCGCGAAATCCCTGTGCCCGCAGCCGGATGTCGCTGCCGTCGGGTGTGACCAGATAACAACCCGTTTCGGGTGCCGTGATGTGCCCGATGATATCGACCAGACCGAGCCGCATGACCGCTTCCTGCTTGTCCAGCGGTACCGTGAAGAGCAGTTCGTGATCCTGGCCGCCGTTGAGGGCCGCCACGACGGGGTCGGTATGGAGTTCTTCGGCCAGCCGGTGGGTCTGTTGTGCGATGGGGATCCGTTCCAGATAGATGCGGGCGCCGCATTTCGACGACCTGCAGAGCTGCATCAGATCGCTGGCCAGCCCGTCCGAGAGATCGATCATGGCTGTCGGCCGGATCTTCTCTTCGGCCAGTGCGGCGATCACATCGGTTCGCGGACGCGGTTTGAGGTATTTTTCGAGGAGGTACTCGTACCCTGCAAATTGCGGTTCGGGGTTCTGGACGCCGCTCAACACCTTCTTTTCGCGTTCGAGCAGCTGGAGCCCCATGTACGCGGCCCCGAGGTTGCCGGTGATGCAGATCAGGTCGTTGAGTCTGGCTCCCCGCCGATAGACGAGGTCGTTGCGTTTGGCGCGGCCGACGGCCGTGATGTTGATGGCCAGACCCGTTACCGAAGCGTTCGTATCGCCTCCCGCCAGATCGATTTCGTGCTCCTTGCAGGCTGCCGCGACACCCTCGTAGAGGGCCTGCAGCGCTTCGACCGAGAATTTCGACGATACGCCCAGCGACAGGAGCACCTGTTCGGGTCGGGCGTTCATTGCCAGGATATCGCTGATACCGGCCGTTACAACCTTGTATCCCAGATGCTTGAGCGGGAAGTAGGTGAGGTCGAAATCAATCCCTTCGAGCAGCAGGTCGGTCGTCACGACCAGCGCCTCGCTGCGTCCCGCGGCGATGACCGCCGCGTCGTCGCCCACACCCCGCAGGGTCGTCTTGACCTGCGTCTTGAATCCTTGCGTGAGGGTGTCGATGAGACCGAATTCCCCCAATTCGGCGATCTGCGTCCGTTTGTTCTGTTCCATGCCTCCGATCGAATTTTGCACAAAAGTAGCGAAAACTTTGCCGTTTCGCAACTTCGCTTTTTGCATCCCGTCCGCCGCAGCTGTCCTGTCACCCTGTCGTTCCGTCAATCTTCCTGCGGCGAGCAGAGCAGCAGCACGGGGTTGGAATCCTCGGTGAGCCCTTCGACCGCACAGTCGGGCCAGCGGCGATAATCGGCCGCTTCGACCTTGACGATGAAGCGGTCATCCTCGGCGCCGATCACGGGGTGGTTCCACGGCGAGGTGCCGTCGGCCGTGACAGGGACAAGGTACTGTCTCTTATTGGTCAGGTTGTAGAACCAATTGTAACGCTTCTTGCCTCCGATCGTGAATCCGAGTTGGAGCCACTTGTCGGTTCGAGAGAAAGTGATGAAAGCGATCTTGTCGTTGCTGCGCAGATAGTCGTCGAACGCAACGAACCGATTCTCCATTTCCGCATAGCGTTCGCAGGTTTCGGGATCGGCAGTGTGTTTCCCGAAATCGAACGAGTAGGCAATTTGCGTTTCGTAGTTGCGGTCGACCAGATAGAGGTCGTTTTGCAGTGCGGGCAGATAGTAGCAACCTTGCGGTGCGAGGAAGAACGCCGAGGGCCAATTGAGCCGCTTGCCGACGATCGGTATCTGAGGGGTACGGATGATTTCGCCTTCGGCATTGCAGACGGGGAGCACGCAGTCGTCGTGATGCATACCCGTCTGGTTGTCGAGCAGGAATGCATCCGCAAACCATGTGAAGTTGTGAAAAGGACGCTCCGTCGGCCATGCACGTCGGAATACTCCGTCGAACCCGAATTCCAGTGTTCTGCGGCGACCGAGGTCGGCGACCAGTATTGTCGAATCGGTTGCAGCGATATGGCGCATGTCGTAAGCCTCTTGCGGTCCTCGTCCGCGCGCTGCGATGACAGATTGAATTTTCCCAGTCTTATCGAAGCATATGATTTTGTCGTCGTCGGCGACGATGTACCGATCGGGCAGATGGGTGATGAAACAGGAACGCAGGCCGATCAGGGAGGTCGAATCGGTCGCCAGCGGGACGATGTGCAGATCGGAATGGGAAAGGCTGGCGGGTGAATCCCAGCGAATCGGAATAGTCCCTTCCGGAGAATCCGTGTTGTTGCAACAACTCCACAGGGCGAAGAGTGCGGCGAGAAGTAGGATGAATCTTTTCATTCGGTGGCGTTTTTTTAGGCTGGCCGAGTCTCAATAACTTGAGACTCGGCGAAACTGGTTTTTAATCAATGGGGGCATTTGCTTTCTCCGTCGGGGGTGCAGTCCCACCCATAAAAGGTATTGTACACAGTCCAATTGGGTTTGTCCAATATCGTTTCGTCGTTTGCTAACGCCTCGATATTGGCCTGCATCAGATCGTTGACTTGGCTGATCGCGGAGTTGGTGATAAATCCTGTGACGGCGGCTGCGGTCAGCAGCATCCCGATCGCCGAATACAAAAGTTTGTGTTTCAGGGTAAATTTAATTTAGGTCAATAAAAAATACTGCATGAAAATACAACAAAAATTTGTCTTAAGCAAGAATTTTCGTGATTTTCCATATATAGGTTCTCGATTTTATCCGTCGGTTCGATTCCGGCCTGCTTTCTTCCCGTCAGCGTCTGGCCGTGGCGTCGAGGAGGAAACTGCCCTATGTTGAGATCGGATGCGGAGTGTCGCACCGTCCGGCGGGGCGGAGATATTATAATTTTTAAAGAACTTTGCCGTTTTCGGGAAAAATAGATTATTTTTGCCGTTGTGAAAAAACTAACACAAACTATGCTGAACATCGTATTATTTGGTGCGCCGGGTTGCGGAAAGGGTACACAGGCCGCGCGTCTGAAGGAGCATTACGGAATCAGCCACGTCTCGACGGGCGAGGTGATTCGCAACGAGATCGCACGCGGCACGGAGCTGGGCCGCAGCATGGAGGAGTATATCAAATCGGGGCGTCTGGCACCCGACGGGATCGTCATCGGCATGATAGCCAACTATGTGGCCGAACACAAGGATGCGGCGGGCAACATCTTCGACGGTTTCCCGCGCACGACGCCTCAGGCCGAGGCTTTCGACCGGATTCTGGCGGAGCACGGCCTGGGTGTGACGCTGATGGTCGACATGCATGTTCCCGAAGAGGAACTGGTGCGCCGCATCCTGCTGCGCGGCAAGGATTCGGGCCGTGCGGACGATGCGTCGGAAGATGTCATCCGCAACCGTATCAAGGTCTATCGCGAGCAGACCGAAGTGGTCGGTTCCTACTACGCCAAACAGAACAAATATTTCGAGGTCGACGGTGTCGGTACGATGGACGAGGTCTTCGACCGGATCTGCCGGGTGGTGGATGCGCACAGATGATTTTTCCGAAGGAAGAACCGTATGGAAGTCCGGAAACTTGTTTTTCGGACTTTTTTCATTATCTTTACCACACCAACCGCCGGTGTTCCGGCCTAAAACTTTGCCTATGAAACCGAATCTGATCTGCCGCGTGCTCGCGGCATTGTTGCTGTTGCCGCTTTTTGCCTGCGGGCCGGACGGCGTCGTCCCGCGGCGTACGGTCATCGCGGGACGTGTGGTCAATCTCGCCGAGGGAGCTTCCGGGGCGGTGCTGTTCAATACCGAAGATCCCTTCGCGTTGAAAAGCCGTATGGCAGCCCGTGTCTCGCCCGAAGCGAATGATTTCCATTTCGTATTCCGAACGGCCTATACGACCGGAATGACCGGTGTATACGGCGATTTCTTCGATCTGATCGTCTCCCCCGGCGACTCGGTCTATGTGACCATCGACGCAGGGCGGATGCGTGCCGGTGATCCCGATGCGATCCGTTTTTCGGGCGACCATGCACGGACCAACAATGCGCTTGCGTCGGTCGCCGACCTGAAAAAAAGGCTGTACGAGCAGGCTCCCGCCGTCGGGGGCGATCCGCAGGAGTATCTGTCGGGCTACCGGCGTTATCGGCAGGTCGTCGCCGATTCGCTTTCCGCGCGCCGACTTCCGGCCGAGGTGCGCGAGGCGGTGGCCCGTGACATCGATATGGTGCAGATATGGAACCACGACCTCGATCCGGCGGCATGGCGCGCGATCTTCACCGACCCGATGTTCGACATCTTCGATCTGGAACGCAATATGGTCTCAGTCATCAACTATTCGGCCGGCATAGGCTATTATCTCGGTGCGATTTGTCCCGACGAGATCGAGGCCATTCGGTCGGGCGCAGCGCCGGCCGAAGCGTTGGCGGCCGTTGCGGCCCGGCTCGATGCCGACCCGCAGATCGGCAGGGGACTGCGCGATTACCTGCTTTACGGCTGTATGGAAGGCCTGTGTGCGAACGGTGCGGTGCCGGCCGAACGGATGGCCGAATTGTTCCTCGATCCGGCCTATGCGGCGCGGGTGCGCGAACGGGCGGCGGAACGTCCCGCTTTCAGCACTGTCCCGCTTTCCGGCGTGCTGCGGTGCGATGCGTCGGGACGGATCGATACGCTGCCCGACTGCGAACTGCTCTCGACGTTGGCGGCCCGTCATCCGGGGAAGGTGCTCTACGTCGATTTCTGTTCGACATGGTGCGGCCCATGCCGCCGCGAGTTGAAAACGGCGATGCCGATCCTGCGCGAACATTATGCCGGATCGGACGAGGTCCGTTTCGTCACGCTGTGTCTCCAATCGCGTCGCAAGGCATGGAGCGAATTTCTGGATGAATTGGGTCTGACGGGGCTGGGCGAGAACTATTTCCTCTGCGACGAAGCCTCGATGATCGTCATGAGCGAGTACGACCTTCCCGGTTTTCCGACATACGCGCTTATCGGTCGTGACGGCCGGATTGCGACGCTGGCGGCTCCCCGACCCTCGCAGTTCGAAGCGGTGACGGAGGCGATCGACGCCCTGCTGGCCGGAAAAGGGGTGCGCGGCGGCGAAAAATGAAAATAATCCGCTGCGGGATGTTGCTATTTCGGCAGAAATTCGTATCTTTGCCCCGCTAATAAGCACAATAACTTAATTTTCACAGGTATGAACAATTACGAAACCGTTTTCATTGTCACGCCGGTTCTCTCCGAGACGCAGGTTCAGGAGGTCGCTGACAAATTCCAGGGTGTCATTACCGAAAACGGCGGTCAGATCGTGAATGTGGAGAAGTGGGGCCTTCGCAAGCTCGCTTACCCGATTCAGAACAAGACCACCGGTTTCTACTTCCTGATGGAGTTCACGGGCGAAGGCTCGCTGATCAATACGCTGGAGACACAGTATCGGCGTGACGAACGTGTGATCCGCTTCCTCACGTTCAAACAGGACAAGTACGCTGTCGAGTATTCGGAGAAGCGTCGTGCAAAACTCACAAACAAATCGCAGGAGGAGTAACCTATGGCACAGGAGAACAAAGCTCAGACATCGGAGATCCGTTACCTCAATCCGGTCTCGGTCGATGTGAAGAAGAAGAAGTACTGCCGTTTCAAGAAACTCGGCATCAAGTACGTTGATTATAAGGACGGCGAATTCCTCAAGAAGTTCCTCAACGAGCAGGGCAAGATCCTTCCCCGCCGCTTGACGGGTACTTCGCAGAAGTTCCAGAAGAAGGTTGCACAGGCTGTGAAGCGTGCACGTCACCTGGCTATTCTGCCGTTCGTAACCGATTGTATGAAATAACGCGAGGAGGACGAAGAGATGGAAGTGATTCTTTTGAAGGATATGGAGAAGCTGGGCTACGCCAACGACATCGTGAACGTAAAGCCCGGATACGCGAACAACTACCTGATCCCGCAGGGATATGCCAAGGCTGCTACGGCTTCGGCAAAGAAGGTGCTGGCGGAGAATCTGAAGCAGCGTGCACATAAGGATGCGAAGATTCTGGCCGATGCACAGGCCCTTGCCGAGAAGCTCGCAAATCTGCCTCTGACCATTACGGTGAAGGCCGAGGAGGGCAAGATCTTCGGTGCCGTTACGGCCGCCGATCTGGCTGACGCACTGGCAGCGAAGGGTGTCGAGGTCGATCGCAAGGCGATTACCGTCGAGCCGGTCAAGACGGTCGGCGAGTATGAGGCCTCTGCAAAGTTGCATCGCGATGTGAAGGCCGTAATCAGGTTCACGGTCGTAGCGGAAGAGCAATAGTTTGTAATGTATTTGATCGTGTTCCGGAATCCGGCTTTGCCGAGTTCCGGAATCTTTTTTTTGCCGGGCGGCGGTTCGGGATCGCCGCCCGCGTGGGGCCCGCCCCCGACACGGGCGAAGCAGTCCGCCGCACAACGGAAACGCCCCTGCCATTTGGCAGGGGCGCGCCGTTTCGCGGTGCGATTGTCAATAAAGCATTACAACGAAATGGCTGATAACTCGTGACCTATTTTGCGCAACGCATCGCCGATTTTGTGCGCCTGAGCTTCGGATATGTAGGTGTTGCATGATTTGTATTGACGCATCAATCCGGCATTTATATTGGCCCATTTGGCGAATTTCGTCACGTTGATAAAATCGAAATAATTGAATACCGACGCTACATCGTACTTATACTCAAATTCGATCTCCTTCAATTCGTCTGGAATCTCCTCTCCATTATCGGTATAACTTTCCAGCATTTCGCGTACGGAATTTTCGAAATCCGCTTTTGCTTCCGCAACAGTCCGTCCCTCACCAATGATCGTAGCCTGAATATCCGGAGTGAATACCCCGAATGTACCGTCTTTGCCCTTCTCAATCAATGCCGTTGTTTTCATGATTCTTGTATTTTGTAAAGCAAACCGAGGCTAAAAGCCGATTTGCTTCTTCAGTTTGTTAAATGTACCGTTTTTAATCTCTTCCTTTCCATGCCGGCCTATTTGAATTCGATAGGCTTTGTCCGGATGTCCGTAAACGTCGTGATTGGAACCATGTCTTACAAGACGCCACCCGTAAGCTTCGGCAATCTTTCTTAATTCATTCCATTTCATTATTATTGAACCGTTATGCTTTATTGACAATACAAATATATAGCATTTCCGCTATATCTGCAAGTTTTCGAGGGGGAATTCTGTGCAGCCGGTTATTTTTTGCTGTTCTGGGGACAATGTCCCCTCCATACCGGAAAGAGGATTCTTCCGGATTGTTGCAAAAGTGCACGCCTGCCGCAATACGGCCATTCCGATCGAAGCAATATGATTGGAACCGTGCCTTACAAGACGCGACCCCTGCGCTTCGGCAATCTTTCCTAATTCATTCCGTGTGTTTCGATAAAAAAAGAGGTCTCCAACTGGAGACCTCTTGAAAAGAGTTTGGCGGTTCGCCTATTCAGCGACAACCAACAGATCGTCGAACATGAAACGACACTTGTTGCTCTTAATATCCTTGCTCGTGATCTTGAGCTTGTCGGTCGAAAGAAGATTTACACTCTTGACCGAGCCTTCTTTCCATACGTAGCCGAACGGATCGCCGCCGGTGATCGGATCGAAATTCTCGATAGCGACCGTTTCGCTGCCGTCGGCATGTACGACAATGATACTTATCATTGCCTCGCAACGCGTGTCTGATGACGAACTCCACTCGGAATAGGGAGCGGCTTTGAACGAGATGGTACAAGGCGTAGCTGTCGTCGCATTCAACACCTCATCGCCAAGAGCCGGAGTTATGAGAATACCCGGTTCGCTGCCACCGCCGAATTTCGCATATCCAGAACGTAATGCTACTCGTTGGACATTGTCCCAGCCATAGAGACTGCTGGATTCAACTTTACAGATTGCACCTGCAAAAGTCGTTTGCGTAGTACCGGCTTCATCGGCCAGTCGATTCGTTCCAGTATTACCGATATAGCTTTCCCACGTCATGACGGGCGCCGAGGTGTTTGTCCCCGTAGCCTGCATAGCTCCGGCCAAGTTCATCACATCACCGCCGTACCATGCCTCGTCGAAGCCTTGATAAAGAACCTCCTTCGCCCCTTTTACATGGGCGGCTTCGGTCGTGATTTCGCACCAGGGCGAGTAAAGCAGATCATTTTCGCCGAGTTTCTTCACGCGAACCTTGTAGGTCGTAGCCGGTTCAAGAGCGCCAAAGGTAAAACGGCTGGGGTTCAGATTGCCTTGCTCATGTTGGCTGAGTGTTGATGCGGCAGCACCGTAGTTGGTCGTTTTCAGATCGATCGTCCCCATCACGGTTCCGTCGTTATCGGCAATTTGGATCGTATATTGATCGACGGGATCCTGTTTCGTTTCGTATTTACCCAGATCCTTACGCCATGCAACTGTTGCGGTCGTAGGACCGACGTTGTTCTTGACCTGTACGATCTCCGATGTGGTGGTCGGTGCCGTAGCCTCCGAGAGTTCCGATGCCGGAGTGTCCTTGGCGACAGCCTTGACTCGGAACGTATAGGCCGTGTTGAACGACAGGCCGGTTACCTTGTAGGTCACTTTCTCGGCGCTGGCGGTAATCATGCCGACGAGTTTTTCGGCAGCTCCGTTTGCGTAAACCTCATAATCCGTAGCTCCTACAACCGGATCGAAAGTCAGCGTTGCAACACCGTAGTCGGCGACAGCCGTTACGTTCTGGGGCGTTGCGAGCTGTTTGATCTCGGCCAGCGTCGAGACTTGTGCAACCTCCGAGTAGCCGGATGCCAGGTCGTCGCCGATCAGCGCCTTTACGCGCACGTCGTACTGCGTCTCGAATTCGAGTCCTTCGATCGTACAGGTCGTCTCGGCGATCTTCTCGGCTGCAACCTTCCATTCGCTGTCGGCCGTCTTCTTGTACTCTACCGTATAGCTCTCGGCCCGTGCAACCTCTTCCCACGAAGCCGTGATGGTCTTGTCGGTTGCCGTCAGGGTCGGTTTTGCCGGAGCATCCGGAGCTGCCAGTTCACCGTAAGCAACAACCTTCAGCTGGATGTTATCCAGGAAGAAACGGTGCTGTGCCGCGCCGTCTCCGCTCTCACCGGCGCCGATAGCGATGCGGCAGGTGGATGTCACGTTCGGTACGGTTACTACCTGCTGGCTCCAGCCGGCTCCCTCAGCTCCTGCGTTGCCGCGCCATACGACCGACCGCGAGGTGGCCGTGATGTTGCCTGCAAGGGGCGAGTTGGACTTCTTCGTGCCGTCGAGCAGTTCGACGACGATCGCCTGATCCGCATCGTAGGGAGCCACGTCGAAGGTCACTTCGATGGTGGCGGGCTGTGTCAGACATTTCAGTTCGGGCGTCACGATCCATGCGGAGTAGCTGCTTGCACCCATCTTGAGCATGCCCGGACGTGCGCAGATGATACCCGGGCTCTTGGTGTTGCTCGGATCGGACATCTGTCCCCAGTCTGCCAGCGAGGTGTTGGGAACAGCCTTGCCGAGCGTATTGAACAGACCCATCTCGGTGCCGGCGTTTACGATATAGTATTTCTCCGCACTGACAGGATTTACACCCGTGGCCTTGTCGATTACTGTTGCGCTGCCACGACCGTTGTTCGAGTAGCCGCCGGCGCTGTTGAGATAATCTCCGCCCCAGAGGAGTTCATGGAAGTCCTGGAAGAGAATGACCTCGCCTGCTTTTGCCGTTTCGGGCAGCGTCTTGAACTGCGATTCTTCGGTCGTGAACTTGACGGGATCGCTCGTCACTTCGTCCGTCGTATTCGTGACGCGGAACCAGTAGTCCGTAGCAGGGGTCAGACCCGAGAAGATGAACGATGCTCCGTATTTGCTGATGCTGAGGTTACCCTCCGTGATATTCCACGATACATCGAGATCCGTGCAGTTGCTGTCCTTGAAGAGCTGGATCGTGTAGTTATATCCGGCATCTGCAGCATCGTTGTTGTAGTTGCTGGTTGACCATCTTGCAATGGCGGTCGATTCCGTAATCTCTTCGACTTTGGCAACAATCGACGAGGTCTCTTCCTGGCTTTCATCGACGATACCCGTGCCGACCATGATGCGGGCGGGCTCTCCGTTCGCCATTGCAAACGTCCACTCCGAGAAGACCGAACGCGGGTAGTTGGCGCGGATGCGGATGTAGTAGATACGACCGGCCGTCAAACCGCTGAATGTCGTTGCATCGTTGGTGCTGACAGTGGTAAGAATGGTTTGCGACGTGGAACTGTCATACATGTCGGCCACGCCGTCTTTTGTCTTTACAAGCTGGACGGTAAACGAGGTCGCACCGGCGGAGATCGCCTGACGGGCGTCCCAAATTACACCGATGCTCTGGTTCGATGAGTTCACTTCGTCGTAAGCAACGTCCGTGGGCATCGGCATGCTGGCGTCGATGCCTACGGTTTCGTCTTCCTTACAACCGCTCAGAACTACTGCTAACATAGCGGTGACCGCTATAAGCATTTTATTGATTTTCATAATCTTTGGTGTCTTGAACTGTTTTGTTAGAAAAGTAACAAAAAAATAACAACAAATCAAGGTAGCGCTTCTCAAGCGAACCTTAATTCCCACTGTTCAATTCAAAAGAGATGTCCGATCTTCGGATCGAACCTGTCCAAACTTGCATTGCAAAGATAAGGCTTTTTTCCAAGAAAACAAATTTTTTCGAAAAAAATCACAATATCGCAATACGGCCTGCGCTCGCGTGCCCGACGCCCGCCCTGATACTCCCGATATGCCCCCCCCCGACGCACGTCTTGACACACGCCCGACACACGGACACACCCTCCCCTGACACGCACCTTGACGTGCGCCCCGACGCCCCGACATACGCCTTGACGCACTTACGACACGCGCCTTAACGTGCGCCCCGACGCCCCGGATACACTCCCAACACGCGCCTTGACGCCAACACCCTTCCCCCGGCCCTCCCCCTCGGACGGGCCGATGTCCCGACCCGCGTCTTGATGTTCCCGACGGCCCTGATGCTCCGATACACACACACTGCCCTCGGACGGGCCGCCGCGGGGACGGAGCCAATAATAATATTATTATATTGTGTCGCGGCCTGCGGCATTGCGCCGTTGTGCGGTATGCGGGGCATTTGTCTGCTGCCGGCCGGGGCGTTGCGGCTGGCGGGAGCGGTGCTGCGGGTGTGCTGCAGGCGAATCCGGTTATCCCTCTGTTTCAGACGGTTCGATTACGGAGTCGAGCGGCACTCGAAAGCGTTCGTAAGCACTTCGGACTCCCGACGCTTCCTTTCGCCAGCCCCCCCCAACCGGCGCGATCGGATGCGGAAACCGTTGGGATTCCGCACGTTGCTGAGCCTGCAGGCGGCGGCGCAGGCCGCTTCATGGGGCGGGGCGGACTTTTGTTTGGTTTCCGATGAAAAAAAACATGCGATTTTTTTGTTTGAACTCGAAATTTATTATCTTTGCATATGTAAAATTGTGACAAATGACGTAGAAAACAACCCCTAATTCATTGATTTGTTAACCTAAACACCTTTTTCAAGACCCAGAAAGACCCCCCCCTATCCCCTTAAAACCATTGTTCGGTCATTTTCAGAGAATCCAAACTCGCAAGCATTCCTGTACGGGCGCTGCGGAATTGTCGTTTGCCGACGGGCCGTTGGCGTGAGCCGGAAAGGAGTGATCTGAAAATTACTAATGTTGGAACTATTAAAGAAGATCAGTTAGAAATGAAACACGTCTTACTTCCCCCCCCCAGTAAGAAGTTTGCTGTGCGTGGCGTATTTACGTGTGCTCTTGCCTGTTTGATGATCTTTGCATCATTGAATGTCTTTGCGCAGAGCCAGATTATTTCTGGTACCGTTACCGACGCTTCTACCAATAGCCCGCTCGTCGGAGCCGCTATTGTGATCAAGGGATCTACCGTCGGAACCGTTTCTGAGGCGGATGGTACCTACTCAATCAAGGCAAAACCGACCGATGTGCTCGTCTGCTCCTATTTCGGATACGAAACGCAGGAGATCGAGATCGGTAATCGTACAATTGTCAATTTCCTGGTTAAAGAAGCCAATGAAACGATCGACGAGGTCGTTGTCGTAGGTTACGGTACGCTGAAGAAAACGCAGCTGGTAGGTGCCGTCGAGAACCTTGACGGCGACGAAATCGCAAATCGTCCGGCTCCGAACATCGCCCGCTCGCTGCAGGGCCAGATCCCCGGTCTGAATATTATCCAGACCGACGGTAAGCCTTCGCACAACGGCAGCATCTATGTCCGTGGCGGCGCTACATCCTATCAAACCCGTTCGTCGACCTCTTCGGCGAAGAATACGAAGCACTCGATCGGTCAGGGCGGTTCGGCTCTGGTGCTGATCGACGGCGTCGAAGGCGACCTCTCGTCGGTAAACCCGGAAGATATCGAAACGGTCTCCGTGCTGAAAGATGCGGCTTCGTCTGCCGTGTATGGTGCGCGTGCCGCTTTCGGTGTGATCCTCGTTACGACGAAGAACCCGAACAAAGACCGCGTTACGGTAAACTACAACGGTTCATTCTCCATCAATCGCCGCACGGTGATCTGGGAGGACAACCTCGTTTCGGACGGTGTGCTCTGGAGCGAAAATTTCGCCGAATACTTCCAGGGCAATGACCGTACGCCCCAGTCGTCCGGTACATACCCCAGCGACATTAACAAGGAGATCGGTTTCTCGTCGGCTTATCTCGAAGAGTTCCGCCGCCGTAAAACGGATCCGACCTATGAGAATTACGGGAACCTGTACGGTACGATGAACGGCAAAACCGTTTACTACGGCAGTACGAACTGGATCGATCTCTACCTCAAGGATTACAACTTCGCCCACAAGCACAATATTTCGATAAGCGGCGCCGGCGAACGCGCAGCCTTCTCCGTGTCGGGCCGTTATTACGGACAGGACGGTATCTACAATATCGGCAACGAGCAATTCGACCAGTACAACCTGCGTGCGAAAGGTTCCGTGAAACTCGGCAAGATGTTCACGCTGGCGAACAATACGTCCGTTTACAACAGAAAATACCATCAGCCTTTCGTCGTCAACGGATCGATGCCTATCTGGCGTCAGATCGAGCACCGCGCACAGCCGGTTTATCCTGTTTACAATGAAGACGGTACGTTGACCTATGCCGCAGCCGCCATGGTATATGAGGGCTGGACGCAGGATCAGGCCTATCAGGAAGAGAACGCACTGGATGTCTCGACTACGACGACGCTGACCTTCGAACCGATCAAGGATGTCCTGAAGGTTACGGGCGACTTCACCTACAAGGCGACCCGCAATACGAAAGACCGCATCAGCCCGACGCAGACGGGTTATACGACGCCGGGTATCCCCCACGAGTACAACCCCAACTCATACAAGTCGAACTGGCGCTACAATACGGACTATATCGCATCCAATATCGTTGCCACATGGACTCCGAAGCTGGGTGAAAACCACGAGTTGAACGTAGTGGGCGGTTGGAATATCGAGAAGACGAATTACCGTTCGTTCTACCTGCAGCTCCGCAACCTGCTTTATCCTTCGCAGCCGTCGTTCGAATTGACGGATTCGGATATATTTACCGTTACCGACGGCGGATACGACAAGTCGATGGTGGGTGTTTTCGCCCGTATCAACTATACACTGCTGAACCGTTTCATTTTCGAGTTCGCCGCCCGCTACGACGGTTCCTCGCTGTTCCCCAGCCATCAGCGTTGGGGCTTCTTCCCCTCGGGATCGGTCGGCTGGCTTCTCTCCGAGGAGCCCTGGATGGAGGGAACGCGTGACTGGCTCGATGTTTTCAAGCTGAGAGCCAATGTCGGTTCGCTGGGCAATGCTTCGATCCCCGCATATTCGTTCCTCGACACATGGCCCGTAGATAAAACCGAGAATATCATCCTCGGCGGTCAGAAAGTCAACAAGATCCAGACGCAGGGCTTGATTCCCCGCTCGTTGACATGGGAAACGATTACGACCTACGATGTCGGCGTAGATTTCGCATTCTTGCGCAACCGGTTGTCGGGAACTTTCGATTACTACTGGCGTTACACGAACGACCTGTTGATCGGCGGCCCCGAATATCCCCAGATCCTCGGCGAAAGCTCGCCTAAAGGAAACTACGGTTCGTTGAAGACCAGGGGCTGGGAGGCTTCGCTTTCATGGCGCGACAGCTTCAAGGTCGGCGGCAAACCCTTCAGCTACAATGTGAAGGTGAGCGTATGGGACAGCCGTACATGGGTCAAGGAGTACTACAATGCCAACGGCAATATCTACAACTACTACGCAGGCAAGGAGCTGGGCGAAATCTGGGGCTTCCGGACGGACGGCTATTTCCTGACCAATGAAGAGGCCAACAACTGGGCCGTCGACGCTTTCCATAAGAACGGAAACAATTTCCGCGCCTATGCCGGCGACCTGAAATTCATCGATATCAACGGCGACGGCCAGATCGATGTCGGCAGCGGTCTGCTCAGCGACCATGGCGACCTGGAGCGTATCGGTAATGAAGCGCCCCGCTATCAGTACGGTATCAACCTCGGCCTGAACTGGAACGGCATCGGCCTGAATGTATTCGTTCAGGGTGTCGGCAAACGCGACTGGTACCCGATGAATGAGACCGGTTTCTTCTGGGGCATGTACAACCGTCCTTACGGCTACCTGCCTACGGTCCATACGACGGACGCCGTCATTATGGACTACAGCACCGAAAACTGGCGCGTGACCAACCCCGGCGCTTATTACACGCGTAAAGTCACGTATGCAGCCAACCGTAACGTCGGCCCGCTGACTTATGAGAACGACTATTACCTGCAGGACGCATCCTATTGGCGTATCAAGAACATTACGATCGACTATACCTTCCCGCAGGAGTGGACGCGCAAGATCAGCATCGAGAAGCTGAACGTCTATATTTCGGGTGAGAATATTTTCACCCACTCTCCGCTGTTCAAGCATACGAAGATGTTCGATCCTGAAACGATCGGATTCGGCGACAGCGACTACAACACTACGACCGGCGGTTTGAGCGGTGTAGGTCAGGGCTACAGCTACCCGATGTTGAAGACGTGGACCATCGGATTGAATGTTACTTTCTAACATAAAATGCAAAAAGAGGATATGAAAAGTATCACAAAAATATTTGTATTGGCATCCGTCTCGCTCTCGGTGGCATCATGCGAGAAGTTTCTGGATGCGCAGCCGATCAACGAAATCTCATCCGAGGCCTTTTTTGTTCGCGAAGCGGATTTCGTCATGTACAGCAACGGCCTGCTGGACCTGTATTGCCCTTCGGCTTCTACGGTCGGTGCAGGTGACAATTATACGGATCTGACTGCAAGTAAATCCTCGACGGATTTCTATAAACCCGGTGCCCAATGGGATGCAACCAAACAGGGCGGATGGGGCGTATCCGACTGGAGAAATATCCGCCGGGCCAATATCATGCTGCGCGATATGGTGCGTGCACAGGGCAATGTGAGCGAGGATATCTATAACCATTATGCCGGTGTGGCCCGTTTCTGGCGAGCCTATTTCTACTTCGCAAAGGTCAAGAACTTCAGCAACGTGCCCTGGATCGACCATCCGCTGGATGTTGAGGACGCGATCCTGTATGCTCCGCGCGACGACCGTGAGTTTGTGATGAGCAAAGTGCTCGAAGATCTGAACTACGCTTGTACATACTGCCTGGGTCAGGAGAACTACCGCAATGTTATCAACCGCATGGTCGCCCTGGCGTTCAAGTCCCGCGTATGTCTCTACGAAGGTACCTTTAGAAAGTACCATTCCGTAAATCCGGCAACGAACCAGCCCTGGAACAACCAGTACGGTACGGCCGAGGATTTCCTTCAGGAGGCTGTAAATGCCGCCCAGGAGATTATGAAATCGGGGATCCAGCTGCACGGGGACTACCACTCCCTGTTCGTCTCGACGAACCTTGAGAACATCGACGAGGCCATCTGGTACCGCGAGTACCTGACCAGCGAGTCGCTCAATGTATGGCATGATCTGACCTTGCAGTACAATACCTCCACTGCAAGCCAGAAGGTTTCGCCGACCAAACCGCTGATGAACATGTATCTCAAGGCGGACGGTACCCCCATCGAAACGGGTGAGGTGTCGTTGAACGACGAGTTTAAGGACCGCGATCCCCGTCTGGCGGCTACGGTGCAGTGCCCCGGCCATACCTGGACGATGGGCGGCGTAACCTCTCCCAAACCGCTGCGGTTCTCCTGGACCGTGACCGGATACATGTTCACGAAATGGAATCAGGAGCTGGAGGAGAACTATATCAACGGCCGAAACGACAACTGGATTCCGATCATCCGCTATGCGGAAGTCCTGTTGAACTATGCCGAGGCTAAAGCCGAACTGAATAACGGTCGTTTGGATGAAGAAGATTGGAACAAGACGGTTGGCGCGTTGCGTCAGCGTGCGGGTGTTACCAATATTTATCCGGAGGGCGGATCCTATAAAGAGGATACCTGGCTGAAGGACTATTATGCCCGTGCCGAGGGCGCCGCTGTTACCAATTTGTCGAATACGATTCTCGAGATCCGCCGCGAGCGCGTTACGGAGCTCTTCCTCGAGGGCCGTCGTGTCGATGATCTTTATCGCTGGCATTGTGCGAACCTGATTGCGGATCGTGCCGATAAGAACGATACGGGTTGGCGCGGTCTCTATCTGACGGCTGAGGATGTGAAAAACGGATTCGATTTTAACGGCGAACATTTCACCTTTACGTCGTCGGGGACAAATGACAACAACTACATGATCGGGACGAATACCAGTGACAACAACTGGACCTTGTCGGATGGCGATCATGGTTATCTGATCTATCACCAGAATATGATTTGGGATGAGAAGCGGTATGTTCGGCCCATTCCTACGTCGGCCATAACGTTGAATCCGAATCTGGGACAGAATTACGGTTGGTAGTTATTGAGATGTTGAAAGGATATGCAATCTCCGGTTTTCCGGAGGTTGCATACCTTTCCTTTGAAAGGACAATCGTTTTTTGACGTGCGTGATATTTTTAATGATGTTTTAAGATTTTATGTGGACATTCAAGAGATTCTATTTCTTCCTTTTGGCCGCCGTTCTGCTCGGAGGAGCCGCTTGTTCCTCCGATGAGTCGGGCGGTGATGACAATCCCGATCCGGGCACGGGCACCGGACCGATCAGCGAGATCAATGGTACGGCGATCGATCCCGGCAACAACCTGGTCGGCCTTATCACGGATGCTTCGACCGGCGAGGGGATTCCCGGTGTCCCTGTGACGGACGGATACTCTTTTACGCAGACCGATGCGAACGGCGTTTACCAGTTCGAGGCGAACCGTTATTGCCGCAACGTATATTACATCACACCGGCAAATTACAAAATCGCCGTAGATGAGAAGACGAAACTGCCGCTTTTTTACTCTACTTCCGCAATCGACCGTTACCAGACGAACCGGAATGACTTTGTCCTTGAGCCGCTGAGTGCCATTGAGGAAAATTTCACCTTCATTGCAATCGGCGACCCGCAGTGCGAAAGCGATTCCGATGTGAACCGTTTCAGGACGGAGACGATTCAGGATATCAGCTCGACGATTGCCAGTGAGCAGGCAAGCGGACGGTATCTGAACGCCTATGCCGTTACATTGGGCGACATCACCTTCGACAATACCGTACAATGGGATCCGATGGTCGAATCCATGTCCAATGTGAAGGTCGGAACGGACTATCTGCCGATTTTCAACTGCATCGGCAACCATGACCATGATGCCGGAACGTCAACGGACTATCTGGCGACGAACAACTATGTTACGCGGCTCGGCCCGACGGACTATGCGTTCAACAGAGGCAAAGCGCACATCGTTGTAATGGATGATGTGGTATGTACGACGACGAGCGGATCGACATGGTCGTACAATGCCGGATTCAGTGAAGCTCAGTACAACTGGCTCAAGGCCGATCTCGATCTGGTCGAAAACAAGGCGGATAAGCTCGTTTTCCTCTGCTGCCACATTCCCTTCCGGGCCGGCAGTTCATCGGGCGGGTCGAATGTCAACAAGGACAAGTTCTATGATGAAGTCCTCGATCTGCTCACGCAGTTCAAGGAGGCGCATATCATGATCGGCCACACGCACTATCCGCAGAATTACATTCACACGCAGAAAGTCTGCCAGGGCGGAAAACCTATTTACGAGCATGTGCACGGTGGCGCCTGCGGTGCCTGGTGGTGCAGCAATCTCAATACCGACGGCGCTCCGAATGGTTACAGCATCTATGAAGTCCGCGGGTCGAGCGTGTATAACTGGGTGGCAAAAAGTACGAACCAGCCCGCATCGTATCAGATGCGTGTCTATGACGGCAATGCGGTCTATTCGGGACAGAAAGGATACTCCTATACATGGACAGGCGGCGGCAAGGGCGGTTCGAACAACATCAACGTCAACGGCCTGAAAACTCTCGAAGGTTGTTTTGTCGTTTCGTTGTGGAACGACGATCCGTCGAACTGGAAGGTGGAGTTGATTCAGAACGGTGTCTCCACGCCGATGAAACGCATATCGTCGGGAATATCGGACATGTGCGTCGTGTCGTTCTTCTTCAACGAGTTGAACAAGAACACTACGACCTGGACCAGATCGTTGTCGCATTACTGGTATGCGAAGTCCGTCAGCGGAAAGCCCTCCGAAGACAAGAACTGGACCGTTCGCGCAACACAGACCATTCCGTCGAGCGGTGTGACGAATGTGTATGGGTCAAGTGCTCTCCAAACCGATTTCTCCGGTTTTGCGTGGAACTGACATATTGACTGACCGTACAGCTCCATTGGGGAGTGGCGCCTGCAAGAGCGCCACTCCTTTTATGTGGGTCTTCCTCCCTTGAATCTCTCTCCCGTGCGGAAAGCACTGCTTGCGGCCGAGTGCCTTCGGAGCTTGCGCGCTCCTGCGGGCCTGCCGGAACAAGGGGCGGACGATAAACAAAATGTCCGTTGCCGGATAATGAAACCGGTTGCATTTCCGTTTGACATGCGAGGGATATTCCCGTTTATACTGTGTCGCGGAGTTGCGTTATGCATGCGGATATTGAAGACAACCATTTTTTTATTTATACAAAATGTTACAAAAACTTTATTCTCTGTTTTTGACGGCAATCCTGTTGGGCGGAGTTGCCTGCTCCAGTTCGGATCCGGAGGATCCGAACGCTACGCCCGGTGGCGGCGGCGGGGGTGATGTTACCGAAATCAACGGTACCAAGATCGACCCGAACAACAATCTGATCGGTCTCATCTCGGATGCATCGACCGGAAAAGGAATCCCCGGCGTCCCCGTGACGGACGGTTATTCCTTTACGCAGACCGATGCGAACGGCGTCTATCAGTTCGAGGCGAACCGTTACTGCCGCAACGTCTATTATACGACGCCTTCCAACTACAAGGTGGCGTTGTCCCAGAGCAAGACTCCGGCATTCTACTCTACGAAGACAATCGACCGCTATGCGGTCAATCGGAACGATTTTGTCCTGGAACCGCTCGAAAGCGAAGAGAAAGACTTTACATTGGTAATGATCTCCGATCCGCAGTGCCAGAGCGATACGCACGTTGAACGGTTCAAAACGGAAACCATGATGGATATTCGTTCGGCAATAAGCGGCAGCGGGTACGGGAACGTGTATGCCGTGACGCTGGGGGACGTTATTTACGACAACCAGGCACAATGGGAGCCGATGGTCAACGCCCTGTCGAATGTATCCATAGGAACCGACAAGTATCTTCCGGTCTTCAACTGCATCGGCAATCATGACCACAACAATGCCGGTGTGTCGGAGTACACGGCTACGCAGAGCTATGTGGATCATTTCGGCCCGACAGATTACTCGTTCAATCGGGGCGATGCCCATATCGTGGTCATGGACAACATCATGTATCTCAAAAGCACGTCGGGTGCGACCTACAATGCCTGTGAATATACGCAGGGATTTACGAAACAGCAGTACGAGTGGTTGAAAGCCGATCTGGATCTGGTCGAGAACAAGGCGGAGAAACTGCTTATCTTCTGTGCGCATGCACCTTTCCGCAACGGCAGTTCGGTAAATGTGAACAAGGACAAGTATTATGGCGAGTTCCTTCAGCTCTTCTCTCAGTTCAAGGAGGCGCATATCATGATCGGCCATACGCATTATCCGGAGAATTACATCCATACCGGTTATGTCTGCAAAGGCGGCAAACCGATATACGAGCATGTACATGCTGCGGCGAGCGGCGGTTTCTGGTGGAGTGACCTGTGTACCGACGGTTCTCCGAACGGATACGGCATTTATACGGTCGAGGGGGCATCCATTACGGATTGGGTGGCAAAATCGACGGGGCGGACCGAGGCGACGCAGCTGCGGGCCTATGACGGAAATATGAAGTACACCGGCTCCAAGAGCGAGAACTATGCTTGGGAGAGCATGTTCAAAGACTGCTTTATCGCTACGGTATGGAACGACGACAAAGTCAATTGGAAGGTCGAATTCATCCCCAAAGGCGGAGCACCCATCGAGATGAAGCGCGTGACCTCCGGTCAGCGCGACTGGTGTGCGTACTCGTTCCTGATCAACGAGGCGGGACGGTCGAAAACGAACACTTCGTATCATAAACAGCTGCTCCATTACTGGTATGTCAAGGCTCCGAGCGGCAGCCCCTCGACGGAACCTGACGGCTGGGAGATCCGTGCCACGCAGACCATTCCGACAAGCGGGAAAACCCATGTCTATTCGGTTACACAGCTGCAGGATCATCAGACTGATCCATATACCGGATTTGGTGCGGGACATTAGTCCGCATGCCCGAGATGAACGACGGGAGGGATCTCAGAACAACGGGGTCCCTCCCGTTTTTTGCCGTACAGCGTGCATCACGGAGGTGCCGAATGCGGTCGGAAAGTCGGAAACAGGGAATCTGCTGTTTATTTGCAGCCTGATCCGTGTGTGCCGGTTGCAGCCCTGATTCCGTTGTGCCGAGATGGTTCCGTTGTGTTTTTTTGCAGAGAGGACGCCCTCAAAACGGATGAAGCGTGCGGGGCGGGATGTTCTGATTTTCGCGTTACTGCCGTCGGGCGGCGGTGCCGTTTGCCGAAATCGGAAGCGTCAAAAACAAACAGGAGCGGGGCCGTCCCGCTCCTGCTCCTCTGACCCGATCAACAGGGACCCCGTCCCCTGCAGCGGGGATCCGTCATTCCGCTTTGCAGCTGCCGACCATGCGGTATTTCTCGCAAAGCATCTCTACGACAGGCGCGACAGCCTTCGGGAAGACTTTGCGCAGATCGATCTCGTCGCTCTGAAGCAGTACCCCTTTCAACGCCCTCATGAAGGTGTCTTTGATTTCGGTGGCAAGGTTGACTTTGGCAATGCCGTTGGCGACAGCCTCCTGCACCATCGTATGCGGGATTCCGGAACTGCCGTGCAGTACAAGGACGACATCGGTCGCCGAATGGATTTGCGCCAGTCGTGCGATGTCGAGCCTGGGTGGTTCCTTATAGAATCCGTGTGCCGAACCTATCGCTACGGCCAGCGCATCTACCCCTGTCTGATCCACGAAACGGGCAGCCTCTGCCGGTGTCGTAAAACCTCCGCCCTGTGTCTGTCCCAATTTCGCCACATAGCCCAGTTCCGCCTCGACGTTGACTCCGTACGGGTGGGCCAGCTCCACGACCCGCCGCGTGATTGCGACGTTCTCCTCGAAGGGACGTTCGCTGGCATCGATCATCACGGAATCGAACCCTGCATCGAGACACCGCTCAACCAGTTCGATCGAACCGCCGTGATCGAGATGGATCCACCCCTCGATGCCGTAATCGGCAAGGGCGCGGCGTCCCATTCCGACGGCCTGCCGCAGCCCCATGTAATCGATCGAACTGCGGGTCAGCTGCAGCAAAACCGGCGCCTGCATCTTTTGCGCCGCCTGCATGACGGCGGTCAGCGTCTCGAAATTATAGAAGTTCGTGGCCAGTACGGCCGTGCGGTTCTGCTGGCACTGTTTCAGTAATTCCTTTACGGTCATAGCTTTATAACAGTTTGTTGAGATCGATAAGGTTGAATGCCCGGAAATAGTTGTCCATATCGTGTTCGATGTGTCCCAATACGACCTCTTCGGGATCCATTCCCGTCCGGCGCAGATTGTCGTAGAGCCGTTGACGTGCGACAAGAGCCTCCGGCGCCTGCCAGATGTAGCGGCATCCGGTCTTTACAAGCCATGTGCGGCGTTCCTTGCTCAATGTCTCGAACGTCTTGCCCTTTTCATCCTCCAACAACCATTTCTGCCAGCGGTTCGATGCACAGACAAGCCGTTCGAGTGTTTCGCAGATGCGGGAACGGATGGCGATGCGGCCTTCGGCGTGGAGCCGCTCTTCGATCTGTTCCAATTCGGCCAATCCGTCGTATTCGCTCATCGTGAACTCCGGCCCGACATTCGCTCCGCCCATGCCGCATCGGGGATAATCCTCCGGATTGCTTACACCGTCGGTGTAGTGCCCCTTGATGTAACTGCCCAGCGGACGGACCTTTTCGGTCAGCCGTTTTGCAACCTCCGTATCGAAGAGCGTAGTGTGGAGATCCGTCCCGACCTTTCCGACAATGAAACACGGCCAGATGTCGGCAAGCCCTTCCCGTGCAAGCCCCGTTTTCAGCTCTTCGATGAACGTGTCGAATGTGCGTTCATCGGCCAGACCGCCGTGCACCTCCTCGGTGCCTACCTCGTAAGAGATCTCAGGAAGCCCGTTGTTCCGGCGGAAGGTCTCGGTGTGTTTGATCAGTTCGACCGTCCGCCTTGCAACGACATGAATGTCGATCGTCTGGCCGGCAGGAACGTTGATATCGACGGTCGGATCGACATGGATCAGGTCGTATCCCGCCAGCAGGGCCGCCTCGAACGACCGCTTTATCCCATCCATTGCGGCATCGGTCGTCCAGCGTTCCGTGCGTTGTCTGTCCTTGAGCCAGGGGCCTCCGTGATCGATTGCGACGATGCAGGGGCCCTCATAATGGATTGCGTCGGCCTCCATGCGAACGAGTTTCACGAATTCGTCGGGGGTCATACCCGTATAACCGCCGTCGCAGTCCACCTGATTGAGTGTTGCTGCGAAATAGATCGGGGCGTTGTTGCGTTTCGCGGCGCGCAGGGCGGCGCGAATGACGGTCGGTGAATTGGGGCATGCCGCAAAAATCGTGCGGCGGATACCGGTTTGACGCTCCAGTTCATCGATCCGATGCAGAAGTTTTTCTGTTTTGGCCATGATGCGACGTATGTTTTGTTTTTGGTTTGATTGTATCGTTGCGGCCCTTGTCCATTGTGGACCTTATGCTCCTTATCTTGTTTTTCGGCAGTTTTTCAGTTCCTGTTTGCCGTCATCGGACGCTTGTCCTCCGCGCCCGGCGTTCAGTCCCCTGTTCCCTGCCCCCCCCCTTCGTATGGGGCGGGGTTCAGTCGTTGACGAACATTACCTTGTTGAAGAACTCTTTATGCTGACGGATCATCCCGAAGGCCTTTTGTGCCTCCGAAAGCGGGAAGCGATGCGAGATGAGCGGCCGTACATCGATGCGCCGTGCGGCGATGGCGGCCAATGCTGTCCGCCAATCATTGTGCACGTCGTTGTAGTTGCTGTTCCAGGTTCCTTTGATTGTCAGTTGCTTGCGCAGGATCTCCCAGTATCCTTTCTGTGTCAGCGGCATCTCTGCTGCCGGATTGCCCATGCATACGACCGTTCCGAAATTCTTGGCGGCCTTGAGACACTGTTCCCATGTTTGCGCTGCGCCGGCCCCTTCGATGCAGGCATCGGCTCCGCGGCCACCGGTTCGGCTGCGGATGAACTCGACCGGATCCTGCTCGCGGGAGTTGACGGCCTCGAATCCCAATTTACGGGCGAAATCGACCTTTGAGGAGTCGATGTCGCACAGGATGACGTCGAAGGCGCCGTTTGCCTCGGCCCATAGACCCAACATGATCCCGATGGGGCCGGCACCGAATATGGCGACGGTATTTCCAACTCCGACGGCTGCCTGACGGATGGCGTGCAGGGCGACGGCTGCCGGTTCGCACATGGCGGCCTCTTCGAATGCAAGCGGTTCGTCGAAGAGAACGAGGTTCCACTCTTTGACCGCTATGTATTCTGCAAAGGCCCCGTCGCGGCGCGATCCGTAGTAGTCGTAATCGCTGCATTGGGCATATTCGCCGACCTGACAGGCTTCGCATTTGCGGCAGGGCAGCAGCGGGAAGACGGCGGCACGGCGGCCGACAAGCGTTTTGTCGTCGGCTTCGACGATCTCACCTGCAAATTCATGTCCGGGAATGGTGGGAAAGCGGTAGGTCCCTTTTGTGAAGATGCGTGGCAGATCGCTCCCGCAAATCCCGCAGGCGCGGATTTTCATCAGAACTTCTCCCGATTTCCGAACGGGCATCGGAACCTCTTCAAAGCGAAGATCGCCGACGGCGTGGAGGTTGAGCGCTTTCATGGTTGTTTTCATTTCGATGGTTGTTTTCATTTCGATTCGTTGGTCGGTCGGAGCGGCGGCCGGGCCTATGGTTCTGCCGGACTCTCCGCCGTAACCCATTGTTCGGGTCTCCGATCGGTTCTCGATTGTCCGCGAGACCGGATATTTTCGTTTTCTTTTGTGTTTGCTTTCGGATTCTTTTGCAAAAGTAGCGTATAACTTTGAAAAATGCAACTGTTTTTTGAAAAAGATTTAGGCGGAGACAATGCCGCCGTTGTCATGGGGCCGACCCGGTAAAGGGTGTAAACTATACGGATTGGCTCCCTCCTCCCGCGTATCGTGCGGGCGGATTGGTGCCGGAGACGCAAATTGTCCGGATTGGCGGCGAATGACTTTCGGAGTCGAAGACAGTCTGCCGGTGTTTCGTGCGACTATTTCGATTGTTTATGATTTTCGAAAGCGGGAAGGCTCCCGATCCCGTCGGCAGGGTGCGGATGCTGCGGTTCGGCGGGTATCTCCGCCGAGAAGAACGGAATGGCCGGCATGAAAAGAAAAATGATAAAATATGGCGGTGGATCCTTGATTTTCCACATTGTTTTTTATAGCTTTGTATCCGAAAATTCTATTTTATAACCCGTAAACTGTGATGGATACGAATCAATGTATTCTCGAAGCTTTGAAAATCGCAACCGATACGAAAGCATTCGAACTTGGCGAGCACCTGCTTCATCGTGCTCCGATACTCTTTCAAGAACATTTTCCCGGACGGAAAGCCGTAATTATCGCCGACCGTAATACATGGAATGCCGCAGGCGAGGCCGTTTTCGGATATATGCAGGCTGCCGGCGTGCCGTGTGAATGCCATCTGATCGAAGAGGAGGAATTCCATGCCGATTGGCCCTATGTGGAGCGGTTGGACAACGTACTCGATCGTACGGGTGCCGTTGCCGTTGCCGTCGGTTCGGGCGTGATCAACGATCTGTGCAAACTCGCCTCGTTCCATCATGGCCAGTCGTACATGTGCGTCGCTACGGCCGCTTCGGTGGACGGATATTCTTCGTCGGGGGCGGTCGTTACGCAGGACGGCGCCAAAATCAATGTCGAGACGCATGCTCCGCTTGTCATTCTGGCCGATGTGAACGTGTTGGCCGCAGCGCCCAAGGAGATGACGGCGGCCGGATATGCCGACTTGGCGGCGAAGGTTCCCGCCGGCGCCGAGTGGATGATCGCGGATCTTTTCGGTACGGAACCGATCCAACCGGCTGCATGGCATGTCCTGCAGGATGTCCTCGATGACCTGATCGCCGACCCGGCCGGCACCGCTGCGGGAAACCCTGACGCCATCGCTTCGCTTTTTGCCGGTCTGACGTTGAGCGGCATCGCCATGCAGGCGGCAAAGTCGAGCCGTCCGGCGTCGTGCACCGAGCACCTCTTCAGCCATGTGCTCGACATGACGCATCATCGTTACAAGGGCAAGTTCCAGTCGCACGGTTTTCAGGTGGCGGTGGGAACCCTGACCATGTGTGCCTTCTTTGACGAATTCTTCAAGATGGATCTTTCGACGCTCGATGTGGACGCCTGCGTTGCGGCGTGGCCGACGCTCGAAGAGGAACAGCAGCGCGCCATCGCCCTGTTCAAGGATTTCCCCGTGCCGATGTTGGGCTATACCGAGATTACAAAGAAATACAACGACAGGGATACGGTGCGCGTGCAGTTGACGCGCGTCAAGGAGAATTGGCCGGACTTCAAGGCCAAGCTGCAGGCGCAATGTTATACGTTCGAGAAGATGCGGGCGCTTTTCGCCGCTGCGGGAGCCCCGACCGATCCCGAACAGATCGGCGTATCGCGCCGGCAGTTGCGTTCGATGGTCGACTTGACGCAGCTGTTGCGGTGGCGCATCAACCTGCTCGATCTGGCCAAACGCGCCGGTATTTATGATAAACTTGTCGCCCGTGTTTTCGGCAAGGGCGGTGCATGGGAAATCGACTAATTCTTCAAACTTATGGATGCAGAACAAGCAAAACGGTTCAAATACTGGCAGTGGCGGACCATCATCGGCACGATGATCGGTTATGCCATCTTTTATTTTGTCCGCAAAAACTTTTCATTCGCCATTCCGGGCCTTACGGCCGAGTATGGCATCTCGAAAACCACCTTCGGTGTCATCATGACCCTTGTAGGTCTGATTTACGGCTTCTCGAAGTTCGTGAACGGCGTCCTTGCCGACCGTACCAACGGCCGGTGGCATATGGTGACGGGACTTTCGGTCTGCACGGTGGTCAATATCCTCTTCGGCTGCGGCGCCATCATCAGCGCATGGCTGACAGGCGCCGACTACGGTCCGAAATTCATCCACACGCTGGTGGTGTTGTTCGGAGTCCTGCTGATCGTGAACAATATGTTTCAGGGTTGCGGGTTCCCTCCCTGCAACCGGCTCATCACGCACTGGGTGCCGCCCAAGGAGCTGGCTACGAAGATGTCGATCTGGAATGCTTCGCACTCGATCGGCGCCTTCATCATCGCCGTGCTGTGCGGGTACATCATGGGCCATACGGGCCGTGATATGACGGGTGATCCCGTCATGCGGGAGCGGATTCTTTCCAATACGGCCGAGATTACCGAAAAGATGGATCCGGCGGCAGCCGAAACCTATGTGAACAGCGCCTTGCAGCATGTGGGTGCATGGCAGTGGACCTTCTGGATTCCGGCCGCCATCGCCATATTGGGAATCATCTTCATCATCGTCACGCTGCGCGATACGCCCAAGTCGGTCGGACTGCCCGAACTGGAGGGTACGAAAACCCAGCTGGACGACGGACACGATTCGTCGGCCGAGTTCAAGGCTTTCCTGCGCAAAAAGGTCTTCCTCAATCCGATGATCTGGGCACTGGCCGTTGCCGATTTCTTCGTTTATGTGGTTCGTTTTGCGGTCCTCGACTGGGGGCCGACCTTCCTGCAGGAGTCGCGGGGCCTTTCGGCCAGCATGGCGGGCTGGACGGTCGCAATCTTCGAGTTGTTCGGCATTACGGGCATGCTGCTCGCCGGCTGGATCTCGGACCGGTTCCTCGGCGGCCGCTCGCAACGCACCTGCGTGATCTGCATGGCGGGTGTAATCCTCTTCATTTCGCTCTTCTTCGCCCTGCCGGCCTCGACCAATCCTACGATCCTTTTGCTGATCCTCGCCGCAGCAGGATTCTTCCTCTACGGCCCGCAGGCTTTGATCGGTGTGATCGCGTCGAACCACGCGACGAAAAAGGCCGCATCGACAGCCAATGGCGTGATCGGGATGGTCAGCTATGTCAGCGTCGTCGTATCCGGTGTGGGCTTCGGATTCATCTCCGACCATTTCGGCTGGCGCTGGGTCTTCATTACGATGATCGCCATGGCGGTAATCGGACTGCTCGTGCTGCTGACGATGTGGAATACCAAGAGCGACGGATACGAACATGACGAAGAGGCTCCCGAAGCAAATTAAAGAGTGCCTGTCGCCGGCGGCAGGGCCTTCGGCGAACCTGATAAAAAACCAAAATAAATTGCTGAACCGATGAAACACACCTTTTTGAAATTGGGAATCTCGTTGCTGGCGCTTGCGGGTGTCGCCGAGGTTGCGGCTCAGGAGCAGGTGATCCAGCTTTTCGCCCATCGCGGCAGCCGCTTCGAGTACGACGAAAATACGCTGGAGGCTTTTGCGGCCTCCTATGCGGCCGGATTGCGCGGTTTTGAGACCGATATCCGCATGACGGCCGACGGCGAGCTGGTCATATCGCACGACGAGACGCTCGCGCGGCTGACCCCTTGTACGCGGGTCGTTGAGACGATGACGGCCGACGAGGTGCGCCAGGTCAAGACCAAGCAGGGACATGACCTGATCTTCCTGCCCGAACTGGTCGAGTTCTTTGCCGACAAGGATTCGGTCTATATCGAGTTTGAGATGAAGACGAAGCCGGAGTCGAGCTATCCGGAGGAGCGCCTGCGCGAATATTGCCAAAAGGTCTATACGACGGTCATGGCCAGGAAACCGGCCAATTCGCTCTACCTCTTCACGTCGAGCGACAAGCGGGCGTTGAAGATGATGCGGTCGCTCTATCCGGATGTGGATCTGCTGTTGATCATATCGAAGCCGATCTGCGAGGCGACGATTCTCGAAGCGATCGATATGGGGATCAAGCGTCTCGGCTGCCGCATCGAAGGCACCTCGAAAGCAATGGTCGATTTGGCGCACAAGGCGGGGCTTTATGTCTCGCTGTGGCCCGGACAGTCGCCCGAAGAGTTCATGCTCGGAGCCTATCTCGGCGCCGATGCGCTGAACAGCGACCGGGCGGTGGAGGTCAAGAACTGGCTCGACAAGAATGCTCCCTGGATCAGATACAAGTAGCGGTTGAGGCATACCATGCCGAATCGGTTGGCGGCCGTATCTCGATGAGAGATCCGGCCGCAATCGTTCACTCCTGTCGGCCGGCGGCAGGCCCGGTCTGCCTTTTTCCTGCGGATTTCCGGATCGGCGCGGCATCCCGCATGGTTTCGATACAGGCAAAACACCTGCATCAGAACGGAAAGCAGTTGCGAAAGATGGATGCACGGCACGGTCAACAATTCGGCATTGCCGGCGTTGCGATATGGAGGACGGGTCTCTTTCGTAAATAAAGTATAAGACAGTCATCGGTTCGCAGCGGCCCTATCGGAGCCGCTTAAGCCGGCGTTTCTTCAATTCGTTTTCATATCGGGCCAATTGTTTCCGGCGGTATGCCTCGATCAGTTCGGGTAGCATGGAAACATCTTCTTTCAGCATTTTGCGGAACGTGTTGAGACTGATCGGAAGAGTTTGTAAAATGTGGTGATGATAAATCACCCGCATGGAGTATTTTCCCGTATGCAATAAGGGTTGTGCGATCTTCTGCACTTCGGCAGCCATTCTCAAATAGCTGAGTCTTTTTGTGGCTCTCTTCATATTTGATATATATTAGGGGTTGTTAAATTTCGGAAAATCAAAATATTTCGCCAAGTAAAATGGCAACTGTTGGTGTATGAATTTATAATTGTATGAATGCAATATGTTGTTATGTCGGCCCGTGTTGTCCTGAGGTAAAATGGGATATGTGGGGTCTGTCTTGTTTAATTATTTGATTTTCATGAAAATATTGTCTGCCGTTGTAGGAAGGGTTCGGGAAATGCGCTTCGGGTTGGGGCGTGGATGTTATTTTTTGAAACGGGCCGAACCCCGTGATCTGATTTTGAGACCGGCCGATTCGGATGGCGTACCGCCTGCCGCTCCTTGCCGGCATCGTGTCCATCGGAACGGGAACGGCCCGACGCGGAACCCCGAAAACGGCGTATGACGGGGAAGGCCGTTGCGCTCTCCGGTGAGCGGATGAACTTTTTTCGCGGATGGACGATGCAATGATTGGAATTATGGGAAATAGTGCCTATATTTGTTAACCCATAGTTTTTTTGAAGTCAGCCCATGAGTGTTTTACGGAATAACGAAACGTTTGCCGGCGATTATGTCGTGCGCTATTTCATCAAGGCGGGAAGCTGTGCCGAGACTTATCGGATCTCGGATCGGGAGGACCGTTCCTTCTTTCTGAAAATCTTCGATCTGCAGCAGATTCCAGCCTCCCGTTTGACGGAACGCGGTGTCCCGTTCGAAGTGGAGGCCTGTGCGCAATTGTCGCACCCGGCATTGGCCGTGTGCCGTCGCACCGGTACGGAAACGATCGGAAAGCGCCGTTATGCCTATCTTGTCACGGACTACATTCAAGGAGGGCTGCTTGCCGAACTGCTCGGCCGCGAACACCGTATCGCCGTTCCGCGTGCGGTGGAGATTGCCCTGCAGGTGCTTGAAGGGGCCAAATACCTGCACGACCAAAGCGAGACGCTGATCCATAACGATCTGACGGCCCGTAATATCATGTATGAAACGGTTGACAACGGCCCGATCCGGCCGCGAATCATCGATATGGGCCATTTGTCGCATCCGGTAATGGGTCGTCCCGATTTTCAGACTTCCGATCTGGAGCTGTACTACCGTGCTCCGGAGACCTTTGTGGGAATCTATTCGCCGGCGAGCGACCTCTTCTCGATCGGGGTACTGCTCTATGAAATGATCTACGGGTGCACGCCCTGGCTGGTGGATACCTCGAAGCCGCTCGAAGAGGCGGCCGATGCTCTGCGCGAACTCCGCAAGCAGGGACTGACATTTCCGGAGAACGAACCGTCCGACATGACCGAGCAGCTGCATGATGTTTTGCGGCGGGCTTTGGCGTTCTCGGATCGGGAGCGTTTTGAGGACGCACAGGCGTTCATCGATGCATTGCAGGGGAAGACGGCCGATCAGAAGCCCTTCTTTCCGGATGTATCGCAGTTCGAGTCGCAGCAGAGCATTTCGAAACCGGAGGGTGGCGGCAGCGCTCCCGAAGGAGAGACCCCGCGGGCGGAATTCGTCCGTGGCGAGGGCAAGGGCTTTGCGGATGTCGCCGGTATGGAGGAGCTGAAACAGTTGTTGCGCGTGCGTGTGATCAACGTGCTGCGCGACAAGGAGCGTGCAACGAAATATCGGTTGTCGATTCCCAACGGCATGCTGCTTTACGGGCCTCCGGGATGCGGAAAGACCTTCATTGCGGAGAAGTTCGCCGAGGAGACGGGATTCAACTACACACTGGTCAAGGCATCCGATCTGGCAAGCATCTATGTCCACGGTTCGCAGCAGATGATCGGCAAGCTGTTCGATGAGGCGCGGCAGAAGGCCCCCGCGATTCTTTGTTTCGACGAGTTCGATGCTTTGGTGCCGAACCGCTCCGATTCGAACCAGTCGTCGGGGCAGTCGGGCGAGGTCAACGAATTCCTCTCCCAGCTCAACAATTGCGGCAAGAAGGGCATCTTCGTGATCGCCACCTCGAACCGTCCCGACAAAATCGATCCGGCCGTATTGCGGACGGGCCGTATCGACAGGATGATCTATGTGCCGCTGCCGGATCAGGAGGCGCGCCGTGCACTATTCGAAATCAACCTGAAGGATCGTCCGACGGAGGGCGTCGATTGCGAGGAGCTGGCGGCGCGGACAGAGAACTATGTCTCCAGCGACATCGCCTATATGGTCAACGACGCGGCGGTCACGGCTGCCTTTGCCAATGTCCCCATTACGCAGAAGATCCTGCTGGAGACGCTCGATTGCATCAAACCCTCCGTTTCGGCCGATGTGCTGCGCGAATACGAGGAGATGCGTGACAGGATGACCGGTTTGGAGCGGCGGGCCGCACGTACGCCGATCGGGTACAGACGATAGACTCATCATCAATTCTCAAAATCAATAATGGCTTATGACAACACAGGAAATGATCTTCAACTATCTGAAGGACGAGGGTTTCGTACCCAGTTATGACGAGGACCGTGATATCCGGTTCAAATACCAGATGCGGAACTTCATTGTCTCCAATTATGAGAATGACAAGCAGTTCTTGCAGATCATGATGCCGTATATTTTCGATGTGACGGCGGAGAACCGCCGTGCCGCACTCGAAGCGTGCAACAAGATCAACGCCGACAAGAAGATCGTGAAGGCGGTTGTGATGAACGATGCCGTATTCCTGTCAACAGAGATTCTGTTGGATTCGACTCCGGAACCGAAGGCTTTCGTGATGCGGATGCTCGACATGCTGCTTGGCTCGCAGCAAGCCTTCTACAGTATCCTGCGTGAGATGTGATTCTGCGTAAAGACGGATGTGGCGAGGGGTTTCTCCGAGGGAGAAGCCCCTCGCTGTGTCGTTTCATGAGGGAGTTCGGGCGGATGGAGACGCGGGTTGTATCGGAATGAAACGGAGCCGTATGTCGGGGGAGGGCATGGCGGGGTGCCTGTGAAGAAGCCCTCTTCTGCCCGGATCTCCCGATCCGCTGTCCGGCTGTCGGATCTGTCCGGTTGCGCTTCCCGATGCCGGCGGCATCCGTCAGCCCGGCCGTTTTGGGATGGCAGGCGGCATAAAGAGCGAAAAATCGGATGGTGCGACATACTAAAACGATGGATGCTCCGTTTTATCTGTGAAATCTCACGATTCGGAACCGAATCGAGGGTTTGGCACAGGAATTGCGTAAGAATAGACAACTGCATCGGAGCAATTACCTGATGTGGTGAGGTTTCTTCATTATTTAAGTTTGGGTTAGTAGTTTTGGAATAGGAGCAACTGTGAAGTTCCTCCTATTTTTTTGTCGTCTCCTTCCTGCCCGTATGCCGTTGCCGTCGGGTCGCCCCTCTTCTTTGGCCATCGCCTGGTGTCTGGAGTGCTCTTTCCGCCGATTTTACTCCTGTTCCGATCCGTGTTTTGCCGGGCAGACCTCCCCGTGCTCTCTGTTTCGGCTTTTCCTGTTGCTTCCACTCCCTTCCGAGCCCCTTCGTTTTTTCTCCGATTCCGGAATCCCGTGCCTGTGAGGCCGGAACGGAGGCGGCCGGCTTTCAGGCAGGGACTCTGGCACGGGTTTTGTTCTTGTGTCAGGCGTAGTATTGAATGCTACGAGGTTTCTTCATTTATTTAAGTTTGGGTTAGTAGTTTTGGAGAAGAGCAATTCTTCTCGGAGCGGCGGGCAATCGTGAGATTCCCTGCCGTCTTTTTTTGCGGTGTACTGTTTCGGGGTGACCGCTGTGCAGGGCTGTTGTTCCTCCGGTGCGGATGTCCGTGCCGGAGGGTGCGGCAGTGGCGGGCCCGGCAAGTGCCGGATTTTCCCCGCGGAAATATGCAGGGCGGGTGCATTTCCCGGAAATCCGTCGAATGAAATGTTTCGATCTCTGGCTTATTTTTCTTTTCGTGTGGTTATATGGTCAAGGAAAGGGCAATTGTGCGTCGAAAGAAAAATAAAATACCGAAATATGGCGAGTGAAAATAAACGAAAAAGTTGTGGATATAAAATTAAATCTGTAACTTTGTAATTCGGAAACGAAGATTTCGATTTATAAACACAATAAGAGATGAACAAAGTTGAAAATGCCTTGCAGCGCACGACGGATACCAAAGCATTGATAATCGGAAGCGATGCCTTGCAGCGTACGGCTGCGATGTTCAAGGAGCTGTTTCCGGGGAAACGCGCCGTCATCGTTGCCGACAAGATTACCTACAAACTGGCCGGAGAGACCGTAAGAAAGTACTTCGAGGCTGCAGGCATCGATCAGGATGCTCCTCATGTGTACGGTTACGACGATTCGTTCGCCGAATGGACCTACATCGAAGAGCTGGAGAATGTGCTCAGGCAGACCGATGCCATTCCCGTAGCTGTCGGTTCGGGCGTGATCAACGACCTCACGAAACTTACGTCGCATCGTTGCGGACGCCGTTACATGTGCGTGGGTACGGCCGCTTCGATGGATGGCTATACGGCTTACGGCGCCTCGATCACCTATCAGGGCAACAAACAGACGTTCGACTGTCCGGCTCCGTACGGCATGACCTTCGATCCGCAGATTGCCGCCAAGGCTCCGACGGCCATGTCGGCATCGGGTTACGCCGATCTGATTGCCAAGATTCCGGCCGGTGCCGATTGGATGATTGCCGATGCTGTGGGTGCCGAGGCGATCGATGCTTTTGCATTTGATGTGGTGCAGGACGGCCTGCAGGAGGCGCTGTGCGATCCCGAAGGGGTCTATAACGGCGATGTAGGGAAGGTTGAACAATTGGCCGAGGGGCTGCTGTTGAGCGGTTTTGCGATGCAGGCCGCCAAGTCGAGCCGCCCGGCTTCGGGTATGGAACACCAGTTCAGCCACTTCTGGGATATGGAAAATCTGGAGTTCGAAGGCAAACATGTGTCGCACGGCTTCAAGGTGGGAATCGGAACGCTGGCTTCGACGGCATCGCTCGAATTGCTGCTCGCGGCACCGATCGAAACGCTCGATATCGATGCTTGTGTCGCAAAGTGGAAATCATGGCCGGATACCGAGCAGGAGATCCTGCGTATTTTCGCTGGAAAACCGGGGTTCATCGAGCGGGCCATGACCGAGACCAGGAACAAATATGTTGACAAAGAGGGGCTGCGCCGTCAGCTTGAGGCTTTCAAGGCGGCATGGCCCGAACTGAAGGAGCGTGTCCGCAAGCAGATTATTCCGTTCGAAGAGGTGCGGCGGCGTCTGAAACTTGTCGGCGCCCCCTATGAACCGGAGCAGCTGGGAATCTCCCGTGCACGCTTCCGCGATACGTTTGCCAAGATTCCCTATATGCGGAGCAGATTCTCGAATATCGATATCGTTTATCGCTTCGGCCTGATGGACGAGTGGCTTGAACGGCTTTTCGGGAAAGGCGGTATCTGGGAGGTACGGTAATCGGTTCGAACGATTCTCTGCCGGCATCCATGTGCCGGGACCCCTGGACGCGGCTGACCGGAAACGACGGCATGGAAGCAGTGGAGTGGAATGACGGAGCAACAAGCGACGGCATGGAAGCTCCGGAGCGGAAAGGACGAAGCGGACGTGACGGCGCGGAAGCAGGGGGGACGAAGGCGGAGTCGACGATAGATTCATAGCGATATGAATTTTCTGTAATAGTTTTGTTTGGATTAATTGATGGGAGTCGGGCGCAGGGCTGCGCCCGGCTTTTTTCTGCGGCGGAAGCGGCGTGCAGCTGTCGAAAAAGAGCTATCTTTGTTGCGGACCGGCTGCGGACCGGCCGCCAATGTGCACAAATGGATTTCAACCGATACATATCTGCAACGGAATTCCAACCCTTGGCGGACGTGCTGCGCAAGGAGGGACGGCCGGTGGCGGCAGCGAAAGGTTCCCGCATCGTTTCGCAACAGCATCGCACGCATCTTTGCGGGATTGTCGAGGAAGGCGCTTTCCGCTATCTTCATCTTGCCGATGATGGCCGCGAGCATATCGTCGGTTATGCTTTCGAGGGGGAGTTCGTCGGTGATTATGTTTCGATGCGGATCGACTGCCCTGCGACGGTGACGATCGAAGCGATGTGCGATAGCCGGATCGTCATGCTGCCGCTCGAATCGCTTGAGGCATTCTACCGGTCGGATGCCGAACATGAACGTCTCGGACGGCATTTGGCGGAACATCTTACGGCTGAACTGTATGAACGTCTTCTCGAACGTTATTCACTCTCCGCCCAGGCCCGTTATGAAAAATTGATTTCCCGTTGTCCCCGCCTGTTCGAGGTGGCGTCTCTCAAGGAGATCGCTTCCTATTTGGGCGTTCGGCCCGAAACGTTGAGCCGGATCCGTCGGCGGAGCGTACATTGATTTCTTGATCCGAATCAATCTCCTTTTTCAATCCGGGTCGTATCTTTGCCCGCATGAAGCGTGCACTTGTTATCGGGGCGAGTTCGGGTATGGGACGCGAATTCGCGCAGCGGCTTGCCGATGCAGGCTGGAGGGTCGGGGTGGTCGGCCGTCGGGAAACGTTATTGCTTGAGGTTGTACGTCGCGATCCCGACCGCCTCTTTTATTGTCGGGCGGATATTTCCCGACCGAAGGATGCCGTTGCCGGATTGGAGCGGTTGGTTGACCGGATCGGAGGAATGGATCTCTGCATTCTCGCGGCCGGAACGGGCGACCTGAACCCGACACTTGATTTTGCGGGGGAGGAACCGGCCATTCTTACCAATGTGTGGGGCTGGACGGCTGTGGCGGATTGGGCCTGCGGCTATTTCGAAGATCGGGGATCCGGACATTTGGCTGTTATTACGTCGGTCGGGGGCCTGCGCGGAAGCGGTGCCGCTCCGGCATACAATGCTTCAAAGGCCTACCAGATCAATTACGTCGAAGGGTTGCGGCAGAGAATTGCGAAATCGCACTCCCGAATTGCCGTTACGGAGATCCGGCCGGGACTCGTCGCCACCGAGATGGCAAAGGGTGACGGCCTGTTCTGGGTAATGCCGGTCGAAAAGGCCGTCCGTCAGGCGCTTCACGGCTTGTACAGGCGTCGGAAACTGGTGGTGGTGACACGTCGCTGGCGGATCATCGCGTGGCTGCTCCGGCATTTGCCCGACCGGTTGTATCTTGGGCTGTAGATCGGATCGGGGCGGTGGGCTGCGGTTGCTCCCTGCCATCGAAATCTGCGTGTGTGCGGGGCGAGTCCGTTATTTTGTCGCAGACCGCCCGATGCAACCGGAGCGATGCCGTTTGACGGAATCCCTCTGACGCCCCGACCGGACGGATGGCATCGTATTACAAAAAAACATCCCGCTTCTCTGCGGGATGTTTTTTGTCGGGCATGTGCGCCGGATTACTCCTTTGCGGCACCGTCGTAGGCCCATTTCACATAGATCGAGCCCCATGTATAACCGCCGCCGAAAGCTGCCAGAATCAACCGGTCGCCCCTCTTCAACTCTTTCTCGTAGTCGTAGAGACACAAGGGTATCGTTGCCGCGGTGGTATTTCCGTAACGGTCGATATTGATCATGCACTTGTTGCGCGTCAGACCCATCCGGTTGGCCGTAGCGTCTATGATGCGGAGATTGGCCTGATGCGGAACCAGATAGCGGATGTCGTCGGAGGTGAGATTGTGACGTTCCATCATTTCGACCGATACATCGGCCATGTTCGATACGGCGGCCTTGAATACGGCCTGACCGTCCTGTGTGATGGTATGCCAGTTGTTGCGTACCGTCTCTTCCGATGCGGGATAGCGCGAACCTCCTGCCTTCATGTAGAGGTGCACGGCCCCTGCTCCGTCCGAGCGGAGAATATGGTCGATGACACCGTATCCTTCGTCATCGGGTTCAAGCAGTACCGCAGCGGCTCCGTCCCCGAAGATCGGGCAGGTCTTGCGGTCGGTATAATCTACTATCGACGACATCTTGTCGGCACCGACGACGATGACTTTCTTGCAGGTTCCTGTCTCGATGAATTTCGATGCGGTGGTCAATGCAAAGAGAAACCCGCTGCATGCCGCAGACACGTCGTAGGCAAAAGCCTTCTTGCATCCGGCCTCTGCCGCGATGAGGTTTCCCGTCGAGGGGAAGAACATATCGGGGGTAACCGTAGCGCAGATGATCAGATCGATATCGTTCGGATCGAGCTTAGTCTTTTCGAGCAGGTTTTTGACGGCCTTGGCCCCCATGTAGGAGGTGCCGAGTGCTTCGCCTTTCAGGATGTGGCGGGTCTTGATGCCGATACGCGTCATGATCCACTCGTCGGAGGTATCCACCATGCGACTCAGTTCGTCGTTGGTAAGGATGTAATCCGGCAGGTATGCCCCGACACCCTTGATTGCGGCTCTGATTTTTCCCATCTATTGAATAAATTCGTGTAAAGTTAATCTTTGAATGCGAGTCGGAGTTTCTCCGTGAGGTTCGCTTTTGCGGTATGTTCCGTCGAGAGGATCATGCTCCTGATGGCCTGCGGGGTCGAGCAGCCGTGTCCGATGATTACGGGGGCGCCGACTCCCAATACCGGAGTGCCGCCGATGTGCTCGTAGTTCATCGCTTCCCAGAACTTGTGCTGTGCGCCGCCCAAAGCCTTGTTGATGCGGTAGAGGCCTTCGGCCATTTTCAACACGACATTGCCGGTAAAACCGTCGCATACGATCACGTCGGCGACCTTTCCTGAGAAGATGTGCGAACCTTCGATGTTTCCCACAAAGTTGAAGCGTCCCGACGCTTTCATCATCTCGTGGGCCGCTTTCGTCTGGGCATTTCCCTTGGTCTCCTCTTCGCCGATGTTGAGTATTGCCACGCGGGGGTTCTCGATGCCCAGTACGCTCTCGGCGTAGATCGAACCGATCAGGCCGTATTGGCACAGAACTTCGGGTTTGCAATCGACATTGAGCCCCACATCCAGCAGCAGCGCGAAACGTCCGGAGACTGTCGGCACAAGGGAGGAGATGGTCGGACGGATGATTCCGTCGATCGGCTTGATGGCATACATCGAGCCGACCATCATCGCACCGGTGCTGCCGGCCGAGGCAAAGCCCTGGATAAGCCCTTTGGCGAGGTATGCGAATCCGACGGTAATGCTCGCATCGCTCTTCTGCTGGAACGCTTTGGCGGGGTGATCGCCCATTTCGATCACTTCGGTCGTAGCGACGATGTCGAAACGGTCGGCGGGGCAGTTTTCGGCAGCGAGGATCGTTTCGATTTTCGTTTTATCGCCGAAAAGGACGATTTTGCTTTCGGGACCGATCTCGGTTGAAGCCATGATTGCTCCTTTGACAGCTGCCTCCGGAGCGAAATCGCCGCCCATTGCGTCTAACCCAATCTTCAACATAACAACGTTTTTTTGATTATTGATGCGGTTGCATACAGAACGTGTGCGGCGCTGCAGTACGCGCTACGCGCCCGGTGGATCCGATGTTATTCGGCAGCCTTCTTCTCGATGGCCAACTTGCCGCGATAGAACCCGCATTCGGGGCATACGCGGTGGTAGAGTACCGATGCTCCGCAGTTCGAACAGGTTACGATGGTCGGCACGACGGCCTTGTAATGGGTTCTTCTTTTATCGCGTCGGGTGGACGAGACTTTGTGTTTAGGATGTGCCATTGTTACAAATTATTTAAGTTCAACATCTATATTTGCTGTATTTCAATCTTTTCCGGCATCTTCCTCCGATTCGTCGCCGAGCTGTTCGCGCAATGACGAAAGCCGGGCCAGCGATTCGTTGTCGAGAGGCTGCATGGCCGGGGCATGCAATTCGGCTCTCTGTTCGATGGCGTCGAACTCCTCTTCGGAGACGATGCGGAAGCGCTGCAGCATGTCGGGATCGCAGCCTCCCTCCGGATGTACGCGCTGATAAGGCAGCGCCAGCACGATACTTTCATAAATGTATTGCGCCAGCGATACCTCCGTTTCGCAGGGGGCAAGCCACAGCACCTCTCCGTCGTAATCGTGTGCTTCGTCCGAAAAGCGGACCAGCAATCTCCCGTCGAATTCGATCGGCTGCCGGTACAACTCCAGACAGCGGTCGCAGGCAACGGTAACCGTACCTCGAATGGCAACCTGCAACGATAGTTGGTTGTCGGTCCGTTCGGCCGTAACGGAAACGTTCAGGTCGCCGTCTTTGATCTCGGTCGATTCGAAAGTCTCGAATAAAGAACCATCTACTTTGTAGTCAAAGTGATAAGTCCCGTTTTTCAATCCTTTCCAACGGATCGCGTATTGTGCCGTTGCGTCCATCGATGTAACTGTTAATCGCGCAAAGTTACAATATTTCCGACAATTCGCAAAGATTTTCGTCTTTTTGTATTTCAGATCGACGGGGAAGATCGGGTGCAGGGGTGTCGGAGGTGCGATCTGCCGGAATATTTTGTATTTTTGCACAAAACAGCATGAAGATGAGTGAAAACAAAGGCTTTGCCGTCGAGGTGACGAGCCGTTATGATGCGTGGTGGCGGTACAATGTGGCGATTGTATGCGGATGTTTCGATGCGGCCGGCAATCGGGTGGAGTTCGTGTCGGCGGAGGACCGGATTGCCGCTGTGGGCGATGGGTTGTCCGCACCGCCGGAAGGGTGGCGCGGTGCCGACCGTCGGCAGGTAACGCTGCGCAGCGGCGTGTGCGACCATATCGTCATGTATGTATATGTAATTCCCCACACGCTGCCTGCGACCCGTGAGGTCGATGAGGCGCGGCCGTTTGACCTGCGATTGAAAATTGCCTATGGCGGCAAGGTCGTGCGCGACACGCATTACCGGATCAACGCATGGTCGGGGACTTCGCTGGAGATCAAACTCCGCAACGACGGAACGCCCCTTACGGAGGGGGCAGGATGATCCGCCGCGCAATGCGATGGAAAGAAAAAGCCTCCCGGCAAGGGAGGCTTTTTCCTGTTTCGACCGGTGCAGGAGCCATGTCATGCCGCAATTGCCGAATCCCGTGCGCCTCGAATTCCGGGCCGCTCCCTCCTGCCGCATATGCCCGGCGCGGAAAAGGGGTGTCATTGCCGGCAGGGAGCCCGTATCCATTTGCGGACTGAGCTGTCAGCGAACTATCTGACCCTTTCCGACAGCTCTTTCGAGGGGCGGAAAGCCGCTATGCGCCGGGCCGGCACGACGATCGTCTTGTTGCGGGTGATGTCGCGCGCCGTCTTTTGAGCCTGCTCCTTGATGATGAAGCTTCCGAATCCCCGCAGATAGACATTCTCTCCAGCGATCATTGCACGTCGGATCTCCGCTATTGTACGTTCTACGACAGCCGCAGCGGTGACGGCCCTGACGCCAGTTTTCCGGACGATCTCCTTTACGATTTCAGCTTTTGTCATGGCAATGAAGTTTTGCACCGACATGCAGCAAAGGTAATGCCTTTCTGAATGGAGGGCCTCCGGCAAAGAGAGAAACGGTACTTTTCGGCCTTTGCGGCGGATCGGATGCGGCGGATCGGATGCGCAGTTTCGCGCTGCCCTGTTTGCGGGGTGTCTGTTCCGGGTCATGGCGACTGAACGGGGCGCGGCATGGCGGCAGAAGAATCCGGAATGTCGTTCTGAAAGATGAGGACGGCTCAGCAATGAGCCGTCCTCATCGGATCCAGGTTTTTGCGGAATCGCTCCGGATCAGAAATCAATACCGGTATAGCTTGCCGGTGTAATGGTCCGCAGTTCCGCTTTTACCGGCTCTGCGACGTCGAGCGTATCGATGAACGACGCGATTGCCTGTGCGGTAATATGCGTATTTGTCCGTGTAAGGGCCTTGAGGGCCTCGTATGGGGACGGATAGCCGGCACGGCGCAAGACGGTCTGTATTCCTTCGGCGACGACCGCCCAGTTGTTTTCCAGATCGCGTTGCAGGGCCTCCTCGTTGAGAATGATCTTGTTCAGCCCCTTCATCAGCGATGCGACGGCCAGCACCGTGTGGGCGACCGGCACCCCCACGTTGCGCAGAACGGTCGAATCCGTCAGATCGCGCTGCATGCGCGAGAGGGGCAGTTTGAGCGCCAGATGTCCGTACAATGCGTTGGCGATGCCCAGATTGCCTTCGGCATTTTCGAAATCGATGGGATTGACCTTGTGGGGCATGGCGCTCGATCCGACCTCTCCGGCCTTGATGCGCTGCTTGAAGTATTCCATCGAGATATAGGTCCACATGTCGCGGCAGAGATCCATGAGAATCGTATCGATGCGTTTTAGGGCATCGAAGATTGCCGCGAGATTGTCGTAGTGTTCGATCTGTGTGGTATATTGCGAACGGCAGAGCCCCAGTGTGCCGTTTACGAAACGGTTGGCGAAACCGATCCAGTCGATGGCGGGATAGGCGACGTGATGGGCATTGAAATTACCCGTTGCACCGCCGAACTTTGCGGGGATCTCGATTGCCTGCAGCTGGGCGGTCTGACGGTCGAGCCGTTCGACGAAGACCATCAGCTCCTTTCCCAGACGTGTGGGCGATGCCGGTTGTCCGTGCGTATGGGCCAGCATCGGTACGGCATGCCATTCGTCGGCCAGTGCGGCGAGTTTTTCACGCAGTTCCTTGAGTGCGGGGAGGCAAACCTCCGCGAGTGCCTCCTTGATCGAGAGCGGAATGGCCGTATTGTTGATGTCCTGTGACGTGAGTCCGAAATGCACGAACTCCTTGAAGGCGCCCAATCCCAAGGCCTCCATCTTCTCCTTGAGCAGGTATTCGACGGCTTTTACGTCGTGGTTCGTGGTTCGTTCGATCAGCTTGACCCGTTCGGCGTCGGCCAGAGCAAAACGGCGGTAAAGGTCGCGCAGGGCGTCGAAATGCGAGGGGTCGATCGCCTGCAACTCCGGCAGGGGCAGTTGGCACAAGGCAATGAAGTACTCCACTTCCACCCGCACGCGGTAGCGGATCAGGGCATATTCCGAGAAATAGCCGGCAAGGGGCTCTGTGACTTTTCGATAGCGGCCGTCGATGGGCGAGATGGCGGTCAGATTGCTCAATTCCATAATCTGGTTCGGATTTAGATGGCGCAAAAATAGCGAAAAAAGCGGGGATTCGGAAATCTTGCGGCAGGTTTTGCAACCGGTGAATATTCCATGCCGGATTGTTTGGCCGGCGCTTCTTCGGACAGCCCGTTTCCGGCGGTCAACGCCCGCTTTCGGATGCTCTTCGATGAGGGCCTGCCCCGCACGGACTCGGATCGGCGCCGGTTGCGCCTTTTAGCCGGTCATGTTTCGCCGGTTGGATGTCGGGGAGCGGATCGGGCGGAATCCTCCGTGCCGTTCAGCAGTGCGAGAAGGGCGAAGAGGTATTGGGCCGCGTAATAGGTTCCCATGACCAGCGGGTCGGCATCCGGAAGCGGTTCGACAAACCTGTTCCAGCCGATCATCGAATCGGAGAGGACAAAGAGCAGGGCCGCACAACGGAATCCTGCGGCGAAACGACCGCGATAAAGAAAGGTGCTTGCAAGCATCGCGGCGATCACGACGGCATAGAGGGCAACGCCGAAGCGCTCGGCCGGCATCCCGACGCGGGGCAGCAGCCGCAACAGCCCGAAAAGGAGAAGTCCGCCGCTGATGACCGTTGCTCCGAGTATCCGCCGGCCGGAGTATTGTGCCGCCGGCAGGAAGTAACGGATATAGGCGACATGTGCTGCGGCGAAGAAGGCAATCTGGAGCAGAAAGAGGTGCTGGGCTCCGGCCGCATCGCCGGCTGCGGAGAGCAGCAAAGCCCAGGCTGTGGGCCGGCACGGTTTCTGTCCTGCGGCGAACAGGACGGCGGCGAGCCATGCCGCCGGATATGCGACCTTGCATGGCAGTGTCGCGCCCTTGAGAAAAAAGAGCGCGACACCCGACAGATAGACCAGCGTGAAGATGCCGATGCGTGCCGGCCGCTTACAGTGCCACATCGATCAGATAGGGGTAGTGGTCGGTAAGTTTGATGGTGAAACGGGCCGTAACGCAGTCGAAAGCCTTGACGACAACGCCTTCCTGGGCATTGTGGATGAAGCAGTGGTCGATGGCTCCCTGCTCCCGATCGAGGCTGCGCCGGCTCGTCCGGCGGGAATAGCCCTCTTTCGGAGAGCATACATGGTGCCCGTTTCCGGTGTGCGTGCGGTCGGTCGCTATCTTATAGCAGGGAACATACCCGCCATCGAGGAACTGTCGGATGGGCAGGTCGTCTTCATAGGCGTTCATGTCTCCCGTCACGAAGATCGTGCAGCCGTATTTCGCCTTCAGGATTTCGGCTTCGGCCATCATCAGATGAACCTGTGCCGCGCGGGCATGGGTGCTGCCGGGCTGCGCCGCATCGATTTTCCACCACAGGTGCGTGTTGAGCACGGCGAAGAGCCTGCCGGTCGCCTTGTGGCGGAATACCGCCGAGGTGAACGACTTGCTGCCCTTGTTGCTCCATTGTGACGGGGTGTAGAGCACATAATTCACGGCAACGGGTTCTACGGTTTCCGGATTATAGAAGACCGGCGTATTGTTCCAGGGGTCGTCGCCTTCGTAGGCGATCCTGTATCCGTATTTCCGGATGAGCGGGTAGAAGCGTTCATGCATGTGAAAGCTGTACTCCTGAAGGTTGAGCACGTCGGGCATGAAGGCCCGCACCAGTTGCGCGAATTGCGGCGCCCGCACGTCGTCACGCGGGTCTTCGCCGATGGCCTGCCATGCTTCGGGTATATCTTCGCGGCTGTAATCCCAGATGTTGTCGGCCAGGATCCGAAGGTTCGATCCGGCGGTACGGAAGAAGAGCTGCTCGCCTTCGACCGTTCCTGCAATATTGCAGGTGCGCGGAATGTCGCCTTTGGCAAGCATCTCCGTTACCCGGTTCGCTGCTGCTGCCAGCGCCCAGCTCCCGCCGCCGTCGATGGTCAGGTCGCCCCGGCGGAGTTGAATGCCGTATCCGAAGGGCTCCTTTTCGGGTGCGGGGAGGATTCGAAGCGCCTTTCCTCGCCGGAATGCGCTGTCGGGAAGGATGGCCAGTTCCGGCAGTCCGCCGGCGACGAGCTGCTGCTGCAGGGTGCGGGCGATGTCGAGCCCCTCTTCGTCTTCGGTGGCGGAGGAGTAGACGATCGTGAACTTTTCGACGGGCGTTCCGGCTATCCGTCGTTGTGCGTCGGCCGTCAGCGGAGAGATCGAAAGCAGGAGGGCCGACAGGATCAGTAGTTTTTTCATTGCTTTTTAAGCGTTGGTTGGACAATTTTCCGATTGCGGGCCCGTTCTTGAGAAAGACCGGTGCGCCGTACCGGAGGCTGCAAGTGCGGAACCGCACGGTTCCGTGTTTACAAAGATACGAAAAGTCGCTTGCAATGGCAAACGAAAAGAGGTCTTTCGAATTTTGCCGTGCGGCACCGCACGGTCCGGGGGTGAAGCCGGAGATGCGAAAAACAGGGAAATCCGTTGCGGATTGCGTTTTTCCGTTCGATTTTTGTACCTTTGTCGTGATAATGGTCGATTAATTGTTATGGGAGTCTTCTCTCGGATCGTGTATGGCTTCACGGAGTTTGTTCGCCGCAATCCCGTGCTGTGCCTGCTGTTGCTGATTCTGGCTGTCGGCGCACCGTCGGTGTTCGTCGGCATCGCTAATTTCATCTTGTATTTTATGTTGACGATTCTCTTACTGATCGCTGCGGCGGTTCTTGTGTTCCGTTACCGTATCAGCCGTCTGCGCCGCGAAATGGAAGAACAGGGCGGGTTTGCACAGACCGGTGCGCGACGCCGTACCTATACCTGGCGATCGGCGCACCGCCGCGAAGGCGATGTGAAGGTTTACAAAACCTCGGAGACACCCGAAAAGCGGGTCAATGATTCGGTCGGGGAATATGTCGAATTCGAGGAGATCAACACGGACAAAAAGGGATAATGAGTTCTGCGGAGCCGGTTGCCGGACTCCGCATCGGGGCAGGTGCATATGATGGTAACGAAACTTTTCGCCCAGATCGGGCAGTATTTCATTCTGATGGGAAAGGTCTTCTCGCGTCCGGAGAAGTTCTCGATCTACCGTCGGCGGATCATCTATGAAATGGAGGCCCTCGGCCTGAACTCGATCGGTTTGACGGCCATCATTTCGGTCTTCATCGGTGCGGTCATCACGCTGCAGATGTCGATCAACCTCGAATCGCCCTTCATCCCGAAATACATCATCGGCTATGCCACGCGCGAAACGATGATCCTGGAGTTCTCCTCGACGGTCGTAGCGCTCATTCTGGCCGGCAAGGTCGGTTCGAACATCGCCTCCGAGATCGGTACGATGCGTATTACGGAGCAGATTGATGCGTTGGAGATCATGGGTGTCAATTCGGCATCCTATCTGATTCTTCCGAAGATCGTTGCGACGGTCCTGTTTTTCCCGTTCCTGACGATTCTCAGTATCCTGATCGGCATTTTCGGCGGCTGGCTGATCGCTGTCTTCACGGGCATCATGATCCCCGACGACTACGTTACCGGACTGTTGTACGACTTCCGGCTCTACTCGATCATCTACACGCTTATCAAGACCTGCTTCTTCGCATTCATCATCACCTCCGTTTCGGCCTATTTCGGATATTACGCCAAGGGCAATTCGCTGGAGGTGGGCAAGGCATCGACGCAGGCTGTCGTGGCCTCGTCGATCGTCATTATGATCTTCAACCTGATCCTTACGCAAATCCTGCTGACATGATACGGGCGGAACATATCTGCAAATCGTTCGAAGGGCGGACGGTGCTCGACGACATCTCGGTGGCGTTCGATGCCGGAAAGACGAACCTCATCATCGGACGCAGCGGTTCGGGAAAAACCGTGCTGCTGAAGTGTCTGGTGGGACTGCATGCCGTCGATTCGGGTGAAATCCATTACGACGACATCTGTTACACGTCGTTGGGATTCAAGGAGCGCAAGGCCGTGCGCAAGAACATAGGCATGATCTTTCAGGGCGGAGCGCTGCTCGACTCCTCGACGGTGGCGGAGAATGTACGGCTGCCGCTCGACCTCTTCACCGAGCAGTCGGAGGCGGAGAAACGGGAACGTGTCGAATTCTGCCTGCACCGTGTAAGGCTGGAGGATGCCGACGATCTCTACCCTTCGGAGCTGTCGGGCGGCATGATCAAACGGGTGGCCATCGCACGGGCCATCGTTATGAATCCGCGCTACCTCTTCTGCGACGAACCCAATTCGGGCCTTGATCCGCAGACGTCGGTCGTCATCGACAACCTCATCCATGAAATTACGGAGGAGTACAACATCACGACGATCATCAATACGCACGACATGAACTCCGTGATGGAGATCGGCCAGAAGATCGTGTATATCCACGAGGGCCGCAAATGGTGGGAAGGCACCAAGGAGGAGATCCTGCATGCCGACAACCGTGAGCTGAACGATTTCGTATTCGCTTCGGCAATGGCCAAACGGGCCAAACGGGCGATTGAATGAACTCCTGCTGCGGTGCATGTGCAGGGCCTTCCGGAGCGTGTCGGAGCGGAAATCCGTTGCGGGTTTCTCCTGTCGGCATGGGCGGTTCAGCCGCATGGAAGAGCCTGGTTTCCGGGTCATGAGGGTATGCTGGCCGCGTTGTTTCCCTAATGGGGCGGGAGTCGCGGCGGAGAATGTTGAAAACGGCTTCCATCTTAAAAATTCTTACTTATTTATTTGTGAAATATATATAAAGTATATACTTTTGTGACGCGAATAACAGCGCGTTTTCGAGCCGAGCGCAGAGCGGAACGGGTTCGGGTATGGCGAGGCGGGAAAACGACGGCGGGAAAGCAAAGTTTTTTTCTAAACAATAAAAAATTACAACTATGGCAACAATCAAGATTGGTATCAACGGTTTCGGCCGTATCGGCCGTATGGTATTCCGCGCTGCCTGCACGCAGACGGACAAATACGAGATCGTAGGTATTAACGACCTCTGCCCGGTGGACTATCTGGCTTACATGCTGAAGTATGACACGATGCACGGCCAGTTCAAGGGTACGATCGAGTTCGACGTCGCAAAGAGCCAGCTGATCGTCAACGGACACGCAATCCGCGTGACGGCAGAGAAGGATCCTGCAAACCTGAAGTGGGACGAGGTAGGTGCAGAGTATGTCGTTGAATCGACGGGTCTGTTCCTGACCAAGGAGAAGGCCATGAGACACTTGGCTGCCGGTGCAAAATATGTCGTTCTCTCGGCTCCTTCGAAAGACGACAAGGAGAATCCCAACGAGGAGCTGCGCGCAGGCGCCCCGATGTTCGTATGCGGTGTAAATACCGATACCTATGCCGGCCAGACGATCGTTTCGAACGCATCGTGCACCACGAACTGCCTGGCACCGATCGCCAAAGTTTTGAATGACAAGTTCGGTATCACGGATGGTCTGATGACGACCGTTCACTCGACCACCGCAACGCAGAAGACCGTTGACGGACCTTCGATGAAGGACTGGCGTGGCGGTCGTGCCGCTTCGGGCAACATCATCCCCTCTTCGACGGGTGCCGCCAAGGCTGTGGGCAAGGTTATTCCTTCGCTGAACGGCAAACTGACGGGTATGTCGATGCGTGTTCCTACGCTTGACGTATCGGTTGTCGATCTGACGGTCAACCTCGCAACCCCTGCTACCTATGACGAGATCTGCGCTGCCATGAAAGAGGCTTCGGAGGGCGAATTGAAGGGTATTCTGGGTTACACTGAGGAGGCTGTCGTTTCGTCGGACTTCCTGGGCGATCCCCGTACTTCGATCTTCGACAAGGCTGCCGGTATCGCGTTGACCAAAACCTTCGTGAAAGTCGTTTCGTGGTACGACAACGAGTGGGGTTACTCGAACAAGGTGCTCGACCTGATCTCGGTGATGAAGGCTTACAACAAATAGTCTTTGCGGGCGGTTCTGAACCGCATCGAATAAACGACGGGGTGTCCTGCGAGAGGGCACCCCGTTTTTTTGGCATCATTACCTTGCGGTACGGAGACTTTTTTGGGCGATACCTGTACGCTGCCGTCAGGCGGGCCGGTCGGGAGCAGGGGAGCAAGGACGGCCTCCGAAGGTTTCGGTTCCGTGGGCGGACGGGAACTCCATGGCGGCCCGTTGGCGACGGGTGGAGCGGCCGCCCTGCGCCGGTTTTCTGCGGGCGGCAGGGAGGGTGATGGCAGCGGCTCAACGCCACTCCTTTTTGCGGAGAAAGAGTCCGACGACCACTCCGACAAGAATCATTATTCCCCAAGCCATTGCATAGCCGTATTTCCATTCCAGTTCGGGCATGCGCCGGAAATTCATACCCCAGACGCCGACAAGAAAAGTCAGCGGAATGAAGATCGTCGAGACGATTGTCAGCCGTTTCATGATGGCATTCATGCGCAGGTCGTTGTTCGAGATGTAGAGATCGACGAGCGAGGCGAGTGTTTCGCGGCAGAGATCGATCTGTTGTGCGGCGTATTGCAGGTGGTCGTTCACATCGTTCAGAAAGGGCCGGACGCTTTTGTGGAAGAGTTCGGAGTCGGAGTGGAGGATTCTGGCATATTGCTCGCGCAGCGGCAGAACCGTTTGCTTGAGTTGCAGGTAGCGGTGGCGCAGCTCCTGGATCCGGCTTCCCGTCTCTTTGCTGTCGGCCGATGCCAGCAGCTCGGTCTCCAGTTCGTCGAGGTCGTTGTCGAGGCGTGAAATCTGTGTGGCATAATTGGCTGTTATGCTGTTCAACAGCACGCTGAAGAGATAGCCCGACGGCCGTGTGCGGAACTTGAGCACATTGTTGCGGATTGCCGGCGGTACGTCGTCGAAAAGTTTGCTTTCGCGCTCCAGAAACGTGAGTACGAAATCGGCACCCTGCACCAGACAGACCTGCGCATCCTCCTCATTTTGGAAAAATTTCGTCACGACAACCGTATCGTGTTCGCGCTGTTCGATTTTTGTCGGGTGGTCGGCGTTGAGAATGTCCTGCATGATGAGAAAATCGATCCCGAAGAATTCGCAGACGCAACGCACCGTTTCGGTATCTTCCAATCCGTGTATTTGAAGCCAGCGCATGCCGCCGCCCGCAAGATGCTCCTTTATCTCGTCGAATGTCTCGGCCGTCGTCTCCCCGACATTGTCTGCCGTGTAACGGATCAGATGCAGGTGCGTGCGGGTGCGGGTGTCGCCCGTATAGACGAGGCGTTCGCTGAGCAGATTGTTTTTCATGGCGGTTGATGCTTTATGTGGACTAAAATTCTACGGTTATTCCCAACGTCGGAACGAGCGATCCGCTCTCCTGCCGGATCGATTTCATGCGATAGCGCTGCTGTTCGGCGGGAGCATCCGGATTTTCGATGATGCCTGTTGACATCAGCGCATCGGCACTCCGCAGTTTGCTCATCGTGACGTTCTGCAGATCGACATACAGCCCCAGCATGCAACGTTCGAAATAGAACGTTTTGTCGATGCGCAGGTCGAGCTGTCCGAAGAAGGGCAGCCGGCAGGCATTGTATAGGGAGTAGTCGTAATAGGCTTTTCCCTGCACGTCCCAAGCCTCGACAAGCGACGATTTCCCGACATCATACGGAGTATAGGGCGCCCCGCCGATCCAGCTCAGACGGGCTCCGATGCTCCATGCGCGCGGCAGGTCGTAGGTGCCGCTGAGATTCACGACATAACGGTTGTCCCACGCCGAAGCGACGTAACGGCCTTCGCCGTTGCCGTATTCGCTGCGGAACAAGGTGACGGAGCCGACCAGATGGATCTTGCCGGGAATCTGCCAGCGGGCGGTCAGTTCGGCGCCGTAGGCTCGTCCCCGAGCGGATGAAACGAGCGGCTCGTTGCCGACCGTGCCGTAGTCGTTGCCCTTGCAGGCCAGCGGTATTCCGTCGGCGAGCGACAGCGGAATGCGGTCGTATTTTTTGTAGAACCCCTCCAGCGAGACGATGAGCCGGTCGCGCAGCCGCCAGTCGGCGCCGGCGCCGGCCATCGCTACGCGCATGTAACGCAGCGATTGGTTGACCAGAAGCCCGTCATTGTCCTTGAAGCCGAGGGCGGTCAGCGGCGGCAGCTGATAGTAGATGCCCGTACTCCCCTTGACCGACCATGCGTCGCTGAGGGCATAGGAGAGCGATATGCGGGGCGAGAGCTGGCGCCAGAACTGCTGCATGCGGGCCGAGTAGTCACAGCCGTCGGCGCGCACGCCGGCCGATGCCGTGAAGCGCCGGTCTTCCGAAGCGTAGTCGGCCGTGACAAAGAGCCCCCAGCCGACGATTCCCAGCCGGGTGTTGTAGTCCGACAGCTCCGTCTCACGGCCATAAAGTCGTTGCAGGGTGCGGTTGGTGTAGTTCCGATAGGTTAACTCCGCCCCTTCGCGCAGCGTCCAACGGCCGAGCCACGACCGGTTTTCACCGCGCAGGGAGGTCTTTTGCTCGACGGAGCGCAGCCGCAATGTCAGGTTCTCTTCATCGGAGTCGTCGTTGCCGCGGTATTTCAGATTGCGGTTGTTGAGGTAGGTGTGGCTCAGCGAGACGGTTTGGGTGTGAAGCCCCGCATAGTGCTTGTAGGAGGCCCCGACGGTGAAGGTCTCCTGTTGGATACGGGGCAGGTAGCTGAGCATGTATTCGGCCGCTTCGCCTGTCTGGTCGGTGTTCAGCCGCATGTTGTCGATGCCGGTCAGACCGAGTACGGTCAATTCGTCGTGGTCTGAAATCCTGCTTTTGATCTTGATCTGGCCGTCAATGTAGTTGGGCAGAAACGGCAATCCCAACATTTTGAACAGCAGCTGAAGATAGGATTGGCGGACGGAAAAGAGATAGGTTGTACGTTCCGAAAAGTGTCCGCTGCCGCTGATGCCGACCTCGGAGGCGCCGAGCGTCGCCTTGAAACTCTGTTTTTCGGGGTCGCCGTCGCGCAGCCGGAAATCCAGCACCGAACTGAGCGCACCGGCGCGGTCGGCGGGGAACGCTCCCGTATAGAAGCTGATTTCACGCACCAGATCGGCATTGACGATGCTGACCGGCCCGCCTGATGCTCCCTGTGTGGCGAAATGGTTGATATTGGGAATCTCGATGCCGTCCATGAAGAAGACGTTCTCCGACGGCCCGCCGCCGCGGACGATCAGGTCGTTGCGGTATCCTACCGGTGAGAAGGAGACTCCGGGGTAGGAGCGCACGATGCGTGAGACGTCGCGGTTGGCGCCGGGGCTCTTCTCGATCTCGCGCAATCCGATGACCTGCATGCCGACGGGACTCTCCACCGTGCGGCGGAAGGGGGTCGGGGTAACGGTCACGGCGTCGAGTTGTGCGGCGTCCTCCGCCATCTCGATCTCGATGAACGGGGTTGCGGCCGAGACGATGTATTCGGAAGTCAGGGTGTTGATGTACCCGATGCAGGAGGCTTCGAGACGATAGATACCGGGACGCACACGTTCGATGACGAACATGCCGGCGGAGTCCGTCGAAGCGCCCTTGTCTCCTTGTCCGGCAAGTACGACGGCGGCATAGGCGATCGGTTGTCGGGTAAGGCGGTCGATGACGCGGCCGCGCAGGGTGTATCCTCCGGCGGCGGATGCTGCCGCGTGCCAGATTGTCAGCAGCAGAAACGGCAACAAATATCGTTCTCTTCGCATGGCGGTATGGAGGGCACATGTCATGCCTCAACGACAAAATTAATAAAAAAACGTCGAAATCTACTGTAAAACAGGCCTTGTTCGACCCTTGTCCGTAATAACAAGGGCTGAAAAAGAGGAATGTATCGAAAAAAATCGTATATTGGACGATGGATTCCCTGATTTGCATCGTTCTTGCTGCCGTTATGGGGAAAAAGATTCGCGCATGAAGAAAGCACTCCGTCATATCGTTCCCGTTCTGCTGTGTCTGGTTGCCGGAGCGGTTGCCGGTTCCATGCAGACGGAGTCCCTTGCCGAGTGGTATCCCTCTTTGGCGAAGTCGCCGCTCACACCTCCGGCAATTGCCTTCCCCGTTGCGTGGACGTTGCTCTACATCTGCATGGGGCTGTCGTTGGGCAGGGTGCTGACCGACGGCGACAAACGTTTCGTGACGCTGTGGTTCCTGCAGCTGGCCGTCAATTTTCTGTGGAGCTTCTTTTTCTTCTATCTGCGCTGCCCGTTGGCAGGACTGGCCGACATTGTCGTTCTGGATCTGCTTGTAATACTCTATATCCGGTGGGTTCGTCGTGCGACTCCTTCGGCGGCGTGGCTGTTCGTCCCCTATCTGGTGTGGATCCTCTTTGCCACCTACCTCAATGCCTATATTGTCATGGAAAATCCGCGAGAAAAGAGTCTTTCCGCCGCCGCTGTGACGGAAAATATATTGTCGAACACCAAAAACCAATCGATTATGACACACACACTGCCGCAACTGCCCTATGCGATGGAGGCACTCTCCCCGAAGATGAGCCGTGAAACGCTCGAATACCACTACGGCAAACATTTGCAGACCTACATCGACAATCTCAACAGGCTGATTGCCGGTACGCCCTACGCTGCGATGCCGCTCGAAGAGATCGTTTGCAAGGCCGACGGCGCGATTTTCAACAATGCCGCGCAGGCCTGGAATCACGCTTTCTTTTTCGATACGCTGACACCTGCACAACAACCCATGCCTGAAAAACTTGCTGCGGCGCTCGCAGGGGAGTTCGGATCGGTCGAGGCGTTCAAGGAGGCCTTTACAAAATCCGCTGTCGGATTGTTCGGCTCGGGTTGGGTCTGGCTGGTCGGGGGCCCCGACGGCAGGCTGTCGATCCTTGCCGAGCCGAATGCCGGGAATCCGTTGGCGCGCGGACTCAAGCCGTTGCTGACGGTCGATGTCTGGGAGCATGCCTATTACATCGATTATCGCAACCGCAGAGCCGATTTTGTGAAAAACTGGTGGGATCTGGTCGATTGGCAGAAGGTGGCCGGTCGCCTGTAAAACAAATGTTGAGATATGAAAAAGTACAAATGTACCGTATGCGGCTGGATCTATGATCCGGCCGTCGGGGATCCGGAGCATGGAATAGCTCCCGGTACGCCGTTCGAGGCATTGCCCGACACCTGGCGCTGTCCCCGCTGCAAGGCCCCGAAATCGAAATTCGTTCCGGTGGAGGCGTGATCCGGATCGGACGAACGGCAGATCTGCAACGATCTGCCGTTCGCATTTTACGGTAATGATGCCAAAAGTGGTTGGTATCATTACCCATTTTGCCGAGGATAATGCGGAAAGACATGGGGCGGCAATGGCCCGATTGCATGGGCCGTGCGGTGGATCAGCCGATCCGCCGCAGGGCGTCGATGGCTCGGTCGTAGTCGGGTTCCTGCGTGATTTCGGGAACAAGTTCCGTGTAGGCGACCGATCCGTTGCGGTCGATGACAATGACGGCGCGGGCCAATAATCCTGCCAACGGCCCGTCGAGCATCCGTATTCCGTAATCGTCATCGAACGAGGTGGGGCGGAAATCGGACAGGGCAATGACATTCTCGATCCCTTCGATGGCGCAGAAGCGGGTCTGGGCGAAGGGCAGGTCTTTCGAGACGGCGAGAACGGCCGTATCGGGAAGCGATGCTGCCAGGCGGTTGAATTTCCGGACGGAGAGTGCGCATACGCCCGTATCGAGACTGGGAAAGATGTTCAACAGCACCCTTTTCCCGCGCAGCGTATGGAGCGCAAGTGTCGTGAGGTCGTTTTTGACCAACTGAAAGTCGGGTGCCGCTGCGCCTTTTGCGGGGAAGGAGCCGGAGAGATGCACCGGTGCGCCTTTGAATCTTGTTGAAGCCATTGTTGTGCCGTGTCTGGTTTGACGTCCGTGAACGGAGCCGGTTGTCTCCGTACGGTTTTTCGATCGGACAGTCACGATCGTCCGCATGCTCCCGTATCAGCAAAATCGATGCCCGAATGACCGGAACCGTATCGGATTCGTTTCCGCCCGCTGCATGCTGCGATGAAGCATGCGCCGCGGCCGGTTCCGTTGGCGCTCTTCGGGCGCCCGTCGTGCGGAATCTGCGCCGCGGCGAAGCAGGGCGGGTTTTGAATGCCCTGTTGAAACGGAGCTTCATGAAGAAGGGGTGCTCCGGCGGGAGCGTCACGAAAGGCGGAAAACAACGGCGCCTTCAAACCGAAGCCCGAAGGCATCGGCTTGAAGGCGCCGGAGAGTCGGCATGGCGGATTCTTCATGGCTGCGGGAGCTAATACCCGTAGTTCTGTGTCAGCGCGCCATTCGTGATCTGGATCTGGGTTTCGGGAATCGGCCAGAGATAGTCGCGTTTCTCGTCCCACTTGTAGTCCTCCAGACTGTAGAGCAGCACATGCCCTGAAGTGCCGTTCGACAGCGTGATGTCTTTGCGGACATCGTAACGGACCGTGACGTCCGATTCGGGTGCCGTAGTATCGTAGAGCAGAATGTCGGGCGTCCCGTCGTTATCCATGTCATACTCTCCGAGTCCGGGGAAGTAAACACCCTCGTATCCGTCTCCGTTGCCGGCAGGTGTCAGGAATGCGCCCTCACCCCAACGGAGCATGTCCCATTGGCGTTGTCCTTCGGCAAAGAGCTCGACGGTACGTTCGCGGCGGATCTCCAGAATGACGCCTTTGTTCTTGCCGGAGTTCACGTTCGGATAGTAGCTCGAAAGCAGCTCGTCCGCATGGGCGTTGGCTTCCTCCATGTCGAGCTCGGCCGTCATCCCGACCCGCTTGCGGATCACATTGACCGTATTGTCGATGTCGGTTTGTGTGAGCGTGCCGAGTTCCGCCTTGGCCTCCGCCAGAATCAGCAGCACCTCAGGATAACGGATTGCGGACCAGTCTGTGGTCGAAGTGTTGGCGTTTTCGAAATTGGTGTTGCTCACGAATTTGATGATGCTGTATCCGGTCATGCTCTGCGTCAGCGTCTCGACACTTTTCTTGGATGCCTGATATTGAACATACCCCGGTGCCAGCAGCGTCTGCGACATGCGCGGATCGCGGTTCTGGAACGATTCGTAATAGGTCATCGTTTCGAAATTGGGCTGATCCTGCACCTTCGAACCGTCGCTCATCAGATAGTGGTTCACCATGCGGCGGGTCGCGCTGTGGCGGCCGTTGCGCAGCGAGAACTGCAACCCGTGACGTACCTTGATCGTCGCATTGTAACGGATCGAGAGAATCGATTCGCCGGCATAGGCATCCTGGAGGATGAAAAACTCCCGATAGGGGCCCAGTCCCGTCGTGTTCTCCGTGTAGAGCGGATAGCGGCTTGCATTGAGCATGACCTTCTGAGCGGCATCGACCGCCTGGTTGAGGAACCACTCCGCATTGATCGTTTCACCTTCGATGGTTTCATCGGGCACCCTGTTCTCAGGCAGGGTGTGGTAACGGCGATAGGTGCCTTCATAGAGTGCGGCGCGAGCCTTGAATGCCGCAGCGGCATCCTTGGTCAGATGATAAACATCCCATGTGTCGGGCAGCAGGCGGTAGGCTGCATCAAAATCCTCCATGACACGCTTCATCACCAGACTGCGGGAGTCGCGGGGACGGTTCAGCTCCGCCACGTCCGTATCCTGCAGGACATGGTCGTAATAGGGGACATCGCCGTATTGGCGCACCTTCTTGAAATAGAAGAGTGCCCGGAAGAAATGGGCCACGCCTTCATGCTTCTCCCTTGCGGCGATATCCGTACAGCCTGCCGCATGTTCGAAGAAGTAGTTGATGGTCCGCAGCTCGTCCCAGGCCGAAGCCCAACTCGCACTTGCCGCCGTGCGCGTCCCTTTCTGTACATCGTTGAGCGAAGTGCTTATATGGTCGTCGGCGCAATGCAGACCGTCCTCCTCCGGCCCGTCGAGCATTAGGTAGAACTGGTTCGTCCACAGTTCCAGTTCGGCTTCCGTCTTGAAATAGGTTTCAGGCGACAGTTTGTTTTCCGGTTCGAGCGTGAGAAAATCCTCACAGGAAGCCAGACTCAGTGCCGCAAGCAATGCCATTGCTATTGTGATGCTTCTTTTCATGGTCTTACGCGTTTTAGAAAGTTATATCGGCACCAATGGAGAATGTGCGTGAATAGGGATACATCGTATCGTTCGTCGCCTGCGAAACGGCAATCTCCGGATCGAGGGTCTTGCAGTATTTCTTCATGGGCGACCAGTATGCCAGATTCTCTCCGGAGAGATAGATGCGCAGTTTCTTGACGATCCGCTTGTTGATCGGAATCGTATATCCGAGCGTGATGTTCTTCAACCTCAGATAGGAGGCATCCTGCAGATAGCGGTCCGACGTCACTCCCAGCGAACTGTTCCCCGAAGCGATTAACGTACGGCGGCGCGGGAAGTAGGCGCCGGTATTCTCCTCGCTCCAGCACAATTCCGGAAAATCCGTAGGAATGAACGATATGCGCTGGTTGGCATACGAGTTCCAGAAATAGAGGGCTCCCGCCGAAGGCATCCAGTCGATCTTGCCCACGCCCTGGAAGAAGACCGCGAAGTCGAATCCCTTCCAAGTCAGGTTGCCTCGCAGCGAGTAGATATAACGGGGCAGTTCATTTCCGATGATGGTCCTGTCGCCCGGATCGTTTACGGTATTCGCTCCGGTATCGATGACCTTGTCGTCATTCAGGTCAAGGAAATAGACATCCCCGGCCATCAGCTTGTTGTAGGGAGCCACACACGAATAGACGCCTTTGTTGACCGCCTTGTCGTCGATGGCCGCCTGATAGGCCGCAGCCTCCTCGTCGGAGCGGAAGAGCCCGCCGACGTGGTAGCCCCAGATCTCGCCCAGGGTCATGCCTTCGTAATAATCGGTCAGCAGCTTGCTGTCGTTGACGTATTTGGTGATGGTTGACTTGTAGTCCCCCAGCGAGGCGGAAAGACCGTAGGTCAGAGGCGACCCCGCAACCTGTTTCGTGTCCTGCCAGCTCAAGGAGATCTCATAGCCTTTGGTCCGCAGATCGGCGGCGTTGGATTTGGGCTCCGTAGCGCCATAGACGTCGGGAAGCGTCAAGGCCGTAGTCAGCATGTCCTTCGTGTCGCGGATATAGAAGTCGGCCGACAGGTTGAGGCGGTTGCCCAGAAATCCGAAGTCGAAACCGAGGTTATAGGTGGTAACCGTCTCCCATGTAAGGCCGGCGGATACCGGATCGGAGACCGATGCATGGCTGGCCTTTCCCGTTCCGTCGAAGGTGTAACCCATGTTGGAGGTCGATATGGTCTGGAAATAGTAGTAGTTCGAAACCTGTTGGTTTCCCAACGATCCGTAGGAGAGGCGTATCTTGGCGTTGTTCCACCACTCGTTTATCGAGGAGTTTTTCCAGAATCCCTCTTCGGAGATGCGCCAGCCGGCCGATACCGACGGAAAGAATCCCCATCGGTCTGCAGCCGCAAAACGCGACGACCCGTCATAACGGCCCGATACTTCGAAGAGGTATTTCCCCTTGTAGTCGTAATTCATACGCGCAAAGAAACCCAGTGTACGGTAGGCCTGTATCGGCTGTTTCAATCTTTCGATTTCAACGGCCGCCGCCTTGTCCAGATAGGCGAGTTCGCGGCTCAGGGAACCCTTTTGGCGGATGGAGATCTCGGAGGAGCGGTAATCTACGAAATTGCCGCCGGCCGTAGCCGAGAAGTTGTGGTCGTTCCACGAGTGTGCGTATTGGAAATAGCCGTTGACGTCATGTCCGTTGTAGTACAACCGGTCTTCCTGATAGAAATCGTAGTATGAGCCGTTCGAGAAATAGCCCTGCGGAACCGTCGTGTCGCTGCCCAGATACATGCGCCGGTTGACGTTGTCGTAGGCGTTGCTCAGCGGCAGCGAGCGGTATTGTGCGGTGTTGTCGCGACGCCGGTAGGTATAGTCGGCGATGAACTGCAGATCCTTGTTCGGAAGCAGGTCGAAGGTCAGGCGGTTGGTCAGGATCCAATAGTTGTTGAACCGCGCATTCTTGTTGGCGTCTTCAAGGAATGCCATACGGCCCGATGCCAGCGGCGAGGTCGCATCAGCCATGTAGCCCGGCTGTGCGTTGCGCGTCCCGTCGGGATTGACGGGCACATAAGTCGGCGAGATGTTTATATTCTCGTTGTAGAGAATGCCGTTCTTGTTGAGCCCTTCGGCGCCGTCCTGCTCCCAGTAGCCGCCGTATTTGTAGTCCGACCGTTCGAACGAGAGGTTGTTCGAATAGTGGAGCCATGGCGTAATCTCCGCATTGATTTTCGAACGGAAGGAGTAGCCGTTGTATTTGTCCTCCTGATTGTTGTCGAAGAACCCTTCGCGATAGAGGTATCGGCCGCTGACATAATAGTTCATCTTCTCGTTGCCGCCCGATATCGAGATGTTGTGTTCGGTCTCCGGACGGCTGCGCTTGAAGAAGTAGTCGTACCAGTCGAAGTTGCCCAGGTAAAGATAGGTATATTCGCGGTTGTTGACATCCGCCGTATTTTCGGTCACGACCCATGGGCGGTCGGGATGCTCGGTCATGTCGTTGCGGCGCTCATAGAGCATCTGGAGCTGCTCGTCGGTGTAGGTCCACGCCCCATAACCCTTGTAGGGTACATAGAACTCGTTTTCGAAGGTGACGAAGTCGTATCCCGACCGGATGAAGTCGGTCGATGTCGTGTTCCACGAGACGCCGTAACGCCCGTTGTAGTTGATATTGACCGAACCGGCCTTGCCCTCTTTGGTCGTGATGAGAACGACGCCGGCCGAGGCCTTCGCGCCGTAGATGGCACAGGCCGATGCGTCCTTCAGTACGGAGACCGACTCGATGTCATTGGGGTTTACCTGCGTGAGGCTGGCCTCGATTCCATCGACCAGCACCAGCGGTTCGCTGGAGTGGACCGATATCGACCCGCGGATGTTCAGGCTGTAGTTCTTCCCTTCGATGGAGCCGCTGCCCAACGTAAGCACGAGCGACGGATCGGCACCTTGCAATGCCGCTGCCGCATTGGTCACGGGCCTGTTGTTCAGGTCCTTGCCGTCGATTACGCTCACGGCGCCAGTCAGGTTGACCCGCTTCTGCTTTCCGTAACCGATGACTACGATTTCATTGATGTTTTCATGGCTGGTCGAGAGTACCACGTCGAAATGGGTGCGGTTGCCGACCGTAGCCTTGTAGGAGTTGTATCCGATGAACGATACCTCGAGCACCGCAGCATTCGAGAGGACGCTGGAGTCGAACGAGAAGGAGCCGTCCGTGTTGGAGGAGGTTCCTTTGACCGATCCGCCGTCGGAGAGCAGGACGGTCGCTCCGACAACGGGGTCGCCCGCTTCGTCGGTGATCTTTCCGGTGATGGTTCTGGCCGGCGCTGCTTCAGCCTGACGGGCGGTCAGGATCACCTTGTTGTGATCGACCGTGACGTGAACACCCGGGATGCATCTGCGGATGATTCGGTCGATGGGCTGAGCGTTGGCATCGATCGAAACGATGCGCTTCAGATCGATATCGGCGTTGTTGTATGCGAAGGTGTATTGTCCCTGAGCTTCGATTTGTCGGAACAGCTCGGCTACGGAGACATTTTTCAGGCGGATGGTTACGGGCGGGTTGGCGGCCGTAACGTTGCCGAAGGACGCGAGTAGAAAAAGGAACAAGGACACGAATTTGGCGGATAGCGGCTTCCGGCGCGGACGGCTATCCTCGGATTGTCCGGAATTTTTCATAATTTTGCAACGATTTAAAGTTCATCATTCTCAGCGGATGCTGTGATTGGGTTTGATTTTAGGTCGCGGGGCGGATGGTGGGAACATCTGCCCCATTTTTTTTCAGGAATCAAATCTTCATAGGCAGGCTTTTTAAAGGGTTGGCAGCATTTATCTTGCAGGAACAAGGAAAACCTCGTTGCCGCGAATTTCATACTCTATGCGGGCGATCCGTGACAGGATGTGCATGGTTTCTTCGAGGGGTTCGTACTTCAGATGGAAGGAGAGTTTCTCCGACAGGTCGGTGTCCTTTTCATAGCGGAACCGGACATTGTACCAGTTTTCCAGATTGACGAGGATTTCGGAAAGCGGTTTGTTGGCGAATACCAGATGATCGGCCGTCCAGCTGCAATAATCATCTGCCGAGACGGTGGAAATGCGGATTTTTCCGGTTTCCGTATCGAAAACGAGCCGTTGGTCGGCCTGCATCGGGAGCGGTTTTTTCAGCCCCTCGGCCGAAACCTGGATGCGTCCTGTTTTAAGGATTGCTTCTGCGTAGCGGTTTCCGCTGCGATGCCGGACATCGAATTCCGTGCCGAGGACCTCGATCTGCATCACCTCCATATCGACGACGAAGGGACGGGCGGCGTCGTGCGCGACTTTGAAAAAGGCGTTCCCGTCGAGTCGCACCTTGCGGGTTTTGGCATCGAATGTTTCGGGATAGACGAGCCGGCTGTTTCCGTTGAGCCATACTCGTGTCCCGTCGGGCAGCAGGAACTCTCCTTTGCTGCCTTGAGCCGTTACCAGACATATCGAAGCGGGCTGATGGTATCTTGCCCGTAGAAAGAGATACTCTCCGCAGACGATGAATGCCAGCAATGCCGCCGCGACGGCGAAGCGTCGCAGGGAGATGCGCCGTTTTTTCTGTCCGAGATGTTCCAGGGCGTCGATCCGTCGGTTCAGGTCGGAGAGTTTATGCCGGTAGTCGGCCACGGACGGTTTGTTCAGGAGTTCAGTCCAGAATTGCAGCAGGACGGCATCTTTTGTCTCCCGATCCGTCGGTGCGGTCATCCACCTTCGGAAAAGACGCTGGATCTCGTCCGACATTTCATTATGCAGGAAATCGCGGATAATCTCCTTGATCTTGTCGCTCTTCATCTTGCTGGAGGTAGTTCTATAATATAAAACGGCCGACAGCGGTCGAACCCCCAGTCCTGCGGAGCGATTTTTCAGAAAAAGACAGTGATCGATGCGAGCAGCCGCCGAAGCTGATTGAGGGCGGAGGTCATGTGGTTTTCGACGGTTTTGACACTGATCCGGAGCCGTTCGGCGATCTCCCTGTTCGAGAGACCCTCATAGCGGCTCATTTGGAAGATGCGGCGTCTTTGATCCGGCATTTTCTCTACGGCGATGGAGATCAGCAGGGCCAGATCGTTCGTCTGCACCTGGCTGTCGAGCGAATCGTCGTAGAAGCAGCGGATGGAGGAACGGAGTGCGGATTCGTATCGGCCCTGCGCCAGCGAGTGGTTGTAAATATCGAAGATGGCATTCTTCAGCATCGCGAAGAGGTAGTTCGAGAATCGGGACATCTTGGCGATTTCGGTGCGGCGTTCCCAGACCTTCAGCATGATGGACTGCATGACATCTTCGGCCTCGGTGCGGTTTTTGAGCATCCAGTAAGCCATTTCCTCGACTTTGGGCGCATAATGGCGGTAGAGCGCGTCGAACGCCGATCTGTCGCCGCCAGCCAATCGCTCCAGTATGTGTTGTTCCCGCTCCACGGAAGAAATATTTCTACAAATATAAAAAATAATTCGGTACTTAATATAAACTGGTATAAACTGGCATCCGAATAATCAGAATTGCACCGAGTCTTCCGTTTCCGAATGCACTGTTGCGGGTTACAAGGTGCACCCGGTTTTCCGTATCTGGTTGAATCCGCTGATTCCCATTATAATATAGGACATGTGTCCGGCTGCGACGGTATCCGGCACACGGGTGCCGTGAAGTCCCTGCGAACAGCGCAGCGGCAAAATCGGCATGGGCGGTCGAAATGCGCCTTGCAGAATTTGTCAGGGACTTGAGATCCTTCGGATTGTCAAAGATTTGGGGCAAATTGAAAAACGCGCATAGGCGGATTTTGCATGCGGGCATCATCCTCATATGGCTTGTAGTGGCGGATATACGGCAATTTTGCCTGTTCCGGCGGCATATCTCCGGTTGTGCAATCTGCGTATGAATCCCTTTTTGCGGAATGACGGTTGCCGATAACAGCTGCCGGCCATGCCGCCGCTATACTGCGGCCATTCTTCAAACTGCATTTTTTATTATAAAAAATTCATTTATAGGAGGATATTTGTCTATTTTTGCTATATTTGCAAATAATGGGAGAGGGAGGAGGACGATGGATATGTTCGCTCGGCGGTGGTTTTCCTCCGTATATGACAAAATCCGGTGCCGTTTCGGCCTGTTTGCCGCCGGCATGCCGGCTTGGATGGTTGGCCGACTATCCGTATTGGTACTGTCGGGGATGTCGTTCTGCCTGTTTGTCTCTGCCGGCTGCAAAGCGGGCGGCGCCCGGATGGCGGAGGATTTGCCGGCCGGATTGTTCCAAGACGGAGATCTCGCCTTTCGACGGGGTACGGGCCTGACAAGCCGCGTGGTGCTGGCCGCCGACAAGAGCGGGGCCTATTCGCATGTGGGGATTCTCAAATGGATGGACGGGAAGTGGCATGTGATTCATGCCGTACCCGGGGAACCGGATTACCGCGGCGATGAGGATCGCGTGAAGGCCGAGGCCATAGAGTCGTTCTTTGCAAGGACTCGTGCGGCCAGCGGCGCCGTGATGCGGGTGGAGGATGCTCCGGAACCGGCGCGGCGGGCTGCCGGACATGCTCGGAGACTGTTTCGGGCCGGCGTACTGTTCGATCATGAGTATGATTTGACCGATACGGTGCGGATGTATTGTACGGAGCTGGTTGACTATGTATATAAGCTGGAGGGTGTCGATTTGTCGGAAGAGCGGTTGAGCAAGATCGATATTCCGCTTTTTGACGGGTATTACCTGTTGCCGAATGATATCGCACGGAGTGAAAGGCTCCGTCTGATATATGTGTTTTAATATTAACTCATCATTAAAGGAGGTGCTTATGAAAAGAGTTTTGACTTTCAGTGTGATGATTGCCGCTATGATTGTGGTGGCATCGTGTTCATCCTCGTCGGGGGATAGTCCGAGCAAGGCTTTGAACGGCTACATTGAGATGCTGCAGTCGGGGGATTATGAGAATTTCGTAGAGGGTTTCGCACTCGGCGAGGATATTACCCCCGAACAGGCAAAACAGCAAAAGGCGATGTTGTCCGGTCTGGTCGGAGACAAAGTATCCAAAGAGTATGACAAGAGGGGCGGTCTCAAAGGTGTTGAATTTATCACGGAGGAGATTTCCGAGGATGGCAACAGCGCAGTCGTTACGTTCAAGATGCAATTCGGGGATGGAACCGAACAGGAGGACAGCCAGGATATGGTAAAACGGGACGGGAAATGGCTGATGGATGCCGATAAATGATAAATCGCGTATCCTGAAAACGGAATGAAGAGACTGTCCGCACGGTTGGAGACCCTCGTGCGGGCAGTTTTGTTTTATGTGCATGTTGAGGTTTGTCGTCTTTATTTGAAACGGGTCGGGTGAAACGGGCAGGGGCTTATGACGGGGATAAAAGCGGGGCGGGGTGTCGGATTGTGCTGTTTAAGATGTCATGCAAATGGCGTTGGCTGCAACAGGTTGCGAGAAAAGGTTGCATTGCGGAAGGCCGTGTTCATGTTGAAATGCCGCCAATGGAGATTGATGCTAAAAAAATGAATGGATATACAATCCGGAATCCTTCAGGGTCGGATTTTGTGTTTTGGGGCAAGAGGGGGATGGCTGTTCGTTTTTGGTCAATAAATCGCTTTCTCAATATTGTCCTATTGTTCAGCGGTATGTTTCAGTACAGAAGACCCGTAAATTCGGATCGAAATGAATTTATTCTTGCTGAAGTTCTTGTTTTTTCCTGTTTCATGATTTGGAACACCCGGATTTTGGGCTTGTCCTGCTCCACGGTGGCAAAAGCCACATCCTTATGGCCGCTTAAGAAATCAAATGCCTTTTCCATGATTGAAGTCCGTTTATCCATTGATTGAAAAAGGCTTCGGACGGTGCTTGAAGTTACACTGTCCGAAGCATTACCGTTCAGTATTCCTTGCTCTTATTTGTAGAGTGCCTTGCCCAAATTTTCCAATCCGGCTTCTCCGGGAAGTCCGGGCCAGGCCTGTTTCATGGCATCCGTGAAAGCCTGTACCGTATTGTTGGCCGAGAGCAGATCCTTCATCTTTTTCAGATAGGCGATCTTGAACTCCACCGCATCGCGCGTAGCCGCACCGCCGTGTCCGCCGATGAACAGCGTCGCACCCGAAGCCAAAGAATTTTCCGCTTCCGCGATCTCAGCATCAATTGCTGCAGGTGATGATATCTGCAGGTGGCTGACATGCGCCTTTGCAGGAGTCCAGTGGGTGTAGTAAGCCTTGCCTCCAATCAGGATACTGGCACCGGGGAAATCCGTCGTAGCTCCGTTGCGGAACTCGAAATCAACTCCTGCCCATGTCTGGGTCGTGCCGAATGCCACTTCAGTTGCCTTGCCTGTGGGCATATCTGTCATTGCATCACCGAATACCTGAGCAAAGCCTTTCATCATGCCGCTGTAGATCTCGCCTTTGGTAAATTCTGACATACCCTCGGCCATCACCACATCGTGGCTTCCGGTTCCTCCCACATGATAGTCAGTGATGCGTTTTTCCACGGGTTTGCCAAGTTCGGAGAGATATGTGTCGAACTCAGCCACATTGTCCTTGAACAGCGGCTGTTCCATAGTAACAAGTGCATCCTTGCCCTCGATGATGTAACTTGCGTCGCCGAGAGCATCGTTAGTGTAGTAGACGTGCAGTCTGTAATTGCCGAGGTCATGTACCTCGAAACGTCCTTTAGTCTGTGCCATGGCTGTGATTGTTAAAAGATTCAACAAAATGAATAATGCCTTTTTCATTGTTTTTTGTTTTAATGAGTTTTTAATCGCATTACTTACTAAAAGTATTTTTGTTTCTTTTATGCTGCAAAATAAGAAAGAGTTTTTTAATCCTGCAAGTAGGTACTTGAATGTCACATACTTACGCATATGTAACCATTATTGTGTATGAGCCGGTTACAGACAAAAATATTTTTGAAAAAAGTTTGTTGCAGCGTGAACGGAATTTGATTACCTTTGTAGAGCGATTTGAAATACACCATATTATGGATAGGACAACGATAGAAGATGCTGTGTTTCCGGATTGCCCGATACGGAACATCCTGGCCAGACTCTGTGACAAATGGTCGCTTCTGGTCATATATACGCTGGACAAGGCCGGCAAGGAAAAGGTACGGTTCAAGGAATTGCAGCGCGAAATTCCCGACATCTCGCAGAAAATGCTGACGGTTACCTTGAGGACATTGGAAGACGACGGCTATGTTACCCGTACCGTATATCCCGAAGTTCCTCCAAGGGTCGAGTATGCGCTGACGGAACGGACACGCTCTTTGTTACCACATATCAATGCGTTGATAGAGTGGGCGTTGGAAAACAAGGATGCGATTATAACGGACAGGAAGAAAGCGAATAAGGAATGACTTGCGGTATGTAAGGCAGGCAAGCGGTTTGGGCACGCCACAAACACAGACTTGCTGTCTCCCGTTGTTACGGGTTACAATCCCAGACATTTGCCTTTTCCAAGCGGTGTAACAACCATCCCAATGGTTGAGAACTGTTTGTCGAACTTATTCGCCAATCGGTGGTCCTTCAATGGAAAATACAAGTTTAGGCATGTCTTTCGGGTCTTTCACCTCTTGGAAGCCGGCCATCCCGGTTTTGAACCTCCGCCCGTTGTCGCACGGTCTGCAACTGCCGGACATCGGCTTCGCCTTCTTACGTCTGCTGTTTCAGGTTGCGGCAGTGTCGGGCAGTCGTGGTATGCCCCGCTGCAAACCAGGTTCCGTCATTGCTCCGGCATGGCTGTCCGGGGCAAGCAGCCCTCCTTTCACAGGTGAGCGACATGATGATTACCTTTGCAATTATAACACCGATAAAAAAACTCGTATGGACGGACATATTGCGATTCGGGAGTATCGAACCACTGATAAGGAATCCTTGTTGGAACTGATACGTTTGAATACACCCAGGTATTTTGCGGCAGAAGAGGAATTGTCCTTTGGGAAGTATCTGGACGAGGAGGTTGAACTTTACTATGTCCTGCTTGTCGACGGGAAAATCGCAGGTTGCGGTGGAATTAACTTCGCGGATGGAAAGACTACGGGAAAAATAAGCTGGGATATAATTCATCCGGACTATCAGGGGAAATCGCTGGGTAAAAGATTGCTCCGTTTCAGAATCGATAAGCTCGGAAGTATCAGCGGCATAAGGAAGATAACGGTACGCACCTCACAGCTGGCCTACAAATTCTATGAGAAACAAGGTTTTGTCCTGCTTGAGACGCAAAAGGACTATTGGGCTCAAGGTCTGGACTTGTATAAGATGGAATATGGTGCAAAGTAATCCGTTGGAAATCAATCGGAAAAGACTTTCATCCAACCGCAAAAAAGGGAAAACCAAGTAGAAAACGACCAAAAACACGGTTGTAAAACAGCCGCAGACAGTCGAAAACAGGGAAAAAGAAATGGAATAAAAAAGTCCTGCCGGCCCTATGGGCACAGGAACTGCTCGATCTGGTACATCTGCTAAATGGAGTCCAGACGCAAGAGGAGGCGCAGCTGTGGATACGGGCTTTTATCGACTGGTATCGTCTTCACGAGCCATTTATCAATGAAAAAAACATGGATGAGGAATCGGGAAGATGGTGGTTTACGCATAAGATGCTGCATCGAAGTGTGTCGCATATCAAGCGTGCCATACCCGATCTGTTTTCATATACGCGATACCCTAATGTACCTAAATCCTCAAACGCTATTGAGTCGTTTTTCGGCCACCTGAAAGACAATCTCAGAATCCATCGCGGACTCTCTCCATATTTTCGTTAAACCCAACTTCGGGGTTTGAGTTTTATTTCAGCCCTTGCGGTCTGCAATAAAAGCTGCGCCTCAGCATAGTCCATAAGCAAGCTTATGACTCTGCGTTCGGCTTGCATTTTATTTCGCTTTTTGTCTACCTATGTAAACCATTGTCAACACATGTTGTTGACTACTTCAGTGTGACATCGGGGCAAATCCCGAAAATGTTCCGTGGTAGAAATACGGTAGAAAAATATGGCGGACAACTATCTCCGACTGCACATAGCCGGATTTTGGGCAAATAAAAAAGCCGCTGAAAATCAGCGGCTTCATTATAGTTGGTTCTAATTCGTTGCAGTTAATTGCGATATATCATTTCCCTCTTAAAGAAGAAATATATCCAACAGAGGAAGCGGCGAAAGAACGTGCTCATGAATTGAATAAGGAAGAATAAAAATTGGGAGTACTCATTAAAAGAACTGCTTAAAACAATTAGGACACTTTAAATATCCATAAATAAACGTTTGATATGATTAACTTTCATTGGTTCACGTTTTGAGCATACTGCATTTGGCACATGGATGTTTGTTGCGTACTATATTGAAAGTAGTTCCTCCTACTTTCCAGTTTTTTCTATTATATTTGTACAAGTTGAAAAGATATGGAGAACGCAAAATTGATAAATGTGAAATGTCCCAATCCGAAATGCGATAGCAAGTATATTGCTCAATCCGAATGGACGTTGTCGCTGTCCCAAGTGCGGTAGAGAAGTATTATTGTGCTAATATCCCAAAAATTCTTTTTCTTCTTTCAAATCGTCCTCTGTTGGACGGAAATCACACCGAACCATCTCTTCATATCCTTCTCGTGTCCCCTCGCCTTCAACATAAGGTATTGACTTTCGGAAAAGTTGTTCATCGTTATTGAATTTCTTTCTTATTTCAGAAGGAGAATTTGGAATATATAACCTATTACCTTTTCTATCAATGTAGTTGTCAATTACTCTATAATCGGAATTAGCTTTCATTTTACTCTGTATCGTAATATCATTGAATAGCTTACGAAGACAAAGAATGTCTAAACTTTCACCATGTTTCGGAAATTCCTCCATAAATCGTTCTTTCAGTAGGTGAAGACGTAATTATTATAATCAAACTGTTCCTCAAACATAATTTGATTATTTCGTTCTCCTCTGACGATGATAGTGGCTTCCTTGCCACCGTGGTCTTGTACTTCGATTGAAGTAGTTGTCCTATTCTTATTATTGCGATTTACTTGAATTATAGCTGAGAACTTTACGGTTGATTTATATAAAGTCTTTACCTTTGCAACATAAAGTGAGTAACAATATGGGATTAAAGATTCATACATTAGCAGAAATACCTGATAGCGTTTCCAAAAGTTATTATTTGTATATTTTAGACTATTACAATTGGGACGAACCTATTGGTAATACTTTGAGAGAAAACTTTGATAAAATAGCAGAATTTGCTGCTAACAATAATTCTGTAGTTATACAAGGAATAGCTGGGAGCCATTTTTATTCAGAACTAATGTCTTGGGAATCTATAAATGGTATAGACCCATTGGAATTATTGCCAGCATTGATGATAACTACTCTCCATCCTAAATACTTTATAGACGGAGATAATAAGAATCTTAAAGGAAAGAGAATTCCCAAAGATAAATTTGTATTTTTAGAAATACGGAAAATTTGCCAACGTCCTCAAGATGTAGTAGCACTTCTTGAGAAAATATTTCAAGATATTAGAGAAAAGAAAGCTATTCAAGATTTTAGAGTAAAGAAAGAGTTGAAAGGTGGCGTTGGCAAAATACTCAATGATACACTAATTCTTGAACCAAATGTGGGTGGTGTTGGAATTAACCTAAATAACCTATTTAAGTTCTTAAAAAGCAGATAATATTTAAATAACGGGAATCAATGGCAAAGTTATTCCCGTTACTGTTTAATCAGTTTATGATAAATTGGACAAATTCATTTAGGGTATTGTTGTAAATACTTACCATCGAAAAATAGGGATATGAAATTAAGACAACTTTTGGTGCTAAAAAGATATTCTTATAGCAGATGATTTTATCATGCATTTCACTCGATTAATTCTGGCGATGTAATGATATTGTATAATAAATCAATAGCAGCATTTACATCATCCAAATTACAAAGTTCTACGGGTGTATGCATGTATCTGCATGGTATCCCCAATGATATGGTTTTGTTTCCGCCATGAGATTGCTGAAGGATAAATGTATTAGTACCTCCAACAGGCATATTCCTCGCCGAAATTTGATGCCTAATATTTAGTTTTTTAGCAAGTTTTTCCAGTGCATACGTCGTCGGAATATCATTATCTATGCTGCGATGAATAATGACACCGCGCCCCAATGCAATCTCTCCATATTTTGATTTTAAACCATTGGGAACGTCCGTGGCAAAATCCACGTCAAGGCTTATTGTTAAGTCTGGGCAGACTTTACATTCACAAACATAGGCACCTCTATGTCCCACTTCTTCCTGCACAGTTGCTACGCCATGCACATTAAATGACTTTTGGCTTACGTCAGATAGTCTTTTAAGAACTTGACTTATAATGAATACTCCTATCTTATTATCCAAAGACTTAGAAGATATCACATGCTCAGACAGGTATAATACATTGGGGATTATTGCTACCGGATTCCCTATAGAAACCTTTTTCATTACCTGAGCTTTACACAGCCCAGTATCTATCCACAAAGAGCTTATCTCCACACATTTATTTCTGTCTTCGCTATTCAATAGATGAATAGGTGTTTTCCCTATAATCCCATTAACACGTTCTCCAGATGATGTAATAATGCGAACTTGAGATCCTGGTACACAATGAATATCCACACTACCATTTGCTCTTATATAGATATATCCATCGTCATCAATATATACGACTTGGAATCCGATTTCATCCATATGAGCTTCAATCAAGTATTTCATCGAATTATCTCCGCTCACTATTGATGCATAGGCATTACCCATCTTATCAATATATGTTGAATCAACAAATTCTTTCGTATAATTTAGAAACTCTTTTCGCATCTCATTTTCAAAACCAGACACACTATGAGTATTCAAAATCGTATTTAAGAAGTTTAGGTCCATATTAATCATTTCTATATATAACTGTATATTTTATCAGCATCCTTTATCGCTGATGAGTTATAATATCGTCTTTGTGCCAGAATAACGAAAGCTGGTACTGTTTGCTTTTCTCTTAGGTTGATGAGATTACGACTTAAGCTTTATTAAGTTTTTTTTACTGCTGAATCACTTCTCTCTATTTCGTCTGATATTAATCTATATGCCAATAATATTGGTTCTTCAGGAGATATAATATCCGTATGTTTGAAATAGTTATTAAGAATTGGAGTAATAATGTTTTCGTATTTTTTAAGATTCGCACAACAGTCTTTGGAAGTTATATGATCCTCGCTCAACTGATAAAAGTCTAATGCTCTTTTTATATAATGCAATAGAGAAGAACCAACATCAGAATTCTTTCCATAGATAAATTGGGCAGTTTGAATTATTTCCTGGCTCAGAAAACTTATGCTATTATTTACGATTGAGAAATCCAATAATTTAGTGTTTATATCTATTGATGAATCTTTTAAATGCTCCATTAGCATTTCAATGTTAACATTATAATTATGAGTTAGCCTATTTATTTCTTGCATTTTAAGATAATGCTCTTCGGCCGCACTTTTATATTTTTTATTAAAGACAACTAAAAATGAATCAAGATTAGAATTATCGAATTCAATCATCATGTATTTTAGATACCGCTCCGTCGGATACGACTGAAAATCATCTTCCATTAAAACAATTTGTAGTGATAAGATATCACATTGTATCCTGTAAAGATCATTGAGTAATGACTTGAATATAGATTCATAAACCTGAGTCTTCATACTTAAAGACATTCTCGTATTCCTTTCAGTTTTCCACTGTGCAATAGCAGTAATTACAGCTAAAAAAATTGCTATAACTGATAGGCCAATTGCTATATACTCCCAAAATCCGCTTCACGCCAAAAACTAAACGCTGTATTGGAAGCTGTTTCTTGCGTAAATTCTTGTATTTTCCTGAGATGCCCTTCATTCAAAAGAGTATCTTTAATTGTCTTTAATGTATCAATAGACTGCATATTAAGTTAATACCGAGTTTTAATCTTTAAATCTTTTTCCATATAACTGAAAAATCTCGCTCGAATTCCTTATAGATTGATAGGCATTCATCAAATAGATTGCCTCCTTCTGTAATTAAGGCTGGATTGGCCTTTATCATATTAAAAATATCATGGAATGTTAATTTCCCCGCAGATAGCGTAATCAAAGCATTCTCCAGATTACTATTTTTTACATATTCGCCTGACCGTTTAATCCTATAAAATGCGACTCCGTCAGAACTCGGATGTGTAGTCCTTAAAGGAATAGCAGAGAATATATTGTTGATAGATATTTCACTAAAAGAATAGAATCCTCCTCTTGCCAAGGGTTCAAAATAATTTCTGTAATGCGCCTTGCTTTTAAGCAAACTTGACCATGAAGTATCTATGGAGAATTTTGTTGATAGATAGAATATATTTTTCAATTGCTCATGGGATATCTCTTCCAATAATAAAGCATATTCTTTATCTATCTCATTGTTAAATTTATTACGCAATTGCCATATTTTATATTGATCCAACTGCTCGGTTTCAGCAAAAACAAAGGAACAACTTGCACCTCGTATACTTCGTTTATCTATAATTTTTAAACCATACTCTTCAGGATGATTATACATCGGAGATCCTGGGGTTGGCGTAAATACTGATGAGCTAACTTCCACATGCCCTGGAGCGATATGCATTAACTTTTTTGCAAAATCCAATGTCCGAATGAACGTAGCTTCTGTTTCAAAGGCACCTCCTATAATAAAGTTTACATAGATATACGGAATTCCGGCCTCGGCAATTTTCTTGGTAACGAATTCTAATTCCTCAATAGTTACACCTTTTTTATATGCATCCAATATTTCTTGACAACCCGATTCTCCTCCTAATTGGATTTTAACTAATCCGGCTTGTTTTAATAAGGGTAAAACATCTAGATTTTTAGACAGGATGTCAGCCCGGGCCTCACAATACCATTTGATTCTACCTTGATATTTGTCTATCATTCTATTGCAAAATTCCTCTGTTCGCTTTCTGTTTAGAATGAATGTATCATCTACAAGGTTGATGTATTTAATATCATATGTTCTAACAAGGTAGTCAATTTCTTCAAGACAAGACTCAATGTTACGAACCCGTAAATTAGTATGTTCGCGGCCTCCTTCATAACAAAAAGCACAATGTCCCATACAGCCTCGCCCCGTAATCAATTGCGGGAAAGTTACTTTGTCCGAATCCAGACAATACTTTTCTCTTTTGGGATAACCATATTCATCTATATTGGGATTTTGCTTTTGTGGCTTTGTTACTGATAATTTTCGAGAAGCGTCATAATAAATCAACCCGTTTATAGTCTTAAGTACGTCCTCATTTATTGTATCTGCCTGTAATAGTTTGAGGAATGGGATCTCTCCCTCTCCAATAATACCACAAGTAACATTAGGGACTAATTGCATTGTCCCATGCGGGTCTCCTGTAACTTGGGGGCCACCAAGGATAATATGAAGCTGTGGACAACTTTTATGCAATAATGGTATCAAGACTCTTAATGCCCATATATTTTCGCTATCCACGTAAAATCCTAAAATACGACATGAAGTTTTGTTTATTAGTTTGGGCAATACTTCAGACACTACATCGAATGAATTGTAATATTTAACTTTTGCACTATACCCATGCTTGTCTGCATATTCCGCAAGATAATATAGTCCTAATTGACCTATGCAGTAAGAAGAAAGCATGTCAAAATAAGGATTGGCAGACAATTGAACCAATAATACGTCTAACTTCATGTAGTATATCGTTTTAATAGAGGTTGAATAGATGTATGAGAAAATGGAGAATAACGAATTAGGTATTTGATATCAAACTCCAATAAGTATACAAATAAAATGAGAGCGACCCCGAAAAAGAGTCGCTCTCTTCGAAATATTAGTTACTACCGTAACCACACATTCCGCAACCAGATGCACACTCAACATCAGCCTGAAGTTGTGCGATCTTTGCCTCATTAGAGTTTACCAATGCGGCAGCATCCATCAGCAATTCATTGTTTAACATGTTATAAATGAATTAAAAATAACGCCTCCACTTTTACGGCTATCGGCTTCTCCGTTTTTACTATTCTGTTGCATAAAGTTTCTTCTCGAAATCACAACAGAGTTGATGACACTTGATAGCTGCTTTAAGTTTTAAAAGTTCGTGAGCAGTTAAGTTGTCCTTGTTCTGCATATATTTCCTAATTTGAAATGCACTTACGACCTTACCTTCTGCAAGCATTATTTGACAAGTCCTTTTGTCTCTACGGCTGACATCCCCTCTTTCATTAAAATTGCGTGCGCTACATGTCCTGCATATTTTTAATATCTCACACTTCATGCACTCATCATCAACGAATCTTGAAGAATCAGTGAAATCAACCGTATTCAGATAATCCAATATGTCAGTTTTCCCATTAACGTTTGGCAAGAAATGATGACAAGGGAACAACCGCCCTTCTACATCATATGCGACTAATTCATCTGCTACACCACAAGTCTTTCCATATTTTTCATTAGGTTCATTATTTAATAAATGAACATAGGAGGTTTCCTTGAAGATATACATAGGAGTTATGTCCGGATGAGCTAAATAATAATCAGCGAGTTTGTTCAACTGTTCTTCGTATATCTTTCCATCTCCTTTTTGCCAATCTTCTCCTTGAGCAGGCTTCGCATCTATGCGGTAGTTCTGCTCATGAAAATAGATTAATTCATCTGCAAAATTTGCAAGGGCTTTTCTAGAAACTGTCATGCTTAGCAAATAATTTGGCATCGTCTCTATCATCCACATTATAGGCAAATCTGAAGAATGACACCCTCTATTACCTTCTTGCACGTCATTTCTCCCATCAACAGACATGATAAGATTGATTTTTTCTTTATGCGCCTTAAACCACTCTTTCTTTTCATCATCAAGCAAAGTACCATTGGTGGTTATGAAAATATCTATCTTCACATCTGTGATGGTTTCCCATATCCATGCACATAATTCCTTTATCAAATCAAACTGAAGTAATGGCTCGCCTCCAAAAAGGTCGAACCTTATACCATCTTTATTATTGGATTCTCGGGCTAATTGAACCTCTCTTGAAACAACGGACTTTGCAGTTTCCAAAGTCATATTTTGAGACGTTTTATACTTTTGATAACAATAGGTGCAATTAAGATTACATCTATATGTTAGCATCACGAAACACATCTTTCGCATATCTTCAAAATCTTAGCGTGACTTTAACCGTTAGATATATATTTCTAAATGTTGGCATAACGATGAACTGATTAATTTTTAATCAAGTGGAGCTGGATGACGTTCATTGTAACGGCCTCGCCATTCTGCTTGACCTTCGCTTACATCGAAACGAACTTCGAGTTTTGTGAAAAGTACTTCATTCTGTGCCATAGTGGTATAGAATTTTTATTATTCCTACTCTATTAAGGCTTTTTGGATTCCACCGTTTATTGTTGTTTGCTCAAATATTTGATACTTGCATACCCATCTGAGCCATTATATTTTATCTTCGCAAACCCGTTTGTAATTTCGTAAACATCCACTATCTGGTTGGGCTTCAATACACCAATAACTCTTGCGTTTTGACTGGGGGCAGAACGGATATTCAAGACCGATCTCGCCGTACAATAGTACTTTGTAGTTCGAGGAATGGCATATTCGCTTTTTGTCGAATTTGTTGTGTGGCTATTGGAAGATGACATGACACTTATTCCAATCAATGCTCCAACAATTGCCAACGTAATCAGGAAGGATGTTCCGGAATAAAATATATATCTTATAACAGCCAACACTATATTGCTTATCCAAATAAAAATGCCAACCACTATCATGGCTGCATAATAGGCAATCCCCCCTAAAAATATTCCTGCTACTATACCCCAAAACCACCCAAGAGAAATCAGCCAGCCGATAAAAGGGATAGCCATGCAGACCAGCAATAGGACGGACAGTATGCTTGTGATAGTTTCTGAGGTGTCAGCAAACCAGTTTCCTATATTGCCTATAATGTCATCAAACCGATTCCAAATACTTCTTCGATAGGTGATATATGGACGTGTATTATGGCTGATAGGTATAGGTCCAGGACCGAGAGGAGTTCGTATTTCCCCTTGTTCCATATCTATACTGATGCCGCTTGGCAATTTTATCATTTTAGCCATAATAAAAACTATCAATAGTGTTTACATTCGTTACAGTCACAACTTTTCGGAAATTTCACACCATACCACTGCAATATGGTCGGTTTTTTCCGTCCCGGATTGTTATTGAAAGGTGCCCAGTTCGCAAAATGTAATTCCCTCCGATTTGCCCACATATAAAAGTCATAATTCAACTCTTGGTCAAGCGTGGTGATAAGGCAGTCGGTACCTTTTGACAATTCCTGAATCGCTAGTTTCACGACCATGGTGTTTATAGGAGCTATATCAGTTGAAAGCCCTACTTGTACCATTGCATTTGCGTCGTCTTCCGAAGTGTAGGCTGGAATAACACCGGTTTCACGTGCTCTCCGTAAGTCTGTAATTTCTTCTTCATGTGTGTACCATTGGCTTCCTTTCAGACAGGCATAGCATGGCCCGCCAGGACGTACTCTTAGGACATCCCCTCCTTCAGCTCTGGTGACGGCCCGGCCGAACAGTCCGACCTTATTATACTTTATTATTAGGGCATTCAATAAATATCTACTTGGTAAGCTATCGGTAGCTGCTACTACCAGATCCGTTTCAGATACAAGCCCTTCTATTGTCGTCGTATCTTCCATAATGTCAATTGGATATGTATTGACATTAGCATAAGGGTTCTTTCCCAAAATTGCATCGCGTACAATATTTGTTTTTAGCCTTCCAAGCTCATTGACTCCGGCTATGTGTCTGGAAATGTTATGCAGTTCGAGACGGTCGAAATCTACAAGTACAAAATTTCCTACGCCTGCCTTAGCCAGTTCTACGGCTATGCTTGCACCGCCGCTTCCCAGACCGACGATAAGAACATTTCTTTTCTCTAATGCGCCAACCTCAATCAGCCCTTTACTGCGGGTATACAAGTTACTTTTATCCGGAATATATTCAATTCTGATTTGGATGTCAGGTTTGTTCGGAAGGAAAGCCCGCTTTAACAACTGCCCATTCTCCAACCTGAAAACAATTATCACATTGAACCTATCAAATTCAGAATTTGACTTCTTCATTTCTTCAACCAAGGTCTCGGCATTGTCAAAATCCGTCTTGTTTTGAACTTTCAGGAACAAGCAGGCAACTGCATAACCTGACGGTGCAATCCGTGGATACTCCAAATAAGCATGATATACATCCTCACCTTTCCATTCATATGCCACCCCGGGCTTGAATTGTTCTGGGGCGTTGATAAAGTTCTGAATTTGGTATTGATGAAGATAAAGTAGGCTGCCCATAGAGATTGTTCTGATATTAGTAGCTGTAATAATCTTTTTTTGCAATTTCCGTTGCTTTTATACCGTCCATTTGGTTGACCTGTGACGACGGCACCGCAACCATTTCTCCGTCTTCATTCATTATCAGCTCAACACCTCTGTTTCCGTCATGCTGATCTTTGATTACCTGACTGACATCCGTACAATCATTGGCTTGATTTTTCTTGAAAAAACTCATATGCGTAATTTTTATCGGTTAAACTTCTCTTATCTTTCCGGAGCCGTACTGAGATATTTGTCCAGCGGATAGCCTGTCTTCAGATGATTCTCGTAAACTTCAAGCCATATCCTGACCTTGACTACCACCTGATACAGATATACTCCCGGATGCCATTGGGAGGGACCGTAATGGCAGATGCGGGTACAGCCGTTTTCCCCTGTAAGCGTGTGCATCGGATGACTGGCATTCAGCAAAGCGTTTCCTGAACGGTCACGCAATGGCTTAGGGCTGGTTATGAATACTTTGGGTACTGCATAAGGATGATCGGCCAAATCTATTCTTACTGTATATATCTTCTTTGAGTTGGTTTGCAATGCTATGGTCAACGTATTGCTTGTCAACTTGAATTGCTTAACAGAAAACGCATGTGAAAGCAAATAGAATTCATCTTTTAATCGTTCTTCTGTCATATCTCTATCGTATTATAAAAGTGAATAAATGCTTCGGATATGCTTTTCCCTTCAATGTTCCAGTTAGGCACGGACTTGAGTTTAACTTCATTTTTCCTTTGGGCAAACAATTTGGGCGGACTGTCTGGGAATGTCTTGTCGAATACAAATTTGTAAACACCTTCAGCGTCACTCATTTTTACCTCCACGGTTGAAGAATTCAGTTGGAACACACTGACATTCTCAAATTCAGTCTTAAGATATTTTACGATGGCGGCAAACTCTTTTTTGTTCTCTTGGGTTGAAAGCCAATAATCTGCATCAAATGTGGGTACCTGCGAAGCCGCATTGTTGTCGCTGTTCAAAGTTGTCTGCTCTAACGTCATCATTATTGGTTCGCCTTTTGGTTTATAGACAAGGGTCGGATGTGTCCTATCATAAATCTGTCTTACTGGACTCTCTCCGTCAAGTATTATCCATTTTAACTTAATACAGCTACCATTGTCATAATAGCGGAATGCATTCATGGTAGATTTTCCATGACGATAGTTTCCTATTAATAGGACAAAACTCTTCAAACGACATTCTCTCATTCCAGAAAGAGTAGAACGCGTATCCCCACCACTAGGATGGTCCAGGTCTAAAGAGTGATGAGAATGCCATGTTCCTATATGGTGAAGCGCATGTTCCTTTACCAGAAAATCTGCATTCTTGTCCAAGAAATCAAAATCCTGCCGAAAGTGGGCATGATGGTGCTCTGCATTCCTGCCGGGGCCTACTACATATTGTATAAACGGAATTCCGAATGGAGTCCATAAACCGAACAAGTTACCCCCTGTTTCCATTTGAGGCGACTCCAATATGCACTTGGACAGATAATCCAATTCGCTCTTGTAGATGATGATTTTTCTATCATCATTTCTACGCTTTTCATTTTGAACTCTGTCTTCATCCATAATAGCCCCAAATAGTTTATGTAATTCTAACATACATTTTATCTTTCATCGTAATATCTCTGTCAACAGGTTCACACTTGACTTTTCTTGTATCTACATTTTGATATCATCAATAAAGCTATGACTATTCACCGTACTACTCTCCATCCCATACATAGCCACACTTTGGGCATGTGGGAAGTGGCGCTCCATACTCATTTATAGTAACATTTGTTTGAGGAGTGCCACATCGGTAACAACGAGGTATATTACCGAAGACTTGGTATCGCCCACAAGATCTGCAATATTTTATTTCAAAAGGGAAAAGGCCTTTACTCGGGTCATCATCCTCTAATGAACGTTTCCCGCAATATTTACATTCAGGCCCTAAAAATACACTTGTAAAGAATCCCATAGATTTTTATTTTTTTAGTTCATAGTTTATTTTTTTGCAACAATCACGTTGATCTATCCGAATATCGCAAGAAGGCTGGCCCCTATAAGCACAATAAGACCTATTATACCATTCCAGCGTTCTGATAAGACCTTATTCGATCCATCGGTATAAAATTCTATTGTTATTTCAGGATTAATAATTCTTCCAATACAGTATAGAGCATACAATGCAACACCTATGTATATTCCTACATGAAAGCCTGCCTCAAAACCCCAATCAAAGATCCATGCTACTACGCCACTAATAAGGCCTACAAAAAGAGACATCCCTATCATGCATAAAATCTCGGGAATTAACCCTATTCCCCAAAGAATGCTTATCAAGATTGTACCTCCAATTATATATAATATCCACTCCATAAATAAATTATTGAGATTTGAGTCGACCGTAAACGAATGATAATTATTTAGTTTGTACGCAGATTGGGTAACTCATATTTCTCCACATCATCTTTATGAAGCTCGTACTTCGGACCATATTCATATTTTGCACAGATAGTAATAAGTATCTCAGCTTTACGAATAAGTTCATCGTCCAAGCACAAACCGTATTTAAAAGCATTGTATGCCCCCTTTATTTCGTAGTGGAGTACATCATTTTTGGTCTTTGTTTCAATTTTAATTGTTGCATTGTCTGTCCGAATTTTTATCGAGCTATTGGCTTTCTCAGGATCCGACAGGATATTGGCTATTCCAATCTGCTCCAATAACGAGTCTCCCTGTTGAACATCCGCAATTACCATTTGTGTAAACTGGGCCAATTTCCCATTTGGTGAGAAATACATTTCATTGAGGATATTATCAAAAAAGACGTTATACCATACAGCGTATTCATGAGTATTGCTACCGAGTACTCGTGTAACGGTTTCATTTATGGTGGCAAGCGTTTTCGCACGGGATTTCTCTGATAGCAGACCCGATAGACTCCCTGCAAATTGCCCGTTGTTCTTTGGTATAAATAAAGATTTAAGCTTGTTGTAACATTTTGCCAGTTCTTCACTGTGCGAACCTCGCATTATGTTATTAAAGGTTTCATCCCTTACACTTTGCTCTTCTTCCGAAAGATTGTCAAAAGAAATATGTTGTTTGACGGATTCCTCAATCGTTGAATCGCTGTTGGATGAACTCTTCTTGATAAAGTAAATGGCCAAGATCACAACGATGATGAGTAATATAACACCCATAGGTAAACCAAATTAAAATTATACATTGAATTAATTATATTCATTAATGAAAACAATCTGCTGTGTTTAATCCAGTCTAATGTTCTCATAGGGCTTCATCTCCGTTTCCTTGCAAGAAACGGAGATAGAATATAATTAGCTGATATACAGTTCAAATTCTTTCCCTCTTTGAATCAACCTTGTAAATCAAAATATGTTCTTTAATATAAATCAATAAAATTTTCATATTCCGATAGTTGGTCATTTCGGATTTTTCTATACCTTTGTATAACATCTCCGTTTCTTGCAAGGAAACGGAGATATTTGCGTAACATATTTTCTTTATAAATCCTTAATTATCATTTCATTCGCCCGATCGATAACAGACGTGTCTATCGAAGCAAGATATATCTGCGTAGTGGCAATGGAATCATGACCAAGCGCATCCGAAATGACATTTACAGGCACATTTTTTGATTTGGCTATTGTCGCCCAAGTGTGACGGGTGACATATGTTGTAAGCGTAACCGGCAGTTTCACCATATCGGCGATGATTTTCAAGGTGTTGTTAATACGGCGCAAAGCCGTTTCGTATTGTTTGCGTTCATCGCTGACGGAACAGTCTATAATAGGAAGCAAGTAAGGAGAATCCTTACACGAATAACGGTCAATCAGGTCCTTGATAGGTTTTATAATCTTGATGTGGAGCACTTGATTCGTCTTATGTCTCCGATAGGTCAACACTCCGTTTTGAATGTCCGTCTTTTTCAGGAAAGCTGCATCTATAAAAGACATCCCCCTGCAAAAGAACAGAAACAGGAATATGTCACGGGCGAATTCGATGTTGGGCTTAAGAGACAGATCAAGATTCCTGATGCGTTTGATGTCGTTGATTGAAATTGCCCGTTTGAGGGTTTTCTCTGTTCCGGTGAACACCGTATGAAAAGGCTTGCGGTCTCTGGTCAACTCCTGTTCAACCGCACGGTTATAGACAGCCCGAAGAATACGCATATAAAAGGATATGGAATTTGATGACAGACCGGTCGATTTCAGATATGCCTGATAATCTTCCATCGTAATCTGATCTATTGCATCCAATGTAATGTCTTCGTTATCCCGAAACCTTTTGAAACTGCCGAGTGCAGCGTGGTAGTTCTTTGCCGTGCCGATATGCTTCAATTGGCGTAACCGTCCGATAACATCCTCCATGAATCTGAAAAGGGTATTCTCGTTGGCGGTGTCCCTAAATTCCATAATTACATCCTCGGACGAATATCCATGCCGCCTACGATCGAAATTTTCTATAATTCCGTTTAGCCTATCCATATCCCGATGGATTCTTTGCGTAATTGCCCGGACAAATTCTGCACGTCCATTTTCGGGCGTGATTACAAGTTTCGACATTTTTTCATCCCACTCATCGGGGAATACCTTGTATTCCGTCGTGATTTGTCTGATGATACGATGGTGGGTTATAAAATAGACGATAGTGCCCGGACGGTCTGCGACCGTTGACGGGCGGAATTTTACTTTTACTGTTGCCATAACTGTATTTTTAATATTTTATTTATGTCTATAAAATATATAGGCGACAGCAAGAGTCAGGACAATGAGTATGGAATACAAGATCACCAGTTCAGTCAGCATGTCGGAACGGAGCAGTTTCAGGTTGGCAAAAATGACCAAAGCAAAGAATACGGAAAGAAGTACCAACAGTATAACCATGCACGAGAAAACCGCTTGCGGTACTGAGACCCGTTTCTCGTTCTTACGGATCTCCCCGGCGGCTTTTCTGGCGATACTGCTCAACTCATCCTGCAACATTTTCTTGTCCTCTTCCGAAAAACGGATCGGTAAATCGGTTTTGAGCAGGTCATGCAGGTTGAGCATGGTGGTGGTGAATGCGCCTGTCTGACTGACAAGTTTTTGCAGAAGGTTGTAAGTCCTGCCGATTTCCGGTTTCAGGTCACGAAACTCGTCAGTCAATGCAGTACTGCGTTTTTCAAGCCGTTGGATTCGTGCTTCCGCCTTGCGTTCTTCATTCTCACTCTGTGGGACATCCTGCGCCAACTCATTGCTGTAATCGTATTTTCTGCCTGACATAAAGTTACTTTCTATCGTTTGCGTGATGATTTAGGTTGTCTGCCATGTTTCGCGATGGCCGCACGGGCACAACGTCGGGCACGTTCCATTTCGTCCTCGTCCTCTTTCCGTCCCCAAGGCAGGTCGCTGGAAGTGCCGTCTCCGCCACCCGACGGGACAGCCGGGCCGTTCATCATGCCGACAAACAGAGCCACTGCATAGTCTGTAAGCTCCTTGTGGTTTTCTGTTTCCCGGTAGTCGAACTCGTCATCGAACAATTGCATGACATTGTCGGGAATATAGAACCTGTAATCCCTGCCATCATGTGTAAGTTCATACCTTGATGTTCCGTCATGCCATGAGGAGTAATCTGCAACAGGTCTGTCACCGGCTGTTTTCAAGTTTGCACCGGAATGCGTTGCAGTCTGTGCCGGAACCTTGTTTTCTTCCGGCTTAAGCTCTGTGGCGGACCGGTTGTGAAGTCTGTTCCACGTCGTTTCAATCTTTGATGCCATCAGGGTACGGCCTTTGCCAAGTTCCGAAGCCTTGTAGATGACATCCCCGATACCGACCGTATAACCCCGCAACACATCTTTCTTGTCACGCCGTTCTTCGAGCGTATAACCCTTTTGCCGCACCCTCGCAACATAATCGCTCCATGACCATGACGGCATGGAACGCAGAATACCCGTAAGTTCCAGGGCAACCTCGTCGGCGTTTGTCCTGCGGATTTCTGCTGCTGTCGTCCAGCCCCGTTTCCGGGCTATACGCTCCGCGGCATACTGTGCGCGGAGATGTATGTTGTGGTCGTTGTTGGTTTTGCCGTCCTTGTCCTTGCGGCAGACCGCAGCGTGCAGGTGGGGAATGCCGCTTTTCGATTCCAGATGCAGATTTACGGAATAGATGCTTTCCGCAATGTTTGTCCTGTGGGAATACACATTGCCATGCCTGTCCTTGAACTCCATGCTGTCAAATTCACGGACAAAATCGTCCCACAGCCTTTCCCAGTCTTTCAGGGTGAAATGTTCCGTGTGTTCTTTTGCCGGGCTGATTTCAATGCGGATCATGTTCTTGCCCGTCGGCGCATGGGCTTTTATCATGTCCCATAGGCCCTGCGCATCGAGTCTGCACGGAAGCAGGTTGTCCTTGATGTGGTATATCAGTTCGGGATGTTTCTTGTTTCTCGACTCTCCGGTGATGTATCGGAGGGCGTTTATTCCGTGACTTATGGATTTTGCCTTGCCTATCATGTATTTTCTTTGGTTTCTGTCTGTTCCTGTATTTTGGGGTTTTCGGGAATTTGGTTCGGTGCGAAATAGCGGTCTATGATTTTTGTGATGGCTTCCGCAGTCCTGCCGAGCAGTTGCAGCGCACCGACCATCCAGGTTTGATTGCGGAACATCGCCCGACGTTCATCCTGCGGCATGGCGTTGAGCATGGACGTGTATCTGGCATAGTCGCTTCGCGCTATGATGAGTTCGTCACGTATCAACTCTTGTCTTGGGGTCATGCGCTCTTTCGGCCTGTAATTGTATGACCGGGCCAATACATAGTCACTGATTGTCATGCCGCACCTGTCGGCCAGCCGTCCAATATATTCCCGTTGTGTCCTGCTGACACGGAATGAGATGGTCGAGTCACGCCTTTCCCGTTTGCTTTCAGGAATCCCGGACTCTTCATCATGCCGGGTTGTTTTCTGTTTCGTATTCATAAAAAAGAGGGATAAAAGTGATACAAAAGGCAGATTACGGTGCGAGCCTGCGAGCGGCGTTCCCCATTGTCCCCTTCGGACAATGGCAAGAGTGCCGTGTATGGAATGACCGCCAGGGAGTGTAATACATCGGCATATCTTGTAATGAAATACCGTCCCCGGCCTCACAGAACGTGCATCCGCTGCCGGATAAATGTCCATAAATGCCTTTCGGAATTTATGGCTTTATATAAAAGGATGGGGCTTGCAGCAAAGGATGTAGCCTTGTCATCGGTTGCCTTTACGGGCATGATGCTGCGCTTCTGCCGCCACTCTTGTCAGATTTTGCCTGCAACCTTGCAGGGAAGAAGGACAGGAGTGTCTGACATTTCTGTCCGCATTTCTGTTCCCCTTATTTTGTAGAGGTTCACGGATATTGTTTCAAGACTGTCAGATACTCCGATTCCCCTTTAACAGTTTCTGCCCGCAGCATTGGACGGCTGTGATTGCAGGTGTTGCCGTGCATCCTCCACGGCCTTGAAATCGGACGAGATCTTCATCAGCGCGATGCTGACACGGCACAGCTGGCCGATGTTGACGAACTCCTTGACGGCCTCCATCAGTTTCTGCGCACGTTCCTGCCGGTGTCTCATTACCGCTTCGTTACCCGTTGCGTTCTCCTTTGTCAGTCCGTGGTTGAGAAAGCGGTTCACGGCAAGCAGGTCGGTTGCTTCAATCGTGTCCGTGTCTCCCTTTCCGGTTGCATGACCGACCATCACACGGATGGAATCGGCCTCGTAAGGGGTACATTGTCTGAGAAAATCCAGGATGGTCTGCGCCTTGGCCCCGATAGCGGAGCGTGTCGTCTTCTTGCCGGTTTCCCTGTTTGAGGAAGCCTGTGGTACGGCATTCGGGAAGCCTGTACCTGTTATGTTGGAATCATTCATACTGCTTTTGTTTTATAAAGTGGATAAATCATTTGTTTCTCTCCCGGCTTACGAGATAACCCATGGCCTCGCTGTCTATTTCGTCCTGCGACTTTACCCTTACCCGTTTCAGCCAGGCATCGAGGTCTTCCTTCGCGAAGAAGCACAGTTTGCCTCCCGGCTTGTAATAAGGGACTGCGCGGCGCATCATCATCTTGTAGAGATAACTTGGTTTCACTCCGAGATACCGGGCCGCTTCGGTGGTGTTCATCAGATTGCGTTCACTTTCCATATTGCTTGTTCATTTGTTGTTTATACTCGCTTTACCGTCTTGTTGCAACAATGCGGAATAGTCAGGCTTTTGGTCTTTATTTGCCTTCCGTTTCGTTTGCAAAGTTACTTTGGACTTAAAGGGGCATAATGGGGAGCAAATGGGGAAAGTGCATAAAGCGACAGTGCGTCATACTGCTGATATTCAACAGTATGGCGCACTGCCATGATAGAAGTATGTTATCCCGAATGGGAAACCCGCGGGCTGCTATGGGGATGTTCTCAGTTTCCTTGCGTTTTCGATGGCCCTGTCAACGGATTTGCGGTATTCACGGTTCTCTTCGGTTGTCCCGCCGCTGCAGACATCGCTGCGGTGCTTGTCGTAATATGACTTGGATATGCCGCAACGTTTCAGGAACTCTTCCGCCCACAGTTTTCCACGTTCGTGCGGCCTGATTGTCCGGGATACGGCAAAAACCATATAGCAGACACGCAGGTTCTCTTTCGGACGGACGGTGACGGGGCGTGAGGTCGGCTTCAGGTTCATGAAATTCACGAAATCACTGCCCGATGCAAACTCGAACTGACAGTCATTGCACACTTCGTAAATGAACAGGCACAATGCGAGATCTACGGTGTCCATCCATGCGGATGTCTCCTGCAACAGGTTTGCTCCGCTCATGGCTTGTCCTCCTGCATGTGGTTGATGTCGGCAATGATGCTTTCCGCAATTCCTTTAAGGCGTTCCACCAGCACGTCAAGAAACAGCGGCTTGAAACAATACACGCAGAAACACCGTTCGCGTTCCTGCTGCCATTCCTGATACAACAGGTCTGCAAGGGCGTGGGCCCTGTCATATTCCGCTTTTGCGGCGTCACATTCCTTGTCAAGCAGTCTGTACTCCACGGACTCCAGCGGCAGTAAATCCAGACGGTTGCTCTTTGCCGAATAGTCGCGCCAGAGTCGAGTGGCTGCACTTTTCGCTTCCTCGTACCTCAGTTCAAACGGCTTGATGTGTTCCTCGAAAATGCGTTCGAAGTCTGCCGCATAGAGCCCCGACCTGTCCGATGACAGGTATCCATCCGTTTCCGAAAGCAGGGAAATGGAACATTCCAATAACCGGGCGGGATTCTCCCGTGCCAGATTCTCCGCCTCTTTGACAAGGCTGTTCGTGTCGTTGAAGTCCCGGTAGAACAGGGATAATGACAGGGCCCGGCCAAAAGAGAGACCATCCTGGTTGCAGGTGGCGACAAGCGTGTTTACCTCGCGCAACCTCTGCGGGCTATTCGATAGCATATCTTTCATAATCAAAGAAACATTGTCATATATGCCGGAAGGTACAGGATATCCTCCTCCTTGCGCATGTCTTTCGTGTAAATCAGATACTTGTTTCTTATCCGGGATGAGAACTTTTTACAAAAGGCATCCAGCGAAGCATGTGTCTTGTAACCGGAAGATTTCACCTCGATGGGACTTACCTTGTCCCCGTCCGCAATCAGGAAATCCACTTCATAGTTGTGTTTTCCGCTCTCTGTGGGGAAAGTATAATAGTACAGTTCATGTCCGGCTGCTTTCAGCATCTGTGCGATGACGTTTTCATAGACATAGCCGAGATCCGCGCTCAACTTGTCACTGAGCAGTTTATGGTAAATCGTATTGTCGGTAAACTTCTTGTCCCAAAACGCGAGGGTAACGAACAGCCCCGTGTCTGCCGCAAACATCTTGTACTTGTCGGGATTCTGATGCAATGCCATCCCGGCACCCGGATCATTGGCATGGTAGGCCATGTTGACCACCATCGACTCTCTGATTTCAGATATGATTTCAGCCAGGCTTGAATTACGTGTGCCGTCAGTCGCGCTCCATGCCAGGTATCTGTTGGCGTT
>CALUKI010000005.1 GCA_944321175.1 uncultured Alistipes sp.
GGTTCAAGTTGGCATTTTCACGGTTTCAGTTGGCACCCGTCCAAATCGCCAAAACCCCATAAATCATTAACTTTCAATCATATTTCCGTGATTTGCTCAGTATCTCACTTTTTTGTATTATCTTTGTTACGGATTATCGCCGTTCCGCCGTTCCGTTCTGTCGGGCACTCGGCGGACGCGGCGGCAGCCCGCAAGAACCAAGATCCGACAAACCATGCAGGAAGAGATTCTCTCCTATCAGCAATATGTACGGCCGCTCTACGTCATGGCCAAACCCGCAGGCGCCCGCTGCAATCTGCGCTGCACCTACTGTTACTACCTCGAAAAGAGCTGTCTCTATCCGCAGGATGCGCAGACCATGAGCGACGAGCTCCTCGAACGCTTCATCCGCGACTACATCGCGGCACAGCCCGGACCGGAGGTCTCCTTCGCATGGCATGGCGGGGAGACACTGCTGCGCTCACGGGCCTTCTACGAACGGGCCGTCGCCCTGCAGCGCCGGTACGGCGCCGGTCGGGTGATCGCCAACAGCATCCAGACAAACGGCACGCTCCTCGACGACGCATGGTGCGCCTTCTTCCGCGAAAACGGCTGGCTGGTCGGAATCTCGATCGACGGGCCGCGCGAGGTGCACGACTGCTACCGGCGCGACCTGCACGACGGCCCGACGTTCGACGCGGTCATGCGCGGCATTGCCCTGCTGCAAAAACACAACGTCGAATGGAACGCCCTGGCTGTCGTAAACCGCCACAATGCCGACGATCCGATCGGGTTCTACCGCTTTTTCCGCGACATCGGATGCCGTTATCTGCAATTCACGCCCGTTGTCGAGCGGCTGCTGCCGCATGACGACGGACGCCGGCTTGCCGCAGCATCCGATGCGGGAGCCCCATTGGCCGACTTCTCCGTCACGCCCGAACAGTGGGGACGGTTCACCTGCGCACTGTTCGATGAATGGGTGCAGCGCGATGTGGGCAGCATCTTCGTACAGCTGTTCGATGCCACACTGGCCAACTGGGTCGGAGAGGCTCCCGGCGTCTGTACGCTTTCGAAGAGCTGCGGCCACGCCGGAGCGATGGAGTTCAACGGCGATCTCTACGCCTGCGACCACTTCGTATTTCCGGAGTACCGTTTGGGCAACATCCTCGAAACACCGCTCGTGGAGTTGATGCGCAGTCCGCGTCAGACCGCCTTCGGCGACGCCAAACTCCGGGCGCTGCCCGCACAGTGCCGCCGCTGCCGCTATCTGTTCGCCTGCAACGGAGAATGTCCCCGCAACCGTTTCGAACGTACACGCGAGGGCGAGAGCGGTCTCAACTATCTTTGCAAGGGGTACCTGCGTTTCTTCCGCCACGTCGAGCCCTACATGGATTTCATGCGCGGAGAGCTGATGCATCACCGCGCACCCGCCAATGTCATGGCGTGGGCGGTCAAACGCCTGCGCAACGGCCGCTGAGATCATCGTTTCCCGATTCTCCGCCTGAACGCCCGCCGGCAGGGAGCTTCCACTCAAAACAATTCGAAAGGCCGCAACATCCGGAAACGAAAAAAACAGGGCGGCTCATTTGCGGAACCGAAGAAAAGCGTTACCTTTGTGAAGAGGCATTTCCGTCTCCCTACAAAATATTTACAATCTAACTCAAAGCAAATGAAAGCGATTCGATTGATGGCGCTGGCCATCTGCGCGGCAACGTTGTTCGACGTCTCGGCGCAAGAGCAGGAAATCCGTCTCTTCTCGCATCGGGGCGGCCGCATGGAACACGATGAAAATACCCTGTCGGCGTTTCAGGCAAGTTATGACGCCGGCTATCGCGGATTCGAAACCGATATCCGCATGACGGCCGACGGCGCACTCGTCGTCACACACGACAGTTCGCTCGAACGGACAACCAACGGTTCCGGAACCGTCGAAGAGAAGACCGAAGCCGAGATCCGGCAACTGGTCACGAAACAGGGGAACAAGATGATGTTCCTCGATGAACTGCTCGACTTTCTCAAAGGCAAGGAGGGCCTTTATGTCGAGTTCGAGATGAAGACGAAGCCCGAAGAGCTCTATCCCGAAGCACGGCTCCATGAATACTGCGACAAACTCTACAAGGCGGTAAAGGCCATTCAGCCCGATGATGCGCTCTTCGTCTTTACGTCGGGCGACTACCGTGCCCTGCGTTACCTGCAGGCGACCTATCCGGGGGTCGATCTGCTGCTCATCACATCGAAGCCCTGCAACGACGAGACGATCGATCTGTGCAAGGCGATGGGAATCCCCCGCATGGGCGCGACGATGGACGGCACGAGCCGCAAAGCCGTGAAAAAAGCACACAAAGAGGGGCTGATCGTCAGTCTGTGGCCCGGACAATCCGTCGAGGACTTCATGCTGGGAGCCTATCTGGGGTGCGACTACATGTGTACCGACATTCCCATCGAGGTCAAGAACTACCTCGCGCAGAAAGCGCCCTGGATCAAGGTGAAATATTGAGTCCCAAGCCACAGCGCAGCGGCAGGCCGGAACCCGCTTCAGGAAAGGAGGGTAGGAATCCGGGGATCGGGCCGGAACAAAACGGTCAAGGGGAACGGAGCTCATCCGTTCCCCTTTTTCAGGGCCGGTCTTTCGGCCGGACGGAAGCCGGCCCCGGCCTGCCGGCAAGAAAGCCGTTGCCGGCCGCCGATGCACATGCAGAGAGAAGGGACAGGGCGGTCAATAAACGGGAGTATCCCGAAAGTCGAATCCGGACCTTCGGGATACTCCCGTTTCCCTGTCGGAAGGAGGAGCTCCGACCGACAACGGCATCTTCGCGCCGCTATTTTGCCGCAGGTGCGGCAGCGGCTCCTTCGGCCGTTTTTACCGAATCGGCTGCCGATACCGGCTGTGCAGGGGCCAACTCCTCCGCAGGAACACTCCCTGCGGCCGTTCCCTTGAAAACAAGCACCTCCTTGCCGTCATCCAGAAGCGCCATCCTATCTGCGTCGATCCGGTAGGAATCGATCTCCTCCAGCAACTTCGTGAACCGGCTCTCCAGATCGAGATTCGGGCAGGCCATCATCGTGCCGGCAAGACGCTCGATATCCACACCGTTCTCCCCTTCCAGCTCATAGGGCCCGAACAACCGGTTGCAGGCTCCGGCACCATAAACCATCTTTTTTGCGGCATCGAAGGTAATATGGAACGTGTCGGCTTCGGCCGAAAAAGCCGGATTCGCCGTACCCTCCATCTCCGTCAGTTTCCACTGCGTACCCTCCAGCGGAAGGTTCTCTTTCGGACTTTCGCAGGCCGACATCGTCAACAATGCCGCAACTGCACACACAAACTGTTTCATCTCAAGTATTCGAATTTATCTGAATTAAACATCTCATCAAGAAGAATGCCGGAAGGGGGCAAACACTGCATCCCTTCCGACATTTCCTTATACGAACGGATCAATACTCCATCTTGGCCAGCCGCTGATAGCCGGCATAACGCCATTTGGCATTCTCCTCGGCGGCCTTGAACAACTCGCCGGCCTCTGCAGGGAAGGTCTTCATCAGCGACGTGTAACGCACCTCCTTCATCAGGAACTCCTGGAACTTCGACCAGTCGGGCTCCTTCGAGTCGAGGACGAAGGGATTCTTGCCCTCGTCGGCCAACTGCGGGTTGTAGTGCCACAGATGCCAATAGCCGCAGGCTACGGCCTCCTTGCCGACGGTCTGCGTACGTGTCATGCCGCCCTTGATACCGTGATTGATACACGGTGCATAGGCGATGATGAGCGACGGTCCCGGATAAGCCTCGGCCTCCTTCAGCACGTTGAAGAGCTGCATCTGCGAGGCGCCGATCGAAACCTGTGCCACATAGACATATCCATAGGTCATGGCCATCGCGCCGATATCCTTCTTGCGGATACGCTTGCCGCTCGACGCGAACTTCGCCACGGCACCGATAGGCGTCGCCTTCGACGACTGTCCGCCCGTATTGGAGTACACCTCCGTATCGATGATGAGGATATTGACATCCTGGCCCGACGCAATCACATGATCCACACCGCCGTAACCGATATCGTATCCCCAGCCGTCGCCGCCGATGATCCACTGCGACTTCTTGACCAGCAGGTCCTTCATCGAGAGAATCTCACGGCAGGTATCGCAGCCGCAAGCCTCCATGAGCGGGATCAGGCGAGCCGTCACCTCGGCCGAACGGGCCGACGATCCGCGCGCGGCGATCCACTCCTTCATGACGCCCTTCAGCTCCTCGGAGCACTGTGCGCACCCGGCGATCGCCTGCTCCATGAGGTGCTGGATCCGGTCGCGCTGCTTCTCGACACCGAGGTGCATGCCCAGACCGAACTCCGCATTGTCCTCGAAGAGCGAGTTGGCCCATGCCGGTCCCTGTCCCTTCGCATTGGTGCAGTAGGGCGTCGAGGGTGCCGAACCCGAATAGATCGACGTACAGCCCGTAGCATTGGCAACCATCATCTTGTCGCCGAAGAGCTGCGTGATCGCCTTGATATAGGGGGTCTCGCCGCAACCGGCGCAGGCGCCCGAAAACTCGAACAGCGGCTGCGTGAACTGGAGGTTCTTGACCGAACGGGTCTTGTCAACGGCATCCTCCTTGTAGCCCACCTTCGCAGTGCAGTAGGTCCAGTTCTCCTGCTGTGCAAGCTGTGTCTCCAGCGGTTTCATCACCAGCGCCTTGGTCTTGGCAGGGCAGACATCCACGCAGTTGCCGCAACCCGTACAGTCGAGCGGCGACACCTGAATGCGGAACTTGTAAGCCTTCGTCTCGCCCAGACCCTGCTTCCACTCCATGCCCGAAGCGGCCGCCTCCTCGTCGGTGGCGAGGAACGGACGGATCACGGCGTGCGGGCAGACATAGGCGCACTGGTTGCACTGGATACAGTTCTCGATCTGCCATTCGGGGACATTCACCGCAATGCCGCGCTTCTCCCATGCGGCCGTGCCGTTGTCCCATGTACCGTCTTCACGGCCGTTGAAGGCCGAAACAGGCAGCTGATCGCCCTTCAGCGCATTGATCGGATCGACGATGCGGCGCACGAACTCCGGACGCGACAGATCCGCGCCGTGCGAAGCATCCTTCACCTCGATCGACGCCCACTCGGCCGGAACCTCCACCTTCTCGACATACTTGCCGCCGGCATCCACCGCAGCATAGTTCATGTTGACGATGTCCTCGCCCTTCTTGCCGTAGGTCTTCAGGATGGCGTGTTTCATCTCCTCGACAGCCTTGTCGAACGGAATCACGTTCGCAATCTTGAAGAAGGCCGACTGCATGATGGTGTTCGTGCGCGAACCCAGCCCCAGCTCGGCGGCGATCTTCGTGGCGTTGATGATATAGAAATTGATCCTGTTCTCGGCAAGATAGACCTTCATGTGATCGGGCAGCGTCCGGCAGGTCGTCTCGGCGTCGTGCACCGAGTTCAGCAGGAACGATCCGCCCGGCTTGAGGCCCTTCAGCACGTCGTATTTATCGACATACGAAGGGACGTGGCAGGCCACGAAATCGGGTGTCGTAACCAGATAGGGCGACGTGATGGGACGGACGCCGAAACGCAGGTGCGACGACGTATAGCCGCCCGACTTCTTCGAGTCATACGAGAAATAGGCCTGGCAGTATTTGTCGGTCGAGCCGCCGATGATCTTGATCGAGTTCTTGTTGGCACCCACCGTACCGTCGGCGCCCAGGCCGAAGAACAACGCCTCGAAGGTACCCGGTTTTGCCATCGGGATCTCCTCGCCCACAGGCAGCGAACGGTTCGTCACGTCATCGACGATACCCACCGTGAACTGATGTTTCGGCTCTGCAGCCTTCAGGTTCTCGAAGACGGCCAGCATCTGCGCCGGCGTGGTATCCTTCGACGAAAGGCCGTAGCGACCGCCGATGATAAGCGGTTTCTCGGCCATCTTCGCAGTGGCGAACACCTCGACAACATCCAGATAGAGCGGATCGCCGTTGGCGCCCGGCTCCTTCGTGCGGTCAAGCACACAGATACGCTTCACGCTCGCCGGCAGCACCTCGAAGAGGTATTTTGCCGAGAACGGACGGTAGAGGTGAACCGTCACGACGCCGACCTTCTCGCCTTTGGCCATGAGGTAATCGACCGTCTCCCTGATCGTCTCCGTCACCGAACCCATGGCCACGATCACGCGGTCGGCATCCTCCGCTCCGTAATAGACGAACGGGCGGTATTCGCGGCCCGTGATCGACGAAATCTCCTTCATCGCATCGGCCACCATGTCGGGTACCGCATCGTAGAACTTGTTGGCCGCTTCGCGCGTCTGGAAATAGATGTCGGGGTTCTGCGCCGTGCCGCGCGTAACGGGGTGCTCCGGATTGAGGGCCCGCGCACGGAAGGCCTTCAGCGCATCGCGGTCGAGCATCGCCGCCAGACGGGCCTCGTCGATGAGTTCGATCTTCTGGATCTCGTGCGACGTGCGGAAGCCGTCGAAGAAGTGCAGGAACGGCACGCGCGACTTCAGTGCAACGATATGGGCAACGCCCGCCAGATCCATTACCTCCTGCACGGACGACGTAGCCAGCATCGCAAAGCCGGTCTGGCGCGTAGCCATCACATCCTGATGGTCGCCGAAGATCGACAGCGACTGTGCGGCCAGAGCACGCGCCGAGACATGGAAGACGCCCGGCAACAGCTCACCCGCAATCTTGTACATGTTGGGAATCATCAGCAGCAGTCCCTGCGATGCGGTAAATGTCGAGGTCAGCGCGCCGCTCTGCAACGAACCGTGCACGGCGCCTGCCGCACCGGCCTCCGACTGCATTTCGACGACCTTGACCGTCTCGCCGAAGATATTTTTGCGGCCCTGTGCCGCCCACTCATCCACCAGCTCCGCCATCGTGGACGAGGGTGTAATCGGATAGATTGCGGCGACCTCCGAGAAGAGGTAGGCGACATGCGCCGCCGCATAATTGCCATCACATGTGATAAACTTTTTCTCTGCCATATGACTCTATTGAAATTTATTGTATTTCAGAATATTACACTAAACAAACCATAACCAACCGTTGCAAAGTTATAAAATTCCGTGTAGAGTTCACACGTTTTTTTGCGTTAGTTTTTTAACAGTAAATCGGTACTATTGACCAACTCCGAGACACCTCCTCCCGCCGGATTACACTTTCTGCACGGCCGGTTCGGATGACGCGGGAATCCGGACAGGACGGGAGCTGCAAACCCCGTACCCTCATTCCCTGAAAATCCTATTTTCTGCCACTGCATTTTTATTAACCGATTTTGACGAGATTTATTGTTCCGATTTGCCGGCGCCGCTCCGTCTGGCACAACCGTATTCACCGCATTTCCTCCCTGTTTCAAAACGGGCTGCAACGTCCCGATTACAAATATTGCCGGTCCCGCCGGAGCATCATGGCGCAGACCGGCAACTCGCATCCTGGAGGATGTCATTTAAGATCAAGGGGCCCGATAAAATCGGAACTGCGGCACGTCCGCACGCCTCTTTCCGCTTTCGGAATCGGGATAGACGCAGTAAAATTGAAGGCATCATTCCGACAGGGCCGAAGCGAAAACTTAGTTTTCGATTTGTCTCTGCGCTCGACTTTCCGAACTTTGGCTCCGCCTTAGATACTCCGTCTCGGCATAGCCAAAGCGAAAACTCCGTTTTCGATTTGTCTCTGCGCTCGACTTTCCGTATCTTTGCCATCCAAGAACCATTCAACGATGATCAGCTACAAGCGACATGTGCTCTCGAACGGCCTGACGGTCGTGGTCAACCGCGACCACTCCTCGAAACTTGCCGCCGTAAACATTCTCTACAAGGTCGGAGCGCGGAACGAGCATCCCGAACGAACGGGTTTCGCCCATCTGTTCGAGCATCTCATGTTTCGGGGTACACGCACCGTACCCGACTTCGATCTGCCCGTACAGATGGCCTGCGGCGACAACAACGCCTTCACGAACAACGACTACACGGATTTCTACATCACCCTGCCCAGGGACAACATCGAAACGGCCCTGTGGCTCGAAGCCGACCGCATGACGGGACTCGACATCACGCCCGAAGCCCTCGAAACCGAAAAACGGGTCGTCATCGAAGAGTACAAGCAGCGTTACCTCAACCAGCCCTACGGCGATCAGGGCATGCTGCTGCGTTCGCTGGCCTACACCCGCCACCCCTACCGCTGGGCAACGATCGGGCTTTCGCCCGACCACGTTGCCGGCGCAACGCCCGACGACGTGCGGACATTCTACCGCCGCTGGTACCATCCGTCGAACGCCATTCTCTCGATCAGCGCCGACATCGACGAAGAACGGCTCATCACCCTTGCGGAGGAGTATTTCGGTGCGATAGCGGACACGCCGGCCGCTGCCGATCCGCTGCCCGCAGAACCCGAACAGAAGGCGGCACGACGGCTGGAAGTCGAACGCGACGTGCCGGCAACCTCCGTGACGCTGGCCTATCCGATGGGCGACCGCCTGTCGCGCGACTTCTATCTGGGCGACATGGTCTCCGACATCCTTGCCGGCGGCGACTCGGCCCGTCTCTACGAACATCTGGTCAAACGCGACCGCCTGCTGTCGAGCGTCAACGCCTACATCACGGGCGATCTCGATCCGGGACTCTTCGTCTTCACGGGACAGCTTCTGCCGGAGCATACGGTTCAAGAGGTCGAAGAGGCCTTTCTGCACGAGATGCGGACGCTTTGCGAGCAGCCCGCCAGCAGCTACGAACTCGAAAAGGTCAAGAACAAGTTCGAAGCCAACACGCTTTTCGGCGAACTGAACATCATGAACAAAGCCATGAACCTCGGATTCTACGAAATGACGGGCGACGTCGGACTCGTCAACCGCGAAGTGGAGCTCTTCCGGGCAATCACATCCGACGAACTGACCGACTTCGCACGCCGCACGTTCCGGCCCGAACATTGTTCCACACTCGTCTATCGCGCGAACCGATGAAACAGCCTGCATTATGTATTCCGGCCGACGTGACGCTCGCCGAGACCGTCCGCCGAACCCTTCCCAACGGCGTCACGATCCACGCCCTGCCCTCGAACGAATTCGAGGTCGTGCGTTTCACCTTTGTCTTCCGTGCCGGCTCCGTCCGTCAGGACAAAGCCTTCGTCGCGACATCCACCGCCAACCTGCTCAGCGAGGGAACCCGCACGCTCTCGGCCCGCCAGATTGCCGAACGGCTCGATTTCTACGGCTCCTATTTCGACGTCAACGTCGATCGCGACTATGTCTATATCAGTTTCTGCTCGCTCTCGAAATATTTCCGCCAGACGCTCGACGTCGCCGGAGAGCTGCTGCTGCATCCCGTCTTCCCCGACGGGGAGATCGCGGCCTACTGCGAAAAGCGCAAGCAGCGGCTCCGCATCGAACGCATGAAGGTCGAAACCGAAGCCCGCGAGGCCTTTGCCCGCGCGCTGTTCGGCGCCGGACATCCCTACGGCATCTCCTCGCCCGAAACGGCATACGACGACCTGCGGCGCGAAGACCTGCTCGATTTTTATCGGAAACACTATACCGCCGGCAACTGTTTCGTCGTATGCAGCGGTGCGGTCGGCAACGATGTCCTGGAAGCCGTAGCGGCCGTAGCGGGTGCACTGCCCGACACCCCGCAGGCAGCGGAGCCGCCCTTCCCGCCGGCGCATGTCACCAACCGCATCGAGGTGTCCCACCCCGGAGCCGTGCAGTCGTCGATCCGCATCGGACGGGTGCTTTTCGGACGCAACCATCCCGATTATGCCGGCATGCAGGTCGTGGCGATGCTGCTGGGCGGGTATTTCGGATCGCGCCTCATGCAGAACCTGCGCGAAGAACACGGATACACCTACGGCGTACTGGCCGCGATGGTCAATCTCGAACGGGCTGGCTACCTCGCCATCGCCACGCAGGTCGCGTGCGACACGACGCACCGCGCTCTCGACGAGATCTATCGGGAGATCGAACGGCTGCGCACCGAATCCGTGCCGGAACAGGAGCTGGAGATCGTCCGCAACATGATGACGGGCGAGATGATGCGCATCCTCGACGGCCCGTTCGGCATTGCCGACGTAACGATCGAGAACATCCTCTGCGGGCTGCCCAACGCGACGGTCGGACGAACGCTCCGGCGCATCCGCTCGATCACACCGGCCGAGGTGCGGCGCCTTGCGTCGGAATACCTGCGGCGCGAAGATCTCGTCACCGTCATCGCCGGAGCGGTTGACGCGGTCGAAACGGCCCGATAGTCCGCCAGCATCCATTTCGCTGAAAGACAAGCTGTCCTTATCGATACGGCACCTCGAAGGCGCTGTGCCTCCGTCAGTATCGGCGTATTGTCCGAGAGGGCCCGAATGCCCGTCACGCGATGTCGGAGAGAGGGCGGAATTTGTTTTTTCGCCGCCGAATACCTAAATTTGGGCGGATTCCAGGCAAGGATCCATCCAAAATGTTAGGTGAAATGAGAAAATTTTTCTGGATGCTGGCAGGACTCGCAGCAAGTCTTGCCGCAGGATGCAGCAACGATGATGGGAATGACGGGCCGACCGTGTGCCCGGATCCCGAACCGCTCAGCCAACTTACGGCCGACGTATCGCTGACCGTACAGTCGGCCAGACTCTCGAAAGTCTCGGCAGCCGAAGCAACCGGCAAGCAGAGCGCCGACAGCTATCTGCTGGTGATGGAGACATCCGACGGGGCTCAAATTCGCATGGTTCTCAACGCCGAGGCCGGAACATCGCCGTTCGGACGCTACGACTTCTCCCGCACAAACGACTGCGTGGCAGGATCCTTTGACAATACGGCCGACGAAGCCGTCGGAAGCTGGTACTACGCCGGAGGGAAGGCTGCCGCCCCGATCTGCGGCGGTGTACTCGACCTGAGCCGCGTTCCCGGCCAAAAACCCTCCGACACGAGCTATCGCATCCGACTCTCCGGCATCGACGACAACCGAGATACGCCGCACAAAATCGAGGCGGTATTCAACGGTGCCCTCACGACGGAAGGAGTCGATGAAGCCCCGGCCTCAACAACGACCTACTGCTATGCCGGAGCATCGGGATTCTACGCCGACGACGGATATTCGACATGGGGCATCGACTTCGACAATGCAGACTTCACCAAACTGCTGAGCATTTTTGAATTCAACGTCCCTGCCGATGCCGCCGAGGAGGACGGCATTCCGGCCGGAACCTACACGATCACCGACGAATACGGCCCCAATACCGTCACATGGGCAACCTACGACGAAGAGATGACCTTCCTCTCGACCGGAACGATCACCGTCGAACGCAATGACGCAGGGTACAAGGTCGTCGTGGACGCGGTCGATGAGTATGACGCCCCCTTCAAGGCCGATTTTGAAGGCCCGATCTACTACCGGAACTCCAGCGAGCGGACATCCATCTCCCCGCGCGAGGTCTATGTGGTCTATTACGGCGAGGAGAACGGTCTTGCCGACTGGTACATCACCCTTGTTGACAAAGGATACCTCACGACGCGCGATGCGGCCGGCAACTGTTATTATGGCTCCATCCTGCACTTTGACCTCCACAGCGACGCCGGCAACGACTACGCGAACGGAGTGCCCGAAGGGACCTTTGCCGTACAGGACGGACAGGCCGGCACGGGAATCTGGGGCGGTGACAATGCAGCCTGCACATCGTTCCTTTCGGAGTATTTCAGCGGCTCGCCCACCGTCGGAAAACTCACCGAAGGGAATGTCTCGATCGCACGGGACGGTGAATGGTATCGCATCACGTTCGACGGGCTGACCCTCGCCGGCGGGGATCAGACCTCCCTGTCGGGAAGTTACGAAGGCCGTGTTCAGTATATCGACGCAAGAGAATAGGCCCGAAGACTGAGCGGGAAACCGGCACCCGTTTCGGCAACGCGCCCCGATATTGAAGCAATATCAGGGCGCATTTCTTTGACGGGAACAGTCTCCGGCAATCGACCGGCGGCCGGCTACCGTCCGCCGGCGGGACAGCGCTCCTTCCCGTTCTGCGACCGTCCGGCAGCGTGAGCATCGACCCACTGCGTGAGAGCGACGAAATCCGCAACGGAGAGTTGTTCGGCACGCTGCGAAAAAAAGGGGTGCACGTCACCGCCGAAATCGCCGAAGGCGGCCCGCAAAGCATTGCGCAGCATCTTGCGGCGCTGCCCGAACGATGCCTTGACGACCTTGACAAAGAGGAGTTCGTCACAATCGAGATGCGCAACGTTGTTGCGTGTCAGCCGGATCACGGCACTCTTGACCTTGGGCGGCGGATTGAAGACCTTCTCCCCCACCGTGAAGAGGTACTCGATGTCGTACCACGCCTGCAGCAGCACCGACAGGATGCCGTACTCCTTCGACCCCGGCGCCGAGGCGATGCGCTGCGCCACCTCGCGCTGAATCATCCCCACGCATTCGGGAATCAGCGCGCGGTTTTCGAGCACCTTGAAAAAGATCTGGGACGAAATATTGTAAGGGAAGTTGCCGATCACGCGCAGCCCGTCGGGGAAATGCGTCCACAGATCCAATTGCAGGAAGTCCCCCGCAATCAGACGCGGCGTGAAGGCCGGAAAGTGCTCCTGGAGGTAGGCTACGCTCTCGGAGTCGATCTCGGCACCCCACGTCTCGATGTCGGGACGCTGCAGCAGAAACTGCGTAAGGACTCCCATGCCGCATCCGACTTCCAGTACGGGACGGGGTGCAGCCCCGTCGCCGCATGTCAGTGCATCGCAGATCTTGCGTGCGATGTTCAGGTCCACGAGAAAGTGCTGGCCCAGTGATTTTTTCGCTTTGACTTCACCCATCCGGCATTCGGTTTTCGCGCGGTGCGGCTTTGTCCCGCCCCGCCGCTGCAAAGGTAACGATTTCGGAACGATTATCCGCCTTGTCGGGCCCTTTTTATTGAACCGGCAAAAAGGGGCCGGACGGGGCAGGCCGAACGACGTTCCCGCAATTCGCCCCATAACCGCCGAACAGATCCGCGCATGGACCCTTCTTGTGGCGGTCTTTCATGCGCGAGCGGGTAAAATCAGTATTTAAGCGTAGGGAAATCCGCTGAAAAACCGGCATCTTTGCAAAAAATATCCGGTCAGCAACAAATACCGAAACAGCAACATGAAAAAGATACTCTCCGCATTCAAAACGGAAGACTGGGTCGTCACCTTCGCAAGCATCCTTCTCCTTGCCGCTGCAGCACTCGTTCCGCAGTGGCTTCCCGCCCTGCCAAAAAACTTCACCTCGGCTGCGGGTTGGATCGACACCCTCGGGCTCTTCCTCCTCGTCGCCGCCATCCTCTATCTGGGATGGGCCCTGCTCGGCCGGCCCGCAAAAGGGCTCCTGCCCTCACTTGCCGCCGTCTTCGTCATCTCGCTCGCCGCGCAGTTCGTCGCAACCATTCCGCAGGTCGCCTACTACGGATTCGAATCGGTCTTCTTCTCCGTCATCTTCGGGCTCGTCATCCGCAACCTCTTCCATATCCCCGAATGGATGAAACCCGCCATACAAAGCGAATACTACATCAAAATCGGCGTCGTCTGTCTCGGCGCCACAATCCTCTTCAGCGACGTCATGAAATCCGGAGCCTTCGGGCTGCTGCAGGCCTGCGCCGTCGTCGCCGTCGTCTGGTTCTTCGCATACCGTATCTCGCGCCGGCGCGGCATCGACCAGCCGACTGCCATGATCCTGTCGAGCGGCCTTTCGATCTGCGGTGTCTCGGCAGCCATCACTACGGCCCGCGTTGTCGGCGGCGACGACCGGAAGCTCTCCTACATCGTCTCGCTGATCCTTATCATCGTCGTGCCGATGATCTACCTCATGCCGTGGCTCGCCGACACGCTGCTGCCGCTCTTCATCGACGATCCCGCCGTGCGGCAGGAGGTGGCCGGCGCATGGATCGGCGGCACCATCGACACCACTTCGGGCGTGGCGGCGTCGAGCGCCATCGCAGGCGAACTGGCCAACCAGCACGCCGTCATCATCAAGGGGGCGCAGAACGTCCTCATCGGCGTTGTGGCCTTCTTCGTCGCACTCTACCTCTCGACACGCCGCACCGGTACCGGCCGCACCGCACGCCCCTCGCTGGGAATCGTCTGGGAGAAATTCCCGAAATTCATCATCGGATTCGTCGCCGCGTCGCTCGTCTTCAGTCTCTGTCAGAGTCACGGGCTTTTCCACACCGAAAACGGGAAACTCGTCGAACCGCGCATCGCAAAGATGTTCAGCACGCTCTTCTTCTCGCTGGCATTTGTCTGCGTAGGGCTCGAAACACGCCTCAAAGAGATCGTATCGCGCGAGAACCGCAGCATTCTGCGGGCGTTCCTCACGGCGCAGACGTTCAATATCGTCGTCACGCTCCTCATTGCATGGCTCTTCTTCGGTATTCTCAAACCGATGTGGGCATAGCCCCGCACCCGCCATTTCGGAACGGCACGTTTCCCCGATTCATCATGCGGCACGCCTCCGCCGGGGGGGGCATCGTCGCAAATCGGCGGAACAACTCCGCTCCCAACCCGGTAAAGGCACAAAAAGAACGGGGCTCTCCGAATGTCGGAGAGCCCCAAACCCCATCATGCGGGAGTGCCTGCCGGAATTTGCGGTATCCGATCAGTTCCCCTGTTCGCAAATAAACTTGATGCGCACCAGCCGGATCTCCTCCTCCGTATAGTCGCCGCCCAGCTCCTCGACGGCATCATCCAGCGAATCGCTCTCCGCATCCTCCTTGAAATAGAGATAGATGTCTTCGGCCTTCTCCTCATCCATGAACTGGTTGATGTAATAGGAGATATCGAGCCGCGTCCCCGAATTGACAATACCCTCGATCTCCGTAAGCAATTCATCGAAATCCAGATTCTTGGCCCGCGCTATATCTTCGAAATCCATCTTGCGGTCGATTGACTGGATGATGAAGATCTTGTTGCCCGACTTGTTGCCCACAGACTTCACTACCATATCCTGCGGACGGATGATCTCCTTCTCCTCGACGTAGGCCTTGATGAGCTTGATGAACTCGGCACCGAACTTCTTCGCCTTGCCCACTCCGACGCCGGAGATGTTCTGCATCTCTTCAAGCGTCACAGGATATTGAATCGACATGTCTTCGAGCGACGGATCCTGAAAAACGACGAACGGAGGCAGATTGTGCTGCTTGGCAACCTTCTTGCGGAGGTCCTTCAACATCGAGAAAAGCTCTTCATCCGCCACACCGCCGCGTCCGCCCGCCGGCGCCGCCGTTTCAGCCTCCCGCTCCTCCGCATCGTAATCGTGATCGAGCGTGATAAGCACCGGATAGGGCGCACGGATGTACGCCTCGCCGCGCGGATTGATCGACAACAGTCCGTAATTCTCGATATTCTTGTCCACCAGTCCGAGGATCAACGCCTGACGCATCACCGCGCCCCAATATTTGGCATCGTGATCCTCGCCGGCGCCGAACCAGCGGAGTTTATTATGGCCGTAACTTTTGATCTGCGCCGTCAGACGCCCCGTCAGCAGATTGGTCAGATGGTCGATCTTGAACTTGTCGCCGATCTCCCGCAACGCCTCAAGCGCCAGCTTGAGCGAAGCCCCCGCATCGATCTTCGGCTTCGGATGCAGGCAGTTGTCGCAACTGCCGCAATTCTCTTCGGTGTATTCCTCGCCGAAATAGTGCAGCAGCGTCTTGCGGCGGCACATCGAGCTCTCCGCATACGAAACCGTCTCCTGCAGCAGCAACTTCCCGATCTCCTGTTCGGCGATGGGCTTGCCCTGCATGAACTTTTCGAGCTTCTGAATATCCTTGTAACTGTAAAAAGCCAGGCAATACCCCTCGCCGCCGTCACGGCCCGCACGGCCCGTCTCCTGATAGTATCCTTCGAGGGATTTGGGGATGTCGTAATGGATGACGAACCGCACATCGGACTTGTCGATACCCATACCGAAGGCGATCGTCGCCACGATGACATCGGCCCGCTCCATCAGGAAATCATCCTGGTTCTTCACGCGCGTCGCAGCATCCATGCCGGCATGGTACGGCAAAGCCTTGATCCCGTTGGCGACCAGCAGTTCCGCCAGCTCCTCGACCTTCTTGCGGCTCAGGCAGTAGATGATGCCGCTGCGGCCCTCCTTCTGCTTGATGAAGCGGATGATCTCCCGATCCACATCGTTCTTGGGCCGGATCTCGTAGTACAGATTCGGACGGTTGAACGACGACTTGAAAACCGACGCCGCGCTCATCCCCAGATTCTTCTGGATGTCCATCTGCACCTTCGGCGTCGCAGTCGCCGTCAAAGCGATCAGCGGCGCCGGGCCGATTTCATTGATGATCGGACGGATGCGGCGGTACTCCGGCCGGAAGTCGTGCCCCCACTCCGAAATGCAGTGTGCCTCGTCGATGGCATAGAACGAAATCTTGATTTTATGCAGAAAGGCTACATTGTCCTCCTTGGTCAACGACTCCGGAGCGAAATAGAGCAGTTTCGTCTTCCCCGCCAGCACATCGCTGCGGACCTGCATCACGGCAGTCTTGTTGAGCGACGAATTGAGGAAATGCGCGATGCCCGACTCAGTCGAGAACGTCCGCATGGCATCCACCTGATTCTTCATCAGCGCGATCAACGGCGATATGACGATCGCCACCCCGTCCATCAACAACGCCGGCAATTGGTAACACAGCGACTTACCGCCACCCGTTGGCATCAGGACGAACGTATCTTTCCCTTCAAGCACATTGCGGATTACAGCCTCTTGATTCCCTTTGAACGACGAAAACCCGAAATACTCTTTCAGCTTCTCGTGCAACAAAGTCTCTTCGATTTGCTTCATCGTGCCCACAGATTCCTCGCGATTGAAATTTTAGGTAAAGATAAAAATTTTTTTCGAAAAAAAACATAACTTTGTGAAAAATTTATAGAGAGAAAATGCGTCTTTACACGAGCGAACTGGTCAAAAAGTACAAATCCCGGACGGTTGTCAACCATGTATCGATCGATGTCAATCAAGGTGAAATCGTCGGACTGCTGGGGCCCAACGGCGCAGGCAAGACCACGACGTTCTATATGATCGTAGGACTCATCAAACCCAACGAAGGCAAGATCTTCCTTCAGAACGATCAGGGGAGTGTCTCCGAACTGACCGATCTGCCCGTATATCGCCGGGCCCAGATGGGGGTGGGCTATCTCGCGCAGGAGGCCTCCGTTTTCCGCCGGCTCAGCGTCGAGAACAACATCCGCGCCGTACTGGAGATGACCGACTACTCCAAAGAGTATCAGGACGAACGCGTCGAGGCGCTCATCAAGGAGTTCCGGCTCGAAAAAGTACGCAAAAGCATGGGCATCCAACTCTCCGGCGGCGAACGGCGCCGTACCGAGATCGCACGCGCCGTAGCCATCAATCCCGCCTTCATCCTGCTCGATGAACCGTTCGCCGGCGTCGATCCGATTGCGGTGGAGGACATCCAGTCGATCGTCGCCACGCTCAAGGATAAAAATATAGGTGTGATCATCACCGACCACAACGTCGATGAGACGTTGGCCATTACCGACCGCGCCTACCTGCTCTACGAAGGCAAGGTTCTCAAAACGGGATCACCCGAAGAGTTGGCCGCCGATCCGGAGGTCCGCAAACGCTATCTGGGCAAGCACTTCGAACTGCGGCGCAGCCCGACGATCGACCGGCTGCGGCAGGAGAATGCCCAAAAGGCAGCATCGGCGGAGCCTGAGACGTCCGCATCCGCCGATGCAGGCGTCGCATCACGTCAGGCGGTATCGGACGATGCCGCCGCCGACAGGACAACGCCAAACGGCACCGAAGAGTGACACGGCGGACGGCATAAGCGTGAAACGCGAGGCGACGCAGAGCGAGGGGGCGTGTCGCCGGGAAACAACCGGATGCTTTCGGATCGTCTGGCCGGACATCCGACAATAAATCTGAAAACTACGCCGAAGCCTGAACGGCAGGCTCCAAAACGATTATGGATAGATCCGTTCTACCGGGGGAGATCAGCGGTGAACTTGCTCCCCCCTGTTCAAAAAGTTATGCACAACGCGCACTCGCAGCAGCCTTGCTGGCCGACGGAGAATCGACCTTGCGCAACATCGAACTGTGCGATGACACCCGTTCGGCAATGCGCTGCATCGAAGCGCTCGGCGCCGAGGTCACCGTCATCGACGACCATACGCTCCGCGTAAAGGGCGGGCTGTCGCCGCGCGGCAGGGTGCTCCATGTCGGAGAATCGGGCCTCTCGACGCGGCTCTTTACGCCGCTTGCAGCTCTCGCAGGCGTTCCGTTGCGCATCGAGGGGGAGGGGACGCTGTTACGGCGTCCGATGGCCATGATGATCGCACCGCTGCGCCAACTGGGTGTCGAGGTGCACGACAACGACGGATTCCTGCCCTTTGACATCTGCGGCCCGATGCACGCCGCGACGATCGAGGTCGACGGGTCGGTATCGTCGCAATTCATTACCGGACTGCTGTTGTCGCTGCCCGCTGCCGCAGGCGAATATACGCTCAATGTGCTGCGCGCAGTCTCGACCCCTTACATCGACATGACAATCGATACGGCCCGACGTTTCGGCGTGGAGATCCTCCACAACGGATATACGCAGTTCTATATCGAAGGCGGGCAGCACTACCGCCCCGCCGATTACGGCATCGAGGGCGACTGGAGCGCTGCGGCACCGCTGCTCGTTGCGGGAGCCATCGCCGGCGAAGTGACGCTCCACAACGTCCCGCTGCTGTCGAAGCAGGCCGATACGGCCATCTGTACGGCACTGGAGCGTGCCGGTGCAGAGCTGATCCATGAACCCGACCGTATCACGGTACGGAAGCGCGAATTGCGGGCTTTCGAATTCGATGCCACGCAGTGTCCCGATCTCTTTCCGCCCCTGGCGGCGCTCGCAGCGGTCTGCGAAGGAGAAAGCGTCATCGTCGGCACCTCACGCCTTGCACACAAGGAGAGCGACCGCGCCGAAACACTGCGCGAAGAGTATGCGAAGGTCGGCATCGAGATCGATCTTTCCCGACACGACACGATGCGCATCCGGGGCGGAGCGATCCGGCCGGCCGTCGTGACCAGCCACGGCGATCATCGTATCGCCATGTCGATGGCCGTCTCGGCACTCCGGGCAGCGGGGGCGGCCGTCACGATTGAAAACGCTGAAGCCGTCGCCAAGAGCTATCCGGGATTCTTCGAGGATCTCGAACGGCTGAGAATCCGCACAAAAGTACACTCGTCATGAACAGTTTCGGTACACTTTTCCGTGTCACGCTCTGGGGCGAATCGCACGGAGCACAGGTCGGCGTCACGATCGACGGCGTAACGGCCGGGCTGCCGCTGGCCGTCGAAGATTTCGAAGCCGATCTGGCGCGGCGGCGCAGCGGCGCACGCGGCACGACGCCGCGTGTCGAACGCGACCTGCCGCAAATCGTCGCAGGACTCTATCAGGGGCATACGACGGGAGCGCCGCTGACGCTCGTCTTCGAAAACGGCAATACCCGTTCGGGCGACTACGACAACCTGCGCACACAGCCCCGCCCATCGCATGCCGACCGCACGGGAGCCGTGAAATTCGACGGATGGAACGATCCGCGCGGCGGCGGGCACTTCTCCGGACGGCTGACGCTTGCGCTTGTCGCCGCAGGTGTCGTGGCCAAGAAAATGCTTCGCGGCGTTGCATTCACGACCCGCATCACCGCGTTGGGCGGACAGAGCGATCCGGCGGCATTCGACGCCGCCATCGACGCCGCCATCCGCAGCGAGGATTCCATCGGCGGAGTCATCGAATGCCGCGCTTCGGGGATTGCGGCCGGTTGGGGCGAACCCTTCTTCGATTCGGTCGAGAGTACGGTTGCCCACCTGCTCTTCTCGGTACCGGCGGTCAAGGGAGTCGAGTTCGGCGACGGATTCGCCGCGGCCGCCCTGCGCGGCTCCCGGCACAACGATCCGATCATCGATGCCGAAGGGCATACGGCGACGAACCATGCCGGCGGTGTGGACGGCGGTATCACCAACGGAAACGAACTCATCGTACGGGCGGCCGTAAAACCGACGGCCAGCATCGGCCGCGAGCAGCAGACCTTCGATTTTGCGGCGGGGAAGGTCGCTCCGCTGCGGATACGGGGACGGCATGACGCCTGCATCGCCTTGCGGGCCGCCGTCGTCATCGAAGCGGCCGTTGCCATTGCGCTGACCGATCTTCAACTGCGGGACCGATGCCGACACGCCGCGAAGTAATCGACCGCATCGGCCGGGCCCTTGCGCCGCTCTACGAAGCGAACGAGGCGATGCAGATCGCACGCACGGTGCTCTTCGATCGGTGCGGGCTGACCTTGACCGACTATGCGCTGCATCCCGATGCCGAAGCGGAGATTCCCGATCTCGACCAACTCGTCGGACAACTGGCCGCCGGACGTCCCGTGCAATATGTACTGGGACGGACGGAGTTCTGCGGCGGGTGCTTCGAAGTTCGGGAGGGCGTGCTCATCCCGCGCCCCGAAACCGAAGAACTGGTTGCGGCCGTCGCGGCCGAGGCGCCGGCCGGCAGCCGGCTGCTCGACGTCGGGACCGGAAGCGGCTGCATCGCCGTCTCGCTGGCCCGCCTGCGCCCCGATCTGCATGCAACGGCCGTCGATCTCTCGGAGCAGGCGCTGGCCGTTGCACGCCGCAATGCCGCTCGTGCGAAGGTCGATGTCCGGTTCCTCAGGGCCGATGCTCTCGGAGGATTGGCCGAGCTGCCGGACAGGACGTTCGACGTGATCGTCTCCAATCCCCCCTATGTGCCGATGCGGGATCGCGCCGCGATGCACCCCAATGTCCGCGAATACGAACCGGCCGAGGCGCTCTTCGTGCCCGACGACGATCCGTTGTGCTTCTACCGCGCCATTGCACGCGCCGCACGGCGGCTGCTCTGCGACGGCGGCGGGTTGTGGTTCGAGGTATATGAACGGCTGGCCGGAGAGACGGCCCGGCTGCTCACGGAGGAGGGATTCGACGAGGTCGGGATCCGGCGCGACATCAACGAAAAACCGCGTATCGTATGTTGCAGACAAAGAAAATAGCTCCGCGCACGAAGACGCCGGAGCAGGCGCTTGCGGCTTTGATGCGGCTTTGCGCCCGGGCCGAACGGGCCGAGGAGGATGCACGGCGGCTGTTGGTGCGCTGGGGCATTGCTCCGGCCGATCAGCAGCGGATCCTCGAACGGCTGCGCCGCGACCGTTTCATCGACGACACACGCTACGCCGAGGCGTTCGTCCGGGAGAAGATCCGGCTCAGCGGCTGGGGCGCCCGCAAGATCGCCGAAGCCCTGCACCGCAAGCGCATCGACCGCGAAACGATCGGACGTGCACTTGCACAACTTGACCGCGACACGGCGGCAGAACGGCTCATGGAGCTGTTGCAACGCAAAATGAAGAGCGTGAAGGCCGCAACGCCCTTCGACCTGAAAAACAAACTGATCCGCTACGGGCTCTCGCAGGGATACGACTTCGAAGCCGTGCGCGACGCCGCGGACCGGATCATCTCAACACCCGACGATTCATGCGAAAACTTCTTCTGACACTTCTTTTTGCAGGCGGATTGCAGACGCTCCGCGCACAAGAGCCGGCATCCGGAAACTATCGCTTTCCGGTCCGGAATGTCGCAGGCTACTATTCGGCGAATTTCGGCGAGATGCGCCCCGGACACTTTCACTCCGGCGTGGACATCAAGACCGACGGCACGACGGGAAAACCGGTCGTTGCGGCGGCCGACGGATATGTCGTCCGCGTCGCCGTCTCACCGGGCGGATACGGCCGGGCGCTCTACATCGCGCATCCCGACGGCACGACAACCGTCTATGGCCATCTGCGGCGGTTCCGTACCGACATCGAGTCCTATCTCCGCTACAAGCGTTACGAGGAGGGGCGCAGCAATGTCGATTTCGTCTGCAAACCGTCGCTCTTCCCCGTGCGGGCCGGCGACACGATCGCCCTGTCGGGCAATTCGGGCATGTCGTTCGGGCCGCATCTCCATTTCGAGATCCGCCGCAGCAGCGACCAGCGCACGCTCAACGTGCTTGCAGAACGGGCGCTGCCGGTCAAGGACCGCACGGCACCCCGCATCATGCGGCTCCACTACATCGAGATCGATTCGCTCGGCGACGTGCCGGTGTACGGACGCCGGCAAAGCTGCGACCTCGCACGCGACGACAGCGGGACCTATCATTTAAGGCAGACCCAACCGCTGGCAGTCGGCCGGCGCGGCTATTTCCTGCTCGAATGTTCCGATCGCAAGGACGACGTTTACAATACGTTCGGGATCTACCGTCTGACGGGAAAGATCGACGGAGAGGTGTACTACGAATACCGGATGGAGGGTTTTCTCTTCAGCGATACGCGCTACTGCAACGCCGTGAGCTACTATCCCCTGCAACTCTCGTCGCGCAACGAAGTATTCCGGCTCGCACAACCGGCCGGATGCCCCGACAAGTTCTATACGGCGATGAAGAATCGCGGCTTGCTGACCGCCTCGGCCGGACAGCGCCGCGAAGTGGAGATGACGGTCGAGGATGACAGCGGGAACCGTTCTGTGCTCCGGTTCACGGTCGAAGGGAAGGCCGACGAACGGTGCTTCCGTGCCAAGCGAAACGACACGTCACCCGTTATCCGCCACGACCGCGAATTCCGGCACGAAAGCGACGGCGTGCGGATCACGATTCCGGCAGGGACGCTTTACGAATCGTGCTTCTATACACAGCGGCCCTATGAGAAAGCGCTGCCGAAAGATTCGGCGCTTGTCTTTCTCTCACGGGGCGTAACCCTGCTCGACATCCTCACGCCCCTGCATCGGGCCGCAACGATCTCGATCGAGGCCTCTGATGTTCCGGCGCCGCTGCAACCGCATACCATCCTTGCTTCGCTCTCGCACAAAGGGACATTGCGTTATGAAGGGGGACGCTGGTCGAACGGACGCATCACGCTCTCCACCCGTTCGCTGGGAACCTTCTTCGTCGTGGCCGACACCGTGCCGCCGACGATACGGCCCCGTTTCGAGCCGACCGAAATGGGCAGGCGCCGCAGCATCACCTTCGCCATCGGCGACAACTTTTCGGGGATCGTCCGCCGGCGCTGCACCATCGACGGACGGATGGCCATCCTGGAAGAGGATCGCGTAAAGGGAACCGTGACCCATGTCTTCGACGACGAGATCTTCGGGCGGAACCGCGAACATACGATGCGGATCGAGATTGCCGACGGCGCCGGAAACGCAACCGTCTGGGAGGGGACGTATTACCGGTAGCCCTTTTCCGCGGCACAATATCCGCTGAAAACCGGTATTCTGTATCAGCACCGACCTTCACACGAATGGCGTCCGACCAAGGTCGGACTCCATTCGTTCGTGCATTCCGCTGCGGCGGATCACCAGCGTGACGGCTCCAGCGCCATGCGGCCGATACGGTATTCGGCATCCCCGTCCAACAGACAGACGTAAAGCATCCGCTGCTCCTCGTTCCATGCGATCAACCAGATTCGGCTGTCGGAACATAACCGGGCAGCATACCGTCCGTCCCATGTAAAAAAGCAGATCGTAGTACCGTGCGGTTTCAATCCGCGGTGGTTCATGTAATACGACAGCTCCTTGCCGTCGTACAGGGCGAATATCCCCTCCTCGCAAGCCGTCGCGCCGATGAACCCCACCCGGGATTCCGGCCGCATCGTCACATAAAGTTTCCCGTGGGCATCAAACGCCGACAGATCGAACAAGTGTGAACAGAGCGTCCTGCGTTCTTCAAAATCGACGATCTCGCAGGCGGCCGTATAATATCCGAACCACGCAATTCGCTCCGCGCGGGGATGCCGCACGACATGGCCCTGCAACAATCCCCAACCCGCTTCATTCGTCAGCCCGAAAGCCGAATAATCTCCAAACCTGACCGTCGGCGGTTCTCCCAACGATCCGGCCCCATATCGCGCCGATCCGTCGCACAAGAGACCGGCGACGGAATCGCCGGACAGCGTCACGGTCGAAAAGGCGTCAATCGGATACTCCCCTTCGCGCGAAAGGGTTCCGCGCTCCGCTGACAGGCAAACGATCCGGTGCTTGAACCCATCGACTGCGGCGAAACGTCCTGCTGTATCAACATCCCGCAGAATCTGCTGGATATTCAGCACCTCGTCCCCGGCCCTTGCGCAAGGGGGCAGAGATCTCTCCCGTCGGCAGATACAATACCGACAGCGGCCGATCCATATCGTTATCAACCCACAGCAGATAATCGCCCGCCGTACATAACAATTCGGGATTCCCGACCTTTTCGGGCGCAATATCCAGCCACTCAACCGACTGCGCCACATCGGCTTCGACCGGCGGGGCCTCTTCAACCCAAGACGACGCCGTTTGCGCACACGCACAAAGTACGGCTACCGATAACCCGACAACGATTCCGTAAACTTTCATTGCAGAAAAATCCAACCTCCGATCGAGACAGCAGGCGCTTTGTTTTCAGTTCCATCGGGAAGCATGCCCCCGCACCCCCAAACAGGTTGTCGCTGAGATTTCATCCCGCGCCAAAGCCTCTACATTTGCATTCAAAAGTTTTGAAACCTCATTTTCCTCATTGGCGGCAACTGCAACCACAGCAATTGCCGGTACAACCAGGAATGCCCCAATGCAAACAAACATTCTCTTCTCGGCTCTATAAATTAAGCAGTTAACAACCTTACAAATATAAGCATTTTATTAAAAAAGGCAAACGATATTGCACTTTTTTGAAACTGTCATCAATAATCCACTTCTTCATATTCATGAAAACACGGGACAAGCAGCGAATAGCGCGAATATGACGCATCATCACCTTCAGGCAAAACAACATTCGCAAAAGGCGTTATAACATGCAGTCCATCATTCTGAAACCCGATTTGCAGAAAGGCAGCAGTCCGGAACGGGAAGTTGACATCCCATCCGCACGATTGCACGGCCACCAACGGCGCGGGCAACACCTGTGTGCGGGAGGGAGCGCATCCCCCCCCTCTGTAATGTCTCGTTCCGTTCGAATGGGAAACACCCCTGCCGCAGCGGTTGCGGCAGGGGTGGATTTCTCTCCGAAAAGACCGTCGGAAACCGCGCCGGTCCGTTATGAATTGAAAATGCTGCGCAGAATGATGCCCGTAGCCCCCTGATTGTGAGCCGTGTAGTCCTTGGCCGCACGGCTGGCGCGACGCAATGCCTCCTCGTCGTCACGCAGCGGCGCAAACCATGCCGACAGCTCCTCGGCCGTATGAACCGGTGTCGCACAACCGAGCGACACCATGTCGCGCGCCTCCTTGAACTTCGAATAATTCGGGCCGAAGGCGATCGGCAGGCCGAACGTCGCAGCCTCCAGCGTGTTGTGGATTCCGATGCCAAAACCGCCGCCGATATAGGCCCATGCGGCCGAACCATAGACCGACGACAGAATGCCCACCGTATCGAGAATGAGGAGCTGCGTCTTTCCGAAATCGGCCGCCGCATCACACTGCGTATAACGCACCGCACCGCCCTTTGTCTCGTGCAACAACCGTTCGATACGCCCCTCGTCCATCTCATGCGGCGCGACGACGAACCTTACTTCCGGATTGGCGTTGATCAGCGGCAACAGAATCTCTTCATCCGGGCCCCATGTCGAACCCGCAACGAACAGGCGCCCGTTACCCCGGAACCGTTCGACAATTTCAACCCGCTTCGCCGCCGCGGCAATCTCCGCCACCCGGTCAAAGCGCGTATCGCCCGCAACGACGACATTGTCGAACCCGATCTCGGACAACAAACGTTTCGATTCGACATTCTGCACGAACAGCGTGTCGAACGTCTCCAACGCCCGACGCCACATCGCACCATAAGGGCGGAAAAAGACCGAATTGCGGCGGAAAATCGCCGAGACGATGTAACTCCGCACCGAACGACGGCGCAACTCCGTCAACAGATTGATCCAGAATTCGTATTTGATGAAGATGGCAATCTCCGGATGCGCCGCATCCAGAAAACGCCGCGCATTGGATGGCGTATCGGCCGGAAGATAAAAAACATAATCGGCTCCGGAATAATTCTTCCGGATCTCATACCCCGAAGGCGAAAAGAATGTCAGCAGGATTTTGTATTCGGGATGTTCATGCCGCAGCCGCTCGATGATCGGACGCCCCTGTTCGAATTCGCCCAGCGAGGCCGCATGCACCCAGACAATCCGATCCGACGGCGCTATCGCCGCACGCAGACGCCTGAAAATATCCCGCCGGCCTTCGCTCCACAAGCGCGCCTTCCCATGCCAGGGAGCCACCATCCGGATGAGCCCTGCATAGAGCGATATGGCCAAATCATAGATCCACATGTGCCATCTTCGTAAGTTGAGTCGCAAAGGTAATTATTTTCGGATGAAATGCCAAATCACCAGTTGCATTCCATCGCCCGCTCCATAAAACGCACCTGCATGGACCCGTCTGGAAAAACATCGACCGCCGCCAAATCGAACTGCGGTTCAAGCCTTATGCGATGTGCCGCCATATAGGATGACGCCGCACGCCGCAGTGCGGCAAATTTGTGCTTCGTGAGCGCCGTTTCCGGCAGAGTCAGCCCGCCGGCACGCCGCGTCTTGACCTCGACGAAATGGAGCTCGTCCCACTTGCGCGCGATGATATCCAGCTCGTACCGGCCCCAACGCCAGTTGAGCTCAAGAATCGTAAAACCCTCCCGCCGAAGATACTCCAGCACCGCTCGCTCTCCCCGACGTCCCGTTTCCTCGCGTGACAATCCGCTCATGGCAGAATCTTCTGGATTGTATTGGCCCGTTGCATGGCGGCCGTCAGCCCTTCGGCATCGTCCCGCTCGATCATCCGCCGCATGATCTGCAGCTGATGGATGTGCTCCCGCAAAACATCCAGCACATTGTATTTGTTGCGCAGCAGAATCGGAACCCATGTACGCGGCGCACTCTTCGCCAGACGCACCGTACTCTCGAAACCGCCGCCCGCAAGATCGAAGATGTGCTGTTCCTCGCGTTCCTTCTCCAACACGGTCAGCGCCAGCGCAAAAGAGGTGATGTGCGAAATATGGGATACATATGCCGTATGCAGGTCATGCTCTTCGGGATCCATCGCAACCAGCGGCGTCCCCAATGTACGATAGATCCCCTCGACGGTTTCAACGGCGTCGGCATCGCTCCGCTCCCGCTCGCAGATCACCGTAGTGCGGCCTGTAAACGCCCCTTCGCACGCCGCATCCGGGCCGCTGTACTCCGTGCCCCACATCGGATGTGTCGCAACAAACCGCCCCCGCCGGGCATGCATGCTTACCACTTCGCACAATTCGCCTTTGATCGAACCCGTGTCCATCACGACCTGACGGGGCGAAACCCTGTTCAGGATCTTCACCGTCAGCAGCGGAATCGTATCGACCGGTGTGGCCAGTACGATCAAATCGGCCCCCGGCAACCCCTCGTCCAGCGACACCACACGATCGACAAGCCCCCGTTCCAATGCACGCCGCGCATGCTCTTCCGACGCTTCCACTCCTTCGATCCGACCGGCCAGTCCATGTTTGCGCAAAGCCATGGCTAACGATCCGCCGATCAACCCGACACCTATGATCAATGCATTCATCGTCTGTACACCCTTTAATAATACATTCGCGCGAGATACCACAACCCCTTGGCTCCAACTGAATATGGGCATCATGCGCTCAATTTCTCAAAAATCTTCCGACAAGCGGACCCGCATGCGGTGCCGTCTGCCGGCCCTATGCCGACGGCACGGCAACGGGGCGTTCGAGGACATAGTCGTCCATTACATACCCGTTGCCGATATCGACTGCCTGCGTGCGGATCTCCCTGAAGCCCATATGCCGATAGGCCCCGATCGCACGGTCGTTGTACCGGTTGACCGTAAGCCAGATCGCAGTTGCACCGTTATCACGGCACAACTGTTCCAGACGCTCCAGCATCTGCCGGAAATACCCTTTGCCCTGAGCACGGGCCATGAGGTACATCTTGCTCAAAAACAGTTTTCCCTCCTGCATCTGCACCCCGCAATACCCGACCGCCTCTGCGGCCTCCTCCAGTAAAAAGTAACGATAGCCTCCGAATGCCAGTTGTTCGGTCAAAGCCCGTACCGACTGGTATTTCTCGATCATGTAGGCGATCTGTTCCCGTGTAAGGAGAGTCCGGTAGGTTTCGCGCCATACTATTCCCGCCAGACGGTTCACCTCCATGATGTCGTGTCCCGTCTCGATCTCCCGAATCTGAAACTCCATGGTTGAAAAACAGTTATAAAAGGAAGGACAAATCATCGCCGGGCCGCACTTCGTATGGCGCCACGCCTTTGTGGAAAATCCGCATCGGCCGCCGGCCGATCAGCTCCAGGCGCCCCGCTTCGTAACGCAGCATGCACCCCTCACGCAAACCGACGGCATACCGGCGCGGATTGGCGGCGACGAACTCCAACAGGCGCACCTCGCGCGTTTCGCCGGCATGTCCTTCAGGATTGGCATCCAGATAATGGGGGTTGATCTGGAATTTGACCGCCCCGATTGCGCGGAACGACGACGGCTCCACGATCGGCATGTCATTCGTCGTACAGATCGTCGGGCACGCCACATTGCTGCCCGCCGACCACCCCACATACGGAATGCCGGCCCTGATCCGGCGCCGTATCGCCGACATCAGCCCCTGCTCCTGCATCTTCCTGGCCAGCGCGAAGGTATTGCCGCCGCCGACACAGACCGCCTCCGCACGACGGATCGCCGCGGCGGCATCCGCCGCCCGATGAACCGAACGCACCCGAATGCCCAATGCCGAAAAACGTTCCTGCACACGCCGCTCGTACTCGGCGTAAGAAAACGTAACGGCCGCATACGGCACAAACGCCACCTCGCGGACTCCGGACAAAAACGCCTCGATATATGGCATGGGGTAACTCAGATAAGGTTCACCGGCATTCGTAGAATTGGATATCAGCAACAGTCTCATAATAGCTTGCCATTCAGTTTATTACACAAAAACACGATACGTTTGTGCATAATCGTGTTGATAAAATATTTCGTCGGCATGACAAATGTAACAAAAAAAGTGTTATTTTTGCGAAAAATTCCGTGTGAAAATATAAAACTGTTTTCAACAATATTTGTTTAACTTAAAATTTACAATTATGTCTGAAGTACAACAGAAAGTCGTCGAGATCATCGTTGACAAACTGGGAGTAAAAGAGTCGGAAGTTGTGCCCGAAGCAAGCTTCACCAACCACCTCGGCGCGGATTCGCTCGACACCGTAGAGCTGATCATGGAGTTCGAGAAGGCTTTCGATATCCAGATCCCCGACGAAGACGCAGAGAAGATCGCTACCGTAGGCGACGCTATCAAGTACATCGAGGAGCACAAGAAATAATTCCGCAGTAATTTTCCATTTCACAGCAAATCGCTTAGTTTCATCAATCGCAATTCATTCAATATGACAGCAAGACGTGTAGTGGTGACGGGAATAGGTACGATCAACCCGCTCGGCAACAACATTCAAGAATATTTTTCAAATCTCGAAAAAGGTGTCAGCGGAGCAGCCACCATCACACATTTCGATCCGGAGAAATTCAAGACAAAATTTGCCTGTGAAGTAAAAAATTACGACCCGTCCCAATACTTCGACCGCAAGGAGGTCCGCAAATACGACCTCTTCACGCAGTATGCCCTTATCGCAGCCACTCAGGCCGTTGAGGATGCTGGGTTCGACTTCGACAAAATCGACAGGGAACAGGCCGGAGTCATTTGGAGTTCGGGTATCGGAGGACTCAAATCGTTCTTCGACGAATGTGTGGGCTATGCCGAGGGTGGAAATACGCCCCGGTTTAGCCCATTCTTCATTCCCCGCATGATCGCCGACATCGCCGCAGGGTTCATCTCCATGAAGTATGGATTCATGGGGCCGAACTATTGCATCGTGTCGGCCTGCGCATCCTCCAACCACGGCATGATCGACGCCTTCAACCAGATCCGCTGGGGAAAAGCCGACATCATGGTCACCGGCGGATCGGAAGCGGCGGTCAATGAACCCGGCGTGGGCGGCTTCAGTTCCATGCAGGCCATCTCGACCCGCAACGACGACCCGCAGCACGCTTCCCGGCCGTTCGACGTCCATCGGGACGGATTCGTCATCGGCGAGGGCGCCGGCGCCCTCGTCTTCGAAGAGTACGAACATGCAAAGGCGCGCGGCGCCAAAATCTATTGTGAAATCGTCGGCGGCGGCGCATCGGCCGACGCCCACCACTTCACGGCTCCCCACCCCGAAGGAAAAGGGGCCATGCTGGCCATGAAAGCCGCGCTCAAGGATGCCGGAATGCAGCCGCAGGAGGTCGATTACATCAACGTCCACGGTACATCCACCCCGCTGGGCGACACCGCCGAACTGAAAGCCGTAGCCGAAGTATTCGGCGAGCACGTCTATGACATGAACATCTCCTCGACCAAGTCCATGACCGGACACCTGCTGGGTGCTACGGGTGCTGTCGAGGCGCTGGCTTGCATCATGGCCCTCACACAGGGCATCGTGCCTCCGACGATCAACGTCGAAGAGCTGGATCCGCAGATCGACCCCAAACTCAACCTTACGCTTGGCAAGGCGCAGCATCGCGATGTCAGGTGTGCCATGAGCAATACGTTCGGATTCGGCGGACACAACTCCACGATCCTTTTCCGCAAGCTCTAAATCGTCTCGGCCGTGATCGATTTTCTGCTACGCCCCTGGCGGCGCAATTTCGGCCCCGACCGGACATTCTACCGTGCGATCGACGATCTGTTCGGTTTTATCCCGAACAACATCGAACTCTACAAGCTGGCTTTGATTCACAAGTCGGCTTCTTTGGTATTGGAGGACGGCCGGCAGATCAACAACGAACGGCTCGAATACCTCGGAGACGCCATCATCGAAGCCGTCACATCCGATTACCTCTACATCGAATTTCCCGACAGCGACGAAGGGTTCATGACCAAACTGCGGTCGAAAATCGTATCGCGGCAATCGCTCAATGCGATCGCCCGGCAGATCGGACTCGACCGGCTTGTCATCCTGAACGGAAACGGCACGGCCCTGGCCCAGAAACACATCTACGGAGATGCCTTCGAAGCCATGATGGGCGCCATCTATCTCGACCAGGGATACAATTTCGTCAACCGTCTTTTGATCAACCGGCTCTATCGCGACCACCTGTCGCTCGAAGAACTTACCGAATCGGAGACCGATTTCAAAAGCCGCCTGATCGAATGGAGCCAGAAAAACCACCATACGATCCGTTTCCGCACGCTTCGCAATGAGTCGTCGGCGGCGAACCGTCCGGTTTTCCAGTCGATCGTGCTCATCGACAACATGGAGGTCGGATACGGAACCGGCGAATCGAAAAAAGAGGCGGAGCAACAGGCTGCGTTCTCCGTATCGAAGAGTTTCTCGGACGAAACATGCGCCGCCCTGCTCGATAAACTGGACCGGCTCCGGCAACATCAGCCAAAAGAGATTTCCGAAGCGGATTCAGCCCGACGATGAAACGGCTCCTCGATAAACTTGCGGCTCGCGGTCCGGCAGCACTCGATGATGCGGAACTGCTGGCATTGCTGTTGGGCGAGGGATCGGAGTACAAACCGGCCGAGATGCTTTCGAAACGCCTGCTGGAACATTACAACGGTTCGCTGGCACGGCTCGGACGGGATGCGCTGCCCCGCCTGCGGATGGTCGAAGGGGTCGGATTGCGGCGGGCGGCACGGATTGTCGCGGCAGCGGAACTCGGCCGCCGGATTCTCACCTTGCAGGCCGCAGAGAAAACGTCGATCCAGACAAGCGACGACGTCATACAGCTGTTCCGTCCGGAACTCGAATTGCTGCAGCATGAGGAGTGCTGGGCGCTCTACCTCTCCTCTTCGAACCGGATCATCGAACGCCAACGGGTCAGTCAAGGCGGGGTTCAGGGGACGATTGTCGATCACAGACTCATCGTGAAACGCGCACTCGAACTGCTCGCGACACAGTTGATTCTGGTGCACAACCATCCGTCGGGCTCGGCCGAAGCAAGCGATGCCGACCGGCATCTTACCTCGCGAATCGCCGAAGCGGCGGCCCTGTTCGATATCCGGCTGCTCGATCACATCATCATCAGCCGGTCGGACGACTTCTCGTTCCGTTCGGCCGGACTGTTGGGATAAATCCCCTCCCACACGGAGTTCCGAACTCCTTCGCCATGCGGATTCATGCCGTGAATCCGACCGTCCGTTCCGTTGTCCGCCGTACAGAAAAACAGGCTCTCCGGAACGGGGAATCCGGACAAAAGAGCGGTTCGGGACAACGGGCGGCGCCAATATGGGGAGGGTGAGATCGGAGATCCGTGCAAAGAGGCGTTGGAAAACGGGGCACCGACGTCAAAGGCGGCCGTCGGCGGAATGATAACCGGACAGCTGCACGGCAAACAGGGAGAATGCGGGAGCGCAAAAACCATCGGATCGGAAGAGGCGTGCGGGCAACACGGAACGCACGCGGGATGTGGAGCCGCGATAAAAGAGGTGCGGATGCGGGAAAAAGCCGTTGACGGAGAGCCGGAACGGGCAGGGAATTAACGGAACCGGCAAGAGCGGCTGAAGACCTACTCAGATTCAGAAGAAGATCCGAAAAGGCAAAGGAAAAGGGGGCTGTCATCTGCCCTGCGGAGCAGGTTCGGCTGTCGGCGCAAGGGCGGCACAGACATCAGGCAGTCAAGCGTTTCCGCATGGAAGAATCCGATGCCGGACACGACCGTCACTTCAGACGACGGAACCGCTCGATCGTAGGATATTCCAGTTCGTACTGGTCGTGATCCATCATCCACATCTCATCGGCCGAAAGGCGCATCACGAGCATCCGTCCGTCGGGAAGGACCAGCTCCCCCGAACGCCGGCTGAACCGATAGTCCAGATAATCGTTCATCTCCCGCCGCACGGACAGCAATCCGCAATTTCCGATTTCATAATAGGTGCGGGTCGTCTCGTCCCACTGCACGGACAACGTATCGGGAAGATAGGGCAGGCTCCGCAGGTCCGGAACCGTATCCGGATCGATATCCGCAACGACGGGATACTTGCGGCGGCCCGGAACGACATCCGTCCGCACCAACCGGTTCCGATCCTTGAAATCCAGCAGCCGGACCGTATGGGTTCCGTCATTGCGCGCTGTCGGAACCCTGCGCCATGTGCCGTTGCCCCGCCGATCTTCATATGTACCCGCTTCCAACCAACGACCGATGATCGATGCGCGAATATCAAGGTGTTTCTTCGCTTCAAGGTAGGGTACAAAAAATTTGATATCCATATACTTCCACTATTTACACTATTTAATTCCAACTACGACGGAACAATAAAAGCCGATTCATCCACCTGCGGCCATCCCGGCCTTGTCGAATCCTGCCGGAGCCCCTGCCGCAACCGCCGCACCGGATTCCGGTACGGCATCACGAAATTCCAACATACCGGACTTCGTCTCTCTCCGGCAGTGCCGTGCATTCGAAAAAACTTGACAGAGATTCTACAATATCACATATAACGTTCAGACATCATACGGACCGCAAGTACAAAAAAGCGAAAGGCACAAACCTGATCCGTAGTAGATGAAGTACTGGAATACTCTGACGACAGACGAATAAGCTCATGCCTAACGCACAAGGCAACACACGAACTTTTCGTCCTCCTGTCATCATTCAAAAATTTCCAGTTTTCATCTACATGCGACAGGTTCGAGGCAATTTCCAATATGTAAACGTGCGGAAATTGCACCCAAATGTACGAAAAAAACGGGGATATTTGCAAGTTTTTATATGAAAAAATGATGCCGTTTTTTGTCGGAACCAGCATATCGGAAACGCCCGAATCGGCCATTTGCGATACGCCTTGCCATCCTCTTCACGCCGAGCGGCACGCAGGGGTGCGAACAAAGGAACACAATCTCAGGAGTATGCAATTTTTACTTGCATGCCAGGCCTGCATCCGGCACAGGCCCCTCTCCGGGAACACTCCCGCATGCCCGTTCATCATCCTGATCCGGCCCTGCCGCGAGAGTGCCTCCCGAATGCGAAATAAATCGCATCGGGCCGGCCGCTTTGGAAATTATTTCGTATCTTTGGCGGTTGAACCGCATGAGATCACGATAAATACGATAAGACAATGACTCAGGACGAACTTTTCAAGAAACTCGTAGCCCATTGCAAAGAGTATGGATTCATCTTCCCGTCGAGCGAGATCTACGACGGACTGGGCGCCGTCTATGACTACGGACAGAACGGCGTAGAGTTGAAAAACAATATCAAACGCTATTGGTGGGATTCGATGGTCAAGCTCCATGAGAATATCGTGGGCATCGACGCCGCAATCTTCATGCACCCCAAAACGTGGGAGGCGTCGGGACACGTCGCGGCGTTCAACGACCCGCTCATCGACAACAAGGACTCCAAAAAGCGTTACCGTGCGGACGTACTCATCGAGGAGTGGATCGCGAAACAGGATGAAAAGATAGACAAAGAGGTCGAAAAGGCGAGAAAACGTTTCGCAGAGGCATTCGACGAGACGAAATACCGCGCCACTTCGCCGCGCGTACTCGAAACGGCCGCCAAACGCGACGAGGTGCACAAGCGTTTCGCCGATGCCATGAACGCCAACGATCTGGCCGAATTGAGACAGATCATTCTCGACTGCGAGATCGCATGTCCCATTTCGGGTACGCGCAACTGGACCGAGGTGCGGCAGTTCAATCTGATGTTCTCCACACAGATGGGATCGACGGCCGAGGGGGCCAGCACAATCTACCTGCGGCCCGAAACCGCTCAGGGAATCTTCGTCAATTTCCTCAACGTACAGAAAACGGGCCGTATGAAGCTGCCGTTCGGTATCGCGCAGATCGGAAAGGCCTTCCGCAACGAAATCGTCGCACGGCAGTTCATCTTCCGCATGCGCGAATTCGAGCAGATGGAGATGCAGTTCTTCGTGCGGCCGGGGGAGGAGATGAAGTGGTGGAACCAGTGGAAAGAGACCCGTATGGCCTGGCACCGGGCACTCGGATTCGGCGACGACCAGTATCGCTTCCACGACCATGAGAAACTCGCCCATTACGCCAATGCCGCAACCGACATCGAATACAACTTCCCCTTCGGATTCAAGGAGGTCGAGGGAATCCACTCGCGGACGGATTTCGATCTGGGAAACCATCAGAAATTCTCCGGAAAGAAGATACAGTACTTCGATCCCGAAACGGGCGAAAGCTATGTCCCGTATGTCGTGGAGACGTCGATCGGCGTAGATCGCATGGTGCTGCAGGTGCTGTCGGCCGCCTACAGGGAGGAACGGCTCGACAACGGCGAAAGCCGCGTCGTACTCTCTTTCCCGCCGGCACTGGCTCCGATCAAGGCCGCCGTCATGCCGCTGGTCAAGAAGGACGGGCTTCCGGAGGTCGCACAGCAGATCATCGACCTGCTCAAATACGATTTCAACGTCGTTTACGACGAGAAGGATTCGATCGGGAAACGGTATCGCCGCCAGGATGCGATCGGCACGCCGTTCTGCGTGACGGTCGATCACCAGACGCTCGAAGACCGCACCGTTACGGTCCGCCACCGCGACTCGATGCAGCAGGAGCGTGTGGCCATCGACAAACTCTACGGATTGGTTGACGAGGAGGTTTCGTACCGCAAACTCTTCCGCAAACTGAACCTCTGACCGTTGCCGCGTGGGACGCATACTGGCCATCGATTACGGAACCCGTCGCACGGGAATCGCGGTGAGCGATCCGCAGCAGCTTATCGCCGGAGCACTCGCAACGGTCGAGACGCGCGAGCTGGAGCGTTTCCTGATGCAGTACGCCGCACGGGAGGATGTTTCGACGATCGTCGTGGGAAAGCCCATGCGAATGGACGGCTCGCCGTCGGAAACGATGCGGTTCATCCGTCCCCTTGTGGCACGCTTGCGACGGTGTTTTCCCGCAATCGAGGTCGTCCTATACGACGAACGCTTCACTTCGGTGATTGCCCATCGCGCCATGCTCGACGGCGGATTGCACAAAATGGCCCGGCGAGACCGTGCGCTGGTTGACAGAATCTCGGCCACGATCATCCTCGAAGACTACATGTCAAGCCGGCAACGCGAGCAGGGAGAAGACTGAGCCGCAAAGGGCGGGGAGGGGCAGGCGAAGAGAAGAAAGACCGGAGAGGCTCTAAAGGAGAGGCAAAGGCCGGAGTGCCGAAAAGAGCGGGCAGGGGAGCGGCGGCCAATGGCCGTTGCACGGACGCATCCAACGGCAGGGCAGCAGCTCCGGCAGCTGTACCGGAGCTGTGGAACTGATTTAGACAAACAATGACATTAAGCAGCATATGATCTATCCGATAGTCATCTATGGATCGCAGATATTGCGCAATCCATCGGTAAATATCACACCCGAATATCCGGAGCTGGAGAAGCTCATCGAGGATATGTTCCTGACTCTGCACGAAGCCGACGGCGTCGGGCTGGCCGCCCCGCAGATCGGGAAAAACATCCGGCTGTTCATCATCGACTGCACCCCCTGGGGCGACGAGAATCCCGAACTGGCCGACTACCGCCGCGCCTTCATCAATGCCGAGATCTATGAACGCTCGGAGGAGACCGATCTCTTCAATGAAGGGTGCCTGTCGCTGCCGGGGCTGCATGAGGATGTACGGCGCCCCGTCTCGATCCGCATGCGGTACCTCGACGAGAAGTTCGTGGAGCACGACGAAGCCTTTACCGGCCTGCCGGCACGGGTCATCCAGCACGAATACGACCATATCGAGGGAAAAGTCTTCACGGATCGGCTGACGCCGTTGCGCCGCAACCTCATCAAAGGGAAGTTGCAGAAGCTGGCCGGAGGGAAATACCGCTGCCCGTACAAGACAAAATAACGGGGTTCCCAAAGTCCGTGTGCCGAGCCGGAACCTCGGCCGGCAGGACAAAAACGCGCAGGCGGAGCGTGCCGGAGAGGAAGGCCGCAACAAGGCAGGCGGGGTGTACAGCTTCTGTACACCCCGCCTGCCTTCCGAGGGGGAGGACGGGTCGGAATCGGCAATATCCCGTCCGTACCGGCCGGACACCGTATTTCAGGGGAGATGCGAAACCTTCCGAAAGACGCCCTGTCAGCAGCCGCCCGTCCCCTTGTGCGTCATGATGTCGAGGACAAGCCGGTCGGTCGCGGCCATGCCGTCACGACCGATTGCCGTGAGGTTGCGGATACTGCGATCCACATCCTCGTCGATGATCCCTTCGACCGATGTGACGCACTTTCCCTCGATGGCCAGCAGCGCCGACATCACGGCCGTCGAGACCCCGCTCGATACCTTGAGTGCACAACTCGGTTTGGCTCCATCGCATATCATGCCCGTCAGGTTGGCGATCATGTTCTGTACGGCGTAGGTTATCTCGCGATAGCCGCCTCCCATCAGGTAGGTAATTCCGCAACTCGATCCGGTAGCGGCCACAACGCATCCGCACAACGCCGACAGACGGCCCAGGCTCTGCTTGATATAGACGGCTGTCAAATGGCTCAATACCAGTGCACGCCGCGTCTGCTCCTTCGTCGCGCCGGTCTGTTCGGCATACACCGCAACGGGAACCGTTGCGGCGATTCCCTGGTTCCCGCTTCCGGAGTTGCTCATCACGGGAACCATTGCGCCGGCCATGCGGGCGTCGCATGCCGCGGAAGTATAGGCCAGAATCCGCGAAAAGAGCGTATTGCCCATGACATGAAGCTCCTTCTCGCCGCACAGGGTGCGGCCCAACGAGTGTCCGTATTCACCCTTGAACGCCAGTTCTGCGGCCGAGATGTTGAGTCGCTGCGCCTCATCGATAAAAGCCAGCTCTTCAATGGGGCTTGTCACGGCATAGTCATACACCCGCCGCAGCGTCAACGGGACCTCCCGCTCTTCGGACTCGGCCGCCGCGCCGTCACGAAGGTCCAGCAGCACCTTGTCATCCAGCGACAGATAGACGAACCTCGTATGCGTGTCGGCGATGATCGCGGCGGCCCGCCGATTCCCGCTCCGGCACTCCACCTCGACATAAAGGGTCGGCACCGCTCCCTCTTTGAGGGCAATCGCAATCCGCTCCTCCGCCAAATACCGCCGCGCTTCGGCGACCGCCTCCGGAGTGACGTCGCGCAAGACCTCCAGCCCGTACTCCGAACGACCGACATGCGCTCCGAGGGCAACGGCAACGGGAAGGCCGATCATGCCCGTGCCGGGGATTCCGACCCCCATCGCATTTTTGAGGATATTTGCGCTCAACATCACATCGATCCGTTCGGGGACGGTCTCCAGCAACTCCCGTGCACGCGCCGTGCACAAGGCAACCGCCATCGGCTCCGTACATCCGATGGCCGGCACGACCTCTCGCTGCAACAGGTCGGAAATAGCTTTACGTTCGACAGCAGGAATCATATTTGCCAGTTAACATGTTAACGCTCCAATCAGCATCCAGCCACGCCCGCAGTTCGCCTTTTGTTTTCCTTGCCGCACAGCACCGCCGGCCTTCATCCCGCCCTTGTCCCGCCCTCTTTTGCCCATTCAATCGCACAGGGGCTCCTTCATCGGAAGCGGAAGGAAATTTTCGCGTCGAGCGCCATCGCTGAATTGTTGCGTAAAGATACGAAAATATCCGGCTTCGGGATGCCCCCGAGGCAAAATTCACCTCATTGGCTGCGAATTGAATACCTCCTTCCGGCATAGCCAAAGCGAAAACTCCGTTTTCATCCCGCCCTGCCCTCGACTTTGCGCACTTTGGCTCCGCCTTAGATACTTCGGTCTCGGCATAGCCAAAGCGAAAACTCCGTTTTCATTTGTCTCTGCCCTCGACTTTCCGTATCTTTGTTCCCAAAACAACACCAGCATGAAAGATCCGGAACACCGTCCTTGGCGTGTTGTCGAAAGTCAATACCTCTCCCATGAACCCTGGTTTACCGTTCGCCGTGAAGCGGTCGAGCTTCCCAATGGCGCACGCATTCCGGCCTGGTATGTTCTGGAATATCCGGACTGGGTCAACGTCATCGCCCGAACCCGCGACGGGCGCTTCCTCTTCATCGACCAGTATCGGCATGCCTTGGGCCGAACATCCTACGAGATTGTCGCCGGAGTATGCGATCCGCAGGATGCTTCGCCGCTGGCCGCCGCACAGCGCGAACTTTATGAGGAGACCGGCTACGGCGGCGGACGATGGGAACCCTACATGGTGTTGTCGGCCAATCCGACATCGCACAACAATCTGACCCATACGTTTCTCGCTTCGGATGTCGAGCCCGTCTCATCGCAGCATCCCGAAGCCACGGAAGATATCCGGGTCCATCTTTTTTCGTTCGAAGAGGTGCATCAACTGCTCGTCGAGAACAAAATCGTGCAGGCGCTGATGGCTGCGCCACTATGGCGTTACATCGCCGAACACGGATTTTGAGAACGGCGGAGCTCGCCGGCAGATCAGGCACAACCCGTTACAACGGTTGAAAAGATACGTTTGACCGGAAGGGGCTATTTGCTTTTTCCCAAAATTTGATGTATATTTGTTTTCAAACTGCTGACTGAATGTTTCGTCATACCGCATCTTTTACATATTGCATGCTCCTTTGTCTGGTGACGGCCGGAATCTCGGCGGCACCCCACAGTCCGGCCCATTTCGAGGGGGGGGGAATCCGCTCTATCCGCTGACGCTCAATCAAGAGCAACTGCTTGAGTGCCTCGACTCCCTCGTCAACAATCGATCGGGCCAACTTGCCATCAAGCAACTTCGGCTCAACACCTATCGGGAAAATCTCCATAAAGGGCACAACGCAGAGGAAAAGTACACCGCCTGCCTTTACCTGTATGAAGAGTTCAGCAAGCTGAAAAACGATTCGGCGCTCTATTACAGCAATCTCCTCAGCAAATACGCCCGACAGACCAGGGATGTCCGAAAGATCAATACGGCACAACTCGCCCGCAGCATGATGTTCATCTACGCGGGAATGTACAAGGCCGCAGCCGATCTGCTGAATCAAATCCCGGCCGACAGCACAAAAGTCGATCTGGTAGATTATTACAAAACCTATTTCCAACTCTACCATGTGATGGCGCAGACCTCATCACCGGGACAGCTCAAACTGGAATACGAACATACAAAACGCCTCTACCGGGACTCCGTTCTCCAGATTGTCGATACCGGACGACTGACCTGCAAACTGATGAAACACAGTCAGCGGATGGAGGAGAACGGAGATCCGAATGAAAGCATTCAGGAGATGGGCCGCGCCCTGCTCGATGAAAAAAACAACATGCACGACCGGGCCGTCATCTCGCACAGTCTGGCCGATGCCTATGAACAATTGGGCGATCTCAAAATGACAAAACGATATCGGACTCTCGCGGCCATTTATGATCTTAAAACGCCCATTCTCCAATACAGCGCATTACCCTGTCTGGCTCAAATATTGTTTCACGAAGGAGACGTTTTTCGGGCAACGCGCTATATAACCCGAAGCCTGCAGGATGCCATCGAATGCAACGCCGTCAACCGAGTCCTTATCGCATCGCGGTCGATGATCGACATCAACCACTCTTTCCTGCAGCAGATAGAACGGCATCATCTTCGTTTGATAATGGTATTGATCAGTCTCGCCGTGGCGGTCGTTCTGCTCTCCGTAATCCTCTTCATCACACTGCGGCAGAAGAATACCATCAAACGGCTCCAGAAACAGCACGCCGACGACAACGCCCGGCTTGTCGAACTCAACGAACAGCTGATCCGGATCAACCGGCACCAAGAGTCTATCAACGAGGAGCTGTCGAAGGCAAACTCCGTAAAGGACAAATACCTGCGATACTACATGCAGCTCAGTACGCTCTATATCAACAAACTTGAGCGCTACCGGCTGCACCTCTACAAGACGTTCAATTCGTTCGGGTTGGACCGCCTCCTGCGCGAACTGCGTTCGCTGTCGCTCATCGAACAGGAGTACAAGGACTTCTTTCGTGAGTTCGATTCGGTCTTTCTCTCGATCTATCCGCATTTCATAGAACAGGCCAATGCCCTGCTTCAAGAGTCGGAACGGCTCAAAAAAGCAACGCTCAACACCGAATTCAGACTATTGGCTGTCATCCGGCTCGGCATTACCGACAATGCCCAGATCGCCCAGTTCCTGCACATCTCCATCAACACGGTTTACACCTATCGCAACAGACTGCGGAATGCTGCACTCGGATCACCCGCAGGGTTCGAAGAGGAGATCATGAAAATTCATTGATCCGCCCCGTTTTCTACAGCAAAATCCGAGAACCATTTTTGATATGCCGCTTATATAATCGCATCGGCATGCCACAATAAATGCGTTGTATATCAACATAATACAACAATCCAAAATTCATATTTTCATTGGACGTCTTTGATTGCCGTCCGATGTTCTCCTAATTTCGTGAAACGAAAATTTCACGAGCCGAACCGGTGTATTCTGCCGACAAGCCAACCATATGTATACTGTAACCGCACAACCCTGAAAAAGAACCTCTGCCCGACTGAGAGCCAAGCTCACACGGCTGATCATAATTTTTTCATTAACCTAAATTCTACATTATGAGAAAATCTCTGCTTTTCGTTGCAAAGATGTTCCTTGTCGCATTGTTCCCATTTGTGACCTCTTGCGGCATCGACGATGTGGATGCGGAAGACGGGGCCATCGTGTTCGAACTGTACGACGACGAAGGCTCCCTCGTCGAAGGACTTCAAAGTATGAAGTTCGGAGAAACGACCGCTTACACGCTCAAAAGCGCATTCGTCACCTATACGGAGGTAATTGCTCCGACAGGTTGGAAGTGCAGCGTCATCCCCAGTTCGCGGAGTTGCACGATCTCGGCTCCCGCACTCTCCGATCTGGAAGCCGAAGCCGGCGGCGATATTACAATCAATATCCAATCGCAGAGAGGCCGCACGTTGTCCTACACCATCAAGGTTGCGGCGCTCGAAGATGATGTCGTACTGACATTCGACGGTTCGGCGACAACCGACCGGCTGATCTACTCCTACGGAAAGAGCCTGACCTATACATACTCAAGTGAAAACGTCGTCTCGCTCGACGTCGAAATGCCGGCAGGCTGGACATACGAGAATGATCTTGACGCCGGAACATTGACCGTCACGGCCCCGTCCAAGGAGTTCGAGAACCCGACCCTGATCGGAGATGTGAAGGTTACTCCGCTGAGTATCCGCAGCACGGCTGGCGAAAGTTCAACCATCCCCGTTGAATTGTCCACCAAGATGCCGGTCATCGAGTTCCAGCAGGAGGCATACCGGTTCAAGTTCAGCGAACAAATGGATATCCCCTGCACGCTCAGCTACATCGACCAGTGCAATATCACAAAACCTGACGGTTGGACGGCAACGCTCGATAAAGATAATTCTCTGTTGAAAGTAACTGCCCCTGCAGCCGACAGCGGTACAACATACGGAACGCTCGTATTCGATGCGGCGTCCGAAGATGGTCTCACAGACTCATTCCAACTCGATGTCGCAATCTATGGCATCTCGACAGCCGATGAGTTCATCGCCTTTGGCGAGGCCGTCACCGCAGGGACTCCGCTCGACGACTATACCCTTGACAACGAGATCATCCTCCATCAGAATATCGACCTCAGCACCTCGCAACTGATGACCTTCGTCGGTTCGGCAGAACAACCTTTCGCCGGAGTCTTCAACGGAAACGGGAAAACAATCAATGTCGCCCTCAGCGATCTGGAAGATACAAAAGAGATAGGATTGTTCCATACCCTCGGTGCTACGGCCGCAGTGAAAAATCTCACCATTGCAGGACAAATGAACATCGCTACGCTCAATCCGGTCGTCGCAGGCGTTTTGTGTGCCTATAATGCCGGTGCGGCGTTGACCGACATCACGAACACCGCAGACATTACTTACACAGGAGCGAAATCCAGCAGTACAATGGGACATATCGGCGGTCTGGTAGGACAAGCTACTGTCGGTTCGGTCTATACAAATTGCCAAAACACAGGTAAATTCACATTCACACAGTCCGTACGTTCGATCGCTATCGGCGGCATTATCGGCAGCGCCGCAAATGAAACGGTCGGATCGCTGGTAAATTGCTCAAACAAAGGAGCATTCACGCTTACTCTCGCCGACATCGGACAAGATTCCGGTCGTATCGGAGGGTTGGTCGGTATGACTGAAGTTGCAGAATGGAGCTACACGGATTGTACGAACGAAGGTGCTTTCACAATGGATTTCGGCGGTACGAACCGTCAATTCCATTCGCTGGGCGGTATTCTCGGATACGGATACGGATCCTTCACTCGGTGTACCAATGCCGGAGCAATTACCATGAATAATGCATTGTCGGCAAACCGCCGTATCGGAGGTATTGCAGGATGTATTGGTTCCGACAACGGAAACGGAAAGTTGTCTTTGACTTTGATCGATTGTCACAATACAGCCGATTTCGCCCTTACAACCAATTATGCCGGAGGATTGATCGGCATCGCAGAGAAAATGAAGGCCGGATTGATCGAAGACTGTACCAACAGGGGAAATCTATCCAACCCCAATACGAATCTGGCTAGTGACAAAGTGCCCAATCAGTTCGGCGGTATCATCGGTTGCGCATACGGAAACTGCACGATCAAGAATTGCAAGAACTACGGCAATATCTCTGGATTGGTACGTTATCGCGCAGCAGGTATCCTCTCCGGTGTCCGGAATGCAAACAATCGGATAGAAAATTGTGAAAATCACGGTAATCTGAATATTCAAACCATCGAAGCCGCAACCACTGCATTCCCGATTGTTGCCGGAATCGTCACAATTGAAAATGAATGCGTAATGACGATTCGTACATGTACGAACACCGGATCTATCACGGCTACCGTCAAGAGCGCAGAATGTGTCGATCCTGTCTATGTCTATCAGAAAGCAATCGAAAGCGGCAAAGCCGATCAAACAGATTGCGACGAGATTTCGAAGAGCAATTCGGCCGGAACGGTAATCAACATTACCTTGAAAGAGTAACTATTAACCTTTTAGAACGCACTTAGTTATGAAGAGATACTTTTTATCAGCTCTGATTTTCTGTCTGTTCTGTCTGGGTGAGGCCGTCACGGCCTCCCCGGCCAAAACGGCGGAAGCTCCGGCCGTCCAGTCCCAGACATCCGCACTGAACGTATCCGGTTTCATCAAGGATGACAAGGGGGACCCCATGATCGGTGTAACCATCGTCATCAAAGGCACCACACAGGGTACCGTCTCGAACGCCGACGGCAGCTACAACATCGGCGTTCCCTACGGCGGCGCCACCCTCATGATCTCCTATATCGGATATGCCCCGCAGGAGATCAATGTAAACAACCGTACCAGAATCGACATCACGCTCATCGAGGACAGCAAAGCCCTCGAAGAGGTTGTCGTTGTCGGTTACAACGTCCAGAAGAAGGAGACGATCACAGGTTCGATCTCGACCATTACCACCAAAGACCTCAAGCAATCCCCTACGGCCAACATCAACAATGCGCTGGCCGGACGTATGCCGGGTCTGCTCGTAAACCAGTTCAACGGCGGAGAGCCCGGCAACGATGCCGCACAGCTCAATATTCGCGGCGTTTCAACCTACGGGCAATCGGGCGTCATCATGATCGTCGATGGTATCGAACGGGACATGAGCTACCTTGCGCCCGATGAAATCGAGACCTTCACCATCCTCAAGGATGCATCGGCGACCGCACCCTACGGTATCCGAGGTGCAAACGGCGTGATCGTTGTCACGACGAAACGCGGTCGCAAGGGCGAAAAACCGACTGTCGATTTCAAGGCCTCGGTAGGTGTCAGCGAACCCATCCGCTATCCGGATTACCTCGGTTCGGCCGACTATGCAACCCTGTACAACGAAGCGATGCTGAACGACAATCCTTCATTGTCCCCCGACGATCCTTCGCTCTTCACACAGGAGTCGATCGACAACTTCCGCCGTGCAAAAGGCGACAACTCCGACGGACTGGGATACAACTGGGACTACTTCGACTACGCGTTCCAGCCCTCGATCCTGCAGGATTACAGCCTTTCGGTGCGAGGCGGATCGGACCGTGCCCGCTATTTCATTCTGGGAAGCTATTACAAGCAAGGAGGAAACTACAAACACTCGACGGCCGACAATGCCAACGATTTCCTGCGTTATAACTTCCGCGCCAACGTCGATGTCGATGCCACGAAACGGCTCAAGATTTCGGTCGATCTGGGAGCCCGCGTGACGGAATACACCTATCCCGGAGCAACGGCCGCCAACATCATCTCGCTGGCAAACACCCAGCCGCCCTATCTGCCCATCATCCTCCCGAACAACCACAATGGCGTCAACGATGCGGATTTCGAGGAGAACGGCGGCTATCTGCTCTACGCCGACAACGATTACCGTTACAACATCCTCGGGCAACTGAACCGTTCGGGTTTCAGCAAACGTACCCGCCGCTACCTGCAGGGATCGTTCAAACTGAGCCATGATCTGGATTTCATCACCAAAGGATTGAGCGTCGCCGCACAATTCTCCTACGACACGTTCAACCAGCACACGATCGGCAACAGCGTGCCGACCCACTCGACGGGCAACCTGACCTATCCGGGCTACTCGACATGGATGCTCCCCTCCGAATACAGTATCGACGAGTGGAAAAACAATGCCAACTACTGGATCCAGAACGGAACCTATGTAACGGCCAACCAGCGGACGACGGACGACGCGCCGAGCAACAGCCTGAGCCATGCCAATCCGGAGGGCACATCCCGCTTCCAGGCCCGTCTGGACTATGCCCGCGAGTTCAATGACGAACACAACGTAACGGCAATGCTGCTCTTCTATGTGCAAAACAAGATCGTCGGACGCGAGGTGCCCTACCGCTATCTGGGATTCTCCGGACGTGCAACCTACGATTACAGGGACAAATATCTCTTCGAGTTCAATATCGGCTACAACGGCTCGGAGAACTTTGCCCGCGGACGCCGGTTCGGTGTCTTCCCCGCCGGTTCGATCGGATGGGTCGTCACGCAGGAGCCCTTCATGCGCGATGTCCGCTGGCTCGACCACCTCAAACTGCGCGCTTCCTACGGTCTGGTCGGCAACGACCAGATCTCCGGCAGCCGTTTCGCCTACCTGCAGTACTACACGTCGGGAAGCACCATGGACATCTATTTCGGCGAGAACAAGAAAGGATACGGCACCTCGCTTGTCGAGGGCATATTCGCCAACCCGAACCTGACATGGGAGAAAGCCCGCAAGTTCAATTTCGGTATCGACGCCGAGATGTTCCATCAGCAGCTGACGCTCTCGATCGACATCTTTAAGGAGCACCGTTATGACATCCTCACCTCGCTGGATGCCGATGACAAACTCGGATTCCCCTATATCGTAGGACAAACCGCGCCGATCATCAATTCCGGTATCGTCGATAATCACGGTTTCGAATTCGAACTCGGCTGGAACGGCCGTATCGGAACGCATTTCCGCTACTACATCCGGCCGAATCTCACCTTCGCCCGCAACAAGGTCGTTTTCTGCAATGAGATCAGCTATATCGACAGCAACGGCCGTGACTGCCCCTGGCGCTACCAGACCGGACGGCGCATCGGAGAAAACTTCTGCTATATCTTCGACCATTTCGTCGCCGACCAGGCTGAAGCCGACCGCCTGAATGCAATGAATGGAGGCAGCGGTTTCGCTATCTGGGGCCCCGTACAACCGGGCGATGTCGTGTACAAGGACATGAACGGCGACGGCGTGGTCAACAACTACGACCGGGCAGCCATTGGAAATCCCCGTACTCCCGAACTGCAGTTCGGTATTCCGGTGGGCTTCTCCTACAAAGGATTCGACTTCAGCATGCTGTGGCAAGGCTCAACGCTCTGCTCCGTACAGCTCAGCGGTCCCGCCGTATGGGACTTCCCGCTCTACGACCAGTCGCGAACGGGCAAGGTGCGCCGCATGCACCTCAACCGCTGGACTCCGAAAACGGCCGATACGGCAACCTATCCCGCCCTGCACTACGGAATTCACAACAACAACAAACAGCAATATTCGAGCCTCTTCCTCTACGACGCTTCGTATATCCGTCTGAAGAATGTCGAAATCGGATACACCCTGCCGAAGGCATGGACATCCAAAGCCAGCATTCAGAGCGTCCGCATCTATCTGCAGGGGCTGAACCTGCTGACATTCGACCGTCTGGGCGATGTGGATATGGATCCCGAAGTGAAGAACGGCGACGGCAGCTGGTTCCCCGTTCAGCGCGTCGTAAATCTCGGTATCAACATGACATTCTAACATTACATAAAACAACGCACACTATGAAAAATACCATAAAACTGCTGCTCCTTGGCTGTACGGCCCTGCTTCTGGGCGCCTGCGAGGACTACCTCGACAAAACGCCGCAGGGAGACAAAACCGAAGAGGATGTGTTTACCCGTTTCAATGAGACGGAATCGCTTATCAATCGACTCTACTTTTATGTCCGCGCTGCGGATCAACCCCTCGTGCATATCCGTTACTTCAGCGATTCGGCCTGCACCGACGAGTGTGAAGGTTCCTCGGCGGAAAACGGATGGTCGAACAAATTCAACGAGGGTGACTGGGAACCCGGCTCGCAACTCTACACGAGCTGCAACGCTACGACCAATACCGGAGCATGCCACACTTTCTGGCCGGCGCTCTACCAGGATATCCGGTGTGCAAACGTCATTCTGGAAGGAATCGAGAAATACAATACGCCCGATTCGGAGATCCGGCCCGGAACCTTGTCGAAGCGTATCGGCGAAGTACTCTTCCTGCGTGCCTACCTGCACTATTGCGTGCTGAAAAGCTACGGAGAGTGTCCCTATGTCGATTATACGGTCGATCCCAACAACCTGCCGGCGTTCGAACGGGAAAACGTACATTCGATCGTCGAAAAGATCTGCCGCGACTGCGACGAAGCATACGCCCGCGTACCGGAGCGTTACCTCGCCGAGGAGTTCGGACGGGTAGAGAAGGGCGCCTGCCTTGCACTGAAGGCCATGGCCCGCTGGATCGCCGCCACTCCGCTTTACAACGGTTCGACGCTCAAGGGCGATACGCGGAATTACGCCTCCGAATACCAGCGCTACGACCCTGCCCGCTGGGACGCCGCTGCGGCTGCCGCCAAGGCCGTGATCGATTATACGACCGAAACCGGCGAAAAACGCTACACCCTCTATCAGGGAGCGGACAAGAGCCAGACGACAAACTTCGGCGGAGTGGACGAGAGCAACGGGATGGTTTACACCCGGCTCTGGGAGTTGTTCAGCGGTACGACACGCTCGCTGGAGGCCAAGAAGACCGAGTGGATTTTCTTCTTCCAGCAAGCAAAGACCGTCGGATACCACAACGACATGTATCCGCCTTCGTCGCAGGGGCAGGCCCGCGAAGTGCCTGTACAGGAGCAGGTCGATGAATACGAAGTCATCGGTCCCGACGGATACGGCTACCCGATCTATGCGCTCAAAGAGAACCACAAGGCGCTCTACGGAAATCTGATTTCGGAGGAAGAGATGGCAAAAGCCTATGACGATGAGAATCCCTATGTCAATCGCGACCCCCGCTTCTACCGCGACATCATCTACCACGGAGCGATGTTCAAGGGGCAATGGATCAATACCGCAACGGGGGCAGATGCCATCAATGCCGCGAATTCGACCACAACGGGATATTTCACGCACAAATACCTCGACGGCTACTACACCAAGGGCATGTCGGGCGACTGGGCTTTCGACGGCATTCTGATCCGCCTGGGGACGATCTATCTCGTCTATGCCGAATCGGTAACACGGTCGAAAGGCGCGACGGAGGAGGTCTATAACATGTTGAACGAATTGCGGGCCCGCTCGTTCATGGCACCCATTCCGCCGGCGGCAAAGACCAACAAGGAGCTGCTGCTCGACTACATCCTGCGCGAACGCCGCGTGGAACTCTACCACGAAAAGAGCCGCTTCTTCTCCACGCGGTTCTACCTCGAACCCACCAGCGACACGGAGCTCGCAAAGGAGAGCCAGTGGAACTCGCTGCCCGGAACAAACGACGAAAAGGCGCAACAGTACTTTGCCAAGTATGGTGCTTATCCCAAGACCCAGCATCGTATCTGCGGCATGCGGCCGGTGGAAGATCCCAACGGAAAGATCGAAGTCGGAGGCAAAAAATACCGCATGGAGCGCTTCTGGAAGGAGGATCGCGTATTCTTGGAGAAACACTATCTCTTCCCGATTCCTACCGAGGAGCTGCAACGGGCAAATATCCCGCAGAACCCCAACTGGTAGTCCGATTATTTCGGAACAGCCGTTCATCGGACGGCTGTTCCTACATAAAATTCAAATTATGAACAGACATCTTATTTACATGAGGCTATCCCGGATGGCGATCGTGCTCTGCGGCACGGCGATCATGACAGCCTGCGGCGGCGACGATCCGATGATTACCGAACTGCCCCTGCCGGACAAGGATTCCGGTCAGGACGATACGACGGAGATTACCCCCGATGAGGGGATTACCCTTTACGGACTGGTCAGCGACGATGCCGGAAATCCCGTCGCCGATGCCGTTGTAAGCGACGGCTACAGTGTCGTAGCCACCGATGATGACGGAGTATATCAGATCGTGCGGAACAACAATGCGAAGCATGTATTCATCTCGGTGCCGGCAGGCTATGAGATTCCCCTGCAACAAGGATACGGCTCCTATCAGGGGACCTATCAGGCGGCGAATTCCATTACCGGGAGCAGTACGAAACCTTATCGCGCGGATTTCAAGTTGAAACGGATGACCCAAAGCGACAGGCATTTCGTCCTTTTCGGGTTGGGAGACCCGCAGCCCGACAACGATGAACACATTCAGCGATTCCGCACCGAAGCGGTTCCCGACGTCAAAACAATCCGGAGTCGTTATCCGATACCGGCCGTCGGGGTCGCACTGGGGGATATTCTGGGAAAAGGCGATGCCCGGACCTTTACCTCGATGAAAAGTGCATTGGGTGAGACCGACGTGCCTTTCTTCACGACCATCGGCAACCACGACAAAAGTTCGGTCGATTATACGGGCGAAACCTACAGCGATGTCCTCGGGCCCCGCTGGTACTCCTTCAACCGGGGAGATGTCCATTTCGTTGCCATGGACAACATCATCTTCTCCGGCGAGGACTATACCGGAGGATTTACCGATGAACAGATGGCCTGGCTCGAAAAAGACCTCAGTTTCGTGCCCAAAGAGAAGATGGTCGTACTCTACTACCACATCCCGCTGCGCGACAACACGGGATACCGCAACCGCCAGAAAGTTCTCGACCTGATCGCCCAATACCGGAATCACATGCTGCTGTGTGCCCATACGCACTATTTCCAACCCTATCACATGCGTTCGCACAATCTCTTCGAGCGCATCCACGGCGGGACTTGCGGCTATTTCTGGCGTTCGACCTGCGGCGGAGACGGGACGCCCAACGGATTCATGATCTACGAAATCGACGGCACGGAGATCATCGACTGCTATTTCAAGGCATCGCAGCGCGATGACGACTATCAGATCCGGCTCTATCGCGGCGACGCCGTATTTTCGGGTCCTTACGCCACCTATCAATACGATTTGGGGGCGGATGTCGTTGTGGCGAACGTCTTTGTCGCCGGTATGGACGGAACGGACTGGAAAGTCGAACTTTCGGAGGATGACGGAGAGACCTGGAGCGGCATGAGCCAGCTCGATCATAATTACGGCGACCGCTGGATACGGGGATATCACATCGGTGTTGCGAAGCACCCTGTATCCAGCGGAACGAGTCCCTGCTACCACCAGTACCAATACCGGCTCAAGAATCCCGAAAAGGCCCAAATCGTCGTCCGGGCAACCGACAGTTACGGGCACTGCTACGAGCAGAAGAACTTTACGCCGAGCAACGACTTCTCGGAAGCGGCCGGATATTGACGCAAAACAAGCCATTGCATGCGGAACAGGCCGTCCGCCGGCCTGTTCCGTATTTTTTGGGCCGAAGCCCGGACGGGTCGGGAATCGGCTGTCTCCGGAACAGCCGGAGTGAAATTCCCTGCAAAAGGAGCAGAATCGGGAAAATTCGTATCTTTGCCCCGGACAGCCATCGAAACGACATCAACGATTGGATGCAATCGGCACGATCATCCGATGACGGTCAAGATGAAACAAACCTATCACACGAAAACGGCACCCGCATGTCAAACGGAACGGAACAGATGCGCATCCGGCTTGAGTCCTGCGCAGGAAAACTACAACAGCACGGGTTCGAAGCCATTGTCGTCAAGAATCTTGACGAAGCAGGGCGGATCCTGCGGCAACAGATCGAGCGGCATGCTCCCCGATCAATCTCATACGGAGATTCCATGACCCTCCGCGCAACCGGCATCATCGAGGAGCTGCGCAACCAGACGCGATATACGTTCATCGACGGGTTCGACCCTGCACTGACCCGCCCCGAACAACTCGATGTAAGGCGGCTGGGACTTACGGCCGACCTCTTCATGTCCGGCATAAACGCCGTGACGGACGACGGGACGCTCTACTGGGTCGATATGGTCGGAAACCGCATCGCCCCCATCATCTTCGGCCCCCGACACGTCGTCCTGCTGGCCGGACACAACAAACTGACGGGATCACAGGCCGAAGCCGAGCAGCGCGTCCGTGAGATTGCAGGGCCCAAGAATGTCGCCCGACATCCGGGGTTCAAGACTCCCTGCGCCGTAACCGGACGATGCGCCGACTGCAATTCACCCCAACGCATCTGCAATGCCCGGCTCACACTCGAACGCTGCTGGCCGAAAGGACGCATCACCGTCATCCTGATCGATGAAGCGTGGGGGCTGTAGCCTCTACCGGAAAAGCGGAATCCGGTCGGACATGCCGGCGAAATACCATCGGCAGGCATTGCTCCGAACGCTTCCCGCGACCATTTTCCCCCATTGGCCGGCTCCGATAAAACAACCCGTTCGGCCCGTTTGGCCGGACAACGCGCCGCCGCTGCCGATTTTCAGACGGGGCGCAAAAACCTGCGACACGGCAAAGGGACTCCGTCATCGGAAGGAGGGAAGCGCCGGACCGGAGCGTATCGAAGCAAAAAGGCAGGAATGAATGGCAATCTCAGCGTTTGCGGCGCAAGGCTTCGGGCAAGGCCAAAGAGATACGGGTACTGCTGACCAATGCCCCGATCAAGGCCAACGACGCCGAGACATAGAGTGCGACATGCGTACTGTTTTGCGGGAAGAGATGGAAAAACAGCGCCATCAGGGCGGCTCCCGTCGTCTGCCCTACCAAACGCGCCGTTGCCAGCATCCCGCTCGCTGAGCCGCTGCGATACGCCGGCGCCGAGGCAATCAGAATACTGTTGTTCGGCGACTGGAAAAGTCCGAAACCCGCCCCGCACACGGCAAGACGCCACAAAATGGCGCCATCGGACGGATGGGCCGGAAGCAGGGCAAGCGACAACAGGCCGGCGGCCATGACAAGAAGGCCCACACCGCCCAGAATACCGGCATGGACTCGTTCGACCAGGAGTCCCGCGACCGGAGCGACCACAACGATTACCGCCGGCCACGCCGTAAGCAACAACCCCGTCTGCACATCACTGTATCCCAACTCCTTCTGCAGAAAGAACGGCAATGCGACCATCGCCAGCATCTGCGCAACGAACGAGCAGACCGAGGTGAAAACCGACAATGAAAAGATCGGTATGCGCAGCAGGTCGAAGGGCAGCATCGGCAGCGGTTTCCGCAGCTGGCTGCGTACATAGACATAGGCCACAATCCCGAATGCCACCAATCCGCCAGCCACGATACGGGGGTTCAGGCCATGTGAAAATCCCTCGATCGAGGCGATCAAGAGTCCGAATGTCAAGGCGTTCATCACGCCGTCGCGCCAGTCGAACCGCCGGTCGGAAAGCCGCACCGGATTATGCGGTACATACCGCACGCTGAGCCATACGGCAACGATGCCGATCGGGATATTGATGGCGAAGAGCCAATGCCATGACGCGACGGAGAGGATGGCAGCAGCAAGCGTGGGCCCCGCAACCGAAGCAATGGCGACAACCGTTGCATTGATCCCCATACCGCGTCCCAACTGGTTGCGGGGGTAGATGATCCGGATGATGGAGGTGTTGATGCTGACAACCGCCGCACCGCCGAACCCCTGGATGACGCGCATGGCGATGAGCATGCGCAACGAATCGGCAAAGGCGCAGCCTATCGACGCAATCGTAAAGAGGAGCAGTCCGCCGATGTAGATCCGGCGGTACCCCACCACGTCGCCCAACGTCGAGAAACTCAACAACGAGACAACGATGGCCAGCTGATACGCATTGACCACCCAGATCGAGTCGGCCGACGATACACCCAGTTCATGCGCGATCGTGGGCAAGGCCACATTGGCGATCGTACCGTCCAGCACCGACAGCGCGACACCGAACGTAATGGCCAGAATCGCCCACAGGCGCTGCGGCATCGGCAGTCCGTTCCACTCGGTATTTCCCTCGATTCGACCCGTCAGCTTCATTTTCCTATCCCCTGCATCGATTTTCCGGGGAACAAAAGTACGACATTTCCGCCGAAACGGCCCCATGGAATTGAGAAATTTTCATATATTTGTCTCGAAGGCAGTTTTGCCCGTGTATCACTGAAAATCTTTTGTACTACCATGAAGAAGCTACTTTATGCAGCCGCACTGCTGATGGGAGCATGTACCGCACAGCCCCAGAAGCAGGCCGGAACTCCGGCAACGCCGGTCGAAATGTCCGAACAGATCCAACTCGTCGCACCCGACTCGGTCGGCGGAACCTCGATTAACGAAGCGCTGGCCGCACGCCGCTCGTGGCGAGAATACAGCGCCGAAAAACTCTCGCTCGAAGAGTTGTCGGGCGTTCTATGGGCCGCTGCGGGAATCAATCGTGCCGATGGAAAGCTGACTGCACCTTCGGCGCTGGCGCTCTATCCGATTCGCGTATATGCGCTCTTCGAAGAGGGGATTTATCTTTATGACGCACAAACGATGACGCTCGATCGCGCAGCCGAAGGCGACCACCGCACCGCTGCCGGCCGGCAGCCCTTCGTGGAGCAGGCGCCGCTAAACCTGATTTACATCGCCGATCTGCAGGCCTACGACGGGAAGGGCATTCCGGCCGAACAGGCCGTAAATCTCTGCGGCATGGATGCCGCAGGCTATGCCGAGAACGTCAATCTCTACACGGCAGGACACGGATTGCGCTCGATCACGCGCGGCAGCGCCGATGCCGAAGCACTGCTCCGGATTCTGCAACTTGATCCGGCCCGCTACCGGTTCATTCTGGCGCAGTCCGTCGGGAAATAATACGGGAGTGCCATTCCGCCCACACGGGCCGGAACCCATTGAGAAAAGGGTGCGCGGGATGATGATCGGAATCATCCCGCGCACGCTCTCCGACAAGCACACAAGCCATCGCCGCTGCGCAGACCCGCCGCAACAGATGCACACGTCGGCCGCAAAAAAAGAGAGACCCGAAGGTCTCTCTTGATTTTCAACGCAATTCCCCGAATCAGAATCGGTACGAACCGCCGATGGTGATAACCAGCGGATTGTCGAAATACTTGTGGGTCTCGATCATGTATTTCAGACCGGCCGTCACATCCCAACGGTCTGCAACCGTCACATCAAATCCCGCACCGAGATTGATGCCGGCCGACCAGTCGCCGAAGTCATTCAGGCTGATACCGGCCAAAGGATAGAGTTTCCAACCGTCGGCAACAGGGAAGAGGTAATGCACGTCACAGTTCAGGTCGATCGAACAGTGGCTGTGACAGAGAAACGTCAACGCCGGTTCCACACGCAACTGGTCCAAGATACTGTAACGACCGGCTGCACCAAGACCGAAAACCGAATCGGCATCCCATGCCGTGTAGATGTTTACGCGCGGAACGATTGCCCAATCGCCCTTATCCTGCGCCGACGCCACGCTCGTAATGCAAAGAGCCGCAGCAAGCATCAAAATGATTTTTTTCATCTTCCAAAGAGTTTATGTGGATTTCTATACAAAAATAGAAATTTTTTCCGCATATATCAACCTTTCCTATATGAAATCTTCCATATCCGCCAAAAACGGCCCGTTTTTGACGGGCCGTTTCATGGCATGGGAATGATTTACTTTTCGTTCAATGCAGCGTGGGCGGCTGCCAGACGCGCGATAGGCACGCGGAACGGCGAACAGCTGACATAGTTCAATCCGGCATAGTGGCAGAACTCCACCGACGAAGGTTCGCCGCCGTGCTCGCCGCAGATACCGCACTTGAGCTGCGGACGCGTGCTGCGGCCCTTGAAGACGGCCTCACGGATCAACTGACCCACACCGTTGCGGTCGAGAATCTGGAACGGATCGTTCTTCAGGATGCCTTTTTCCAGATATACCGGCAGGAACTTCGCGATATCGTCGCGCGAGAAGCCCAGCGTCATCTGCGTCAGGTCGTTCGTACCGAACGAGAAGAACTGGGCCACCTCGGCGATCTGATTGGCCGTCACGGCCGCGCGCGGGACTTCGATCATCGTACCGACCATATAGTCGATCTTGTCGTTACGCTCGGCAAAGACCTCGTCGGCCGTGCGGTCGATGATATTCTTCTGGTAACGCAGCTCCTTGTGGTTGCCCACCAGCGGCACCATGATCTCAACATGCACCGGCGTACCGGCAGCCCGGACGTTCATTGCAGCCTCGATGATGGCCCGCGTCTGCATCTCCGTGATCTCCGGATAAGTATTGCCCAAACGGCAGCCGCGATGGCCCAGCATGGGATTCACCTCACTCAAAGCCTCGACTTTTGCCGCGATCTTCTCGAACGGAACACCCATCTCTTCGGCCAGCTCCCGCTGTTCTTTCTCGAAATGAGGCACGAACTCATGCAGAGGCGGGTCGAGCAGGCGGACCGTTACGGGATATCCCTTCATCACCTTGAACAGGCCTTCGAAATCGCCGCGCTGTATGGGCAGCAGCTTGGCAAGAGCCACACGGCGGCCCGCCTCGTCATCGGCAAGGATCATCTCGCGAACAGCCTTGATGCGGTCGCCCTCGAAGAACATGTGCTCGGTACGGCACAGGCCGATGCCTTCAGCGCCGAAGGCGAACGCCTGCTCGGCATCCTTCGGCGAATCGGCATTCGCGCGCACCTTCAAAACGGCATATTTGCCTGCCAGCTCCATCAATTTGCCGAAATCGCCGCTCAGATCGGCATCGCGCGTCGCCACCTGACCGAGATAGACCTCGCCCGTCGAACCGTTGAGCGAAATCCAGTCGCCCTCCTTGATCGTATAGCCGTTCACCTCGATCGTGCGCGCCTTGTAGTCGATCTTCAGCTCGCCGGCACCCGATACGCAGCACTTGCCCATACCGCGGGCCACTACGGCTGCATGCGACGTCATACCGCCGCGCGCCGTAAGGATACCCGCAGCATCGAGCATGCCCTTCAGGTCCTCAGGCGACGTTTCGATACGCACCAGAACGGCCTTCTGGCCCGTCTTGGCCAGCACCTTCTCGGCATCGTCGGCAAAGAAGACAACAGGGCCCGTTGCGGCGCCCGGCGATGCGGGAAGCCCCTTGACGATTACCTCCGCATGTTTGATCGCCGTCTTGTCGAAGACCGGATGCAGCAGTTCATCGAGTTTCGCAGGCTCGCAGCGCAGTACGGCCGTCTTCTCGTCGATCAGCCCCTCGCGCAGCATGTCCATCGCGATCTTCACCATGGCGGCACCCGTGCGTTTGCCGTTGCGGCACTGCAACATCCACAGTTTGCCGTCCTGAATGGTGAATTCGATATCCTGCATGTCGGTGAAATACTGCTCCAGATGGTGCTGGATCTCATTCAATTCCTTGTAAACGGCCGGCATCACCTCCTCAAGCGACGGATACTTCGTCCGGCGCTCCTCTTCGGAGATGTTCTGCGCCCTGGCCCAGCGTTTCGACCCCTCGATCGTGATCTGCTGCGGTGTACGGATACCCGCAACCACATCTTCGCCCTGGGCATTGATCAGGTACTCGCCGTTGAAGATGTTCTCGCCCGTTGCGGCGTCGCGCGAAAATGCAACGCCCGTCGCCGAGTTGTTGCCCATGTTGCCGAAGACCATCGCCTGTACCGACACGGCCGTACCCCACTCCGAAGGAATGTTGTTGAGTTTGCGATACAGAATGGCCCGTTCGTTCATCCACGATCCGAACACTGCGCAGACCGCACCCCACAACTGATCCCAGGGATTCGTCGGAAACTCCTCGCCTGTACGCTCCTTGACGGCCGCCTTGAACGAAGCCACCAGCTCCTTCAGGTCGTCCGTCGTCAGCTCGGTATCCTGTTTCACGCCGCGTTTGGCCTTCTGCGCCTCGATCAGCTCCTCGAAAGGATCATGATCCTCCTTCGACTGGGGTTTCATGCCCAGCACCACGTCCCCGTACATCTGTACGAAGCGGCGGTAGGAATCCCATGCGAAACGCGGATTGCCCGTCCGCTGCGCAACGGCTTCGACGGCGACGTCATTCATACCCAGATTGAGAATCGTATCCATCATGCCCGGCATCGAAGCACGCGCACCCGAACGAACCGACACCAGCAGCGGCAGCGTTTTGTCGCCGAATTTCATGTTTGTCAGTTTTTCGATGTGCTTAACCGCACGCTCCACTTCGGGCCGCAGCAATTCGATGACCTGCTCCTTTCCATGAGCATAATACTCCGTACATACTTCCGTCGTAATCGTGAAACCCGGAGGTACAGGTATTCCGATGAGATTCATCTCGGCAAGATTGGCGCCCTTGCCGCCCAGCAACTCCCGCATTTTGCCGTTTCCTTCAGCGGCCTTGTTGCCGAAGGTGTAAACGCGTTTTACATCAGCCATAGTTAATAAATAATTTAATTATTCAATAATATATATTTCCATTTTTAGTCTACCGCGCCCTAAGGGATTGCGAATATAGAATTTTTTTCGCACTTCTCCAAGGAAAATCACCGGAAATAACAGAATACGGGCAAATTAGCTCCGTATCCGCCATCGTAACGCCGACGGGTATAGGTCGCCCAAGGGGCCGAACCTGCCGCATCGAAGAGCCAGCGGCGGGCATATACATCCGCACGGAAAGAGTGGAACGCCGTATCAATCAGGATATTGCCGCGCATCTCCCATTTCCCTCCGACCCTGCGGGTTCCGCGTCCCGCCCGTTGTGCCGATGCCAGCGGTTCAGCAAGGCCGTAAAGGGCGGAATCGACCCCGGATGTGCGGCCCAGCACCACCAACCGCTCTTCGGGATGCAACTGCCGGTGCTCGGCGATCTTGTAATGGATATACCTGTCGCTCGAACTCAGCAGCAGGCAAACCGGGCCGAATCCCCGCAGTTCACCCGCCACCTCCATCCAGAAATGGCCCGCATCGACCCGTTTCGGGAAAAACCGGTCGCCATGATAGAGCAATGCAAAGTCGAGCCCGTTGTAGCTGTCGGTCGTACGGAATTCATAAACATAATCTTCCGTGCAGGCTGCCGCAAGGTCGCGCACGACCGTTTCGTTCTCCACGCCATAAAGGCCGACAAGCGGCAGCGACAGCGAATCGATGACGGCCGCTATGCGCTCGATCTTGTCGCAATAGCGTTGCGACGTCCATCGCAGGTCGCCCTGCGGAAGATAGCGCAGATCGTTCCTGAACGGTGACGGAAGCGTATCGTACAGGCAATCGACATCGTAGAACGCCACCCCGCACGAAGGGCGGGCGGCAGCAACCGATGCCGCCGCCGACAGCCATGCGCAGACACACCACCCCGTCACGATCCGCAGATTCAACATGGACAACCGAATAAACCGTTATGTAAAGATAGTAAAAAGAGGGTATTCCGCAAATCCGGAAGAGAAAAAAGCGATGAGCGGCAGGAAGGATTCCCCGATTCGCAGAAAGCAGGCGCGACGAACCGGCACGCGACGTCACAGATTCCGCCGCTGCGTTCCATACGGAAAACCCGCATTCAAAGCCAACGCCGGCACAAACAGACGCTGCCGGATCCGCAACAGGGAGGACGGACTGGGGTCCTGCGGCAATAAATCGCTGCGCGAAACCGCCACGGCGAAGGTCGGATGCAGCCCGACAAAGAAGAATCTCTGCGCAGAATTGCAGCAGAGATCTTGGTGCCCGCCGCTCCGGCACACCCCGCTGCAATCCTACCGGTCGATCACGCCCGAACCGGCCAACACTTCGCCGTCATACCACGCGGCGAACTGCCCGGCCGTTATGCCGCGCTGGGGTTCGTCGAAAAGCAGATAGCCCCCTTCATCGCGCACGACCAGCTCCGCATCCTGCAACGGCTGCCGGTAGCGGATCCGAGCCCGATAGCGCCGCCGCTGCCCCGGCTGCAGGCTCTCCGCAGGATCGATCCAGTGCAGTTCATCCCGTTTCATGAACAACGCCCTGCGATACAGCCCCGGATGCGCATCGCCCTCGCCCACATAGATCACATTCTGTCCGACATCCGTCGCCAATACGAAAAGCGACTCCTTGCGGCCGCCGATACCGAGCCCCTTGCGCTGACCGATCGTATAGAAATGGGCCCCGTTGTGTTCGCCGATCTTCTTGCCGTCCCGCACCGTATAGTGCCAAGGTTCGGCAAGCGCCGCAAGGTCATCCCCCGCAACCGGCCGGTCATACTTCGGCCACGTCGCAGGAATTTCATGAACGGCGCCCCTGCGGGCCGCAAGTTTCTGTTGCAGGAACACCGGAAGATCGACCTTGCCCACGAAACAGATTCCCTGCGAATCCTTCCGCCTGGCCGTCGCAAGATGCTGCTCCTCCGCGATACGCCGCACTTCGGGCTTCTCCAGCCCTCCCACCGGAAACAGCGCCCGCGCAAGCTGCTGCTGCGACAGCTGGCACAGGAAATAGCTCTGATCCTTGTTCTTGTCCACGCCGGCCAGCAGCCGATAGTGTGTCGTCCCGTCCTGTGCGGCAAAGCACTCCTTGCGGCAGTAATGTCCCGTTGCAACAAAATCGGCACCCAGCCTGAGCGCCTCTTTCAGAAAGACGTCGAACTTGATCTCCCGATTGCACAACACATCGGGATTGGGCGTGCGGCCCCGCTCATATTCGGCAAACATGTAATCCACCACCCGCCGGCGATACTCCTCCGACAAATCAACCGTATGCAGCGGAATATCGAGCCGTTTGGCGACCAGTTCGGCGAAAACCCGATCATCGTACCAGGGGCAGTCGCCTTCGAGCGTACCGGTCGTATCGTGCCAGTTGATCATGAAGAGTCCGACCACATCATACCCCTGCCGCTTGAGCAGCCAAGCCGCGACGGAGGAGTCCACCCCTCCCGAAAGACCTACGACAACACGCTCCATGAAATTGCAATTTTGAAATCCATCAATGCCCCTGCCCTTCCAATCCCGGCTCTCCGTCCGTTTTTCAGCTATCCGCTTCCCGGCCGGGCAGCCGGCTCTCCGGGGCCCGATCCGTTCCGGCACGGATTGCCGGCCGTCAGTCGTCGAGAGCCAACAACCCCTCCGGCAGCGACATCGTCATCCGCCGGCCGTCGAAATCGATCTTCGTGACAAACTCCCCGACCGCCGGAACGAGGTATTCGCGGCCGTCGAACGTAATGCCGAACAACGGATTGGCATCGCTGTCGTAATACTCCGTCACCACGCCACGGCGGCCGTCGGCATCGACCGAGAATCCGATCAGATCCTCCATATAAAACGCATCATCCGGCTCCGGCTCCCCGCCTTCAACGTAGAGCTCGTGTCCGACCAGTTCCGAGGCGCGCTGCGCCGTATCGAGATCGGCAAAGGCGGCAAGCGCCCCCGCCACGCCGCGACGTTCGAAACGCTCGCACCACAACGGCACGGGCAAGGCATCGATCCGCGCGAACAACGGATCGCCTGCCGGATCGAACTCCTCCGGGAACGTATCGTAGAGAACCAGCACCACGCCCCCGTTCCGATCCGGCCCGAACAGTTTCGTCACCTTGGCGACAGCCTGCAGCTTTTCCATCCTTTCTCTTCCCCGTCACTCTTTCGAGTTGCCGCAGGCCGGTCGCTCCCCTGTCCCTCCCGACAGGCAAAAGCACCTGCCGCGCAGCCGCTCAAAAAAAATCCCTCCGACACCCTCACAGGGTATCAGAGGGAATTCCCTATTTTCGTAATTCGAAACGCCCTATTCGGCAGCAGCCTCGCCTTCGGCCGGAGCCTCCTCGGCGACAGCTTCAGCGGCAGCCTCGGCAGCAGCGGCTTCCGCCGCAGCCTTCTTCTCGGCGATAGCCTTGGCACGCTCCTCCTTTACCTTCGCCTCGGCGGCCAGACGGGCCTTCTCGGCCGACTTGGCATCCGTTGCGAGTTTCGAAACCTTCGATGCGATCTTGCCCTGCTTCTCTTCCATCCACTTGTTGAACTTGGCTTCGGCATCCGACTCCGAAAAGGCGCCTTTGGCTACGCCGCCCAGCAAGTGTTTCTTGTAGAGCACACCCTTGTACGACAGAATCGCACGGCAGGTGTCGGTGGGTTGAGCGCCTTTCATCAACCAATACAAAGCCCGTTCGAAGTTGAGCTCGATCGTAGCAGGATTCGTGATCGGGTTGTAGGTACCCAGTTTCTCGATGAATTTGCCATCGCGTGGCGCTCTGCTATCTGCGGCAACGATATGATAGAAAGGCGCAGCTTTCTTTCCGTGACGTGCCAAACGAATTTTAACAGCCATTTGCTTGTAAAATTTTAATAATTAATCAGTTATTCAAAAACGCAAAACCCAGCGGGGTTTTCAGTGTGGCAAAGATAGGAAGAATTTTCCGCGCGGCCAAATTTCCCGACGGCAAAATCGCATCCTTATGAACGGCCCGCATCTCTCGGCGGACGGATCCGGGAGGTTGAGCCGACGCTACGGAAGCTGTCGCGGCAGCCGCCGGCAAGAGACCTCCGGAGGGTATCCGGCCGACGAAGACTTTCCGCCGGCGATTACCATAAATCGGAACCATCCCGTCGGATCACGCCGCCGGAAGGCATTCCGGCCGATACGCTTCGCAACAAACGGAATCAATACTCCACCTTGTCGGCCTTCTCCTCCCACGTCCGGAACGCTTTCAGCGCTTCGTCACGCATCATCGGCTCCGAAGGGATCGTCCGCTTCTGCGGCGCCAACGGAATCTGGTCGTAGATGAATGAATCGTCGAATCCGATCCGTTTGGCATCTTCCCGCGTATTGGCGAAATAGATCTTGCGGATCCCCGCCCAATAGATCGCACTCAGACACATCGGGCACGGCTCGCATGAGGAGTAGATCTCGCACTCGTCGAGCTTGAAGTTCTTCACGGCGGCACAGGCCGCACGGATCGCCGAGACCTCGGCATGGGCCGTCGGATCGTTGTTCAATGTCACGGAATTCGATCCCGTAGCCACAACCTCCCCGTCGCGCACGATCACCGCACCGAAAGGCCCGCCGCCGGCCGCGACACTCTTTTCCGACAGCTCGATGGCAAGTTTCATGAATTTGTTCTCCATATTCTTATTCTTCTGTTTTTCATACCTGTTCATTTTCGCCCGCATCCGCCGGTTCTCAGATCAGCGCCTGAACCGATCACCCCGTCGGCGCCGGCAAAGTCATCCCGGCAAAGATAACAATTTTATCCGATACCGCACCCGACGGGAACGAAATGCAAAAATTCGGTCCGCCATACATCCCATTCCCGTTTTCTGCAGCCGCGGAGACGATGGCCGCGCTCCGCAACCGGCCCAAAGCCGAAACGACATGCAAAAACGCATGTTTCCATAAAGACCGGACGGTCAGGTACTTCCTCCATACGCTCGATACCCTTGACTGTCCGATATTTGCGCCGGCTGAAACGGTCTGCCGCAATACGGAAAATCCAAAAATACGACGTGTAAAAAAACGATTCCGGAGCAACGGCCTTTGCATAACAGGGATTATTTTTAATATATTTGTATCAAACTACAAACTCTCTATTATGAAAAGACTCTTTTTGGCCGTTGCATTGATCGGCAGTTTGACGGCAACAGCCCAGACGTCGTGGGCACCGGCCGGCGACCGCATCAAAACCCGTTGGGCCGAGGACCTCGATCCTGCAGCTCCGCTGCCCGAATATCCGCGTCCGATGCTCGTTCGCGAAAAATGGATGAATCTCAACGGCTTGTGGAATTACTCCCTGACAACGGCCGGTGCCGCCCGGCCGAACGGCATGCAAGGTCAGATTCTGGTTCCGTTCCCGATCGAATCGTCGCTGTCGGGCGTTCAACGCCGCGTCTCGGAGAAGGAGGCATTGTGGTACGAAACGACATTCGAGGTGCCGGCGGCCTGGCGCAAGGGAAACAAGCTGCTGCTTCATTTCGGCGCGGTGGACTGGAAGACGGAGGTCTATGTCAACGATCTGATGGTGGGGAGCCATACGGGCGGATACACCCCGTTTGCCTTCGACATCACACCGGCCCTGACGGCCAAAGGTGCGCAGAAGCTGACGGTAAAGGTGACCGATCCGACCGACAAGGGCTATCAGCCGCGCGGCAAGCAGGTAACCAAGCCCTCTGGAATCTGGTACACCCCCGTCACGGGAATCTGGCAGACGGTATGGCTCGAACCGGTGCCTGCGGAGAACCATATCGAACGTATCGCCGCAACGGGCGATATTCATGACAGCGTATTGAACGTCGAGGTAAAGACATCGAGTACGGCCGGCGACCGCGTGCGCGTGCAGCTCTCCGCCGAAGGGGCGGTCGTTGCCGAAGGGTGCAGCCTTGCGGGACAGCCCGTGCGTCTGACGGTACCGGACGCCCGACTGTGGAGCCCCGACGATCCCTATCTGTACGATCTTGCCGTTACGTTGGAGCGCGACGGGAAGACGATCGACCGGGCGACGTCGTATGCGGCGCTGCGGGAGATCGGACGCGAACGCGACGCTTTCGGCATCGAACGCATGACACTCAACGGAAAACCCTGTTTCCAGTTCGGGCCGCTCGATCAGGGATGGTGGCCCGACGGGCTTTATACGGCTCCGACCGACGAGGCCCTGCTCTACGACATACGATTCACTAAACAACTGGGGTTCAACATGATACGCAAGCATATCAAGGTCGAGCCGCAGCGCTGGTACTACCATTGCGATCGCGAGGGAATCCTCGTATGGCAGGATATGCCCAGCGGGGACATGGCAACGGGCAAGTGGGAGCCGCATCGCTACGGTGCCGGCACCGATGCCGAACGTTCGGAGGAGTCGTTCGCCAACTACTACAAGGAGTGGGGCGAGATCATGGACTTCTGCGAAGTGCATCCGTCGGTCGTCGTATGGGTTCCCTACAACGAAGCATGGGGGCAATATCGCGCCGAAGAGGTGGCGGCATGGACTGCGCGGCGGGATCCTTCGCGGCTGGTCAACCCGGCCAGCGGCGGCAACTACCGGCCATGCGGCGACATGCTCGACCTGCACAACTATCCGGCGCCGAAGATGTATCTGTTCGATGCCGAACGGATCAATGTCCTGGGTGAGTACGGAGGTATCGGGCTGCCGATAGAGGGCCATTTGTGGTCAACGGAGAAGAATTGGGGCTATATCGAGTTCAAAAGCCCCAAAGAGGTGACGGACCGCTACGTCTCCTATGTCGAGATGCTGCTCGATCTGGTCAAACGCGGATTCAGTGCCGCCGTCTATACGCAGACGACCGACGTCGAGGGCGAAGTCAACGGACTGACGACCTATGACCGCGAAGTAATCAAGATCGATGTCGATCGCGTACGCGAAGCCAATGAACGGCTGGTGCGTTCGCTGGATCGCTGATCGGTCGGGGCTCCGTTCGTCTCATACGCGGCGGCCCCTGTCGGGCCCTGCCGGAAGCGGTGTCTCCGTGTTTCGATGGGCTGGCCGGAATCTCCGTGCAGCCGGCCTCCCCGCACGATACGCAGACATTCTGTCCGGCGCCGGTTCGCCCGCAGACCGCCCCTGCCGACCGATCCGGCAGGGGCTTGCGCATCCGGATGGCCGATTGCGATCGCCGGTGCGCAAAAAACGAAACGAAAAGGTCAAAAAATATAGTTGCACGCGACGGGAATTGCGTACCTTGCGGACAGATTGTAAAACCCGATAATTTGACGAAACCCTGAAATGAAACAATTGGTCTTTTCTCTGCTGGCCGGAATCTGCACGATGTGGAGTGCGGCGGCGCAGGATTTTTCAGTAGTGAATCCGCTGTGCGAATACCGCAGCGAACCGGTGGGAATCAATACGCTCGAACCGCGGTTCTCGTGGCAGACAAGCTCCCTGCAGCGGGGGTTCGAACAGTCGGCCTATGAACTGATCGTCGGCGACGACCGCGCAGCCGTCGCCGCCGGCAAAGGCGATCTGTGGCGCGTAAAACGCAGGGAAGCCCGTTCGTTGCATGTCCCCTATGAGGGGAAAGCGCTGAAGGCCGGCTCGCAATACTATTGGAGCGTGCGGGTATATGACGCTGCGGGCAACGTTTCCGCATGGTCACCCGTCAGCAGCTTCTCGACGGGGCTGATGACGCCCGACGACTGGTCCGGAGCCCGCTGGATCGCGCTGGAGGTACAGCCGGACAGCCTGCGGATCGTTCCCGGCCAGGAGTACAACAAGCTCAAGATCGGCGACCGCATCACGGCGCCCAACAAACTGCCGCAGTTCCGTCGCGAAATCGACATCCGCAAACCGGTAAAACGGGCTATGGCTTATGTTTCGGGACTGGGGCAGTTCGACTTCTTCCTCAACGGAGAAAAGGTCGGCGACAACTTTCTGGATCCGGCATGGAGCGACTATGACAAAATCATCTGTTATGTACCGTTCGATGTTACCGACCGGCTGCAGAAAGGGGCAAACGTACTGGGCGTGATGCTGGGCAACGGAATGTACAACGTGCCGCGCGAACGCTACTACAAGCTGCTCATGACCTACGGCTATCCGATGATGATTCTCAAGCTGGATGTCGAATACGCGGACGGATCGCACGACGTGGTGGTCAGCGACGACGCATGGAAGACGATTGCCAGTCCGGTCACCTACAGCAGCATCTTCGGCGGCGAGGATTACGATGCAACGCTCGAACATGAAGGATGGATGGAGCCCGGCTATGACGACTCGTCGTGGCAGCAGGTGCTCTATGCTTCGCAGCGCGGCGAGCTCATCGCCCCGAAAGCGCTCCCGGTAAAGGTTATGGAGGAGTTTCCGGTCTTCAAGGTGCGCAAGACGAAGTACGGCAAATGGCTGTACGACCTGGGGCAGAACTTTTCGGGCATACCGCAGCTGACGGTAAGAGGTGCGCGCGGACAGTCGGTGCAGATGAACACATGCGAGCTGTTCGATCCGGCGGTCGATACGATCCAGATCCAGGGCGGCTATCGGGGCGAGACGCGTTTCACCTACACGCTTCGCGGAGACGAGGCACCTGAGATGTGGCATCCGCAGTTCACCTACCATGGATTCCGCTATGTGCTCGTCAGCGGAGCCGTACCGGCCGGAGAGCCCAACCCCGAAGGATTGCCGGAAATCGTCGATGTGCGGGGACTGCATATCCGCAATTCGACGCCCGAAACCGGCAGTTTCGTCTGCTCGAACGACCTGCTGAACAAAACGCAGCGGCTGATCGGCTGGGGCATCAAGGGGAATATCGTCAGCTACCTGACCGACTGCCCCCATCGGGAGAAGCTGCCCTGGCTGGAACAGCTCCACCTGATGTTCGGGTCGCTGCAATATACGTTCAATGTCTTCAGCCTCTACGAGAAGATGCTCGACGACATGGAGATAGCGCAGCTGCCCGGCGGTTTGGTTCCCGACATCGCTCCGGAATATGCCCTGTTCCTCGACGGATTCCGCGATTCGCCCGAATGGGGCAGCGCCTTCATCCTGACACCGCTCTACCTGTATGAGTATTACGGCGACGGTACGATGCTGCGCAAACATTACGAGGCGATGGGCCGCTATGTGGAGTATCTGGGCACGAAGGCCGAGGACCATATTCTCTCGCACGGTTTGGGCGACTGGTTCGACATCGGCCCGAAGATGCCGGGACGCGCACAGCTGTCGTCGCTGGCCGCTACGGCCACGCCGATCTACTACATGGATGCGCTGGCGATGGTCAAGGGTGCCGAGCTGCTGGGCCGGACCAAGGATGTGGCGCGCTGGCAAAAACTGGCGGAGGATATCCGTCGTTCGTACAACGAGAAATTTTTCCACAAGGAGGGCTGCTATTATGACCGCAACAGCCAGACGGCAAACGCCATCGCCTTGTGTGCGGGCCTTGTCGATCCGGAATACCGGCAAGGGGTGCTGGACAATATCGTGAAGGATATCCGCAGCCGCGGCAACGGGCTGACGGGCGGCGATGTAGGTTATACCTATATTCTGCGGGCGCTCGAAGCGGGCGGACGGTCGGATGTGATCTTCGACATGAATTCGCGCTACGACGTGTACGGATATGGCTACATGCTGGCGCAGGGTGCTACGGCGTTGCCCGAATCATGGCAGGTCGTGCCCATCAAGTCGCAGAACCATTTCATGCTGGGACATCTCATGCAGTGGCTCTACACGCATGTAGGAGGCATCCAGCGTGACGAGGAGGCTTTGGCATACAAGAAATCGGTGATTCATCCCAATGTGGTCGGGGATCTGAACATGGCCCGCGTGCGTTTCGACTCTCCCTACGGCGAGATCCGCAGCGAATGGTCAAAGACGGCGCAGGGATTCGAGCTGTTAGCTGAAATTCCGGCCAATACGACCTCGACGATCTGGGTGCCGGCCGCCGAAGAGGATGCCGTCTATGAGAGCAATCGCCCCGTTGCCGAGGTGGCGGGAATCGAATACCTCGGTTACAGGGAAGGTTGCAAGGTCTATGCCGTCGGATCGGGCATTTACCGGTTCGAGGCGCGGCGGCAGTGATAAAGACTTTTGAGCCTTGAATTATAAAGGGAAGCACCGGTACGCAGTTCTGCGTGCCGGTGCTTTTGTTGCGGAGCATCCGTCGGCGGAGCCGAAACGGCGGGAGCTAATTTATAAAGTCACGGTTCGTATCGTTGTCTGGTCGTATCCCTTAGCGGCAGCCGCAGGATGCATGTATTTTCTTCCGTCTGTTTTACAGCATAAAGATATGCATCCATTTCATCGACGCCTATCGGAGAGATCTCTTCCCCGGCATCGATCTTGCGGATGAGATTTCCGTCCCAGTCGAATACCCATATCAAAGGGTGACGGCTGTCGATGTCCGTGCCCGAGTCGAAGAGAATATAGATATGGCTGTCGTTCGCGGCAGCACCTTTGACCCCGTTGACCACACCGGCCCGTTTTTTCGAGTATCGGAACTGGCCGGAATCCGAATAATCGTATTTGTAGCCGTGCAGTAATATGTCTTTCACGGGCTCAGCCTTCGGTGCCGCCGTCAGATCCATGAAAGTGAGCGTGTATGTGCCTACGGCCGCAATCCTGTTGCTTTGTGAATTCCGAAAAAATCGGGATTGGTGGAATCGGCTTTTCACAATGTTGTTATAGTTCTTTTCTTCCTCCCAGAAATCGGGATACATCCCCCAACAGGTTACTCTCTTCGGATTCTCAGGATCGATCAATGCAAACCGGCCCTCTTTGAATGTACCGCTTGCCAGCAGGAGGGAATCGCCGAGAGGCAGACATCGGTCAATCGACCGGTCGAGCACCAGTTTGTCGGTCGGAAGTTTCGTTTTTCCGGCTAAAATGTCGGACTTGTTGCCGGAGAAAAGAGTAGCGTTTCCGCGTGAGTGAAAATAGATTTTGTTGTTCTGTATGAGAATGTTTACAGGCGGCATTCCTTCGAAAGGCCCTCTCCCCTTGTACAGAATCGTGGCTAAAACCTCTCCGCTCTTGACCGATGTTGCCATTACCATCGGATTCGCCCCGAAATCGCTAATCCATAATGTGTCACCATCTATTTGCAACTGAACAGGATTTAAAAGGGAACATTTCGTATCAATGACCGTCCCGTTGATTTTATTAACCGCTATCTGCTCCTTTTGTTGAGGAGTACATGCAATCGTTAAAAATATAAACAGTAAATATCCAATTGGATATTTACTGTCAGTTCTTCTGTCTCTCATTTGTTCATACAACTGTTATGGCATATACAATGTAGCTATTACATTCCCGCTATCGTCACAGGATTATATGTGTTTTACATCATGAGGGGATATATAGTATATGCCTTGTTCCGTCCGCAACCGGTATGCGGCCGTTTCAGAGAACCGCACCCAACTCTTTCAAGGTCGCGACGAGTTTCGCCGTATTGACCGACTGCACAGGGCAGTGCTCCGCGATGCTCTGTGCGGCGGCCACGCCGGCCGCCTGCCCCGTACCCATGCAGCTGGCCATGACCCGCAGCGAGGCCAATGCCTGACGGTCGGCCGACAGACAGCGGCCCGCGACAAGCAGGTTCGGATACTCCGGCGCAACAAGGGCGCGATAGGGAACATATGCCGGTTTTTCAAGGTCGATCCGGGTCTGATGCGTACCTTCGCTCGCATGGATGTCGATGGGATGGATTCCTCTGGAGACACTGTCCTCGTAACGGTAGGCGTTCACATACTCGTCGGCCGTTACCGTATGTACGCCGCATATGCGTCTCGATTCACGCACGCCGGCCTGCGGTGCGGTGGATGAAACATAGGAGTTCCTGAACTCGGCGAAATTCTCTTTGAGAATGCGGGCAAAGGTGAAGATGTCCTCCCGAAGCCGGCACTCTACGGCACTGAAATTACGGTTGTCGGTGGAGTCGGTTGCCCGACGCGTGATATTCACGGCTACGCTGCCGCTGTGCAGGACGTTGTTGAACCAGGGGCCTCCGAAATCCGGCAGATCCGCTCCGGCGGCCTTCATCGCAAGCAGCTTCTCGCGAACCGGCTTGCATTGGCTCGGCCCGTTGAGACCGTTGTGATACATGCAATTTTTCAGCAGCTCGCTTTCGGTATCGACCCCCGACAGGATGAAACAGAACGATGCGGGCTGCAACTCGCCGTCCGGATTCGGCTGCATCGGGACATTGGCCATATGGGCCAGATCCGCGTCGCCCGTACAGTCGATGAAGACCTTGGCCGCGAGCGTCTCAAGCCCGTTTTTATTTTCGATGATCACCGTCTCGATACTCTTCCCGACCATCTCGCAACCGATCATCGCCGAGTGCATGTACATATCCACACCGGCCTCGCGGATCATCCGCTGGCAGCAGAGCTTGTAGAGTTCGATGTCGAAATCGATATTGGCTTTGGGCCATTCGATGAAGGCTCCGCCCATCGACTCCAGACGTTTGACAAATTCCCAAGGGATACCGCCGATAACCAGTTCATTGTTGCGGGCAAAGACGCTGATCGGCGCCACATAGCCGATTGTGGCCATGCCGCCGAAGAACCCGTAGCGTTCGATGACCGCCGTTTTGGCTCCCTGCCGTGCCGCCGCGATCGCCGCGATGAATCCCGCCGGACCGCCGCCGGCAATTACAACGTCGTATTCGCCTGCAAGCGGAGCGACCTTACGGATCTCCCGATCATCGACGTCCGACCCGTCGCACGAAAACAGTACGGGAGATGCCGCCAGCGCCGCCAGTCCTGCCGCTGTTTTTTTCAGGAAAAGTTTTCTCGATATTTTTTTCATACGGAGTAAAAAAATGTGAATGGAATTTCATCTGAACGATTCCATCGGCAAGCTATAAAAAATTTTGCGAATACGCAAGGATTTCGAAACCGGAGTGAACCGTACCATACGAAAGGTGTTCCGAAAATGCAGTACGGCCATAGAGCGGCGCACAGGGACAGACCGCATAGGTCCGATCGCAGGGGCCCCTCTCTTCTGAGGAGCAATGGGGAGTGCCCCTCGCACTCCGCAAGCGGTTCCCTTGGTGATTCCGTTGGGATTCGAACCCAAGACCCACAGCTTAGAAGGCTGTTGCTCTATCCAACTGAGCTACGGAACCCTCCGGCTTTCGTCCGTTTCCTCCTGAAAGCCCGCGTTTGTTTTTTGCGCCACAAAAGTAATACAAATCCACCTACTTTCCAAACTCCGGAAAAAGAGATTCTTGGGCCGAAGCAGCTGTCGGAGCCGGCTCAGAGCCGGCTGACGGCCGTCCACAACCGTTCGAGCGCCTCATGGAGCCGTACCCGTGGCAGCCCGACATTCAGGCGCATGTGGCCTTCGCCGCCCGGCCCAAACAGCTCACCGTCGTTGAGCGCCAACCGCGCCCCATTCACGAAAAGGCCGGTCAAAGCATCGTGCGCAAGCCCCAGCTGCCGGCAGTCGAGCCACACAAGGAATGAGGCTTCGGGACGTACAACCCGTATGGATGGAATGTATCTCCGCAAAAACGCTTCAACAAGTTCGACGTTCGATTCGACGTAACGAAGCATCTGTTGGCGCCAGGCCTCCCCCTCCGGCGTGAAGGCCGCCTCGGTCGCTGCGACGGAGAGCAACGGCGCCTCATGAAACTCCCCTGCTTCGAGCCACCCGAAAAATCGTTTGCGCAACGTTTCATCCGGAACGATGGCATAAGAACTCACCACTCCTGCCATATTGAACGTCTTGCTCGGCGCCCCAAATGTAATGCTGCACCGCGCCGCCTCAGCGCTCACTGATGCAAAAGGATGATGCCGATGCCCGAAAAGCATCATGTCGCAGTGAATCTCGTCGGAGATGACCGTCACACCGCAGCGGTCGCACAACTCCGCCAGCCGCTGCAATACGGCCGCCGGCCATGCAATGCCGGCAGGATTGTGCGGATTCGACAGGATCAGCAGCCGGCAGTCAGGATCGCACAGCAATGTTTCGAGTTGTTCGAAATCCATTTCATAACGGTCGTCCAAACGCCGCAGCGGATTGTAGAGAACCTGCCGGCCCATGTTCTGCGGCACAAGCCGGAAAGGATGATACACCGGCGGCTGGATGACGACCTTCTCTCCGGGTTGCGTGAAAGCCTGCACGACCATGCCGATTCCCTTGACAATGCCGGGGATGAACCGCATCCATGACGGATCGGGACGCCATCCATGATGCGAGGCAATCCAGTCGCAGATCCGCGGCCAAAAGCCCTGCGGCAGACAGGAGTATCCCAATACCGGATGGTCAAGACGGCGCTTCAGGGCGTCGAGAATGAACGGCGGCGTTTCGAAATCCATGTCGGCGACCCAGAGCGGCAGCAAATCATCACGGCCGAAGCGTTCCTCCAGCGAATCGTATTTCAAGGCGTTCGTGCCGCGCCGGTCGATGATGCGGTCGAAATCGTAACTGTCCATCGATTTTGTCGATTTGCACCCTGGAAAAGGGTTATCTCTTTTTGAAATAATCGTTGTAGATCTTGATGCCGAAGATAATCGCGCTCATGGTCGTCGTAAGCAGATTGGTCGCAAACAACGGAATATTGTGCGTCAGGATCCCCTGCACGGCAAAAGCTGCGGAACCGAGTCCCATCATCAGGAAGGTTCCCATCGCAATGTCGTCCGTCGAGCGGGTGCGGATGGTCCGTACCGTCTGAGGCAGGTAGCCGAAAACCATCGCAATGGCGGCAATCGTACCGATAATGTCGGAAATATGCATATTACACTCTTTTATGCAAAAATAGAAAAAATTCCATGTTGCCCACCCCTCAACATGGAATTTCTTGATCCGGCACGCGGAAATCTTCAATTCGCACCGCAGTCCGTGTGCCTGTGCCGTACACAAGCGCGCCATTCTGGAGATACCCGCCATCCCGTTGAATCCGCATCGGCATCCGGACAGCTCGCCGCAACCGGACACGACAGGCCATTCCTTATTCAACACCGGCGGGCGCCTTCAATGAGTCCGTCACAACCGGAGCTGCCGGAAGTGGTTCCAAGCCTCTTACCGCCGGCAAAGTCTTCGCCGGCGATTTTGGCCGGGGGTTCTCCGCTTCCTTCAAAGAGTCCGCTGCTGCGGAATGCAACGGCAGTGAATCCACGCACTCTGCCGGCAACTCCGGCAAGGCGGCCGCTGTCCCCTTCAAAGAATCCTCCGCAGCGGGACGCAACGGCAGCGTATCCAGGCCTTTCGCCGGAAGAGCCGCTGCCGGCAGCTTCGCCCTGCCGTTGTCTCCTGCCGCCGAAGATCCTGCCGCCGAAACGGACGATTTCACGGCAGGGGCAGGCTGCTGCTCCCTCCGGGGAGACAAACGATCCCCGCCCTCCGTATCCGACGACGGCTCCTCTTCGGGACGATAGCCCAATGAATACATCCATTCCAGGACGTCGGGCATGACCGTATCGGTGCGATCGCTCCAACGCCGCGTCTCGATCAGCCGTTTTTTGTACGACTCGATGCGCGTCGAAATCGGGAATTGCGGCCGTGCCAGCGCCTGCTTCGCCGCACGAATCGACGGCCGGATCGTGCGGTCGAAAACATCCTTCAGTGTCGGGCGGCGCGCAGCCTCCCACTTGAAATCCTTGAGGAACAGCTCCACATCGGGCGGGATCTTGTCCATCGGATAGATCGTATAAACCGGATTGTTGCGATAGGTTATGCCCACGACCTGTTTCTCCTCGATGTAGAAGGTCATGTCCCCGCTCTCCAGCACCAGCAGTCCGATAATGTCGGGAGCGCCGTCCTCCTGCATGAAATAGATCGTCTGGGCATTGCCCTTCACGTCGTTCCGGTAGATCTCATTGTCGCGGAACAAGGCAGTCATCGTCTTCCCCGCGACCTGATTGTAGTGCATCGTATCCAGCTCCGAAATCATCAACGGACGTCCGACAAATTCCGCCCGCAGAATCTGGCTGTTGGCCGTATAGATGTCCATCACGTCGGAAGTAACCTGACTGTTCTGGTTCCACAGCACCGGATCGAGGTAAAGGTGGATCGTCGAATCCCGCGAAACAGCCACGAGCGAGTCGCAGACCGACTGGAAATCGGAACGATAGATGCGTACATTCCGGAAGGCCTTGACCAGCCGGTAGGTCGAATCGATCGCCGCAGAGTCAATCGCAAGCGAGTCGCGCGACAGGGAATCGAGCGACAGCGAGTCGAGCAGCAGCGAATCCCTCAACAAGGAATCCTGCGCCAGCGAATCCACGGCAAGCGAGTCGCGCGACAGGGAATCGAGTGCCGTACTGTCCAACGGCGGCAATCCGCGTCTGGCACGGCGACGCGCCTCTTTCTCGGCCTGCCTGGCCGACAGTCGGGCGTTGCGAAGCGAATCCTTCACTCGCATCGCATCGAGTTTCGCCCGCGTTTTCGCCAGCCGCCGTGCAGCGATCGTATCGAGTTCCGCCTGCCGCTCGGCTTCCCGCTTCGCCTTCAATTCGGCCTTCTCCTTCGCGGCCGCCTCCCGCAACAACTGACGCCGCTGCTGTTTGGTCATTACAACCGTATCCTGTGCCAGCGAATCAAGCGACATTGAATCCCGCAACAAACTATCGGCAGCACCGCGCCGCAACGAATCCCTCCGCAGCGTGTCGGATCCCGAAAGCGAATCCCCGACAGATGCCGTCCGCGCCTCCTCGTCCATGCGCTGCGCGGCGGGAACCGCTACAGCCGTCGAATCCCCCGACAAGGAGCCGGCACCCGACGGACTCCGCAACAGGGAATTCCTGTGCAGGGAGTCCCGCGCCAGAGAATCGGCGACGGCAACCGCCTGCAGCGAATCCGCGACAGCAACGGCCCGCAACGAATCAAGACGCCGGCGAACGGGGTCGATCGTGAACAGATACATCGAATCACTCGCCATGAAGAGCGAATCGCCCTGCGACGTATCGTAACTTACCACCGAAGGGCGCCGCGTGAGAAACGCCCGGCCCTCCTCTTTCCAATACTCGCCGAAATCCCCGAAAAGAAGCGTCTTATGGTCCGTATCGTCGATCTGGATATCGTTGCGGAGAACGGCATAGCCCTGCAGCTTGTAATAATCGATCGAATCGCTCCACACCTCCTGTTTGGCCGTCAGGATATATCCGTTCTCGGTTACGGTATAACGCTCGCCGTTCTTCTCATACTCGCCCCGGTCGGCACACAGATAATCGCCGTCCCTGTTCCAGATATTCGTATTGCGGAAATAGTAGGCATGATCGGTCGTGAGATTATAAACGACCGAATCTCCCGTAAGGTCATACTCCTCGCTGTGGATCTCCACACGCTCCACACAGATCACCGTGCGGCTGTCGGCATAATAATATCCCCGATCCGATTCGAGCCGGTTCTCCCGATTGGTCACGACACCCCCCAAATCGTACTCGCCGATATTGGTCTTCGTATTGAAAAGGAACTTGTAGGTGTAAAGCGTCGCCTCTCCATCGACGACCTTTATCAGATCGGAATAGACCCGTGCGACATGCGTCTCGCCATTGTAATCGGCACGATCGCCATACACATAGGTGCTGTTCTTGTTGATCAGCACGTTTCCGAAGCACTCCATGTGCTTCTCGCTGTATCGCACCGCACTGTCGCAGGTGATGACCGCACCGCTGTGATAGAACGCCACATTCCCGACCAGACAGACCGCCGACGTATCCCGATAATCGATCGGATACATGATGTCGGCCTTCAGATCCACAACCTTCTTCTGCGGCTGCTGTTGCGGCTGTGGCTGCTGCGCAACCCGCACCGCATCCGGATGCGCCATACGCGCCGGACGTGCAAACATCATCGACCCGACAGCCAGCAGGACAAGCGATATGACCAAAAAACGTCTCAATGCGATTCCTTCCCGCAATCGTGCATTATGCGTCGCCTCCGCCCCCGCTCCGCCGTCCTTCCGGCACCTTGCAGCCGGAACCGCGCCGCAGGGACAAATGCCCGACTATTTTACCCAATGTTTGTTCGCGAACTCCCCGTTCCGGAATTCCGGATCGATATAGACATACATGCCGTCGATCTTCTTGGTCAGCCACTCCTGAAATACCTTCTCCTGTTTGGCGTTCAATGCCATCTGTTCCAGTCGCAGGTAGTCTTCATTGAGCGACGCCGTATGCGTGGGAATGATCTTCACCAGCTTGACAATCTTGCTCAACTGGTTTCCGTTCATGTCCTGTGTCTGGAAAGCATCCGATATTTCACCCACCTTCAACGACGACAACACCCGGAAATCGGCAATCGCGCTCGGCCCCATGTTTCCGAAATCCTCTTTCAGGAACTTCGTGGCCGTATAACGCGCATCGGCGGCATTGTACCGCTCAAGCAGGTCGTGGTTGGTCACGACACCTCCGTTCTGCCGCGAATACGGGTCGTCCGAAAAGCGCAATGCCGCCTCCTCGAACGTAATCGAATCGGCCCGAATCAGCCCCGCAATGCTGTCCAATTGCCGGTCGGGATCCGACAACTCCTCATCCGTATAGGTCGGGCGGATCAGAATATGCCGGCAATGGTACAACGACCCTTTCTTGTCGATGAGCTGGATGAGGTGGAACCCGTACTGCGTCTCCACCACCTCGGAAATCTGGTTCGGCTTCAGTTCCGACAAGGCATCGGCAAACGGCTGGACAAAGGTCTGCAGGGATGCAGGCTCCATTTCACCGCCATGCAGCGCCGAACCATCCACGGAATAGAGCCGCGCCAGCAGATCAAACTTGGCATTGCCCGTAATGATACGCTCGCGCATCTCCAGCAGGCGTTCCCGCGCACGGCGCTTCGCCTCCTCGATCGATTTGGGGAACTTCGTGATGTGGGCATACACATACTGATCGCCGATAAGCGGCAGACTGTCTTTGTCGGTCTGTTTGTAGAACCGCTCCACTTCGCCGGGGATAATCGTCACCTTGCCGATCACTTCCCGCTGCATGTTCGAGGCATAGGCCTCCTCTTCATACTGACGGCGCAGATTCTCCCGTATGTTGAAAATCGCATTGTGCATCTTCGCCTCTACGGCCGGAATCGTCCCCTCCTGCGCTATCATGTCCTGCACCTCCTCTTCGACCCGCGCCAGGATATCGGTCTTCAAGATCTCCACAGAGTCGATCAGCGCCTGATTGTACAGCAGTTTCTGCATGAGCAGCTGCTCAAGGGCCTCGTTCATCGGATCCCGATCGGAGGTATAACCCTGTGCCCGCCGGGCCTCGGTCAATCGCCGCGCACTCGCCTCCACCTCCGAATAGGTGATCGACGAGCCTCCGACAACCGCTACGACCTTATCCAACATTACCTGTTGCGCACGAGCCCCGTAAACCGACATTGCAACTACGATGCCGCACAGAATCTTTCCCAATTTCATATTTTGTCCGTTCAAATTATTTACACGCTTCCAATCATGCGATCGTCCGGCACCGCCCTGTCCGAACAGGCAGCCGCCCTTCCGCTCTCCCGCTCATCTTCCTCCGCCGCGCCACGCTTCCCGCTTCCCCGCTCTTGCACCCCCGCCTTCTACCGTGCGGCCCGTGCAGTCCGTGCAGCCGGAGCGTCGTCTTTACCGGCGGGAGCAGGATTACCCCGGCCCTCCTTCCCGACACATCTATTCGTGCTGCTCCCTTACGGACGCGCGAGCCGAATCCTGTTGTCCCCTGGGCCGGAAAATCTTCGCCTCATCAGCGGCCAGCGCCGCTTCCACAAGCTCCTCCTCGTGGCTGCGGATTACCTCGGTCTGCCGTTGGTTGAACAATATGCGCCGGATCGTCGCCCGACGGGTCTCCAGCGGCGCCGTTTCACCGCTGCGTACAACGCCCGTCACGAGAAAATAATACTGCGCATCGTTGTCCCGCAACTGTTGCACCGCACCGGGGACAATCAGCTGCTCCGACGCAACACCCTGCCGCAACGGCAGATTCATCGTAAAGTCGCTCCACGCCGTCCACTCAAGGAATTCCTTCAGTTCGAAGCCGTTTTTCGTACAGAAATCCGACAGATCCTGCAACCGTTCGGCCGACGTCGCCTTGAACAGCTCCCGCAGTTTCCCCGACTGGCGGGAGCCATCCGGGAAACGGACGATGCGGCCCTTAACCAGCGGAGCATCCAATTTGAACTCCGCCTTATGGGCATTGTAATAGGCCGTAATATCGGCTTCGGTAAAGGTCGTATCGACCCGTTCATCGACGTAATAGTGGTCGAGTTTACGGATCAGCAACGACTGGCGATATGCTTCGACCTTGGCTTCGATATCGGCCGCCGACTCTGAAAAGAGCTCTTCGGCCTCGGCCAGTTTCAACCGGTTGGCAATCCAGCGGCGGACATACAACTCCGCAAAGGCCGCACTGTCGTCTCCGCTCAGCCCCTGCGGCAGCGCCCGGCGCAACTCCGCCTCATCGAGGGTCGCGCCTTCGACTTTCGCCAAGGGGCGCCCGCCGCCGAAATTGAGCGGCGGCATCTCCCTGCAGCCGGAAACCGCCGACAGCAACAGACAGACCGTTATTCCCGTTGCAATTCGCATAATCGCCAGCAAAGATATAACTTTTACCGCAAATCAACGTAAAACTGTCGGTTTTATTGCGTTCGGAACGCCGGCTGTTCCTCCTTGCGCAAGCGCGAGATCGTCTGCCAGACCATATAGCCGGAGATGAAGAAGATTGCAAGCGAAACGCCGTAAACAACCGCATAAAGCGTCCGGTGGCCGTTGGCCGCAAGCAGTTCGTAGAGTGTCGTATTCCCATATCCGAACATCAGGAGCAACAATGCCAGCGCATTGTTGAACGCATGCAGAATCACGACGATATAGAGCGAATCCGACCGAATGTAGATGAATCCCAGCACCAGCCCCATGATGAAAGCATTGACCACGGCCGCCGGATAGAAGTGGATGACCCCGAAAAACAACGATGAAAAGAAGAGTCCGTAAACCGTCCCGCCCCTGGCGCGCGCGGCATCGAGCAGGATGCCCCTGCACAGGAACTCTTCGGCAATGGGGGCCAATACAATGGTCAGCAGCATCGTCTTTACGCCCCGTCCGTAAAGATCGGGAATCGGAGGCAGAAGCTGCAGCAACGGCTCCAGCACGACATTCACGGCAACCATGAGCGCGATACCCCACAGAATCAGCACGGGATTCAATCCGCGGGCGGCATAACGGCCGAACTGACGGTTGCCCTGCCGCAGATGCCGGTAGAGAAGCGTGGCGGCGATCATCGCGCCCATGATCAGCGGATAGGTACAGAAGTTGACCTGTGCAACCGCCTCCTGAGCCTGCCGCGCAACCGCATAGTCGGCAGACTCCAGTTCGGAAAGATCCGGCATGCGCACCCCGAAGAGCATCACGGCCATCGACACGACCAGTTGGATGACAAGATACATCCCTGCGAGGGCAAGGAAATCGGTCCATGTAGGGAACTTATAGCGCCGGACTGCCGAACCGCCCGTCGGAACCGCACCGCCGTTTCCGCCTTCGGGCTGTTCATCGCTTCGGGCGTTTCGGTCAGAAACGGTTTGCACCCCCTCTTCTTCGGCGGGAGCCGGAGTCTCCGCCCCCCGCAGCTCCTCCCTGCGGGTCTTCGCTCCGCCGTCAGGGGCCGTTCTCCGCGACTCCCCCTCCGCCGGCCGGCGGGCTGCATTCCCCGCTTCCGGCGTCCCCAAAGACCTTTCCGCCGTCTCCGGCTTCTCTGCCGCCGCAGCCGCCGGCATCCGCTCCCGTCCGACGGATTCCATATTTCCGGCTGCAGCCGGCTCTTCCGTATGCCGCTTCATTTTTCCACCTTGATTATACCTTTCACTGTCAACGTATCGAGTGACCAAAGATACGCATTTTTCACGAACGTTGCTGGATTTCGGGAGAAAATCACTAAATTTGTCCGATTGTAAACTCCATATGTCGCATGGCTAAAATTATCGCTCTCGCAAACCAGAAAGGCGGCGTGGGAAAAACCACGACGGCGATCAATCTCGCCGCCTCTTTGGCTATTCTCGGCAAAAAAGTGCTGCTGCTCGACGCCGACCCGCAGGCAAACGCCACATCGGGCCTGGGATTCGACATCAATGCCGAAGGCATCTACGAATGCATCACCGGTGTGCGCCGCGCAGCGGAGGTAATACGCCAAAGTCCCGACATCAAACGGCTATGGCTCCTGCCGTCGAGCATCAACCTGGTGGCAGCGGATACGGAACTGCCGAAAATGGAGGATGGGCACCATGTCATCCGCAAACTCCTCGCCGACGTGCGCGACGACTACGATTTCATCTTCATCGACTGCTCCCCTTCGCTCGGATACACGACCGTCAATGTCCTGACCGCAGCCGACTCGGTTCTCATCCCCGTACAGTGCGAATACCTCGCGCTCGAAGGTCTGAGCAAACTGCTCAATACAATCAAAATCGTCAAAAGCGGGCTGAACCCCCGTCTCGAAATCGAAGGCTTTCTCCTGACGATGTACATGCGCAATCGGCTGAACAACCAGGTCGCAACCGAGGTGCGCGAACATTTCGGGCCGCTGACCTTCGATACAATAATCCAGCGCAACATCCGTTTGGGTGAAGCGCCGTCGCACGGGAAACCCGTCATGTTGTACGATGCCGCTGCATCGGGGTCGGCCAATTACCTCAACTTGGCCAAAGAATTGCTCAAAAGGAACAGGAACAAAGAGAAAAAATAGAAATACCGGCAGCGATGCAGCATGCCGCATCCGGAGAAAGGCGGCGCCGCATCAAAACCGATCAATTACGGGATACCATGAAACAGAAGGGATTAGGTCGCGGGCTGGATGCCATTTTCGGCAGCGGCCACCTCGATGCGAGGCTCACACCGATGTCCGAGATGGCGCAGATCGCCATCAGCGACATCATTCCCAACCCTACGCAGCCGCGTACACGGTTCGACGAGGAGGCGCTCGATGAACTCGCCGATTCGATCCGGACATTGGGTCTCATCCAGCCCATTACCGTAAAACGGCGTGAGGACGGGAAATACATCATCATCAGCGGAGAACGGCGCTGGAGAGCCGCACAACGCGCCGACGTGGAGTCGCTGCCCGCCTACATCCGCGAGGTGGATGACGAGAACCTCCATGCAATGGCCCTGGTCGAGAATATCCAGCGGCAGGATCTCAATGCGATCGAAATCGCACTGGGCATGCAGCGGCTCATCGACGAATGCGGACTCACACAGGATGCGCTGTCCGAAAAAGTCGGGAAGAAACGCTCGACGATCTCCAATTTCCTGCGGCTGCTGAAACTGCCCGACGAGATTCAGCTGGCGCTCAAGGAGGGACTTATCTCCGCCGGACACGCCAAAGCCATTGCCGGCGCTCCGGCCGACAAACAGCTCCGGCTGCTCAGACGCTGCATCAAGAAGGATCTGTCGGTCCGCCAGATCGAGGAACAGGTGCGCAAACTCAACGCCGGACATTCCGTTGCGGCCGACGAAGAAGAGGAGTATCCGGAAAGCTATTCCCGTCTTGTAGAACAGCTCGAAAGGTTTTTCTCGCAGGACATCAGCATCAAACGGTCGAAAAACGGCGGCGGAAAGATCATTATCGGATTCGCCGACGATGCCGATATCGACAAGTTCCTTACACGGTTCGCCGCAAAATAACGCATGAGATTCGCCGCAGGCATATTGTCACTGTTGTTCGCCGTATCGACCGTCAGCTTGCCGGCGGAGGCTTCCGTACCGCAAACGCCGCCGTCGGCCGCGCCGCAGGAACGGGGCCAAGGGGGCCGGAACAATTCGAAAAAAGCCGTCAATGTCCCTCTCGACCGTTTCCGAAGCCGGAAAACCATCGTCCGACAGGGGCTCATGCCGCTCCCCGATTCGCTCAAACGCGACTCGCTGCGTATCGATTCCCTGGCAACAGACTCGCTGGCGGCGGACTCGCTGTCCCTGGTATTGCAGAAAAACGACAGTCTGCTGCACGAAATAGACTCGATCTTCCACAGTCGGGACAGCGTCTCGATGCAGCGGCTCGACTCCCTGCTTCGCGACACAACCCGCTCCGAATCCATCCGCCGGAAGATTCTGTCGCTCTACTCGTCCGACAGCATCCTGCTGCAGCGGCTTCGTCCCATCGTCGAGAACCTGCCGCAACAGGATACGCTTTTGTGGCGGTTCTCAGGCGGCGATTCGCTGCTGCGCAGCCTGCTGGCCGTCGATTCCTTGGCTCGCGACTCGCTCGGCGCCGATTCGCTCGCCCGGAAAAAAAAGAGGGGACAATGGTTCATGAGCGACTCCATGTCGCTGTCGCGCGTCTGCTGGATGTCCCTGCCGCTGCCCGGATACGGTCAGATCTACAACAAGCAGTATTGGAAGCTGCCGATCCTTTACGGGACCGTCGGAACGTCGCTGGCCATGTTCCTGCGCGAAAACAACAAGTTCAAACCGCTTAAAAAGGAGTTCGAGGCATTGACCGACCAGGGACTCTCGCGGAGCGAAGAACTCGATGCCCTGCAAACGCGGATGATCCGCAGCAACACGCGCCGGCAAATATACCTCTTCACGGCAATCGGCTCCTATATCTATTTCATCGGCGATGCGGCGGTCAACTACTCCACCAACGACGTATCGTCGGTAAAAAAGGCCACGACGCTGGCTACGATCTGTCCCGCAGCCGGACAGATCTACAACAAAAGCTACTGGAAGGTTCCGATCGTCATCGGCGGCTTCGCCTCGATGATCTATGTCATCGACTGGAATACGCGCGGTTACAACCGCTTCAAGAAGGCGTACAGGCTGGCCTACGACTACGAACAGAAACTCGCCGAATACAAGGAGGATCCGGACAATATTCCACAGCCGGAGCCGACCGACGAATTCAAAGGCCGCTACTCGGCGGAATACCTCAAGAACCTCAAGAACAACTACCGGCGCAATCGCGACCTGAGCATCATCATCACGGCCGGAATCTATATTCTGCAGATCGTCGATGCCCATGTCGATGCCCATCTCAAGGATTTCGACATCTCGGACGATCTGTCGATGCGCCTTGAGCCTGCACTCGATCACACCTATATCGCCGGCACGGGAACCCGTCCGGTCTATGGTTTCAACTTTACATTCAACTTCTGATTCAAGCAAACTCCGACACCCGATCCATTCCGATGAAGAACCTGTTACGATACGCCCTTGTTGCGACGCTTCTCATCGCTGTCGCCGGCGATGCGTTCGGAGCCGGGAGCAAACGCCCGCGCAAAAGGAAAAAGAGAGACAATACGGAAACCGTCGCACCCGACACGGTCTATATCATCAAGTACATCCAGCAGAAAGATTCGGTGCAGGAGCAGCCGCGCCGTCCGAAGTTCGGGGATCGGGGATTCCTCGAATACTCCCCGAAAGTCCGCGATTCATTGTTGTCGAAATGGTACGAACACCATGTCGTAAAGTCCTACGACGACTTTTTCGACCGCTTCGTGGCCGAGGACTCGACGAAAACCCTCGACAGCGACACGACTCCCGATTCGGTCTATGCACGACGGCTCCAGGCACTCGTATCCCCCATACACCTGCCCTATGATCCGATCGTGCGGGGATACATCGCGCGTTATACCAACCCCCGCTACGGCACGATCAGCCGCATTCTGGGACTGGCTCACTACTACTTCCCGCTTGTCGAGGAGGAGTTGATCAAGGAGGGCCTTCCCGTCGAGCTGCGTGCGCTGCCCGTCATCGAGTCGGCACTGAACCCGACAGCGGTATCGCGCATGGGTGCCGCGGGGCTGTGGCAGTTCATGCCCGCAACGGGCCGGCTCTACGGGTTGGAGGTCAACACGCTCATCGATGAACGTTACGATCCCGTTCTGGCCACCCGTGCCGCCTGCCGCTACCTGAAAGACATGTATGCGCTCTTCGGCGACTGGCTGCTCTCGATTGCCGCCTACAACTGCGGCCCCGGCAATGTCAACAAGGCCATCGCCCGTTCGGGCGGCAAGACGTTCTGGGAGATCTACGACTACCTGCCGCGCGAAACGCGGGGCTACGTCCCGGCCTTCATCGGAGCCTCCTACGCCTATGCCTACCACAGGCTCCACGACATCGAACCGGCGGAAGCACCGCTGCCGCTGGCGACCGACACGATCCATGTAACGAAACTCATGCATCTGGGTCAGGTCGCCTCGACCCTCGACCTGCCGATCGAGGTGCTGCGCCAGCTCAATCCGCAATACCGCATCGACATCATTCCGGCTACCGACAAAGCCTACACGCTCGTTCTGCCGCAGGAGTATGCCTGCCGCTACATTGCCGAAGAAACGGAGATCCTGCAGAAGGATTCGATGTATCTGAAGGAATACATCAATCCTGCGAACGTAGCAAAAAAACGGGCCATGACCAGCGAGTTCGTCACGCATACGGTTCGCAGCGGCGAGACGCTGGGGCACATCGCACGGAAATACCGCGTCTCGCAGCAGACGATCATGCGCGACAACAACATCCGTAATGCCAACCGTCTGCGAGCCGGCCAGAAACTGAAGATCCGCCGCCGATGATTACCGGAAACGATACCATAGTCGCTCCGGCCACCGCCATCGGCGGGGCGCTTGCAGTCATTCGCATGAGCGGCCCCCGCGCATTCGCATTGTGCGACGGGCTGTTCCGAGGGTCGCGGCGGATAAGCGATGCCGCAGGATACACATTGCTCTACGGGACGCTCTCGGACGGAGTCCGGACACTCGACGATGTCATGGTCGCCGTATTCCGCGCGCCGCACTCCTATACGGGAGAAGACAGCGTGGAGATCTCGTGCCACGGGTCGCGGTACATCGTCTCGGAAATCCTGAGATTATTGACAGAAAACGGCGCCCGGATGGCTGCGCCCGGAGAATTCACGTCGCGGGCCTTTATGGCGGGCAAACTCGACCTGTCGCAGGCCGAAGCCGTCGCCGACCTGATCGCTTCGGGGTCACGCAGCGCCCATGCCCTTGCGACCAATCAGATGCGCGGAGGTTATTCGGCCGATCTTGAAACATTGCGGGGAGAACTGCTGCGGCTGGTATCGCTGCTGGAGCTGGAACTCGACTTCGGCGAGGAGGAGGTCGAATTTGCCGACCGCACCGAACTGCGCCGCACGATGGAGCGCATCGATACGAAGATCGGGGCGCTGCTTGACTCCTTTAAGTTGGGCAATGCCATCAAGGAGGGGATCCCGGTTGCCATTGTCGGAAGGCCCAATGTGGGGAAAAGCACTTTGCTGAACCGGTTGCTGAACGAGGAACGGGCATTGGTTTCGGAGATTCCCGGAACGACGCGAGACGTCATCGAGGCCTCGATCACGCTGGACGGCATCACATACCGCTTCATCGATACGGCCGGGTTGCGCGTAACGGACGACACGGTCGAACGGATGGGTATCGAACGGGCCTACGACAGCATCGCACGGGCTCAAATCATCATTCAGGTTGTTGAAGCAGGAGGTGAAATGCCGGAAACCATACCGGTCCGAACGGATCAACGGTATCTGCTTGTCGTCAACAAGATCGATCGGATAGGGCAAGGTGGGCAGCAGGCCGTGCCGTCGGGCGGGTGCATTCCGCTTTCGGCGCGTGAAGGAAGCGGCATGGAGGGCCTGCTTGCGGCGTTGCAGGAGGCTGTCGATACCTCACGTCTTGATTCGGGAGAGACGGTTGTATCGAACAGTCGTCATTATGCAGCACTGCATGAGGCACGGGAAGCCCTGCGCCGGGCCCTTGCGGGGCTCGGTCATCTCCCGACGGATCTGTTAAGTGAAGAGATCCGGCAAGTCGTCCATCATTTGGGAACGATCACGGGAGAAATCACGAACGATGAAGTTCTCGGTCAGATCTTCTCCAAATTCTGCATCGGCAAGTAACGGCTTGTAAACAGCCATAACCAACCATAATCATTTAGAATAAAGTCGCTGTATATAAGCGACTTTTGTTTTTGCATGCTTTCCAGTTGCCGTTTGGAGATCACGGATTTTCTCCATATTTTCCTACCATATTTCTACCGCGGAGCAAATTCCACGCAAGCCGAAATATCACAGTGACGCATTAGTTGACGTGTGTTGACAATGGTTTACATGTGTTGACAAAAATCGGGAGAAATAAGGAGAAATTATCCCCAATGTAAAGGAGGAAAATATGGAAATAAGAAAGATTTGTCAATGGTGCGGAAAGCCATTTATAGCTCAAAAGACAACAACCTGTTATTGTAGCCA
>CALUKI010000006.1 GCA_944321175.1 uncultured Alistipes sp.
TTAAATGCAGCAGCTTTCGGAAACGGGCTACGCCATAGTGCTCTTTCGCCTGCTTGCGGTTCTCGAATCACTTGTGGTCTTTGATGTGGTAGTACATGGTCGGAACGACTTTATTAGGTAGTGTATAAGTAGGTAGTGTATATATAGGACACTTTTGAGCAGTTATCATAGGACAGTTTTGAGCAACTGCCTGCCTACTATCTGAACGGATTGAATCTGGAATCTCGGGGACGAACAGAATGCCTGCCCCGTCTTGGAATTGGATGAACAAAGATACAAAAAGTTCAATAATTATACAAATATTTGACAGCCTATTTAGCGTTGTTTGTCTCTCGGTCGTTTTGTATCTTTGAGAAACTGAAATCCCGAACTGACTATGAACTGTACGATCCCTCAAAACTGGAGCGATGAAGCCATGGAGTATGCCAACCGACTGGCCGACCGAATCAATGTAGGCTGGGATGGTGAGAACTATTGCCCGAGTGACTGGAGCCTCCGATTTCTTGTTCGTCTGAATAAGGGCTTGGTGAAAGCACCCTTCACCTATGAAGCCTTCAGGGATAACGACGACATCATGGCTAAATTGGAGGGATACGGGTTGGATGCCGAAAAGTTCTGGTATGCGTTGCTCTTCATCTACGACATCACAATCTCTTTCTGCTTGAATGCTGCCGATGCCAGCAAGACGGATTATGAGATTCTGACAGAACTCAACGATTTTCTGCAACAGCATCCGAAAGCAGTTCTCTACCTCTCGGAGGATCGGGAGTTGCGCAAGAGTGAACGCTACGAAACCAACAGTCCGTTGATTCTGGGCTGCCTGCGTCGTTTTGTCAAGCAGGAGTTGGCGCAATATCCAGAACCGCCCCAACAAAAAATATTTACCATCGACCTCCTATATAGGAATTATACAGAATCACTGTCCACTGCCCAGCAACAGGTGCTGATGTATCGGTTGTTCAAGGTACTGTTCGATACCCTCAAATTGCCCGAGTTGCGTGCCAAACGGGAGAGGTTGTGTCGTACAGCAAACAGCTCCTTGTCTCCCGCATTATCTATTTCTGCCGACTGACGGCCAATGAATCCTTTACGGTGGACAGCTCCTCATTGAAAGGAGTCCTAAAACAGTACGGAAATACGGACTTCAACCAACTGGAACCTCGGGTTTATACGGGCGGCTTGCGATTGCCGAAAGAAGAGGGAGAGTAAGTCGGGTTGTATTTTACTCCCTAAAGAGGGGTGGAATTTTGCCGAGCTTTGTCGTGTCGGATGGATGGTCCAGACGACCTGCAACCCCTCGGGCAAGGCAAGCAGCATAACCAACGCCCCTCCGTAAAGGACGGAGTAATTTATAGCCATGAAAAAGCTTATCATCACCTCCGACAACCAGAATCGTCAGTTCGCATTTGTGAAGGGTAACCGCCCGACCAACGCCAAGACCGTGAAGGCCAAGGAGAAATCGATGCAGGAGTATGGGCAGCTGTCGCCCATCACCGTTGTGAAGGGTGAGGATGTTTACCTGATGAACGGCCATCTGGTAGACCTGCAGGGACACGACATTCCCGACGAACAGACAGAACGGTACTATGCCGTGGTGGATGGACAACACCGAGTGGTTGCATGGATGAACTTGGGCAAGAACCTGGATGACCTCGTGATTTGTGAAGCGCTGAATGCCGAGATGGAGATTGCGGCCCTGATCGCCGAGATGAATATCTGTACGACCTCGTGGAAGGGGACCGATTATATGGCAGCTCCAGCAATGGCCCTGGCTGCAAAGAATGAGGTCTTTGATTTTGCCGTGGAGCTGCAGGGCGAGGGCTTCCCGCTGGCGACTATCTCTCTTTGGTGTACGGGCGCCAACTCCCTCAAACCGAAAGACCTCGTAGCCAGCGTCAAGAATAAAACTCTGCCACGGGCATTTGAAGATGCTGGCTGGCTCTATCGAAGCGTCAAGTGGTACAAGGCAGCTTTGGAACGGATTCCGAATGCGTTCCTGGCGAAAAAATATCTGATTACCTTCTTGATTAAGAAGTTCAACCATGCGGAGGACCCCATGCTGTTCAGCAGCCAGATGGAAGAGAAGTTGAGATGCCTGACGGAGGAGCAGGTGAAAGAAATCATGAACCCCAAGACAGAAGAGGATGTTTCGCGGGAACAAGCGACCTATGACACACTGGAAAAGTACCTCGGGTAATGGAAACGCCGCATGTCATCAGAAGAAAGGAGGTCGGTTACCAACAGAGCCGCCGACCTCCCGATTCTTATAGCAGATGCTGCATGGCCTCGTCGATTTGCGAGTTCTCGAATGAATCAAGGTAGATTTGCGTGGTCGAGAGGTCGGAGTGCCCCAACGATTCGGAAATCAGAGCCACGCTTACTCCTGACCGTTTCAGGACGGTTGCATAGGTGTGACGAGCAACATAGGTCGTCAATGGAATCTCCAATCCAATCAGTTTTCCCAGCACCTTTAATTCCCGATTGATTTTTGCCAGAACCTTATGTGTCCGATTGAAAATCTGTTGTGGTGTTCGATGGACATTTCGGTTGAGAATCGGAAAGATATAATCCTCTTTCGCATGGCATCTCTTACTGTATTTCTGGATAATCTGCAAGGCGTTCGGCACCAGCTGGAAGGATAACAGTTTCTGGGTCTTATGTCGGGAGTAATAGATTCTGCCTTTTATGAGGTCCTTGTAACGTAACCGTGCCATGTCACCGAAATTCATTCCCGCCGTAAAGTAGGAGAACAGGAATAAATCCTTGGCAAGTTGTCGGTACTCCGCCTTATGTCCCTCGGTAATTTCGAGATCAATCAATCGCTGGATGTCCTCTTTGTCGATGGCTCGTTTGCGGGTCTTGGCCCACAAACTGCCCACTTGGTAAAGGTTGAACGGATTTTGTTTGGTCTCGATTCGTCCCTCTTTGACCGCCTTGTTGTAGATGGCCTTGAAGATGGCAAACCGTGTGGCGATGCTGTTGTCCCTGTTGCCACGTTTCCGCAGGTATAGTTCCAACCCTTTCAGATAGTCGAGGTCGATGGCTTCCATGACCATACTGGTCGGTTTGTAGCCTTCCAACACTTGCAGGGCATATCGGTGCTTGGTCGCCGAATGAATCTTGCCGAGCGATTCCAACCGTTCGATCTCCTCGTTGAATCCTTGTTTGATGGTGATTCCTGCGATATGGGCGGTTTTTACCTCAAACAGTGTATCGAAGTTTACGGGAATATCCAACGCCTCCAGCCTTTTGATCTTCTTCTGAAATCCTGTTAATGTGCAGTCGATCTTACTTTGCAGGGTGGCTCGATCAGGGCAATCCGCTGTCAGCATTTCGGCCTCTTTGTCCCAGTAACAGGGTGCAACAGAAAGTCCGAGAGCCACCAGTTTTGAGGTGCGGTTGTGGGTAAACCGAAGCATCAACGGGGATCGACCGTTTTTGTAGACTCTGTCTGTTTTTAGAATAATCTTGATTTTCATCTACTTGCGTATTCTGCAAGTAATTGAGAGAAGCGATGGCGGTGTCCAACAAAGTGTCCAACATTTGCGCTCGGAAGCCCTTTTTTGCCCCTGTTTCACTCCCGAAACGGCACAAAAAAAGAGGCCACTTAAATCGTAACCTCTTGGTTTTCAGAGCCGAAACCGAGATTTGAACTCGGGACCCCTTCATTACGAGTGAAGTGCTCTACCGCTGAGCTATTTCGGCAATCCAATTTTCGAATTCGGGGGCAAAGATACTACTTTTTATTATTTTTTCACTATTTTCGCAAGAAAATTTCAGTAAATGATCACTTTTCTCCTTTGTCTCGCCGCGCTGATCGTCGCCTATTTCACATACGGACGCCGGCTCGAACGGCTCGCTCAGATCGATTCCGGCAACTCCGTCCCCAGCGAAAGACTCTACGACGGAATCGATTACGTCCCGATGCCCCGTTGGAAGGTATTCCTGATCCAACTGCTCAATATTGCCGGCACCGGCCCGATCTTCGGCGCGATCCTCGGTGCCGCATTCGGGCCCGTCGCCTTCCTCTGGATTACTCTCGGCGGAATATTCATGGGCGCCATGCACGATTTTCTGTCCGGAGTCATGATCCTCCGAAACGACGGCCTGAGCCTCCCCGAAGTTGCCGGTCGATACCTCGGAGACGGCATGCGGCACTTCATCCGCGTGTTTTGCGTCATTCTTATGGTCATCGTCGGTGCCGTATTCCTTCTCAGTCCCGCCGATATCCTCTTCGGAATGGTTCCGGCAATTCCGCATTCGGTCTGGGTCTGGATCATTCTGGCATACTACTTCATCGCGACCCTGCTGCCCATCGACAAAATCATCGGAAAGATCTATCCCGTCTTCGGCGCCGCACTCATCCTCATGGTGCTGGGCCTGTTCGGAGTCCTTATCTTCGGCCCCTATCGCATCCCCGAACTCACGACGCTTGCAAACGCGCAACTCAATCCCCGCGACATGCCCATCATCCCGACCCTCTTCATTACCGTTGCCTGCGGAGCCATCTCCGGATTTCACGCTACGCAATCGCCGTTGATGGCGCGGTGCATGCGCAACGAAAAAGAGTGCCGGCCCGTCTTCTACGGCGCCATGATCTCCGAAAGCATCATCGCGCTGATCTGGGCCGCGATCGGCATGGCCTTCTTCGGCGGTGCGCATGCGCTGGCCGAAGCACTGGCACAAACCGGGAACAGCGCCGCATGGGTCGTGAATGTCATTTCAACCACCACGCTGGGAGTCGTCGGCGGCATCCTCGCCCTTTTGGGCGTCGTCGCAGCTCCCATCACCTCCGGCGATACGGCATTCCGCTCCGCACGTCTGATCATCGCCGATATCTTCCATATCGAACAGCGCACCGCATGGAAACGTTTTGCCATTGCCATTCCGCTGTTCGCCGTCGGATACTACATCACCCAGATCGATTTCTCCGTCATTTGGCGGTATTTCGCATGGACGAATCAAACATTGGGGGCAATCACCCTTTGGACTATTGTCGTCTGGCTGGCGTCCACCCGCCGCAATTGCTTCTTCGCGTTGCTCCCCGCCCTCTTCATGACCTTCATCTGCGCGTCGTTCGTCTTCGTTTCCGATCAATTCTTCGGGATGGAAAACCGAATCGCAGCATACATGTTGGCCGGAGCCGCAACCTTGATCGTTTTGCTTTTCGCCATTCTAAAAATTCGCCGCGATGGCCGACGTCACGCTTAAACCCACGCCCGACCAGACCTTCGAGATCGAGGGCCGCGATGAATACGATTTCCTCCGCACGCTCCGCCGTTCGGAGGAGCTTCAGCGGAACGGGGCCGTCGATGAGGCCTGCAACCTGCGGTTTCATGCTTTTCAGCACCTTGCGGAGTTGATCCCCGACGATGAAGAGATCATTCTCGAATGGTCGCACCCCAATACGCGGGCGGCACTCGACCTGCTCTACCGGTCGGCGATCGACCACTTCCTGATCGATGATTTCGAACTTTCGGCGGCCATGCTGGAGATGCTGCTCGATCTCGATCCCGAAGACCACGAGGAGGCGACATGGCTGCTGGCATTCGACTATGTGGCACTCGGAGATTATGATGCCTTCGATGAGGTTATCAACGACGTCTCGGACAAATACCCCGAAAAGCCGTTGTTGACGCTATGGTCGGAGTTCCGGCGGCACGGCACACTGCCGCCCGGCGAAGCGATCCGGCTGCAACGCCATTTTACCCCCTATTACAAGGAGTTCATTGCCGAGAGCCACCCGGCCGACGAAAGCTACCTCCACGACATCGAAAGTGAGCACCCGTCGCAGGAGGCGCTGGCGCGGGAGCTGTGGCTCAAGACCGAGAATCTCTGGACGGCATTCCCCGACTTCATACCGGCACTCAAAGCCCTGCCCCGACATTGACCGATCCGGCCGGCACACAGCGGGGAAACAATTTTCGGTCCGCAAAAGACGCGGAAAAGTAACGGGGACACCTCCGGTCGAAGCAACGAAGAGAAGACTCCCGAACGGGTTGAGCCGAGATTGAGATAAAAGGGCGGCCCTCCATCCTGCTGTCGGATGGAGGACCGCTCTTTCTTTCGTCGGATTACTTTTTCTCGCCGCGCAGCTGGGCAAAACAGTGACGGCAGATCGGCTCGTAGGAGTCCTGCGCACCCAGCATCACCTGTTTCTCATCGGCCGTCAGGCGATGCGAATGGTGCGCCAGATTGCCGCAACGCACACAGATGGCATGCACCTTCGTGACATACTCCGCCGTAGCCATCAATGCCGGCATCGGCCCGAACGGTTTGCCCGTATAATCCATGTCGAGCCCCGCGACGATGACACGCACGCCGCTGTCGGCCAGTATGCGGCAGACATCGACGATTCCCTCATCGAAGAACTGCGCCTCGTCGATGCCGACAACATCCACATCGGAGGTCATCAACAGAATATTCTGCGCCGAATCGACCGGTGTGGAACGGATTGCATGGGCATCGTGCGACACCACCTCTTCATCCGAATAGCGCGTATCGACGCAGGGTTTGAAGATCTCCACACGCAGATTGGCGAACTGCGCACGGCGCAGACGCCGGATCAGTTCTTCGGTTTTACCGGAGAACATCGATCCGCAGATTACCTCGATCCAGCCCTTCTGGCTGGCATTTTCCAAAAACATAGACCGTATGATTTGTTTTCTGTTTGCCGGGCGAATCCCGGACGCTATGGGCGTCTCCCACTTGCCCCGACAACTCCATCTTCATTATTTTTTCTTCCCCCGTTCTTCCGTAAAAAGGAGTTTCAACGATGGATTCCACGCAACCCGACAAACGGAAATACCTCCTTCCCGCATAACCGGTATTTGCCGAAGACCGGCCCGCCGTCATTCTCGATGACAGTTACATGAGTCCCGCGGCCTTTAATGCCTCCTCCGTCTTTTTCTCATCCAATCCCGGAAGTTTACCGGCACGCAAGTAAGGTTCATACCGTGCATCATACTCCTTTTTCAACCGGACCTTTTGCGGATAGTGATAACCGTCCTCTCCGATCAGTTGCGGGATAAATTCCGGTCGCAGATCCACGCTGACTGACACCTCATAAGCCGAATGTTCGTGAGAACCGCCCACATCGACGACTACAACGCAATGACAGGTGTAACCTCGTCCCGTCAGGTCACGAATCGGAGTCCATGCTCCCGACAGGGCATCCATGCACTCCCTTACGGTCTGTTCAATCGTCCTGCACCTTTTCCGGGAGACGGTCATCACACCCGGCCGCCGACGATCTTCATAGGCATTGAATCTCAAGGAATCGATTGTCTGCCTGCCGACGGAATCGACCGTAAACCAAATGATAGCCGAACCGAGCGCCCGACGGGCGTTCCTGTACTTTTCACCGACACGAAATTCCAGATCCCGGGCAAAGAGATAGGGATAGTTCTCCCGATAGGCCAGTTCACTCAACCCTGCACCGGCCAACGGAGTCCAAAAGATCGCACAGGTGAAACCCCCTCCTCTTCCGAGACAAATTTCAATTCATCAACGTGTTTGGCGATATATTCCTCCGTCCGGCAACTCATGACCGAATCGGGCGACTGCGCCACTGCCTGTACTCCTGCCGCACAAAACAGTGTCGTCAGGAAAAGTTTCCAAGGTCTCATATGCAAATAGGGTTAAAAGGTTCAGTTGCACTCTTCATACCGGGTGATGCGGGCCCCCAACGCATTGAGACGGCCGTCAATGTCGCAATACCCCCGATCGATCTGCTCGATGTTCTGGATCGTGCTGCACCCTTCGGCGCTCATCGCCGCAATGAGCAGCGCCACGCCGGCACGGATATCGGGCGACGTCATCCGCGTGGCCCGCAGCCGAATGCGGTGGTCGTGCCCGATGACCGTTGCCCGGTGCGGATCGCACAGGATCACCTGCGCCCCCATGTCGATGAGCTTGTCAACGAAGAAGAGACGGCTTTCGAACATCTTCTGGTGGATCAGCACAGCCCCTTTGGCCTGCGTCGCCACGACCAGGAAAATCGACAGCAGGTCGGGCGTCAGCCCCGGCCAGGGAGCATCGGCAATGGTCATGATCGAGCCGTCGATGAAGGTCTCGATCCGGTAGTGATCCTGCTGCGGTATGTAGATGTCGTCACCCCGCTGCTCGAAGCGGATACCCATGCGTGCAAACTGCGACGGGATGATTCCCAGATCGGGATACGAAACGTTGCGGATCGTCAACTCCGACTGCGTCATGGCCGCCATGCCGATGAACGATCCCACCTCGATCATGTCGGGCAGCAGCGTATGCTCCGTACCGCCGAGCTCCGTCACCCCCTCGATCGTCAGCAGGTTCGACGCTATGCCCGAGATACGCGCTCCCATGCGGTTGAGCATCCGGCACAGCTGCTGGATGTAGGGCTCGCACGCCGCATTGTAGATCGTCGTCGTACCTTTGGCCATGACGGCCGCCATGATGATGTTGGCCGTACCCGTGACCGACGCCTCGTCGAGCAGCATGTAGCAGCCCCGCAGATTCTTTCCATCGACCGAGAAGAACTCCTCGGCGGCATCGAAGTCGAACCGTGCCCCGAGTTTCTGAAAGCCGATGAAGTGCGTGTCGAGCCGGCGGCGGCCGATCTTGTCACCGCCCGGCTTGGGGACATACCCCACGCCGAATCGGGCCAGCAGCGGCCCGATCAGCATCACCGAACCGCGCAGCCGTGCACAACGCCGGCGATAATCCTCCGTGCGCAGGTAGTCGAGATTGACCTCGCGGGCCCGGAAGGAATAGGCATCCTTCGCCAGCCGCTCGACCTCGACGCCCATCGCACGCAGCAGCTCGATGAGCTGCATGACGTCGAGAATCTCCGGAACGTTGCGCACCACGACCCGTTCGGGCGTGAGCAACGTCGCGCACAGAATCTCCAAAGCCTCGTTCTTGGCCCCCTGCGGGGTTATCTCGCCGTGAAGACGACGACCGCCTTCGACCTGAAAATATGCCATGATCTCCGAATTTTAATTCAAAGGTAGGAATCTTAATCAAAACTTTCAAGTCCGGCGGTGAATTTGGCAAAAAAAGAGCTTGCGACCGTTCCCGCCGGCCGTTGCTGCGCGAATTTTGCTGTTGTCGATGAAATTTGCCATCTTTGCCGATACAACATCTCAAATCATAAACCATGATACGTTACCGTACGCTTCACATAACGGGCATCGTTGCGATGCTGCTGTTTTCGGGCTGTTCGCTGCTGCGGTTCACCGTCTCGACCGGAGAATCGCCGCTGCCCGAAGCGGACTCCCGCATGCGGCTCATGTCGCGCGGGTTCTACTATGCCTCCACCGACGAGATCGCGGCTGCGGCCGACTCGATTGCCGCCGGCAGCGATGATCCGGAGATCCAGCGCCGGACGATCCGGTGGAAGCTCCATGCCACGCGGGCAGCCGTCACGGCGGCCATGCAGCAGGCTCCGGAGCTGGCCGTACTCGACACATGGCTTCTCTACCGCAACATGGATTCGCTCTTTGCACGGCGTCCCGATTCCCTGCTCTTCGGCAGGGAGTCGCCATTGGCGCGGCAAACGGTGCACCGGCTCCATCGCAAGGCACAACACCTCGCGCGGGAAGTGCTTCCGGCCGAACGGTACGGCCTGATGCGGCAATTCGTCGCCGAACGGCCTGTTCCGGCTCCCGATAAGGAGGTCGAATCCGACCGCACCATGCTGCCTTGGATCGATTTTCTGCGGGCACACGGAATCGAACCCAACTACCCCGTCGGCACCATTGCCGAAGTAATGGCCGATATGAGCGACCGTGTCGGCAGTACGGTACAGCAGACGGCCTACGCCCTCGACTGGACGGGCGACCTGATTGCCTTGCGCATGCAGCAGGACAGCCTGCGCGACCGGCTCGCCATGCAACTGGATTCGCTCGAACGCGATTTCAGCCGGCTGACCGACGTTGCGGCGGATCTGCCGGGCGTGTCGCGGGAGATCGCGGCAGAACTGAATGCGGCACTGGCCCAGGCAATGGCGACGTTCAATGCCGGCGTTGACAACGCCTTTGCCGACATCGACCGGCAGCGCATGGCGCTGCAGGCCTATGTCTCCGCCGAACGCGAAGCGCTCATCTCCCAGACGCAACAGGCGGCCGACGACGCGATCGCCCGGATTCTCGCGGCCGTACCGGCGCTCATAGGCAAGGTGGTCGTCTGGATCATTCTGCTGGTTGTCGTACTCGTCGGGCTGCCGTTCCTGCTGGGATTCCATGCCGGACGCTGGCGCGAGAAGACGCAGCGACATAAAAACAGACCGGACGAAACGGAATCCTGATATGCAGTTGTCGCATTTTATTGTATTTTTGCACGCGGAACGGCACGAAACGGCGGATGCCCGTCGCAACGGTTCGCAAAGAGGCGAGACGCAGAGCGTAAAAAGAGGAAGGGAAGCATCATCCCGCCGGTTTTGCCGTTGACGGACAACAAGAAGATCCAGCCATGAATCGCAGAAAACAGAACTACCCGCTTATCGAAGGATTGAAGATCACGACCCTGGCCGCCGAAGGGAAGGCCATGGGCAAATGGAACGATCAGGTGGTCTTCGTGCCGATGACCGTACCGGGCGATGTGGTCGATGTACAGATCCGCAACAAACGCCGCCGCTTCATGGAGGGGACGGTCGTTCGCTATGTCGAACGGTCGCCGCTGCGCGTCGAACCGTTCTGCGCCCATTTCGGGGTCTGCGGAGGCTGCAAATGGCAGAACCTGCCCTACGAGGAGCAGCTGCGCTTCAAAACCGAACAGGTGCGCGACCAGCTCGTGCGCATCGGCAAACTCGAACTGCCCGAAGTACGGCCCTGCCTGCCGTCGAAACAGACGCAGTTCTATCGCAACAAGCTGGAGTTCACCTTCGCGCCGCGCCGCTGGATGACCTACGACGAGATCGCCGGCGGAGAGGCGATCGAACCGGGACCGGCTCTGGGATTCCATATTCCGAATCTCTTCGACAAGGTGCTCGACATCGAACGGTGCTGGCTGCAGCCCGAACCGTCGAATGCCCTGCGCAACGAGATCAAGCGCTTCGCCGTGGAGCAGGGCTATTCGTTCCACAACATTCGCGAGCACCAGGGTCTGATGCGCAATCTGATCATCCGCACGGCCTCGACCGGCGAGGTGATGGCGATCATCGTCTTCGGCGAAGAGGATCCCGGCCGCATCACGACGATGATGGAGCATGTTGCCGACCGTTTTCCGGAGATTACGTCGCTCTTTTATGTGGTCAACACGAAATGGAACGACTCGCTGGGCGATCTCACTCCGGTGCTGTATCGCGGCAAAGACCACATCCTCGAAGAGATGGAGGGGTTGCATTTCAAGGTGGGGCCCAAATCATTTTATCAGACCAATTCGAAACAGGCCTACGAACTCTACAAGGTGGCGCGCGATTTCGCGGCGCTCACGGGCGGCGAGGTCTTGTACGATCTCTATACCGGTACGGGAACCATCGCCAATTTCTGTGCGGCGCGCTGCAAAAAGGTGGTCGGCATCGAATACGTCCCCGAAGCGATTGAAGATGCCCGCGTCAATTCGGCCCTCAACGGTATCGGGAATACGGTCTTTTACGCCGGTGACATGAAAGCGGTTCTCGATGATGCGTTCATCGCGGCAAACGGACGACCCGACGTCATCATCCTCGACCCGCCCCGCGCGGGTGTGGATCAACCGGTTCTTGAAGTCATTCTGCGTGCGGCGCCCCGGCGCATCGTCTATGTAAGCTGCAATCCCGCCACACAGGCCCGCGATCTGGCCCTGCTTGCTGCGGATTATCGGGTCGATGCCGTACAGCCCGTCGATATGTTCCCCCATACGCAGCATGTCGAGAATGTCGTAAGGCTGCTGCGCAAATAGGTATTCCGATGCAAATCCGTCTCCTGCGCCCGCGCACGAAACCGTGCAGGCCCTATTTGCATGCTCTCCGAACGACGCGGGAGGGGAGGCACGAAAAGGGGAAGACGCACGGCGCCGAGAAAACGCGGGAGAGGCCTCCGTCCTCCGCCGTTTCGGCCGATCCGCAAGGGAGAAAGAGCGGCCGCATATGAAAAAATTTACAGCCGCGATGCAAGATTTCAACAGGTGCGGCGTTTTATTTGTAAACAGATTCGTTGAAAACAGGTTGTCCGACGGACTCCGCAGACGGCAAAGGTCCGGAACCCCGATCAAATTGCCGGTCCGGCGGAAAAAAATCCCCCCCCCGTTTCCCGCCAGCCCGACGCGGACTCCGTAGGATACCTCCAAATCGAGTTTGCCATGAAACAAATCATTCTGTTGGCGGCCGTTGCCTTGCTGGCGACTCCGTCGAATGCCCAAGAGGCGGCATCGAAATACGATGCCAGTTATGTACAGGTCTGGGGACAGGCCGAAAAGGAGATTACCCCCGACGAGTTCTATCTTTCAATCACCATCAACGAAAAGGATTCGAAAGGCAAGATCTCGATCGAGACACAGGAGCAGTCCATGCTCGCCGCACTCAAGAAATCGGGAATCGACACACAAAAACAGCTGCGCGTGGTCGATCTGTCGAGCGAATATTTCAAGAAGGGGAATGCCTTGGCCTGGAAGCAATTCCAGCTCAAATTGAACGCACCGGAGCAGGTCGCCCAGGTCTTCTCTACCCTCAACGATCTGGGAATCTCGAACGTCTCGATGGAGAAAGTCACCCATTCGCAACTGGATCAATACAAAAATGACGTACGCATCGAAGCGATGCGCAACGCGAAAGCCAATGCGCAGACGCTTGCCGAAGCCATCGGGCAGAAAGCCGGAAAATGCTTTTACATCTACGACTCGAACAACGGCGTAACCCCCTATTACGGGAATGTTTTCATGGCCCGCAGCGTCAACATGAAGGCTGCCGACGCCGCAGGGACGGCAGAGGAAGCCGCACAATTGGATTTCAAGACGATCAAGCTCAAATACAGCATACAGGCGAAATTCGTGCTGGAATAATTCCGCGCGGAACCCGCTCCCGACACATTTTTCCCGTTCCGCCCGATGAGACAGCCCGTCGGGCTTTTTTCAATACCCGAACGATGAGAAAGATTCTCCTTACGGCACTGGCAGCTCTTCTGGTTCCGCCCGCCGCAGCGCAATGCCCGCCAGCGTACCGGAGCGCTGATGCCGAATGACGGAGTCCATGTACCGCCGACGGCCCTTCAACAGGCCGGGCCGCCCGTTTCACATTTATAAGGAACTATTTGCCGGGGCTTTCATTTTCGGGAAGAGGCCGTTGAAAGAGTTCTCATCTCTTCGGGCCGGCCTGTCCCCCCCCCGCAAAAGGGCCGTCGGACCCGATGCAAAAAAGGCGCTGCCGCCGGCGGAAATTGAAAATATCCGTCGCAGAGTATCCGAGTTCGGAAAAATCATATTATCTTTACGAACTTTTCCACTCATTTTTACATGAAAGAGAGGAGGCCCCTATGAAAAAGAGAGTTGTTTGCGAATACGACCACTACACCCTGCCGGACGAAATGCCCGAAGAGGATCGTGTGCTGGTCGAGGAAGCCCGCAAGGCGACACGACAGGCGCAAGCTCCCTACTCGAAATTCCGGGTGGGCGCGGCAGCGCGTCTGGCCAGCGGGCGGATTCTGCATGCCGGCAATGTCGAAAGCGAAGTCTATCCGGCAGGACTGTGCGCCGAACGCTCGCTGATGTTCTACCTCCAGACCAATTTTCCCGACGATCCGATCCGCACACTGGCCATTGCGTCGGATCCCTCGCCGCGCGAATGTTATCCCTGCGGACAGTGCCGTCAGGTGATGGTCGATGTCGAACGGCGGCAAGGATCCCCCATGCGCGTCATCATGGCCGGTACGGAGACGGCGAGCGTCGTCGATACGGCGGAAAAACTGCTCCCCTTTACCTTTGTCCTCTGACGATGTTCCAACCCGAAGATATCCTCTACGAAGACAATCATCTGTTGGTCGTCAACAAACATTGCGGGGATCTGGTGCAGCCCGACCCTTCGGGGGAAAGTGCGCTCGAGGATCAGATCAAGGCCTTCATCAAAAAACGCGATGCCAAGCCGGGCGAGGTTTTCCTCGGCGTCGTGCACCGCATCGACCGGCCGGTAAGCGGCGCCGTACTCTTCGCAAAGACATCGAAAGCCCTTGTCCGGCTCAACGAGATGATCCGTTCGGGTGCAATCCGCAAAACCTATTGGGCGCTTGTCGAACATTGTCCCGACCCCGTAGAAGGGGAGTTGAGACATTGGCTTCTGCGTGACGGCCGGACAAACCGCTCGCGGGCATCCGACACCCCGAAACCCGATGCAAAAGAGGCCCGGCTGCGGTATCGGACGCTCGGCGCTTCGGACAACTATACGCTGGTCGAAGTGCAACTGCTGACAGGCCGTCACCACCAGATCCGTGCACAGCTCGCCCGAATCGGCTGCCCGATCCGGGGCGATCTGAAATACGGAGCCCGCCGTTCGAACCGAAACGGCGGGATCTCGCTCCATTCGCGGAGCCTCGAATTCGACCATCCCGTCCGTCGGGAACCGGTGGCCGTTACGGCGCCGGTTCCTGCCGACGACAACTTGTGGGCTTTCTTCGCCCGACAAAACCTTTGAAAAAGATGCGGCTGTTGATTCAACGTGTACGCCATGCCTCGGTTACCATCGACGGCGCCCGATACTCCGCTATCGGACGGGGGCTGCTGGTATTTGTGGGGGTCGAAGAGGCCGACTCACAGGAGGACATCGATTTTCTGGCCGGAAAGGTTTCCCGTCTGCGGATCTTCGACGACGAAGCCGGCGTGATGAATCTCGACGTCCGGCAGATCGGGGGCGAGCTGCTCGTGGTAAGCCAGTTCACGCTCCATGCCTCTACCAAAAAGGGCAACCGGCCCTCCTACATCCGTGCGGCGGGCGAAGCGGTTGCCCGTCCGATGTACGAACGTTTCGTCGCGGCCGTCGCCCTGCAGAGCGGCCGTCCCGTGCGAACGGGCGTCTTCGGGGCCGACATGGCCGTCGAACTCCTCAACGACGGGCCCGTCACCATCTGGATCGACTCGAAAAACAAAGAATAAACTCCACACGACAATACAAACCGAAACCATACGACATTATCCCCAATAGACTTACAGATATGATGAAACGTCTGCTATTCCTTTTTCTGCTCTTCCCCGTTCTGCCGCTGGCAACGGCTTGCGGCGACAACGGTTCGACGGATGAAGATCCTGTGCCGTCCGATCCGCGTGAAGAGTGTCTGTTCTCAAACCTCAAGGCCGTGCCCTCTTCGACGTCGGTCGCCGCATCGGCCGAGTACAGCTATCTGGGAGGTTTTCTGGTCAAGGAGAACGGCTTTACCTGTACGGCCGATGACGGTACGTCCATTACGGTTCCGTGCGAACGTTCGACGACTCCCGCCTGCACAATAAGCGGGTTGAAAGCCGAAACGTCCTACGAACTGGTCTGCTATGTCATTGCCGGCGGGCATACATACCTCAGTGAGCCGCAGCAGTTCACGACGCTCGAAAGCGGCGAGGAGCCGGAGCCGGAAGAGGAACGGGTCGTGTTCTCGGCCCTGAACGTCTCCGGAAAGACGGAGAACTCGGCCACCGTAGCGGCAAGTTACACCTACGAAGGCCCGGATCGGGTAACCGATGCCGGATTCCTCCTTACGGGCGGCGGACAGAGCAATGTCAAACACTCCTGCGGCACGGCCACGACGCTGCAATACACCTATACGGATCTGAGCGCCAATACCTCCTATGAGGTCAAGGCCTACGCCGTCACGCCGTCGAAGACCTGGTACGGAGATACCGCAATCTTCACGACCGACGCCGCAAGCGTCGCACCGCCGGCAAGCGACAGCAAGGCCCGTTACAAGGGCTGGGCTGAACTACCCGACGAAATCACGCATTCGGGCTGGCATTACATCTATCACATGCGTCCCGACAAGACATCGGTCCGCAACTTCTCACTCTGTTACAGTTCGGAATACCGTTGTACAATCTGGGCTGCCATGGCAGTCCACGACAGTTGGGACGGCAACGCGGGACGCAACGATTCGTGGAAATACGACCCCGCACTATCGTCATCGCTTCAACCCAACCTCAAGAAGACCTACTCCGGCGTGTTCCGCCGCGGCCACATGGTGGCATCGAGCGACCGGCAGGTAAGTCCGGAGACCAACAGGCAGACCTTCTATTATACCAACATGGCGCCGCAGTACCAAAACGAGTTCAACGGCGGCATCTGGAACAAACTCGAAAACCGTATCTGGTCGAACTACAACTGTTCCGACACGCTTTATGTTGTCACAGGCGCCCATTTCGCCAACACGAACAAGACCTGCAAGGACAACGACAACAAGACGGTCGTCGTCCCAACCCATTTCTACAAGGTGCTGCTCCGCTCGAAATCGGGCCACACGGGAAAACCGGTCTGGGAACTGAGCGCCGACCAACTGCAGTGTGTCGGATTCTGGCTCGAACACAACGACCGTTATGCCACGACAGCAACCATCACGGCACAATATCTCGTTCCTGTGTCCTATATCGAAGAGCAGACCGGACTTCGTTTCTTCCCGAACGTCCCGAACGCTCCGAAAACGACATTCGACAAAGCCGACTGGGACTTCTAAGCAGCCGGCACCGACAGGGGGGGGGTGACAAAGAAAAGATGACGACGGAGTCCCGATCCGAATTCCATACCGACGACAACAGGCCCTATTACAGTTACGGGGCCTATTGTCGTTTTATATTCGGGCGGCAGATGCAGAAACTGCCCGTTTCGGCAGGCTTCACCTGCCCCAACCGCGACGGGACAAAGGGTACGGGCGGCTGCAGTTTCTGTTCGAACGACGCTTTCACGCCGAGTTATTGCGACGCCCGGCAGCCGATCGCCCGGCAACTCGATGCCGCAATGGCATTTTACAGCCGGCGCATACGTCCCGACACGGGGTTTCTGGCCTATTTCCAACCCTTCAGCAATACCTATGCCCCGCTCGAAGAACTCGAACGGCGCTATGCCGAAGCATTGGCCCATCCGCATATCGAAGGGTTGGTCATCGCCACGCGCCCCGATTGCGTGGATGAGCGGAAACTCGATTTTCTGGCGGAACTGGCGCAACAGACCTACATCTGCATCGAATACGGCATCGAATCGACCTCCGATGCCGCGTTGCGGGCCGTCAATCGCGGGCACGATTTCGCAGCGGCCCGCCGGGCCGTCGAACAGACCGCGCGGCGCGGCATCACCGTCGGCGGGCACTTCATTCTCGGCCTGCCGGACGAACCCGACGAAACGCTGCTCGACCGCGTGCGGACCATCAATTCGCTGCCGCTGACAACCGTCAAGTTCCATCAGCTGCAGATCCTCGACGGGACACGCATGGCTGCCCTCTACGACGATCACCCCGAACGATTCCGGCACTGGAGTGCCGAGACCTACATCGAGCTGCTTGCAGAGATGCTCCGGCGGCTGCGGCCCGACATCGTCGTCGAACGGATCGTCAACCAGACCCCGCCCCGTTTCAGGAGCAGGGGATCGTGGAGCAATCTGCGCAGTGGCGACCTTTGGCGCATGCTCGAAAAAAGACTCCTCGAAAAGAAGGCGCATCAAGGTGATTTTTTGTACCTTTGCAACAACGTCCGGCCACAGACGCCGGAGATCCATTAACCGTATGCTGTCATGAAAACAAACCGGGTGAACCGTCAGACCGTAACCGCCACGCTGCTCGAATACCTGTGGATGATCGTCGGCATGTTCATCTACTCGTTCGGTTGGTTGGCCTGCATCATGCCCGCCAATACGTTGGGCGGCGGTGCTGCGGGTCTTTCGCTGCTCTTCTATCATGTGACAGGGCTGCCTATCGGCGTACTGGCACTCATCATCAACGGGATCCTGCTGCTCGTCGGCGGGACGATCGTCGGATGGAATTTCGGCATGAAGACCATCTTCTGCATCCTGATGCTCTCGCTCTCCATGACGGTCCTGCAACCGCTGCTGGCCGCCGTCACCCCCGCCGGAGAGACACTCTTCGCGCTCAATCCGGTCAGCGACCGCATCCTGCTGGTCATCCTGGGCGGCATCATCGCCGGCGCCGGTATCGCCATCTGCTTCCGGCAGGGCGGATCGACCGGCGGGACGGATATCATCGCCATGATCATCAACAACTACAAGACGATCAGTTACGGGCGCATTCTGATGACCGTCGATTCGATGATCATCCTCTCATCGCTCTTCGTCAGCGACATGGGCGTCGATTCGGTCATTTACGGTTTCGTGGTTACGGCCGTCATGGGATATACCGTCGACGTGATCCAGGCCGGAAACCAGCAGTCCAGCCAGATCTTCGTCTTCACACGCCACTACGAGGCCATGGCCGACGAAATCATCACAACGACCCGCCACAGCGCAACCATCCTCGATGCAATGGGCTGGTACTCGAAAGAGGATATCAAGGTGGTGCTGGTCGTATGCCGCAAACGCGAAACACCGCAAATGCTCAAAATGGTACGCAACATCGATTCCGACGCCTTCATCTCCGTCGGATCGGTCATGGGAGTTTACGGGAAAGGATTCGAAGCCCTCAACAAGGTGTGAGACGCCCGCCCGACAACCCGCCGGCCGACCGGCGCCACAGAACCGGCACCGAATGACCGGCACCGAATGACCGGCACCGCCGAAAACAGGAAAAGAAGAAAGAGCAGCGTAGAGCAAGTGTAGAAAACAGAAGAAACAAATGGAAAATCCGCGATACAACAAATTGCTGCGCCCTGTCAGGGAGTATATCTTGATGACGGTCGGACTGCTGATCTACTCGTTCGGGTGGATCGCCTGCATCAAACCGATGGAGGTCGCGGCCGGAGGCGGAACCGGTCTGTCGATGATCATCAGCCATACGGCCTCCGAGATGTGGGGTTCGGATCTTGGAGTAGGGGCGGTCTTCCTGATACTCAATGTCATGCTGCTTATTGTTTCGGGATTTACCGTCGGGTGGAACTTCGGATTCAAGACCCTCTACTGCATTGTCGTGGCATCGGGGTTCATGGCATGGATGGAACCCTACCTGCTGACCCACTATCCCCCTGCCGGAGACGTGATCGGACTCGACGACAAACTGCTGACGATCATTCTGGGCGCCCTGCTCGCCGGCGCCGGCATGGCAATCTGTTTCTCGGCCGGCGGCGCAACGGGCGGGACCGACATCATAGCCAAAATCTTCCACAAATACTGGGGCGTCCCCTACGGAAAAGTCATCATCTATACGGACATTCTCATCATCGGCTCCACACTGCTGCTGGGATACACGCTCTCCGACGTGATTTACGGATACATCGTCACGGTCGTCGTCGGCACGACGGTCGATCTGCTGATGTCGGGAAGCCAGCAGTCGAATCAGATCTTCATCATCACGGCCGACTACGACCGTATGGCCGAAGCGATGCTCCACGAAGCAAACCGGGGCGTGACGCTCATTGATGCAAAAGGAGGATATTCCGCCCATGAGACCCGGATTGTCATGGTCGTCTGCTACAAGCGCGATGCCGGACATATCCTCCGGATCGCCCGTGATGTCGATCCCAAAGCGTTCGTCACGATCGCGTCGGTGTCGGGAACCTACGGCGAAGGGTTCCGCAACCTGACGCAACTGCACTGACACAACATGCACGACCCGATATGAACCGTTATGCCGATATTGTTCTGCCGTTGGCACAACCGGCCTATACCTATGCCGTACCCGACGGTCTCGACATCCGCGAGGGAGATGCGGTTGCCGTACAGCTGGGCTTCAGACGCATCTATACGGGCATTGTCTGGCGCATGCACGATCAACGGCCCGATTTCCCGCACATAAAACCCATCCTGCGCAGGCTTTACGGCCACCCGCTGGTCGATGCGCGGCAACGGGCCTTATGGGAGTGGATGGCCGGCTATTACATGTGCACGGAAGGAGAAGTGATGCGTTTTGCCCTGCCCCAGCTCATCAAGCCTTCGGGCGATACGGAGGAGGAGCTGTTGCAGCGGGCCTATTCCCCGCGCACCGAAGCCTATGTCGCACTTGCGCCCGATCTGCTCCATGAGGATTGCCTCCACGAGACGATGGAGCGGCTCGAACGCCGCGCTCCGCGGCAGTATGCCGCACTGCTGGAGATCGCAACGGCCGACGGCGACAACCGGATTGCGACCTCCGAGGTGCCGCGCCGGCTTCTTGCCGCAGACTCCGCAACACTCACGGCGCTCCGGAAAAAGGGATTCATCTCCATCGCACACAGGGAACGCAACGTGGAACGCGGAACGGCACGCTTCCAGCTCCCGATACTCTCCGCCGCACAGCGGCAATGTCTCGACCGCATCCGGAAGTGTTTCAACGAAGGATCCCGCACCCTGCTGCTGCACGGCATTACGGGTTCGGGCAAGACGGAGATCTACATGCACCTCATGGTTGAGACGCTGGCACAGGAGAACGACGTGCTGCTGCTCGTCCCCGAAATCGCGATGACGACCCAGCTCATCGCCCGTCTCGAACGGATCTTCGGCAGCCGCGTCACGGCCTACCATTCGAAACTGCCCCTTGCGCGACGCGCCGAATCGTATTTGCGATTGTCCCGCTGCACGGGGGGAGAACTGGTGGTGGGAACCCGTTCGGCGCTTTTTCTGCCGCTGCGGAAGCTGCGGCTGATCGTTGTCGATGAAGAGCACGATGCCGGATACAAGCAGAGTGATTCACAGCCGCGATACAATGCCCGCGATACGGCAGCGGTCATGGCCCGGATCTACGACGCCCACACGGTATTGGGCAGCGCCACACCCTCGCTTGAAAGCTATGCCAACGCCCTGAGCGGGAAATATGCTCTGGCAACACTTGCGGAACGCTACGGTGACGCCCGTTTGCCGCATGTCATCGTTTCGGATACGCTGCGCGCCGTGCGGCGGAACGAACGCACGGCACATTTCAATGCCTTGCTGCTCGAACACATCGAACAGGCGCTCGCGCGCGGAGAACAGGTGATGCTCTTCCAGAACCGGCGCGGTTTTGCACCTTATGTCAAATGCCGCAACTGCGGGTGGACGCCGCGATGCCCGCATTGCAACGTGACACTCGTCTATCACAAGCGCGAAGAACGGCTCCAATGCCATTATTGCGGCCATACGGAATCCGTCCCGGAGCATTGCCCCTCATGCGGGGCCGGCAAACTGCTTCCGGCGGGATTCGGGACCGAAAAGGTCGAAGAGGAACTGGCGAAATGTCTTCCCCAAGCCCGCATCGAACGGCTCGATCGTGACACCGCCACCTCCGAACGTGCCTGCAACGAGATCATTTCGCGTTTCGAAAACGGACAAAGCGACATCCTCATCGGCACACAGATGATTACGAAAGGATTTGATTTTGCCCGCGTGTCGCTCGTAGGCATTCTCAATGCCGATAACCTGCTGCTGAGTCCCGATTTCCGTGCGGCCGAACGCGCCTTCCAACTCATGATGCAGGTTGCCGGACGCGCCGGGCGCCGCGATGCCGCAGGCGAAGTCATTATCCAGACGGGCGAACCCGACCATCCCGTCATCCGGCAGGTCGCCGCGGGAGATTACGAAGCGATGGCGCGCACACAGCTCTCCGAACGACGGCTCTTCTCCTATCCGCCCTATGCACGGCTGATCCGTCTCACGCTGCGGCATCGCGACCGCGAGTTCCTGTATGAAGCCTCGGCGGCACTGGCAAAAGCCCTGCGCGGACGATTCGGACGTCGGGCGATGGGTCCGGTCGCACCCTCCGTCGATCGCGTGCGGGAGACCTATATTACGGAATTTCTGCTCAAGATCGAAACCGGCGCCTCTGCCGCACACGCCCGGCAGGTGTTGCGCGAAACGGTCCGGACAACGCTGAACGATACCGCATTCAAATCCGTAATCCTCAGTTACGATGTCGATCCTCAATGACCTTGTCGCAGGTATCGGACGCCTGCTCTATCCCGAACGCTGTCCGGTCTGCGGCGGAGAGATGCGGCCCGGTGACCACGTCGTCTGCACCCGCTGCCGTTACGAGGTCCCCCTTACCGGATTCTGCGACAAAAGCTACAATCCTTTGTGGGAACGGTTGTCGGCGCACCTGCCGATCGAGCAGGCGTCGGCTTTTCTCTATTTTCTTCCGGGCAGCGGCTGGCGCGGCCTGATTCATCGCTTCAAATACTTCGAGGCGTGGCGGCTGGCACGCGACATGGGCGTATGGTACGGCCATTGCCTGCGTGAAAGTTCGCTCTATGCCTCGGTTGACCGGATAGTCGCCGTGCCGCTGCATTGGCGCAAACGGCTGGCGCGCGGCTACAATCAGGCGGAGTATCTGGCCGACGGGATCGCCCGGTCGCTGGAGGTACCTGTCGAACGCCGCTGTCTCCGCCGCATCCGGAACAACCCGTCGCAAACGCATCGCCGGCGGGAAGAACGGTGGGACAATGTCGAAGGGATCTTCACCGTCAAGCATCCCGAACGGCTGAAAGGGCGCCATCTGTTGCTGGTCGATGATGTCCTCACGACCGGAGCTACGTTGCTCTCCTGTGCCGAAGCGATCCTGCGCGCCGTCCCCGACTGCCGGCTGAGCATCGCCGTCCTGGCCGTTCCGGAACACGAATTCGGACTCGACCGCTGAACCGGTCGGTCCGGCAACGGAAACTTTCCCTGCAAATTTTCATTTTTCATTTTATTTATTGCGCGGCTTTGCGTAATTTTGAGACCGAAACCGACCGTTTCCAATCGGGAAAGCCGCAGCTTCCAGAAGCCTGCGACGAACCGGCATCGTCCCTCCCCTTGAATGAGGGCGGGACCATGCGGCCCGTCGCAGGGAAGCAGGCCGCGACCCTGCCGACGGTCGAAACCGAATGACATGACACAGGAAAAAAAAGGACCCTCCGCCCGCAACCGCGAGGCCTACGCCGCCCTGACCGACGTCGGGGGAAATGTGCCGCCGCAAGCCGTCGAACTGGAGGAGGCGGTGCTCGGTGCGTTGATGCTCGAAAAGGATTCGATCATCACCGTACAGGAGTTCATAACGCCCGAAGCGTTCTATACCGAAGAGCACCGGCTTATCTACCGTGCCATCGAGGAACTGTCGTCGGAACTGAAACCGATCGATCTCTATACGGTCACCGAACGGCTGAAAGCAAGGAAAGAGCTCAAAAAGGCGGGCGGTGCCTCCTATCTTGCGCAACTCACCCAAAAGGTGGGGTCGGCCGCCAATGTCGAATTCCACGCCAAGATCATCGCGCAGAAGTATGTACAGCGGGAACTGATCCGGTCGGCAACGGAGATCCAGCGCCGCTCCTACGACGAATCGACCGATGTGACGGATCTGATCGGCTTTGCCGAACAGGAGATCTTCAAGGTGGCCGAAGGACATGTGAAGCGTTCGGTGCAGGCCGCCTCCGACGTGCTGGCCCGAACGTTGGCCCAAATCGAGGAGAACGCCAAGAACAAGAGCGCATTCAACGGGGTGCCCTCCGGATTCGTCGCCCTCGACCGGATCACGATGGGCTGGCAGGCGTCGGATCTGATCATCGTTGCCGCACGTCCGTCGATGGGCAAGACCGCTTTCACACTGACGATGGCCCGCAACATGTCGGTCAATTACGATCAGGGGGTTGCATTCTTTTCGCTCGAAATGCCGGCCAGCCAGTTGATGATGCGTCTGGTCATCGCCGAAACGGGGCTTCCGGGCAATGACCTGAAACTGGGAAAGCTGACTCCTGAACAGTGGCGGCATCTCGAATCGGCGACACGGCCGCTCGGCAAAGCGCCGCTCTTCATCGACGACACTCCGGCGCTGTCGGTCTTCGAATTCCGGTCGAAGGCCCGCCGGCTGAAGATCCACAACAACATCAAGATCATCATGATCGACTATCTTCAGCTGATGACCGGCGGCCCGCAGGCCGCCAAAGGCGGAAACCGGGAACAGGAGGTGTCGTTCATTTCCCGCACGCTCAAGGCCATCGCCAAAGAGTTGAATGTGCCGATCATCGCCCTCTCGCAGCTCAACCGTTCGTCGGAACTGCGCGGCGGCTCGAAACGGCCCCAGCTCTCGGATCTGCGTGAGTCGGGCGCCATCGAACAGGACGCCGACATCGTCGCCTTCATCCACCGCCCCGAATACTACGGAATCAATCAGGATGAAAACGGCCTGCCGACGACCGGCATGGCGGAATTGATCATCGCCAAGCACCGAAACGGCATCGTAACGGATGTCAAATTGCGGTTCCTGAAGGATCAGGCGCGCTTTGCCGACATTGACGATGCCGATCTGCTGCCCGACGGCACACCGGTTCCCGGACAACAATACGACGATATCGCCAGCGGATCGAACGATTCGGATGCCGATCTCCCGCCTGGATCGGGCCTCGGGTCGAGGATCCCCACCGAATTCGACATCACGCCCCGCCCCCTGAACGAAGAAGTACCTTTTTAATTGACAATCATGTTTGTACGCACCACTGCTGGAGCCATTGTCGGCATCGACGCCGTGACGGTCGCCGTCGAGGTGAACGTCGCGAACGCCGGTCAACTGGGCCTTTTTCTGGTGGGGCTGCCCGACAATGCCGTCAAGGAGAGCGAACAACGCATCCGTTCGGCATTCGAGAACAGCGGGTTGCGGATGACCGGCAAGAAGGTGGTGGTCAATCTCGCTCCGGCCGATTTGCGAAAAGAGGGGGCGGGATTCGATCTTCCGATTGCGATCGGCATTCTCGGCGCATCGGAACAGCTTCCCGCCGAGATTCTCGGCGATACGATGCTGGCAGGCGAGCTGTCGCTCGACGGCACGGTAAAACCCGTGCGCGGGATTTTGCCGATGGTTGTCAAGGCGCGGGAAGAGGGGCTGAAAAGATTGATCGTGCCGCAAGACAACGCGTGTGAAGCGGCCGTTGTCGAGGGAATCGACGTAATCGGGGTCGCCTCGCTCTCCGAAACGGTGGCTTTTTTGCGTGGAGAAGTGTCGATCGCTCCGACTCGAACGGCTCCGCTTGCCGATTTCGCTGCTGCCGCAAACCGTTATGCCGAAGACTTTTCCGATGTCCGGGGACAGGCCGCCGTCAAACGGGCGCTGGAGATTGCCGCGGCGGGCGGGCACAACATCCTGATGATCGGGCCTCCGGGATCGGGGAAGACGATGCTCGCACGGCGGCTGCCGTCGATCCTGCCGCCCTTGACGGTCGAGGAGGCGCTCGAAACGACCAAAATCCATTCCGTAGCGGGAAAGATCGGCGCCCACCACGGATTGTTGACCGAACGACCTTTCCGCGCGCCGCACCACCTGACCTCGCAGGTGGCACTCATCGGCGGCGGGCAGACACCGCAACCCGGCGAGGTGTCGCTGGCTCACAACGGCGTGCTCTTTCTCGACGAACTGCCCGAATTCGGCCGCAACGTGCTCGAAGTGCTGCGGCAACCGCTCGAAGAGCGGCATATTACCGTCTCGCGCGCCCGGTACAGCGTCGAATATCCGGCCAATTTCACGCTTGTGGCGGCCATGAATCCCTGTCCTTGCGGATACTACAACCATCCGACACACGAATGCACCTGTCCTCCGGGGGCTGTGCACCGTTATCTGGGACGCATCTCCGGACCGTTGATGGACCGGATCGACCTGCATATCGAGGTTACACCGGTGCCGATCCGCGAAATGGCGTCGCAGCAGGCCGAAGAGCCGAGTGCCGCAATTCGCGAAAGGGTTCTTCGCGCCCGTGCGATCCAACGCAAACGTTTTCAGGGAATTGACGGCATACACACCAATGCCATGATGAATTCGCGGATGTTGCGGGATTACTGTGCGACGGATGCGGCGGCACAAACGCTGCTCGAACGGGCGATGGAGCGGCTCAATCTCTCTGCCCGGGCCTACGACCGCATTCTGAAGGTGGCACGGACGATTGCCGACCTGGCGGGCGATGCGGCCGTCGGTTCGCCGCATATTGCCGAAGCGATCGCCTACCGCTCGCTTGACCGCGAAAACTGGGGAAGGTGACCCGCCCGCCCTTCGAACGGACTGTATTTGCAACCGACATCAAGGAGGGATAGGGAAGGGCTAAATAAAATAAATACGAAACAACAACGATACAAATGAAACGAGTCATACTTTCGGGCGGCGGCACGGGCGGACATATCTACCCTGCCGCAGCAGTTGCCGAAGCCCTCAAAAAACGCTTCGGGGAGGAGGTCGAACTCCTTTTCGTGGGCGCAGAAGGCAAGATGGAGATGGAAAAGATCCCCGCGCTGGGGTACCGCATCGTCGGACTGCCGACGGCCGGGCTGCAGCGGCGGCTCGCGCTGTCGAATCTGTCCCTGCCCTTCAAGGTGCTCAAAAGCATCCGTCGGGCGCGACGCACAATCCGCGATTTCAAGGCCGATGTCGTCGTCGGATTCGGCGGCTATGCCTCCGGTCCCGTCCTGTGGGCCGCACAACGCGCGGGGGTGCCGACCCTCATTCAGGAACAAAACTCCTACGCCGGCCTCACGAACAAGATTCTGGCACGCGGAGCCCGTCGCATCTGTGTCGCCTACGACCATATGGAACGCTTCTTTCCCGCCGACCGGATCGTCCATACGGGCAATCCGCTGCGCGGGCGGTTCGGACATCCGACCGACGCGGACAAACGACAGGGCGCAGCCCTTTTCGGGCTGGATGCCGACCGTCCGACCGTCCTTGTCGTCGGCGGGTCGCTGGGGTGCCGCACCCTCAACGAAACGATGAAGGCGTGGCTCACGCGGCAGGAGTTCCGACCTCCGTTTCAGGTAATCTGGCAGACCGGAAAATACTATGAGGCCGAGATGCAGCGTTTCCTCGCGGAACATCCCGCGCCGGGGATCTGGCAGGGAGCCTTCATCGACCGGATGGATCTGGCTTATGCCGCAGCCGACGTCGTCGTATCGCGCAGCGGCGCCTGCTCCGTCTCGGAGCTGTGTCTGGTGGGACGCCCCACACTCTTCGTCCCTTCGCCCAATGTCGCCGAAGATCATCAGACCAAAAATGCGCAGGCGCTCGTCGAAAAGGAGGCGGCCGCAATGGTCACGGATGCCGAGGCGCCGGCCCGCGCGATGGAGACGGCCGGAGCCTTGCTCGCCGATGCCGCGCGGCGCGAACGCCTGAGCCGGAACATTGCGGCACTGGCAATCCCCGACGCTGCGGAGCGTATCGTTGATGAGATTGCAAAGATCTGGTAGGACGGGCACCGAAACGCAGTTTCCAATATTCGAAAACGATCCCATAAAGGGATTCTGACAGCAACAACATGGAGATACAACGCATCTATTTTCTCGGCATCGGCGGCATCGGCATGAGTGCGCTGGCCCGCTATTTTCTCCACGAAGGCAGACGGGTTGCGGGTTATGACCGCGTATGTTCGGCCCTTACGGAGGCGCTCGAAACGGAGGGGGCCGAAATCCACTACACGGAGGATCCCGACGCCATTCCCGAAGAGTTCCGCCATCCCGACGGAACGATCGTGGTCTATACGCCCGCCGTACCGGACGACCATCGTGAATTCGTCTGGTTCCGGGCTCACGGCTTCACCATAGAGAAGCGTTCGCAGATGCTCGGACACCTCTCGCAGAACAAATATGTGATGGCCGTCGCGGGCACGCACGGGAAAACGACCACCTCGACGCTCATCGCGTGGCTCAACCGCGAGGTCGAAGGGTGCGGCAGCGCTTTTCTGGGCGGCATCTCCAAGAACTTCAACAGCAACCTGGTCTTGGGCGAGGGGGATCGGCTGGCCGTCGAGGCCGATGAATTCGACCGGTCGTTTCTGCGGCTCTCGCCCGATGTGGCGGTCGTTACGGCCGTCGATGCGGACCACCTCGATATTTACGGCACATACGAAGCCGTCAAAGAGGCCTTTGCCCGGTTCATCGAACGGATTCATCCCGGCGGGGCGCTCATTCTCAAGGACGGGGTCGATGTGGCCATACGCAACCGCGCCATTACCGTTTACCGGTACGCCTGCGATACGCCGTGCGATTTCTACGCCCGCAACATCCGTCTCATCGACGGCGGACACTATCGATACGATCTGGCGACACCTTCGGGAACGATTGCCGGCTGCACGCTGGGGATTCCCGGCCGGGTGAACGTCGAGAACGCCGTTGCGGCCGTTGCAGCGCTCTGGTGTGCGGCCCGAAACGAGGGGCGGGAACTTGACGAGACACGCCTGCGAAAGGCGCTGGCCGGTTTTGCCGGCGTCAAACGCCGCTTCGAGTTTTACGTCAACACCCCCCGTCAGGTCTATATGGACGACTATGCCCATCATCCGCGCGAACTCGCCGCGACACTTGCCTCCGTAAAACGCATGTTCCCCGGACGGCGCGTCACGGCGATCTTCCAGCCGCATCTCTACACCCGTACCCGCGATTTCTATCGGGAATTTGCCGAAGCGCTGTCCCAAGCCGACGAAGTCGTCCTGCTGCCGATCTACCCGGCGCGCGAAGAACCGATCGAGGGGATCACGAGCGAAATCATCGCCGAGCGGATTACCGTACCGTGCCGGATCGTCACCCGCGAGAGACTGGCCGAAACGATTGCCGGCATGCAGACCGAGGTGGTCATCAGTTTCGGGGCCGGCAACATCGACGCCTGCTGCGGTGCCTTGGCCGAAACCCTGCGCAAAAAATCCTGACCGTCCATGGCGCGACCGTTGCGATACATACTTGTCGGACTGCTTTGGGGCGCCGTTGCCGTGTATGTCGGATACACGGCCGCACGGGTGCGCCAACACCGCAAAACGCTCGTCGTGCAGCGGCTCGACATCGAGGTGACGGACAGTTCGGCGCAAAGACAACTCGTCACCGGCAGCACGATACGCCGCTGGATTGCCCGCAGCGGCCTGAAAGCAACGGGAGCAGCGGCCGCAGAGGTCGATCTCCAGGCCATCGAAGGGATGATTCTCCGCAACGGATTCGTCGCCACTGCCTCAGCCTCGATCGACTACGAAGGCGTCCTGCACATCGAGGTAAGCCAGCGGCAGCCTCTTGTCCGGCTGCTCTTCGACGGATACAACGCCTATGCGACGGCCGACGGATACTTTTTTGCGGCTCCCCGATCTTCCGCGTTGTACGTTCCGGTAATGACCGGAACATACGTTCCGCCGGTTCCGCCCTCCTATTCCGGATCGGTGGAACAATACATCGACGCACAGATTGCGGCTTCGAACGAACGCATCGCAGAAATCGAACGGGAAAAATATCCGCTCTATCGCGAAGAGCTGCAAAACGACGAAGACACCAAGGCCCTGCGGCGCATGTTCATCAAAAAACGATGGTTCGAGAGCCGGGAAAATTTCGACCGCCGCGTCAGGGAACTGCGCGAGAAAAAGGCCCGTCTGCGGCGCCAATACCGTTATACGGCCCGCGTATTGCAGGAAAAAATCGACCGCATAACGGTCCGGCAGAATGCCGAACGGGAAAAACAAAAAAAGTTGCGCAAAAACTGCGAAGATTTCTTGAAACTCCTTAACTTTGTACAGTTCGTCGAAGCGGACGATTTCTGGTGTTCGGAGATCGTCCAGATTGTCGTATCGAAAGGGCACGACGGCGCTCCGGAAATCGAACTGGTGCCCCGCGTGGGAAACCATACGGTTCTGTTCGGCCCGCCCGACGGTGCGGAGGAGAAATTCGACAAACTGATGACGTTCTATCGGCACGGCCTGCGCAATATCGGGTGGGAGGAATACCGGACGATCAACGTCAAGTACAAGGATCAAGTAGTTTGCACAAAATAGGCGCCGCCGGCACGAAAAAGGCTCGAAGGGCATAGCCATCTCCGTATGCCGAACGATTCCGCCCGAAGCCGGCAAAAGCCGCAAAACGAAGTTGAAAACTGTGGAGAAGAAGAATTACATCGTCGCGATCGACCTGGGAACGTCGAATGTCGTCATTGCCGTCGCCGAACGGGCCGCCGGGGGGCGGCTGGCTTTGCGTTGTGTCGTATCGAAACCCTCGCAGGGCGTGAAAGCCGGCATGATTACCAACATCGAACAGGTAAGCAACGCCATCAAATCGGCCGTCGATGCCGTGAATGAAGCGCTGGGCGTACGGATTACGGAAGCATATACCGGCATCTCCGGCGATTTTGTCCGCTGCGCCCGACATACCGACCATGTCTTTACCTCCGACCCTCAAAACGGCGTAAACCGTACCGATGTCGAGGCGCTGTTCGAGCGCATGCGCAACGTACAGGCTCCCGATGACGAGACAATCATGGAACGGATCCCTCAAAACTACCTCGTGGACGAGAATCAGGAGGTCGCGGATCCCGTCGGCTCTTTCGGCAAACGTCTCGCCTCGACCTTCAACTTCATACTCTGCGCCAAAACACCGATCGAGCGTCTCAACCTTGCATTGCGGCGGTTGGGCATCCGCTCGCTGGGCATGTATGCCAATGCACTGGCAACCGCCGCCGCCGTACTTACCCCCGACGAGAAAGAGGAGGGTGCCGTACTGGTCGATATCGGAGGCGGCGTGACCGACGTGGCGGTTTATTACCGCAATGTCCTGCGCTATATCGCGACGATTCCGATGGGCGCCGGTGCCGTCAACAACGATATCCGCACGTTGGGAATCCTTGAACGCCACGTCGATAGTCTCAAGCGCAAGTTCGGATCGGCTCTGGCCGAACTGGCCCCCAACAAGATGGTCAGCGTCAAGGGCCGTACAGCCAAAGAGACGAAGGATATTCTGCTTTACAACCTCGCCGTGGTGATCGAGGCCCGCATGCGCGACATCGCCGAGTATGTGGCTCAGGAGATCAAGGATTCGGGATATGGCGACAAACTGGCTTATGGAATCGTCCTGAGCGGCGGATCGGCGCAACTGAAACATGTCGATGAACTCTTCCGGCGGGTTACGGGAATGGATGTGCGTATCGGCACGGCGGAAGAGATCCTCGAAAAGGAGCCCGGCCAGAAGGACGAAGAGAGAAATGTCCCTGTTTCACCGGATTACGCCACGGCTATCGGATTGTTGTTCTGCGGTGCGGAACACGGCGACTGCGTGGTCGTAGATGTGCCCCAGCCCTCCGCGCGTCCGCAAACGTCGAAGCCGGCGGCTCCGGCCCAGGCCTATACGGGTACGGCATTCGGCACGACAGGCCGCAGGCCCGCCGATCCCGTTGCGGCAAAACCGGCATCCGCCGTCGCAACGGCACCGGCCGGAAACGCCGCACACCCCCCTGTCGAAGAGGGGGCGACAGGAGGAAAAGAAGAGACGGCACCACCCGCTGAGGAGCCGCATCCGGCGACTGGGACATCCCGCCAGAAACGGAGCCTGCTGGATAAACTGAAACAGTCGTTGGGGACACGTCTGGATGATTTCTTCACGGGATCCGAAGACGAAGAGATTTAAAGACTACGCCCGCAGAGCAGGTGTTAATGAAAAGGTATGAGTGACGATTTAATGAACGAGATTGCTACGGCAAAAGAGAATAGGTCTTCGATAATCATGGTGGTGGGCGTCGGCGGAGCCGGCGGCAATGCCGTGAATCACATGTGGAACCTCGGCATCAAGGATGTGGAGTTCATGGTCTGCAATACCGACCGTCAGGCATTGGACAAAAGCCCCGTTTCGGAGAAGGTCCAGCTGGGACGGGAAGGCCTCGGCGCCGGCAACGATCCGGAAAACGGCCGCAAAGCGGCAATCGAGTCGCTTGACGACATCCGCAGCCGTCTCGAAGCGGCCGGCACGCGGATGTTGTTCGTGACGGCCGGCATGGGCGGCGGTACGGGAACCGGCGCATCGCCCGTCATCGCCAAACTGGCCCATGAAATGGGAATCCTGACCGTCGGCATCGTCACCTCGCCGCTGGCGGTCGAGGGGAAAATCCGGTACGAACAGGCCATCCGGGGAATCGAGGAACTGAGCAAGAATGTCGATTCACTGTTGGTCATCAACAACGAAAACATCGTCGAGATGTATGGCCGGCTGTCGCTCAAGCAGGCTTTCGGCAAGGCCGATGACATCCTTGCCTCAGCGGCAAAGGGCATCGCCGAAATCATTACCGTCGAGAGCGACATGGTCAATGTCGATTTCGCCGATGTCTCGAAGGTCATGCGCGACAGCGGCCGCGCCCACATGTCGGTTGCGACGGCCGAAGGCGAGCACCGCGCCGAAGAGGTGGCGCGGGCATCGCTCGAATCGCCGTTGCTGGATCATACACTCATATCGGGCGCAAAAAACATCCTGCTCAATATCTCGACCTCCGACGCCGATTCATTGGCGCTCGACGAGGTCATGGAGATCCTCAAGTATATCCAGACACACGCCAGCGTGCAGGATGCCGACGGTACGGTCCGCGATGCCAATATCATCTGGGGAACGAGTGTCAAGCCGCAGCTGGGACGTCGGATCGAGCTGGTCGTCGTGGCGACCGGGTTCGACGGCGTTCCGATCGAGCCCGTTGTCAAAACGGCCGTGACACCCGCCGAGCAGACGCCTCCGCAGCCGTTTGACGATTCAGGACTCGAACCGATCAAACCGCACGCCGTCCCCCATATACGCCCTGTAACACAGGTCATGCTGGGCGAACGATCGACACGTTACAAAAATATCGAGTCGCAATTGGCGGTTCCGGCGTACCGGACCCGCAAAGCCGAACTGATCGTCGAGATTTCGGGCAGCCGCAAGGAGGTACTCAAGGAGGAGGAGTCCTCCCCGAAGTCCGAACAGGACAGAAGCGGATCGCTCTTCGATTAGATTCAGCGGCCTCTCTCCGCTCCGGCGGCCGGTTCCGACCGGAGAGGCCGCAACCCAAGAAACAGACAAATTTTGGAAGGAAGTCTTGTCACAATCAACCCCGCAGATATCGGGCTGCTTTTCCCGGCTGTCGTCACGTTGTGCCTGCTGTTCATATCGGGACTCGTGTCGGGCGCCGAGATCTCGTTTTTTTCATTGACGCCGCACGACCTGCAAAACATCAAAGCCCATCCGGAACGTCCGTCGAACAGCGCCATCCTCAATCTGTTGAGCAATGTGGACCAGTTGCTGGCCACGATTCTGGTGGTAAACAACCTGGTCAATATCTGCATCGTCCTCCTCGCCGCGAAGATCATCAATACGCTGTTCTCGTTCGGGTCGGCCGGCATGCAGTTCCTCTTCGAATCGGTGATCGCGACATTTCTGCTGCTGCTCTTCGGAGAGATCATCCCCAAAGTTTTCGCTCAAAGCCGGCCGCTGCGTTTTGCCCGTTGGGTGGCACGCATCATTCTGCTGTTTCGGAGGCTTGTCCGTCCGGTCTCCTATGTTCTTATCCGCACCGGAAGCTCGATCAGCGAACACGCCGTGCGCAAAAGCGAGATCTCGCTCGACGAGTTGGCCGACGCCGTCGATATGACCAGCACGACCTCGGCCGAGGAACACAACATGTTGTCGGGAATCGTCAAATTCGCCAATACGGAGGTGCAGGAGATCATGCGCCCCCGCATGGATGTGGTCGCCGTCGCCGTCGGCGAAAGTTATGAAAGCGTCCGCGGACGAATCATCGAATCGGGATTCTCGCGGATTCCCGTCTATGAGGAGGATCTCGACAACATCAGGGGGATTCTCTATGTGAAGGATCTGCTGCCCTACATCAACAACGGAGACGAGTTCGACTGGCGGCAGCTTCTGCGCAAGGCATATTTCGTTCCGGAGCACAAGAAGATCAACGATCTGCTGGAAGAGTTCCAGTCGAACAAGGTCCATATGGCGGTGGTCGTCGATGAGTACGGTTCGACGCTCGGCATCGTATCGCTCGAAGATATTCTGGAAGAGATCGTCGGGGAGATCTCCGACGAAAGCGATACCGTCGAGACGTTCTATACGAAACTCGATGAACGGAACTATCTTTTCGACGGGAAGACCCATATCGGCGACTTCGAACGGGTGTTGCAGCTCCCCGAAGAGACCTTCTCCGACTGTAAGGGCAAGGCCGAGACACTGGCCGGGCTGATGCTTGAGATTCACCGGAATTTTCTCCAGCAAGGGGAGTCGGTCACGGCCCACGATATTCGGTTTACGGTTCATACGCTCGACGGACACCGTATCGAAAAGATAGAAGTGACACTGCCGGAGCAGTGAGCCGCCTGCCGGCAGCAGGCCGCCGACAGCGCATTGCCGCAGGAAAATCCACAGAAGATCCGGTCGGACGGCGGCCTTCGGCCCTGCCGGTCGATTCCGGAAAAAATACCGAAAATAAAATCAAACCGACGTTGACTGCGAATCGAGAGTAACTCCCACGAAATCAGATGAATGCCCACTGCATCGTATCCCCGCTGCTGACGCCCGAAGAATTAAGGCAATGCGTTCCCGACTCAGACTGGAATGCGGCAACCTGTTTTACCCTGCGCCGGCAAATCGAATATCTCACATGGAGAGCGCTGGTTTATCGGGAATTGGGGGCGGTACGGATCGGGTATGACCGTGCGGGGGGTCCGGTTCTCGAAGGATCGCCGTTGCACATCGGGGTTTCGCATTGCAGCGGGTACGCCGCCGTCGCCATCTCCGAAAACCGGTGCGCGGTGGACATAGAGCTTCGCTCGCGCGATTTCTCACGGGCCGCAGCACGTTACATGACACCGCAGGAGGCGGCGCTCGACGGCGGGCCTCTGACACGGGGGATTGTCTGGTGCGCAAAGGAGACGCTCTACAAATACGCCCGCATACCGGCGCTTGACCTGCTGCATGATCTTTCGGTCGAGCGGATCGGACTGCCCGACCGCGAGGCGGCAGGGTTCGTCGCAGCGCGCATCCGAAACGGGGAGCCGAAACGGCTCCGGCTCGAATTGCGGGAGGATCTCATCCTTGTCTGTCTGCTCTGAAGATCCTGCCGGCAAGGCTGTCGGGAACGGATGCAAAGTCCAAGAACGTTCCGCCCACCCGACTGCACGCCGCCGATTTCATTTATGCCGCAACCGGAAACGCGGCGTAAGATCCTCGCGCGTGCCGTCCGGCTGAATCCGCCACAACCGTTGGTTGGTCGTCGGGGAGTCCAACGGGCCGAGTGCCGCAATATAGGGGCCCAGTTTTACATAGTCCAGAACACCTGCAGGATCGAATCCCGCAGGCAGCGCCGGCCGGCCCGAATACCATCCCGTACGCAACGCAGGGCGCAACGACCGCACAAGAGCCGAACAGCGCAGCACCTCCGCCGGATCGCCGTCGCCGCCCATCAGGCAGAAACAGGTGATCGCCGAACCGTAACGCGCCAACAACCCTTCGACCGCCGCATCGGTCAGCGGCTCGCCGATGTCGGTCTGCAGCTGGGGGCTGTGACACCCCGGACAACGGTTCGGGCAGCCCGAAAGATTGACTGCAAGCGTCACCTCGTCGGGAATCTCCCGAAAAACGATGTCGTAGTCGGTATATCGCAACATTTTTCCGCTCATTCCTCCTTGCGGGGCGCCGCAACGCTCCGCTCCTCCATTCCGCCGCCCGCTTCCATGCCCGACGGCCGTGCATAGAAGCGCCGCGCCGCCTCCTGCTGCCGCGCCTGCGAGAAGTTGCTGACGCGTTTCATGTACCCGATCACACGCGTCAGGTAGTCGAGATTGGTCGAATGGCAGTGCGGGCACTCCTTCAGGTAGCGTTTGTCGATATGTCCGCAACCGTTGCAGACCGTGTTCGGAATGTTGAACGTAAAGTAGTTGCAACCCTCCCGTGCCGCAACACGCAGCAACTGCCGGTATTGCGGCTGCGACAGGTGCTCTTCCAGATTCATGTGCAGCGCCGAGCCGCCCGTGAGATGGGAGATGTATTTTGCGCCGTGCAGCCGGAACTTGTCCACGATGTTGAGCGTCGTATCCTCCACGACGTAAAAATAACTGTTGTAGCAGTCGCGCGGAACGCGGTATCCGTCCTCCCGATCCCATTTGGCGTGTTTCACGCCGACGTTTTCCGCAGGAATCATCTCGCAGTTGAACAGCACGTCCTTCGTCCGATACTTGCGGTTGTAACGCTCGACCAGGCCCAGAATCTCCTCCGTAAAACGGACATAGGCAGGATTGTCGTCGATGGCGATTCCCTTGAACTCGGCCGCTTCGACCAGTCCGTTGACACCGATCGTCAGGTATTGGCGGCCGAGATTGATATACCCCGCATCGAACAGCGGGAGCATACCCTTGCGCTGCAACTCCTTGAGATTCTCGTTGTAGGCCAGCTGAACCTTGTGCACCAGATCGACCACCTCCTCAAGGAACGACAAACAGGGGATTCCCTGCCGCTCCGCATATTGGATGCAGCGGTTCAGGTTGATCGTCAGCACGCTCTTCGACCCTGTCGAAACCCCGCCGGCACCCAGCGTATAGCTGAACCCGTTGTCCTGAATCTCGTTGCGCAGGCGGCAGCACGACGACAGCGAATCGGCGTTGTCGCTCATATAGGTGAAAAACGAATGGCCTTCGGCATACATCTCGGCGGTGAAATCGCCCCACTCCCGATCCATCACGTCGCCCTCTTTCGTCAGCAGCGCCACCGTCTCGACCGGAAACGTGAGCACCGTCCGCAGCCGCTCGGCGTTGAACCACTTCATGAAGCGCTTCTGCAGCCACGACAGCCCCTCCCAATCGGGCCGCGAGCCGTCGGGAAAACGGAATTCCCCAAACAACGACTCGAAATAGTATCGGTCGTAATAGGCGATGTTCCAGAAAACGGCTTGAAAATTCCGCGCTCCCGTCGGCTGATTGATCGAATAGACCACCTGTTCGAAACAGTCGGTGATGACCTTGTCGATCGTCCGCCGGCGGCGCGACAGATCGACGACCTCATCCGCCCGCTTGTAGTAGTCCGGGCCGTATTCCTGTCCGATGAAATAGTTCATATACATCAGAAATTCGGGCGTGGCGCAGGCCCCCGAAAGCATCGACGACACGATGAAGACCATATTGACAAATCCGCCGCAGAAGGATTTGAGGTTTGTCGGCCGGGTCGAATTCCCGCCGATCGACGTCGTTCCGTTGAGCAGCCAGGGATACATCGTGATCGAAGCACAATAGTTGGCCAGCGACGTCTCGTCGTTCTTGTAGATGAAATGCCGGTTCAACAGATCGAGATAACGGTCCGAGAGTTCCTTGCCGTACATCTCCTTCAGCCGGTCGGTCAACAGCCGCCGGTTCAGGCGGATGAAATTCCGCTTCGGCAGCTCCCCGGTCAGCGTTGCGATGTTCTTGTTCTCCACATTCGCATTGGCGTCGTATTTCGATCCGCTCGCCGGATTCGACGCATCGCAATAACTCATCAGGAATTGCAGCTTGTCGCGCACCTCCCGATCCTCCGTATGCGTATGCCGGTAGATGATATAGCTTTTTGCAACCCGATAGTACCGTTCGGCCATCAAGGCTGTTTCAACCTGATTCTGAATCTCTTCGACCGACATGCCGTCGGTGATGCGGATGCGGCTCAGAATCGGCGTCAGCACCTCTTCGGTGGCGAAACCGCCGACCGAAAGGAACGCCTTCGAGATCGCGGACTTGATCTTGTCAAGAGAGAAGCGTTCGCGTTTGCCGTCACGCTTCGTAATGAAGATTTCGGAACTGCTCATAACATATTGTCTTTTGGTTTTTTCGTAGCACCTTCTCATGGCGTCCTTATCCGTCGCGGCCCGATTCCGGGGAGGGCCCTGCCATGGGCCGCGCCGCGTTTATGACGCGAAGCGGCCTGTCGCCCGGCTCTGCGACCTGCCGGCCGGCAACGAGCCGAACCGGCACAACCCTGCCCCACAAGGCCTGCAGGGAAAATCGACAGGCGCCGTGCCGTTCCTCACCCGGCAAACGGCATCGTCCGCCGGCCGTCACGGCAAAACCGGAAACGGCAGCAACCTGTCGGAAACAAATAGGGGAAAGCATATAAACGATATCGCGGCGACGGTTTTCCCAAGACGCCATTCCTCTCTCCGCCCTCCCTCCTGCGGAAGAACGGGGCGTCGCACGCGAACCGCCGGTAAATGCCCTTCAACCCGAAAGCCCGAACGGAGGACAACGGCAGGTCTTCTGACTTCTTCCGACCGTGACACCTTCCCAACGTCCACAAACGTCAGTGGCCGAATCGCACGGACTTGCAACGGAAGTTACAGCTACGGGGATAGTCCCTGACTTGCACAGGTGTTCCCTTTTCATCCGACATGTCGATTGCCGACAAGCGGAACCGTCATCCTTGGTATCTGCAAAAGTATGAAAAACGCGCATCTGCCGGACCGTTCCGCAGGGGAAAAGATCAACAAATTATGAACACCCCTCCCGGATTCTTTTCTTCGTGCCGAATTGCCGAATTGGAATAAACGTCCCCAATCATCGGCCTTTTCCGGCAATAAGCGAAATTGCCATTATTATTTTTTTGCAATATTTTTTAATATTTTGTAATATTGCAAAAACGATATGACAACGGAAAAGAGGCCGAATTCCCGTCTGCCCGGACTGCCGCACCGCCTGGAGCCTTTTTTCAGGGGTTTATGCGGGAAAACAAGGGACCGGCAGAAAAGGAGAGGGCGTAAGGAGAATGCGATTTATCGGAGTTTTTATCGGTGCTTTTGGAGGTTTTAAGCATACCTGCCGCATACTATTCCACCCCCGTAAAGCGTTTTGAGAGACGATATATTAAATAAATTCACGAATTATGGCGCAGACCGAAGGTTACATCTCGCAGATTATCGGGCCCGTGATCGATGTCCATTTCCCCGAATTGGGAAACGAGCACCTGTTGCCGAATATCCACGAAGAGATGATCATCCACCGGCCCGACGGCAAGGAGCTGATCGTCGAAGTACAACAGCATATCGGGGAGAACACCGTGCGCTGCATCGCTATGGATTCCACGGACGGATTGCAACGCCACATGAAGGCGACGGCTCCGGGACAATCCATTTCGATGCCGACGGGCGACCAGGTCAAAGGGCGCCTTATGAATGTCGTAGGCCGCGAAATCGACGGCATGCGTCCGCTCGACCGGACCCACACCGCTTCGATCCACCGCGAGCCGCCGAAATTCGACGAACTGGCCACGACACAGGAGGTCCTCTATACGGGCATCAAGGTCATCGATCTGCTCGAACCCTATGTCAAGGGCGGCAAGATCGGTCTGTTCGGCGGCGCCGGCGTCGGCAAGACGGTGCTGATCATGGAGCTGATCAACAACATTGCGAAAAAACACAATGGATTCTCGGTCTTCGCAGGTGTCGGCGAGCGTACCCGTGAAGGTAACGACCTGTTGCGCGAAATGATCTCGTCGGGCGTTATCCGCTACGGAAAGGAGTTCGAGAAGAGCATGGAAGAGGGCCATTGGGACCTCTCGAAAGTCGATTATGACGAAGTGGCCAAATCGCAGGCGACACTCGTCTTCGGACAGATGAACGAACCGCCCGGAGCCCGTTTGTCGGTGGCGTTGTCGGGACTTACCGTCGCCGAGACCTTCCGCGACAGCGAAACGGAGGGCGGAGCGAAGGACATTCTCTTCTTCATCGACAACATCTTCCGTTTCACACAGGCCGGATCCGAAGTGTCGGCGCTGCTGGGACGGATGCCGTCGGCCGTCGGGTACCAGCCTACGCTGGCGACTGAGATGGGACAGATGCAGGAGCGCATCACTTCGACCAAACATGGTTCCATCACCTCCGTACAGGCCGTCTATGTCCCAGCCGACGACCTTACGGACCCGGCACCCGCAACGACCTTCACGCACCTCGACGCCACAACGGTTCTCAGCCGCAAGATTACCGAACTGGGGATCTATCCCGCCGTCGATCCGCTGGAATCGACCTCGCGGATCCTCGATCCCCATATCGTGGGTGAGGAGCATTACCAAACGGCGCAGCGCGTAAAACAGATCCTCCAGCGGAACAAGGAGCTGCAGGACATCATCGCCATCCTGGGCATGGATGAACTCTCGGACGAAGACCGGCTGACGGTCAACCGCGCCCGCCGTGTCCAGCGCTTCCTGTCGCAGCCATTTACCGTTGCCGAGCAGTTTACCGGCGTAAAGGGACAGATCATCCCTATTGAAGAGACGATACGCGGCTTCAAGATGATTCTCGACGGGGAAGTGGATCATCTGCCCGAGCAGGCATTCCTCAACGTCGGAACGATCGACGATGCAATCCGCAAGGGAGAAGGGATGCTGCAGGCCACCGGAGAACGGCCGTAGCCGCACACGGCGCAAATGCCGCGACGCGAACGCAACAAAGAACAAGCAGTATAGGAGAGAAAGACATGCAACTCGTTATCGTAGCACCGACCGGCATCCTCTGCCGCACGACGATCGACAGCATCTCGCTGCCCGGCGAGGCGGGAGCATTTACCGTATTGCCCCGCCATGCTCCGATCATCGCACGACTTGCGGCCGGCACGGTCCGCTATGAGGAACAGGGAAAAACGGAACGGATCAACATCTCCGGCGGCTTCGTGCGGGTTCACGACGACCGGATCGAAGTGTGCGCCGAACTCTCCGGCGGCACAGACAAAAACGACTTGCAAACGGATGATCGGATTCAATCATAACAACGGCATGCGGCCGCTACTGTGGGCACTCCTGCTGCTGTTCGTCCCGCTGCAATCGCAGGGCGAGGAGATCAACACCAAGCAGATCGTGCTGGGACATATCGGCGACGCCTACGAATGGCACATGGGGACATTCGGCGGGTGGGAGTGTACTATCCCGCTTCCGATAATCGTCCACAGCCCCACCAGCGGCTGGCACTGCTTCTCGTCCGCACGCCTGCATGACGAGGGCGCCGAATTCGAAGGGCTCCGTATCGCCGAAGAGGGTCCCTATGAGGGAAAGATCGTCGAACGGCAGGCCGACGGCAGCGATTTGCGGCCGCTCGACCTCTCGATGACCAAGACCGCTGCCGGGCTGCTCATCAACAGTCTGCTCATCATCGTCCTCATCCTCGGATGCGCCCGCTGGTACCGCAGGCGGAGACCCGACTCGCCGGCCCCGCGCGGATTCGTCGGCATGATCGAAGCGCTCGTCTCCACACTCGTGGAGGATTTGATCAAACCCTGCGTAGGCCCCTCCTACCGCCGTTTTGCGCCCTATCTGCTCACGGTCTTCTGCTTTATCCTGATCAACAACCTCATGGGGCTCATCCCGATCTTCCCCGGCGGCGCAAACGTTACGGGAAATATTGCCGTAGCCTTTATTCTGGCGCTGGCGACCTTCCTCGCCGTAAACCTCTTCGGCCGCCGCACCTACTGGAAGGAGATCTTCTGGCCCGATGTGCCCACATGGCTCAAAATACCGATCCCGATCATTCCCCTTATCGAATTCGTGGGAATCTTCACAAAACCCTTCGCGCTGATGATCCGTCTGTTCGCCAACATCATGGCCGGGCACGCCGTCATCCTCAGCCTTACATGCGTCGTCTTCGTTACGGCAAAGATGGGGGCCCTCATAAACGGGTCGATGACTGTCGTCTCCGTTTTCTTCTCCATCTTCATGAACTGTCTCGAACTGCTCGTCGCATTCCTTCAGGCATACGTCTTCACCCTGCTCTCGGCCGTCTTCATCGGTCTGGCGCAAGAGGAGGGCCATACGGAAACAGAAATCAAACCGTCGAACCATTTAAAATCATAAAACTATGCTGGATTTAGGAACTATCGGTGCCACTTTGGGCGCAGGTCTGGCCGCAATCGGCGCAGGCCTCGGAATCGGAAAAATCGGCGCGTCTGCCATGGAGGCCATCGGACGCCAGCCCGAGGCTACGAACAAAATCCGTATGAACATGATCATCGTCGCCGCTCTGATCGAGGGTGCCGCACTGTTCGCCATCGTCGTTTGTTTCCTCGCGCTTTAATTCAACGAACAAAAACGAGCCATGGGACTTTTGCAACCCGAATCGGGACTTGTTTTCTGGATGCTGCTTTCATTCGCGGTCGTCTTCGTGCTCGTGGCAAAGTACGGATTTCCGGTAATTTTGCGGGCCATCGATTCGCGCAAGGAGTACATCGACTCATCGCTCGACGCCGCAAAAAAGGCGGAACGCAAACTCGACGGGATCCGTGCCGAAGGCGAAGCGTTGCGGGAAGCCGCCGAAGCCCGTCAACGCGAAATCCTGCAGGATGCCGCCGAAACCCGTGAACGGATCGTGCAGGAGGCCAAACGCAAGGCCGATGCCGAAGGGCAGCGTATCGTCGCCGCAGCGCGAGAGCAGGCCGCAACCGAACGTGAAGCGATCCTGCAGGATGCACGGCGCCAGGTGGCGCTGCTTTCGGTCGCCATTTCCGAAAAACTGCTGCGCGGAAAACTGACCGACAAAGCAGCGCAGACGCAACTTGCCGAACGGCTGTTCGACGAATTCGAACAACACCAGAACAGGGACAAATCGTAGAGCCATGTATGTGGGATTGATAGCCAGACGTTATGCAACGGCATTGTATGCCTTCGCGGCGGCAAATGCCGAGGAAGAGCGTGCCTGTGAAGAGGTGCGGCGTCTGATCGTGCGTTACAGGGAGCACCCTTCGATACGGACGGCTCTCTTCTCGCCGGTTCTGAGCGTCGATGACAAGCTCGAACTGATACGGAAACTCTTCGGAGGCGCTCCGTGCGTGACGCTCGAACGATTCATCCGGCTGGTCATCGTCCACCATCGCGAACGCTATCTCTTCTTCATGCTCAACTCGTTCATTGCGGTCTATGAGGAGCGCCACAACATCCGGGAGGCGACGCTTGCCACGGCATCGTCCGTTGATGAAGCGGTCGTGGAGCGCATTTGCGAAGAGGCCCGAACCAAAACAGGGGGAGAAATTCACCTGCGGCATGAAATCCGTCCCGAATTGTTGGGGGGATTCGTTCTCCGGTTGGGGGACATGCTGATCGATGCCAGCATCGCCGGACAACTGGAGCGGTTGAAACGGAAATTCAGGGAAAAGCCCGACAGAATCGTATAAAACCATGAAAACAGACAATATCAAAGCGGCCGAAGTGTCGGAAGCGTTGCTTGCCGAGTTGCAGGATACCGATCTGACGGCGCAATATGCCGAAGTAGGGACGGTGTTGCAGGTCAGCGACGGCGTCGTGCGCATCTACGGACTCGGAAACGCCGAAGCCAACGAACTGCTCGAATTCGACAACGGCATGAAGGCCGTCGTAATGAATCTCGAAGAGGACAACGTCGGTGCCATACTGCTCGGCCCCACCGACCTCGTCAAGGAGGGAGATACCGTGCGGCGGACGGGCCACATGGCCTCCATCCATGTAAACGAAGCCCTGCTGGGACGTGTCATCACACCGCTTGGCGAACCCCTTGACGGGAAAGGCGCGGTCGAAGGCCCGACGATCGAAATGCCGCTCGAACGCAAGGCTCCGGGCGTCATCTTCCGCCAACCCGTCAACGAGCCACTGCAGACCGGTCTCAAGGCCGTCGATGCCATGATTCCGATCGGCCGCGGGCAGCGCGAACTGATCATCGGCGACCGCCAGACCGGAAAAACGGCCATCGCCATCGATACGATCATCAACCAGCGGCGCAATTTCGAGGCGGGGGACCCGATCTACTGCATCTATGTGGCCGTAGGGCAGAAAGCCTCGACGGTCGCGTCGCTCGTGGCCACGCTGCGCCAGCACGGCGCGATGGACTATACCATCGTCGTAGCCGCCACGGCGGCCGATTCCGCCGCCATGCAATATTTCGCACCTTTCGCCGGTGCGGCCATCGGCGAATATTTCCGCGATACGGGACGTCATGCGCTGGTCGTCTATGACGATCTGTCGAAACAGGCGGTCGCCTATCGCGAGGTTTCATTGATCCTGCGCCGGCCGTCGGGGCGCGAAGCCTATCCGGGCGACATTTTCTATCTGCATTCCCGGCTGCTGGAGCGTGCCGCAAAGATCATCGCCCAGCAGGAGGTGGCCGAACAGATGAACGATCTGCCCGAATCGCTGCGCGGCAAGGTGCGCGGCGGAGGGTCGCTCACGGCGCTTCCCATCATCGAGACACAGGCCGGCGACGTTTCGGCCTATATCCCGACCAACGTAATCTCCATTACCGACGGGCAGATCTTCCTCGACACAAACCTTTTCAATCAGGGGAACCGTCCGGCCATCGATGTGGGAATCTCGGTTTCGCGTGTGGGCGGGAACGCCCAGCTCAAAGCCATGAAGAAGGTGGCCGGAACACTGAAGATCGACCAGGCGCAGTACCGCGAACTGGAGGCCTTTTCCCGCTTCAGCAGCGACATGGATCCCGTAACGGCCGCCGTACTGGACAAAGGACGCAAAAATACACGGCTGCTCGTACAGCCGCAATATTCGCCCATGCCCATCGAAGAACAGATCGCCGTGCTTTATTGCGGCACGCACGGCCTCATGCGCGACCTGCCGCTCGCAAAAATCGCCGACTTCGAACGGATGCTGATCCGACTGCTCGAAGCCTCCGACAACGATGTTCTGGACTCCTTGCGCAAGGGTATCATCGACGATGCCGCAAGCGCAAGGATCGAAGCGGCCGCAGCCCGTGCCGTCGCGTCACTTAAAGCATAACGGAGATGGCTTCCCTTAAAGAGATCCGCTCACGCATCGCGTCGGTCAACAGCACGCTGAAGATCACCTCGGCCATGAAGATGGTCGCGTCGGCGAAGCTGCACCGCGTACAGTCGAATGCCGAGGCGCTGACCGAATACGAGAAACATCTCTCGCTGATGGCTTCCGTACTTGTCCGGCGCCTCGGCGATTCGGTCGTCTCGCCGCTGACGCTTCCGCACAAAACGGAAAGACATGCGGCCGTCGTCGCCATCGCATCGAACGGTTCACTGTGCGGCGCGTTCAACGCCAATGCGGTCCACGCGCTGGAAGATACCGTAAAACGGCTGCATAATGAGGGAGTTGCGGATATCACGATATATCCTGTCGGAGAGAAGATCGTCCAAGCGGCACACAAGGCCGGATATGACACCTGCGATGATTTCCAGTCGTTGGCCGGCGCTCCCGCCTACGACCGCACGACGGATCTGGCCTGCCGGCTCATGGAGCAGTTCACAGCAGGAAAGATCGACCGCGTGCTGCTCGTCTATAACCATTTCCACTCGATGGGGCATCAGAAGCCCTGCGAGGAGATCTTTCTGCCGATGGATTTTTCGGCAAACGAAGCCGGCGCGGAAGAGGGGAATCCCGACCTTTACCTTTTCGAGCCGGAGGCCCCCAGACTGCTGGATGAACTGATTCCCTATGCCCTGCGCACCCGAATGTACCGGGTTCTGCTGGACAGCGCAACGGCGGAACACGCCGCCCGGACCGTTGCCATGCAAACCGCATCGGACAATGCGCGGGAGCTGCTCGATGAATTGTCGCTGAGCTACAACAAACGCCGGCAGCAGGCCATTACCGATGAACTGGCCGACATCGCGGGTGCGAACTGACCTCGGCCGTTGGGGCGGACGGCAAGCCGGAATACATGGGCACATGCCTGCCGGCAGAGACCCCGAAGCCGAAGAAGGCCTGCCTGCAAACAGCGTCCCCTGTCTTCGCGACGAAGGCAGGGGACGCTGTTTGCTCCCTGTCTCGGCCGGCCCGTCCCCCCCCGCTCTTCGGCAGGTTTCCCAAGAGCGTCCCGCCATGGACCGTGCCCTCGTCGAAGCGAGGACAAGGCCGCCCCTGTCGGGAGGGAAGGAATCACGGCTCCTTTCCGGACTCGAAAAGATCGACCTCGCCTCGTTCGACCCGTCCGTACATCGCCGCGAGTTCGGCAATGACGGGCGATATGAGTTCGACGGTATCGTCCGCAGCCTGCCCGCCGCCCTCACCGCGGATACGATAGAGTACAGCCGCATACAACGCACGGAAACAGAGCTCCGTATCGCTCATCTCGGCCCGCCCCAGTACGGCCCGCAAACGCGGCAGTTCCGGCGACAGCCGCGCGTAAAGTTCCCGATAATGCGCTCCCACCGGCAATTGCATGAGTTGCAGATGCAGATTGTGCAGATCCGCAATCAGATGAAGCGTATGATCCAGGTGTCCCTGCCGTTCCTTACCCTCCTGCCGCAAAAGATCGGCGATATCCATGTACCACTCCAGATAGAGCCGTTGCTGCGGCTCGGAGAGCCCGCGCGGCTTTATCAATTGGGAATATACCGCTTCCGGGCTGAACTGCAGCGCCCGCAGCAGGTCCTCCAACTGCCAGAGATACAAAATATATTCGGCGATATTCTCCCGCCGCTTCGCTTTGGCGATGTCCATATGCTGTATGTTCTTTCGACGGCCGACACGACGTCAACCCGCTTTCACCGTATCACAATGTCAAGAGCTGCCCTTCAGACCTCCGGCACGCCGGATTCCGATCGGGGACCCATCTCCAAATCAAAGCGTCCGACTGCAAATCGGACGCCGGAAATTACGGAACAGTCCGTTCCGCAAAGGTAGAAAATTCAACGGTCAATTCCTATTGTCCGGTCATTTGGCATAGTAAAGCCAGCTCTTGATGACCCCTTTCGTCTCAAGAAAATGCCGTTGGGCCTTCAACAGATTCCGCAGCTGGAGCACCATCGTGCGGGTCTCGTTGAGAATCGTCAGATAGAGCATGCTGGCCTTCGTGCTGCTCTTTCCGGGACTGTTGAGACGCTTCAATTCACTCTTGATCGCATCCGAAATCGTCTCGAAAAGACGGTCACGCATGGAAAGTACAAGGTCGATGTCCCCGAAATCGTTGCTCGTCAACATCGCATTGACCCGACGGTAGATGCCCTCCACCTCATCGCCCACACGAATCAGGTCGGAGGTCTGTTCGCGCGTCAGTCCTTCGTGGTTGTTGTCGATGTGGTCGAATGCCGGACGGACGATATGTGCGAGCGATTTGGTAAGCTCATTGAGATAATCCACCGCCTGGACATAGTATTGCGCCGTATCGAGATCCGTCTCCCGCAACTCGCGCAACGTGGACATCATCCGGTATTTCTTTTCACGCATCTGGTTGTACAGCTCCGACGCCTCCCGATTCAGATCCCGCAAAACCTTCCGGTTCTCCTTGAAAACGGCCAGCAGCGTCCGATCGTAGATCCGCGTTGCAGTGTTGATCGTCGTACTCACCCCCGTTGCAATCTCTTCAACGACATTCTCCTGCGTCACGACAGTCTTTGCAATGATCGAATCTTTCTGTTTCTTGATGAAATTGCTGTGAATAAGCATGTAACCGGCCAGTACCGTCAGCAGAATAAGCACCGGTGTTCCGCCATAAACGAGCGCCAGCCCGACGATGTAGGCGATGATGAACCCGCCGACGGCTGTCACGAACCACCCCGCGACAACGGTCATCACGCCCGAGATGCGATATACGGCCGTTTCACGGCCCCAGGCACGGTCGGCCAGCGAGGAACCCATTGCGACCATGAAAGTCACATAGGTCGTTGAGAGCGGCAGCTTGAACGATGTCGCCAGGGCGATCAGCAACGCGGACGTCGTAAGATTTACCGTCGCGCGGATCATGTCGAACGGCGCACCCGTATGTTCGATATCGACCACTTCGAAACGCCGCGAGACCGCTTCGCGCACACGTTTGGGGACAACCCGATCTACGGCATGGTTGGCACTGAGCGTCGCGCGAACGATGGTTCGTGCAAAGGCCGAGGAGCCGTATTCGCGCTGCTCCTGCTCATCGTTCTGGCTGGCCAGCGAAAGCTCGGTTTCGGTAACGTGCATGGCCTTGCGCGAGATCCACAAGGTAAGGATCATGATTCCTCCCGCGCCCAGCAGGAAAATGAAATTGGTCGGCACGTTCTCGTTGAGAGCCTCCATCGTCATCGACGGATCTCCGGTAGCCTGTGCGATCTTGAAGGCATCCCAGCCTGCAATCGGGACACCGATAAAGTTCACGAGGTCGTTGCCGGCAAATGCGAGCGCAAGGGCGAACGTACCGCCCAGAATCGTGATACGCAGGATATTGATCCGGAACCGCTGCATGAAAAAGAGGATCAGGCTGCATACGATCCAGCAGCAGAGAACCGCCAGCAGAATATGCTCCTCGACCATATGAATGAACGCCGTATGGGAAAGGGTGTGTTTGAGTCCCTTGAAAAGCGCGAAATAGACGATAGCCGTGAGCGAAGCCCCGCACCACAACGCACCGTAACGGCGCAGCCCCCGCGTGTAGCGGAACGAAAAGATCAGACGCGAGATGTACATGGCGATTGTACCGACCGTCAGCGAAATGACCACTGAAAGCAGAATCGCCGCGACAATACCCAGTGCCCGCCCCGAATGGATGAACTCTCCGAGATTGCCCATCGTAAGGGAGTCGCTGCCGGCAATCTTGTAGGTGGAGACGGCAACGGCTGCACCCAACAGACAGAAGATCAATGAGACGGTCGTCGATGTGGGCAGCCCCCACGAATTGTAGAGGTCGATCAGGATGATGTTGGCGAACATCACGCCCAGATAGAGCAGGATGACCTCGTGGAAAGTAAACTGCGCGGGATTGAACATCCCGTTGCGGGCAACCTCCATCATGCCGCTCGATGTGATCGTACCGACCAGAATGCCGATCGAGGCAACGATGAGAATCGTCCGTCGGGAGGCGGCTTTTGAACCGATGGCGGAGTTGAGGAAATTCACGGCGTCGTTCGTAACGCCGACAAAGAGGCCGGAAACGGCCAGAAATGCCAGGATGGCAATGATTGCAAGATAGATCGGGTCCATAAATAAATTGGTTTGCAGGACAAATTTACGGCGAAAAAGGGAGCGGCACACGCACCGGCGCAAAAATTAACGGTATGGTAAGGATTCCTTAACGCAAATTTAACACATGCGCCGGTTGCGGCCGGCCGGGTGGCGCAGGTGCAGATTTCTTGCCGCACGCGCTCGTCGCGGCAGGAAAAATGAAGCATATCCCGATCCGTGAATCCGTCAGGCATGCAACCGGCCCGTTCGGGAATCGGAATGCAGGGAAATATCCGTCCGAAAGGGCGCGGAGCGGCAGCATCCCGCAAAAGTGCGGAAAGACGTTCGACGGAAGCGGCCAGCAACGGGGGGGGGGCGGAGACAGCGAAGGCGCGGACCGGAGAATCCGCCCAAAAGGGAGAGGGGGGGGGTGAATCAATAGAGATAGAAGACGATTGCCACGAAATGGCTGATCGCCGCCACGTTGATGAGCAGGTGCCAAACCATGTGATGGTACCGGAACCCCTTGCGGGCATAGACCCACGCTCCGGCCGTATAGAGGAGCCCTCCGACAGCAATCAGCACCAGCATCGGCGTCGAGGCGTGCCGCACGAACAACGGCATGAAAAAGACGATCGTCCAGCCCATTACCAGATAGATCGTCAGGCTGACAGCCGGAATCGACCGCCGCGCCAGCGATTTGTAAATGATGCCGAAAAGCACCATGACCCATTGCAGGATCGTAATGAAAATCCCCTGCCAGCCCCCGATGACCGACAGTGCGATCGGCGTGTAGGTCCCCGCAATGGCCACATAGATGAAAATATGGTCGAGAATATGGAAAATCTCCTTGTGCCGCGACGCGGGGTGCATCGAATGGTAAAGGGTCGAGCCGAGAAACATCAGCAACAACGAGATGACGAAAACGCTCGTGGCAAAAGCCGCAAGCGCTCCGGCATGCAGGTAGGCGTGCACGGCGGCAAAGGGCAGGGCCGCAAGCGTCAGACAGACCATTACGCCATGCGATACCGCATTGGCGACCTCCTCTCCGACAGTCGGGACATAAACGGGTTTCCGCTCTGCACGCATGATGGTTCTCCTGATGGTTCTCCTGCCAAAAGTAACGATAAATTCGGTTGCATGTATCATCGGACAGCGGTTTTTTGCAGGACAAGGCACAAAGACTGCGCCGTTCGGCACCCGGCATTCCGGTCCCTGCAGTCCGGATCGGGCCAAAAGCCCGAAAGAGAGCCGCCGGAAACCGGCGGAAGAGGCAACCCGCAAATGGGATATGAGGCGGACTGGCAGCGCACGGCCGCAGACGGGCGGGCCGGAAGCAGGGAAAACGCCGCAGCCGGAAGCGCAAGAGGGGCAGGCGGAGCAGGAGGGCGCCTTCATGCCCGCAGGTGTACGATGTCTCGCAAAATTTCCGTAACTTTGCTGCGTTGGCTCTAAAACCGTTCAACAGGAGTCTCCGCACTCCGAAAATTCCGGGAGGACAAAACGATGGATACGACACGCTACGGCGAATTGAGGAGACTTGTAAGGAGCAACTTCTCCGCTACGACACAACAGCTGGTCGATGATGCAGTGGCTTTCGCCGCCGAACGGCTCAGGGATCAGACCCGCTACGACGGTTCGCCGATGCTCGATCACGGCATTGGCGTAGCGCATATCGTCATCACCGAAATCGGGCTGGGACGCAATTCGACGCTTGCGGCGATTCTGCACGATGTGGTGCGCATCGCCGCCGCCGGCGACGCCGCCGATCTGGTCGATGTGACGGCTGAAATCCGGCGTCGGTTCGGCGAGGAGGTGCTCGGCATTACCGTAGGGCTGAGCAACATCTCGAAGATCCATCTGAAAATCTCGAAAGAGCAGGCCTCCAACTTCCGCGATCTGATCGTCAGCTACTCCGAGGATCCGCGCGTGATCCTCATCAAACTTGCCGACCGTCTCGAAGTGATGCGCAACCTGCGGATCTTCCCGCGCGACAAATGGCGCAAGAAGAGCTGGGAGAGTATGAATCTCTATGCGCAGATCGCACACAAACTCGGCCTCTACTCGATCAAGAGCGAACTCGAAGACATTGCGCTGAGCTATCTCGAACCGGCGGACTTCGAACACATCCACCGCAAACTGGAGGAGACCGAGAGCGAACGCCAGACCTTCATCGGACGCTTTCTCGAACCTATCGTTGCACGGCTCGACCGGCAGGGGTTCAAATACCACATCAAAAGCCGGACAAAATCGATCTTCTCGATCTGGTCGAAGATGCAGAAGCAGCATGTCCCTTTCGAAGGCGTTTATGACATCTTCGCCCTGCGCATTATCCTCGATTGTCCGCCCGAAGAGGAGAAGACACAGTGCTGGGCCGTCTATTCGATCGTTACCGACTGCTATATCCCCAACACGGAGCGGTTGCGGGACTGGATCTCGATTCCCAAATCGAACGGTTACGAGTCGCTGCATACGACCGTCTCGGCAGGCGGCGGGCGCTGGGTGGAGATCCAGATCCGCACCGAGCGCATGGATGCCGTCGCCGAACGCGGCATCGCCGCGCACTGGCGCTACAAAGGGGTCAATCAGGGAGCCCTGACCAGCGAGATGTGGCTCAGCAGGCTGCGCGAACTGATGGAGGATACGCCGCATGCGCTGGCAAAACGTTTCGAAGCGCGGCCCGCATCGGGTGAAATCTTCGTCTTCACCCCCAATGGCGACCTGCGGAAACTTCCCGAAGGGGCGACGGTGCTGGATTTCGCCTTCGACATCCACTCCAATCTGGGTTGCAGCTGTTCAGGCGGCAAGATCAACGGCCGCGCCGTACCGATCAAGGAGCCGCTGCACAACGGCGACATCGTCGAAATCCTCACGCAGAAGAACCAGACGCCCAAAGCCGACTGGCTGTCGGTCGTCAAGACGGCAAAGGCCCGCAGCCGCATCAAGGCTTTCATCCGCGAAGAACAGGCGAAGAGCGCCCGTTTGGGACGTGAAGAGTTGGAGCGAAAGCTTAAAAACTGGAAATTCACCCTTACCATCGACGAAGCGGTTGCCTACCTCTGCAAATACTACAAGTTGCGGGCCGGCACGGAACTCTACGCCCTGATCGCGGCACAGAAGGTCGATCTGGGGAGCATCAAGGAGATCCTCACACGGTGGCAGTCGGGCGAAGCCGACGAAGAGCGGCGGGCTGCAGCAGCGGCCATCGGGCAGGCCAAGCAGCAAAATGCCGCGCCGCGTCCCGCGCATTCGGGCGATGCGCTGATCATCGACGACAACATCCACCAGATCGAGTACAAACTGGCGCGGTGCTGCAATCCCATCAAGGGCGACGACATTTTCGGTTTTGTGACGATCAGCTCGGGCATCACGATCCATCGCACGGATTGCCCCAATGCACGGCGCATGCGGGAAAATTATCCCTACCGGGTGATCGACGCGCGCTGGCGTTCGACGGCCGAAGGGGCTTTCCGCGTGGCGATCCGCATTGTGGCGGCCGATACGACCGGCATGGCGAACCACATTACGGAAACGGTCATCCGGGATCTGAAGCTCAACATCCGTTCGATGAACCTCTCATCGCGCGGCGGGCTGCTCAGCGGGACGATCGATGTCGAAGTTCCCGCGACAAGTGTTGTCGATACGCTTATTTATGCCATTCTGCGGATCAAGGGCGTGCAAAAGGCTTTCCGCGTCAACGGATAGTTCGGCACGATCCGCCGGCAGCGAGTCTAAAACCGCGTGAACGGACCTCCTGCCGGCATCGCGCCAGGAGGAACTCCGCAAATGGCCGGAGAAGACACTTCGACCGCCCGCCGGATCAAAACACCTCCATCACACGACACCGCCCATCACACACAACGTGCGGAACAAGGGAGGCGTCGGGAACCGTGACGGTTCCCGACGCCTCCTTTCATTCCATCGCCCCGCTATTACTTTCTCGCGCGTTCGGGGACGAACGTAAAGCCCCAGTCGCGGAGCTTCTCCGTACGGAGCGTAACGCTCTCCTCAGGACGTTGCCCCCAACTGTCGTACCCGCCGACACCCATCTGGCGGTAATCGAGACATACCTCGACAAAATCGCGCACAGGGACATCGTTCAGATGGGTTTGGCGCCGTTTTACATTGCGGCCCGCCGCCGGATCGTTCGGATCCTGCTTCGTCCAGTTCGGCCACTGGTAGTCGCGGCCGGCAGCCTCCTCGCCGTCGAGATCCTCCACCGTGCATCGCAGCGCGTTGAACTCCATCGTCGAATCGGCCACGATCAGCAGCCCGCCGAAGTCGATCCACTCCGTATCGCAATGGTGCCCCGTCTCCTGCGGCCGCACATAGGGGAAATACTCCGCTGCGGCCGACGATGCGTAACGGCCCATGAATGTCCCTGCCTTGCGGTCCCAATAGTTCTCCTGCGGGCCGCGCCCGAAATAGGTAAAGGCATCCATGGCAGCCGGAAGCCGGAACCGCACGCCGTAACGCGGCATCTCCGGAACGGCATCCTTGCCGGCGATGAAGTGCATGCCGACATGAACCGCACCCGACGGATGGACCGTGTAGGTCAATTCCAGCCCGTTTCCTCCCGCATAGGCATAGGCTGCCTTGACCGCCATCGCACCGCCTTCGGCTTCGCACTCCGAAACGGAGACCGCCTTCGCGGCCGACGCCTCTTTCCACATCTGCGTCCGCAAAGGCATGCCGTCGCCGTAATCGTTATCGACGGGAGCGCGCCAGAAATTGGGCCGGATACCGAAGCCGTCGGCCAGAAGTTCTTCCCCGCCGACCGCGTAGCTCAGCACGTCGCCCGTCGTCCCATCAACGGTGAATCGGACATGCTCGTTTTCGATCGTAAATTTTCCACCCTCCATCTTCCGCGCCGTACATCCGCCGGGGCCGCATTCCACAGCGAATGTCGGTATGGTCATTTTCAACTCCTTCCCGTCGCGCTTATACGCCGGAAGGGTACCTTTCCGGATCGGGAACTGCTCCTCGGCGACGATCGTACCGGCCGGCAGTCCCGGCTGCGCGACACGGGTGCGTGCCTGCACGCGCAGGTAGCAGTTGCACCCCTCCCCGAGGCGTCCGACCGCCACGCTCACCGTATCGCATTGCTGCGGCGCGGTTTGCAGATGCAGGGTGCCGCGACGCTCAACCTTGCCATCGACTTCGACCGCATAGAGGATCTCATAGTCGTCGAGTGTCTTGAAATAGAAACGGTTCCCGACCGTGAAACGGCCGGCAGCCGCATCGACCGGCGCAAAAGCGATATCGGCATAGGCATAACGCACCTCAGCCATCGCAGGATGGGGCGTACGGTCGGGTGAAACAAGCCCGTTGCAGCAGAAATTGCCGTCGCTCGGCATGCGGTCGCCGTAGTCGCCGCCATAGGCCCAGAATTTCCGGCCGGCGGCATCGGTTGCTGCGAATCCCTGGTCCACCCAGTCCCAGATGAACCCGCCCTGCAGGTTGGGGTATTTGTAAATCGACTGCCACTGCAGCCACAACGAACCGTTCGAGTTGCCCATCGCATGCGAATATTCGCACGGTACGACGGGACGGTCCGTCCCTTCACGGCCCCACTTTTCCAACAGCCCCGCTGAGGGATACATCGGCACGAACATGTCCGTATTCCACTCCCATTGGGCCCGTTCGTAACAGATCGGACGGTTCATCCGTCCGGCACCCTTTTCACGCGCTTCGAGCCATTCGTAGGCTTTGTAGAAGTTGTAGCCGTTGCCCGATTCGTTGGCCGGAGAGAACAGTGTCACACTCGCATAGTTGCGACACCGTTCGTACATGTTCCGCACCCGCGCCTCATGGGCCGGCCACCACGCACGGTCATTGCCCAATGTCCGGCCTTTGGCGAGTTTGTATCCCATGCCGTGGCTCTCGATATTGGCTTCGCTGTAAACATAGAAACCCAGGGAATCGCACAGCTCGTAGAAGCGTCGCTGCTGCGGATAATGACAGGTGCGGATCGCATTGATATTGTGCGCCTTCATCAGCAGCATATCCTTCAGGAGCAGCTCCTCGCCGACCACATGGCCCGTATAGGGGTCGTGTTCATGGAGATTCACCCCCTTGAACTTCACGGGCTGGCCGTTGACCAGCAGCACCTTGTAGGGGCGTCCGGAAGCATCCCGCTCCCCGGACTCGGAGAATTCGAACCGCCGGAATCCCACCTGGAAAGGGACATAGACCGTGCGTGCGGCCGTCTTGACATGCATCAGCAACGTATAGAGCGCCGGCGTTTCGGCCGACCATGCCGCTACGGAGGGGATTTCCGCATCGAAGACCGCTTCGCCCGCAGCCTGCCGGGATGCAGAACTTACCACACGGCCGCCGGCATCCAGCAATTCATAACCCGCTTCGACAGGTTCGTTGCCGTCAAGCAGCATCCGCAATGAAAACAGGCCCGTCCCATACGTCTCATCCAGTGTCGAGACAACATCGAAATCACGCAACGAACCGGGGGTCTCGGCCGACAGATAGACGCTGCGTTCGATGCCGCTGATACGCCAGAAATCCTGACATTCGAGATAGGAGCCCGTGCTCCAACGCGTAATCTTGAGTGCCAGCGTATTTTCACCCGGCTGCAGAAAGTCGTCAAGCCGAAATTGTGCCGGATTCTTCGAATCTTCGTTGTAACCGACCTCCTTGCCGTTGACATAGACATAAACACCCGACTTGGCGCCGCCGATCGTCAGGCAGACGCTGCGGCCGCGCCACTCTTCGGGAATGGTAAACGTGCGCCGATAGACTCCGGCAGGAATCGTTTCCGGCAACAGCGGCGGCTGCGGATCGACGGTCGCAAATTCATAGTGTGAGTTGACATAGATCGGAGTGCCGTATCCTTGCAGCTCCCAATTGCCCGGAACGAGGATATCGTCCCACGACGTATCGTCAATCGTTGCCGCCGTCACGTCGGGCGGAAGATCCCGTACATCCTCCGCATAACGGAATTTCCAGATGCCGTCAAGCGACAGATAGGCGTCGCTTGCTTCAAAACGCCGTGTCAATGCCGCATCACGCGTCGCGAACTCCACAAACTCCGTACGAGGGGCCTCCCGATGGAGTTCCGTGACGGTCAAATCAAGATGATACGGGGTCTGGGCATGTACGGCGGCCGGCAGCAAAGCGACAACGGCAACAGGGATAAGCAGTCGGTTCATGATTCTTGAGTTTAGCAGATTGTACAATATCGAACACGGATTCGAAAAATTACAAAAAACAGGAGCTGCCATCGCGGCAAGCTCCAGTCTGTAACGGCCGGCATCCGCATCACGCGCTGTGGTGGATGTGCTGCCAGATAAGAGCCGAAGCACCCAGAATCGCAGCATTCTTGCTCTGGATGCCGCTCGGCAACAGCCTTACCTTGTTTTTGAAGACATTCATCATGCTCTCCTCCATATACCACTGCGTAGGTTCGAAGAGGTATTTTCCGGCTTTGGCAAGGCCGCCGAAGAGGAAGATCGCCTCCGGAGAGGTAATCGTCACCGCATCGGCCAATGCATGGCCCAGCAGTTCACCCGTGATGCGGAAGGCCTCCAATGCAACGGGATCGCCGTGCGATGCCGCCGTAGAGATCATCGCCGCATCGAAATCGGCATACGAGATGTCACGCAGTTCCGACGGCGCCGTCATCGTGGCCATCAGCTCGAAAGCGGTGCGCTTGATACCCGTTGCCGAGACATAGGTCTCCAGACAGCCCCGTCGGCCGCATCCGCACTGGCGGCCGTTGCGGACAACGGTCACATGGCCGAACTCGCCCGCAAAGCCGTCATGGCCGTAGATCATCTCGCCGTTGGCCACGAAGCCCGATCCCAGCCCCGTACCCAGCGTGATCATGATGAAATCCTTCATCCCCTTGGCATTGCCGTAGATCATCTCGCCGATTGTCGCGGCATTGGCATCGTTGGTCATCAACACATCCACCCCCGGAAACGACTTCCGAATATCCTCCACCAACGGGAACATCCGCCGCGTCTCATCGGGATTCTCCTCCCCGACAGGGAATTTCCACAGGTTCGCCGGATGTTCGATCACTCCGGTGTGATAGTTCGCATTCGGAGCGCCGATGCCCACGCCGACCAGTTCGTATTCGAACGACAGGCTGTCGGCCATCGCATGCATCGACTCCGTCAGCTCCGCCACATAGGCCGGATAATCCGTAAATAGGGGATACTTCTTGGTCGATATGACCGAATCCGCATAAAGGTCGCCGTTCTCGTCCACCAAGCCGAATGCCGTATTGATGCCGCCGATGTCGATTCCTAATGCAAGTCTTTTCATTATCTGAAATTTTTGTTTTATGGCGCAGAGGCCGGTTTATTCACATCCAAAGTTACAAATTATTCTCGCAACTCCAAACTTTTTCGTATATTTGGCAAATCTTTGTCCATCCGATCAAACATAACGAAATGCAGACGAACGAACAACTTCTTCAAACCATTGAAAATTACCTCGCTCAGCGCGAACTCCCCTCCGAACCCGAACGGTTGTACGACCCGATCCGCTATTCGCTCGGAGGCGGCGGGAAACGTCTGCGTCCGATGTTGCTGATGCTCTCGTGCGGGCTCTTCAGCGACCGTACCGAAACGGCGCTCCCCGCAGCGGCGGCCGTCGAGATCTTCCACAACTTCACGCTGCTCCACGACGACATCATGGACAATGCCGCCATGCGGCGCGGAAAACCCTCCGTCCATGCCCGTTGGGGCGGGAATGTCGCCATCCTTTCGGGTGACGCCATGCTCATTTATGCCTACCGCCTGCTGGGGCAAACCGATCCCGTGCTGCTGCCCCGCATTCTGGAGGTATTCAACTCGATGGCACTCGGCGTCTGCGAAGGACAGCAATACGACATGGATTTCGAACAGAAACAAAAGGTTTCGGTCGTGGAATACATGTCGATGATCGAGCTCAAGACCTCGGTTCTGATGGCCGGGTCGGCCATGATCGGCGCCATATTGGGGGGTGCCGACGACGAACAGAGCCGCCGCATCCATCAGTTCGCCATCGAATTGGGGATGGCGTTCCAATTGCAGGACGACCTGCTCGACAGCTACGGGGACGAGGAGCTGGGGAAAATGATCGGCGGCGACATCCTCGAAGGGAAGAAGACCTATCTGATGGTAACGGCCATGAGCAGAGCCGACGAATCCCGACGCGAGATCCTCCGCCATACATATAAGGATCAGACACTGTCAGCCGCAGAAAAAATCGCCCGCGTCAAAGCGGTCTATGATGCGCTCGATATTCCCCGTTTGACAGAACAACAGATTGCCCTGCGCTTCGATCGGGCACTGACGGTGCTCAACGAACTGGATCTCCCCGACAGCCGCAAGGAGCCCCTGCGGGAATACGCCCGAAGCCTGATGAACCGGAAAAAATAAAGCGAGAATATCCGGAGGGGGGGGGTGAAATGAGAACAGGTGCCACGCCCGCATTCAGCTCATTCCCGTTTTTCGGAGAGCCTTCCCCCGCCCAAGCGCGAAACAGGGTTCATCACGGAGCCGGAGCGGCTCCATTCGGCGGGAAGAAGAGAACGGAAGGAGAGCGGCGGGCGGGGTGGCGCACAGCGATCCGGCGTCACGCGCAGACGGCGAAAAAAACGCAAAGGAAAGGATGATGGCATGAAACGAACCGATATCGAATTGATGGCGCCCGCCGGAAGCTATGAGGCGCTGCGGGCCGCCGTACAGGCCGGAGCCGATGCCATCTACTTTGGTGTGGGGCAGCTCAACATGCGGTCGAAATCGGCCGCAAACTTTACCCTTGACGATTTGGAGGAGATTGTCCGCATCGCCCGTGAAGCAGGCGTCAAAAGCTATCTTACCGTCAACACGGTCGTCTATGAAGACGAGCTTCGGCAGATGCATGAGCTTATCGACCGCGCCCGCATGGCAGGAGTCGATGCCGTCATAGCTTCCGACATCGCCGCAATCCTCTACGCCCGCCGGACGGGAGTCGAAGTCCACATCTCCACCCAATGCAACGTAACCAACAGCGAAGCGGCAAAATTTTATGCGCAATGGGCCGATGTGGTGGTGCTGGCCCGCGAGCTCTCGCTCGATCAGATCGGGCGGATCGCACGCGAGATCGCCGACCAGCGGATCTGCGGGCCTTCGGGAGAACCGCTGCGCATCGAGATGTTCGCGCACGGGGCCTTATGTATGGCCGTATCGGGCAAATGCTACCTTTCGCTGCATGAAACGGGATGTTCGGCGAACCGGGGGGCCTGCCGCCAGATCTGCCGACGAAAATACCTCCTTACCGATGCGGAGAGCGGCGCACAGCTCCTTGCCGACGGACGTTATCTCCTTTCACCCAAGGATCTCTGCACGATCGATTTTCTGGACCGGTTCATCGCCGCCGGCGTGCGGGTACTCAAGATCGAAGGACGCGCCCGCGGTGCAGAGTATGTCAAACGCGTCGTCACCTGCTACGACCGCGCCCTGCGGGCATTGGAAGAGGGGAGCTACACCCCCGAACTGGCCGCAGCGTTGAAACAGGAACTCGAAACGGTCTTCAATCGGGGATTCTGGCAAGGCTACTATGCCGGCGCTCCGATGGCGGAACATACCGAACACTACGGATCGTCCGCGTCGCGGCGCAAGGTCTATGTCGGCAAGGTGACCAACTTTTTCAAGAAACCGTCTGTAGCAGAGGTCTATGTCGAAGCAGCTCCGGTCGCTCGCGGCGAAGAGCTTTTCTTTCAGGGGCCGACAACCGGCATCGTCGAACTGACGGCCGACCCCTATGTCGGGAACAAGCCTGCGGAGGAGGCGTCGCAAGGCTGTTTCTGCTCGTTCAGAACCCCGTCGCTGGTACGGCGCGGCGACCAGCTTTACAAAATGGTGCCGGCCGACGCATCGAATTCCCAACCCGACTGACGGCGCAGCACGGCCTTTGCAATCGAATCACGGAACAAACAAGATCAAATAAAAACACCGAAATGATGGAAACAACAAAACCGGCCGCAACGGTCGCCCAGCCCGATGCCGCACGCACGACACTCTTCCGCAACGTCTATCTCTGGATGACGATGGCGCTCACGCTGACGGCACTGACGGCCTATTCCGTGGCGGGGTCCCAGACTCTGCTGCAAGCCATTTTCAGCAGCAAGTTCATCTTCTACGGCCTGTTGATCGGCGAAATCGTGCTGGTGCTGGTGCTCGTCGCCAACATCATGCGCATGTCGTTCCTGACGGCGACACTGGCCTTCATCGCCTACTCCGTCCTGAACGGAGCGACCTTGTCGGTCATCTTCCTCATCTATGACCTGGGATCGATCGGCACCACGTTCCTCGTTACGGCAGGCATGTTCGGCGCCATGTCGCTCTACGGATACGTCACGGGCCGCGACCTCTCCACCTGGGGCAACCTGCTGACAATGGCGCTCGTCGGCATCCTCATCGCCTCCCTGGCAAATCTCTTCCTCAAGAGCGACACCCTGATGTGGATCGTCACCTATGCCGGCATCCTGCTCTTCGTCGGGCTTACGGCCTACGACACCCAGCAGATCAAACGCATGATCTACTCCGACGCCGAAGTCGATGAGACAATGCAGAAATTCGCACTGCTGGGGGCATTGTCGCTCTACCTCGACTTCATCAATCTGTTCCTGTACCTGCTGCGGCTGCTCGGAAACCGCCGATAGTCCGCAATACAGCCATTCGATAAACATTGACAACCATGTTCCCGATTCAAACCTATTTGTCGCGTCGTGCGCAACTGCGCACGAAGATGGGCAGCGGCATCATCCTGCTGCCGGGGAATCATCCCTCTCCGAACAACTATCCCAACAACGCCTACTATTTCCGGCAGGATTCGACCTTCCTCTACTATTTCGGACTCAACCTGCCCTCGCTGGCGGGAATCATCGACGCCGACACGGGCGATGAGATCCTCTTCGGCGACGACTTTACCGTCGAGGACATCATCTGGACAGGGCCTCAGCCCACGTTGCGGGAGCTGGGGGCGCAGGCAGGCGTGAACGACTGCCGGCCGATGGCGGCCCTGGCCGACTGTGTGGCCCGCGCCATCCGTCTGGGACGCCGCATACACTATCTGCCGCCCTATCGCGGCGAGACGAAACTGCAACTCTCCGCACTGTTGGGAATCGCTCCGCAGATGCTGCACGACTACAAGTCCGTCGATCTGATGTTCGCCGTCGCCGAGATGCGCGAGGTCAAGAGCGACGAGGAGATTGCCCAGATGGAAGATGCGTTCCACATCGGATACGCCATGCATACGAGTGCCATGCACATGTGCCGGCCGGGCGTCATCGAGCGGGAGATCGCCGGCGCAATCGAAGGCGTGGCCAAATCGATGGGACTGGGCGTATCCTTCCCGTCGATCGTGTCGCAGCATGGCGAGACGCTCCACAACCTCAACTCCGAAGGGATCCTTCAGGAGGGACGGCTGCTGCTGGTCGATGCGGGCGGCGAGAATCTGATGAACTACTGTTCGGACCATACGCGCACCTATCCCGTCAGCGGGCGCTTTACCGACCTGCAGCGCGAAATCTACGAGATCGTCCTCGCCTGCCACGACCATATCGCCCGCATCGTGCGGCCCGGAATGATGTACATGCAGGAGGTGCACCTTGAGGCCTACCGCAAACTGGCCGAAGGGCTCGTCGGCGTCGGACTGCTCAAGGGTACGGCCGAGGATGCCGTCGCCAGCGGTGCCATGTACCTCTTCATGCCGCACGGGCTGGGACACGGGCTGGGGATGGACGTTCACGACTGCGAAAACATCGGCGAACGGAGTTTCGACTACTCGCAGGTCGCCGAACGCGCGGCACAGTCGGCCACCTGTCTCCATCGGGCCACTTGGCGGCTGCGGCCCGGCACAATCCTGAGCGATGAACCGGGGATCTACTTCATTCCGGCGCTTATCGACAAATGCGAAGCCGAAGGGCAATACCGGGGAATCGTCAACTACGACCTTCTGCGCAGCCGTTATCTCGACTTCGGCGGCATCCGCATCGAAGATGACCTGCTGGTAACCGAAACGGGCTGCCGCATCATCGGCGACCGGACGATTCCGATCACGGTCGAGCAGCTTGAGGCCGTCGTAGGCCGCTGACAGGACAACCGTCCCCGCTCCGCCGCCTTCCCGAAGCTGAACGGCGGGATCAACGAGAAAGGAAGGCGGAGAGAGACAACCGACTTTGGGGAGAGGATGCATCCTCTCCCCGAAGTATTTTTGAACAAGGACAAAAACGGAATTTCATGAAACTTTCGACAAAATGGCTGATCGGCATTGCCGCAGCGGCGGTGCTTCTTCTGCTGCTGTATCTCTATTCGAGCGAGTTCCGGATCTGGATCATGGAAAAGCTGGTCACGCTCTTTATTTGGCTGATCATCTTTCTGGCAGGTTTTTTAGCGGGGCGTTTCGGCGGGAACAACCGCGCCAGAAACTGATCGGGCAGCTTCCGCCTTCTCCGCAACCGGAATTTCCGCCGCCCCAAGGCGTGCAATCTTCCGCTCCGGCTCCCGACGCTCCCCGCCAGGCAATCGGGAGACAGGCCCGCATAACACCTCCAAGGCGGAATCGCCCCTCCCCAAAAAGGCCGTTTCAACCCGGCACGGACACCATGCGGCGGAACCATCCGTCCGCTCGATACGGGAATGGGAACAATATTTTATTGTCAATATGCATGATGCGCAGTAATCACATATTGCATATATCGCAAATAGACAAATCCATGCACAACTTTCACGAAGGGTCTTTCCCATTGGCCTGTTACAATTAATTATTGCGAATCCGCAAAAGGGCAGGAGGGGCCGAACCCGATGCAACAGCCTTCCGGCAACGGGAAAGAGCCGTCGCGGACCAATGCAGGGGATCGAACATCGGTTTGCCATAACCGAAGAGCTGCATTCGATAAAAACGCCGCATCACCGGACAAAAAGGCGAATGAATCGGCTGTTTCGAAAAAATTGTTTACCTTTACGCCCTATTTTTACGAAATTCCGCGCCTGAAAAGAGTGTTCAGGGGCAGATTATTAAACTTGAAAGCTATGTCATTCAATTTGTTGAAAGGAAAGAAAGGAATCATTTTCGGTGCACTCAACGAACAGTCGATCGCATGGAAAGTCGCCGAACGCGCGGTCGAGGAGGGGGCTGAAATCGTGCTGACAAATACCCCCGTATCGTTGCGCATGGGGACGCTCAACGAACTGGCCGCCAAATGCAACGCGCCGGTTGTTGCCGCCGACGCCACGTCGGTTGCCGACCTGGGACACCTCGTCGATGAGGCATTGAAACACTTCGGCGGGCCGTTCGACTTCGTCCTGCACTCGATCGGCATGTCGCCCAACGTCCGCAAAGGGCGTACCTACGACGACCTCGACTACGATTTCCTCCAGAAGACCCTCGACATTTCGGCCATTTCGTTCCACAAAATGATTCAGGTAATCCGCAAGAAGGATGCCTTGCGCGAATGGGGCTCGATCGTCGCATTGAGCTACATTGCAGCACAACGCACCCTTTACGGATACAACGACATGGCCGACGCCAAAGCCCTGCTGGAATCGATCGCCCGCAGTTTCGGATATATTTACGGCCGCGAGAAACATGTACGAATCAATACCGTCTCGCAATCGCCCACACTCACGACGGCCGGCAGCGGCGTTCTGGGACTCAAGGATCTCATGGAGTTCTCCGAAAGCATGTCTCCGCTGGGGAACGCCACGGCCGACGACTGCGCCGACTATGTGTTGACGCTCTTCTCGGACCTCACGCGCAAGGTGACGATGCAAAACCTCTATCACGACGGCGGATTCTCGTCGATGGGCATGAGCCGCCGCGCCATGCGCACTTACGAAAAGGGGCTGCGGTTCGAGGACGTGCATGAACATCAGTTCCCGTTCGGCGGCGGAGAAGAGGACGAAGCAAAGAAGTAACCTTCACCCCGACGAACTCAGATAGCGGAGCATTCGGCCGCAGGGCCGAATGCTCCGCTATCTCTCTTTGCCTCCATGCGCCGATCCGGGGCAGCCTCTGTCCTGCGGCGCATCCCGCATCTCTACGGCCCGTCTTCCCCTGCTCCGGATACCGATGCCGGCACAGCGGCCGGCCCGCAGCAAACGGCCGCCGGAAGTCCGGAAGGGGGCCGCCTAAAAGAGACCGGCAGGAATCACTTCAACCGCACGACGATCTCGATGGGATAGTGGTCCGAAATGTAGGGGACGCCATAGTCTCCGTCAAGAGTCCGGTATGACAGGCATTTCATGTTCCGGACAAAGAAATGGTCGATCACCATCGAGTTGGGAGCCTGACCCCAACCGTTGTAGGTTCCTTTGTTGTCGGTCACGGGCGCCTTTTCGCGGGCCGGAGCCATAAACTTCTTCAATGGGTCGAAAATCGCATCGTCGATCGTCGAATTCAGGTCGCCGCCCACAACGACCGAAGCCCGCTTGCCGGCAATCTCCACGATCTTCGAAACGACGAGTTTCACCCCTTCGCGCCGTGCAACCTCGCCCATATGGTCCAGATGCGTATTGAAATAGTAAAACTCCTTGCCCGAAGCCTTTTCCCGCAGATGCACCCAGGTCATCGTGCGGTTGCAGGCGCCGTCCCATCCGCGCGACACCTGATCGGGGGTCTCGCTGAGCCACAGATTGCCGTGATCGAGCAGATCATACCGCTCCCTGAGATAGAAGACCGCCATAATCTCGCCCTTCTCCTTGCCGTCATCACGGCCTACACCTACACGGCCGTATTGCGGGAGGTTCTTTTCGATGTAGTTTACCTGAAAAACATATCCCTCCTGTATGCCGAAAACGGTCGGTTTTTCGCGTTCCAGCATCCGAAGCGTCGCTTCGCGCCGATATTTCCAGCTGTTCGGCCCGTCATCCGCCACGCCCAGGCGGATGTTGTAGGAGATGATTTTCGCCTCACCGGCAGGAACCGCCGGCCCGGATGCAGGCTGTGCCGATCCGGCCGCCGGCGCCGCCAGAAGGAGAAGCGTAAAAAGAATCTGTTTCATAATACGATCCATTAAGGTTATTGTTTCGGTCCGTCATTTATAACGGATCCATTTGCACATCTCGCGCAACGTCGGTTTCTTGCCGTACATGAAGATTCCCACCCGGTAAATCTTCGCCGCAACCCATACCATACCGACAAACGAGGCATAGAGCAGCACCAGCGACAGGACGATCTCCCAAGCCGGAATCCCATACGGGATACGGGCGATCATCACCACCGGCGAGGTAAGGGGGATGATCGAGAACCAGAAAGCCAGCGAAGAGTTGGGGTCGTTCAAAAGCGACATCTCGGCAAAAAAGGCCAACATGATCGGGATCATGACCGGCATTTGCAGCTGTGCGGCATCCTGGGCGTTGTCCACCGCCGAACCGACGGCGGCAAACATCGCGCAATAGAGCAGGCAGCCGCCGACGATAAAGAGCAGCAGATAGCCGAACAGCGATGCCAGATATCCGATATCGGTGGCAACGGCCAATGCACCCAACATGTCGGGATCGAAGGAGGCCATCATTGCCGCATCACCGCCCTGCTGCACGAATCTGGCAGCGGCCATCGCACCGTCGGGAAGAACCAGCGGCATGACGGCCGGGCCGATTCCGCAGGCCAGCACGCCCCAGATCGCCACCTGTACGACCGCGACGAGCACAACGCCCAGAATCTTGCCCATCATCAGGTCGAAGGGACGCACCGAAGAGACGATTACCTCCAGCACGCGCGAAGATTTCTCTTCGATGACACTCTGCATCACCATCGCCCCATACGCCATCAGAAACATGTAGAGAATCAGCCCCAGCGCCATTCCCAGCACCGTAGCGATGGACGACGATCCCGACGAGGGGAGATCCCCGTCATTGCGGATTACCTGCATGTGCACGTCGGTTTTCACCTCGGCAAGGATGCGGTCGAGATTCTCGATCCGGTAGGATTGCAGCTTCTCTTTTTCGAGAATACCGGCGATCTGGCCGCGCACCTCCTCTTCGAGCATCATCGATGACGCGGCATTGGTATAGAGCTGCACGTCGGAAGGATCCGCCAGGATATCGGCACCGATTGCCAATACGCCGAACTTGTCTGTCATCACGCGCCGCGCCGTATCGACCGGAATATCCGACCGTTCGAAATGGACGCTTTCGGTATCCGTCAGTTGCGGGGCAACCACGCCGCTGCGGTCGATGACGACGATCGTCTTGGCATCACCCGCCACATAACTCATCATCAACGCCGGAGCCAGCATCAGCCCAAGCATCAGCAACGGCATCAGCAGCGTTGTTACGATAAACGACTTTTTACGGACGCGTTCGTTGAACTCGCGCTCCACGATCAACAGCATATCGGACATAATCTCTTCTCCTTTCGAATCTTTTCTGTCGTCCCAACCCCGCACCGTCCGGCACGGAGGGCCCTAACCGGCGGCTGTGACGACAACCAATCTTTTATTTTCTGCAGGCCCCGCTTCCCGAAGACGGATTGCAGGGGAGCAGCCCCGGCGCCGTTTCGGCAAAACGGGTTGCCGGCTCTTCGTCCCCCCCCCGTCCATTCGTCCGGACACGGCCGCCAGCGGGACATCACAAGGTTCCGTTGACCGCCCGGATGAAGATGTCGTTCATCGACGGGATCTCTTCGGCAAACGAGCGCAGGGCGACCGCTTCGTTGGCCGCCGCAATGACGGCATGCAACGCCTTGTCGTCGGCGACATGAATTGTCAACGACCGCAATGCCGCCGGTGCCCTGAGGGTTGGAGCGGCATCCTGCGCTCCGTCGGCGGGAGGTTCGGCATCCCCATCGGTTGCGACGACCTCGCAGCGCCCCGCCAAAGCGCTCCGCAGCGCCGGCTCATCGCCCCGATATTCGAGCCGGAAAAGGTTCTGGCCATGCCGGCGCCGGATCTCCGCCACTGCGCCCGAAAGAATATTGCGCGATCGGTTGATCAAAGTGATATGGTCACACACCTCTTCGACCGACGACATGTTGTGCGTCGAAAAGATCACCGTCGCCCCCCGGTCGCGCAAAGCGAGAATCTCCTCCTTCAACAAATTCGCATTGATCGGATCGAACCCGGAAAAAGGCTCGTCGAAGATCAACAGTTCGGGTTCATGCAGCACCGTCACGATGAACTGCACCTTCTGGGCCATTCCCTTCGACAACTCCTCGACACGGCGGTTCCACCACGATGCGATGTCGAAACGGTCGAACCACATCCGCAACCGGCGCGTCGCCTCATTGCGCGAAAGGCCCTTCAAACGGGCGAAGAACAACGCCTGTTCCCCCACCTTCATCTTCTTGTAGAGGCCCCGCTCTTCGGGCAGATAACCGATATGCCGCACATCGGACGGCGCAAGCGGATGCCCGTCGAAAAAAACAGCGCCCCGGTCGGGGGCCGTTATCCGGTTGATGATACGGATCAGCGTGGTCTTGCCGGCACCGTTGGGGCCCAGCAGCCCATAAACCGATCCGCGCGGAACGGAAATCGACACATCGTCCAGAGCCGTATGGCCGGCATACCGTTTCGACACATGCTCGGCATGCAAAAGAAAGTCTTCCATCGGCGGAAAAATTATTTGCAAATATAGGGATTTTTGGGAGCCCACACCCAACAGACCGCATAAAAAAATTCAGCGCGGCCGTTGTTGCCCCGTACCTTCCGGAACTCCGCCTTGCGCGGCCCCCATAGCCCGAAGACGGAAAGCCCCCGGACAGCCGAATCGCGGGAACCGGTCCGGAAGGGAGGGGCTCCGGCGCCGCAGGATTCGGCCGAAAAACGCAAATATCCCTCCGGCAAGACAATTAAATTGTCAAATTATATTTTGAACCCTCCGCTTTTTCGCTATCTTTGTGTCCGTTTGTTGCCCGGACAAATTCCATTTACACAAAATATTCTTTGCCTTATGAAAAAACTCTTTCTACTCCTTGCGGGTTTCGGCATGCTGACAGCCGGATGCAGCGACTCGTATGACGACTCCGAACTCGTCAAGCGCATGGACGAGTTCGAGCAACGCCTTCAGAAACTCGAACAGCTCTGCAACAGCATGAACACGAACCTCTCCTCCATGCAGAGTATCGTCACCGCCCTCGAAAAGGGGGATTACATAACCTCCGTCGAGCCGCTCACCGAGAACGGGGCCGTCGTCGGCTACACGATCAAGTTCGCCAAGAGCACGCCCATCGTCATCTATCACGGTGAGGACGGCGCGTCGCCCGTCATCGCGATCAAACAGGATACGGACGGAACCTATTACTGGACGCTCAACGGCGAATGGCTTACCGACGCCGGGGGGGGGAAGCTTCCCGTTGCCGGGAAAGACGGCATGACGCCCAAGCTGAAGATCGAAGAGGAGTATTGGTACATCTCCTATGACGACGGAAAGACATGGACAAAGCTCGACAAGGCGACCGGTGACGGCATCCAGATCGAGATGGACGAAAACTACGTCTATTTCATCCTGCCGGACGGGACAAAGATCACCGTACCCACCGTCAAGCCCTTCGACATGACGCTTTCCGGCGCCGAGCCGCAAAGCTTCACAATCGACATCAAGGCCCGCGACGGGCAGCAAAACTATTATGTCGGAGTTACCACCCGTACCGAATTCGAAAAACTGGAGTCGCCGGCGGCCGTTGCCGAGGCATTCATCCAGCTCGAAGAGCAAAACGGCCAAGTCGATTGGAGTGTCGCCGACGGCCAACTCGTTCACAAAGGGGACAAGAGCATCGAAGCCGGAGCCGTCTGGAACCTGAAGCCCAAGACGGAATATGCAGTCATGGTCTTCGGCGTCACGGCCGAGGGTGAAGTTGCGACAGATCCCGTTTACGGATTCATCACCACAACCGAGGTCCAGCCTTCGACCAACCGGATCAGCGTGACGGTAGAGCCCGGCACGGCCGTCGTGAAGGTCGAAACGACCAACTCCGACCCCTACTTCCTCAACTGCATCGAAGCCGACCGTATCGAGGGCTATCCGCTCGACCAGCTGGCTCAGCACATGATCGGTATCTACGGCATGGCGCTCGACCAGTGCATCGAGACGGGGAACGTGGAGCGGGATTTCACCCCCATCCTCGATGAAGATACCGACTACTGCGCCGTAGCGTTCGGCTGCGTGGCCGGTTATCCGACGACCGATGTCGTTGTCGTCGAGTTCCACACCCCCGGCGGAGGACTGGTGCCGCAGGACTGCACCTTCGAGTCGCAGGTAACCGACCTCAATGCAACGGGCGGAACCGTTACCGTAACGCCGTCAAACCCCGAAACGTCCTACTTCTGGCAGGTTTACAACAAGGTGCTCATTGACAGCTATGCCGACAAGGGCGGTGCCGCCGCGCTGATGAACGACGGTCTGGCCATCATTGCCGAGGCGCTCTCGGAACAATACGGATTCGAAATCACGGTCGAGGCGGCTGCCGGCATGGTTACCACAACCGGCACCGACCAGTTCACCTACTTCGAGCAGTGGGATCCCGATACGGAGTATTGCGTCGTAGCCGTGGGGCTCGACGACAAGGCCCGCCAGACGACCGATGTCTATGTCTCGGAACCCTTCCGCACGCTCGCCGAATCGACCGTCGATCTGCAACCGATGGCCTGCACGATCACGCTCAACTCCGTTACGGAAGAGGGGCTCAACATGACGGTCATCCCCGAAGACAAGCAGATGACCTATGTCGGCATGGTCGGTGAGGCCGATTTCCTCATGGAGTATCCCTCCGACAACGACTACCTGATCGATGATCTGGCCATGTGGAAAGAGATGGCCTCTGCAGAGACAATGAGCGCCGCAGAAATGTTCGACATGTTCGGGCTCTTCCTGCAGGGAGACCAGACCTTCACGATTCCCAACCTCGACCTCGGCATCAGTTTCGACCCCGGCACGACCTATGTGGCCTACGCTTACGGTCTGAGCGAGGCGGATGTCCTGACGACCGGCATGCAGAGTGTCTTCTTTACGGTCGATGAGAGCGGAACGATCACGACCGTCGCAGCGCCGACCCGCCCGGCCAACCGTCCGGTTGCCCTTCCCAAGACGCTCGACCGCCGTTTTGCCGGATGCCGCCCCGCAACGGCTGCCGCACGGCCCGCAATGCCCGACGCGCCCCTTGCAAAGCGGAACCCCGCGACATTCGAATAGGCGGATTCTGAAACCGATTCCCGCAGCCAACGGATTGATTTTCCAATTCTTCGGCTGCGGGAATTTGTTTTTGCGATTTTTTCGCTATCTTTGCACTCCGAAAGCAAGCGCCGAGGGGGCCTGCACGAGGCAGGACTGAGCGGCGCCCAAGGTAACAACTAACTAATTTTCATCATGCAAGTCATCAAAATCGAAACCACGCCGCGTGCCGATTTCGGCAAGAAGGCCAGCCGTGCCCTGCGTCGTGAGGGACTCGTTCCCGGCGTCCTCTACGGAGGAGGCGAAACCGTATCGTTCACCGTCAGCGCCAAGGCGCTCAAACCGCTCATCTACACGCCCAACTCCTATATCGTAGAGCTGGTAATCGACGGAAAAACCGAGAAGGCCGTCATGCGTGAGGTGCAGTTCCACCCCGTGCGTGAAGAGATTCTCCACATCGACTTCTACCGCGTACAGGAGGGAAAACCCGTAGCAATCACCGTTCCGGTACGTCTGACGGGCAATGCCGAAGGTGTAAAGGTCGGCGGCAAACTCGTGCTCTCGACCCGCAAGCTCGTCGTAAGCGGCATGGTTGACAAACTGCCCGACGAGATTACGGTCGATGTAACGTCGCTCGGTGTCGGCAAGACCATCTTCGTAGGCGACCTCAAGTCCGACGACCTGAAGTTCCTCACGCCGGCGACAACCGCCATCTGTGCCGTACGCGTAACGCGTGCTTCGCGCAGCGTCGATCAGGCCGCACAGTAACCGAATCGGGGGAGGGCCGGACGAAGCACGCAAGCGGCGGCGGAGTTGCGCGACGGCGGAGCCCTGCGGCCCGGTGCGCGAAAAGGCAGAGAACCTCCTCACGGAAACACGCAGAGGATTAAACGTTACAAACGATGAAATACCTCGTTGTCGGGCTGGGCAACATCGGTGCAGAGTACGCCGACACCCGCCACAACATCGGATTCAAGGTGTTGGACTGCCTGGCCGGGCAGTCCAACATCGTTTTTACCACAGGACGCTACGGCGCAACGGCGGAGTTGCGCCATAAGGGCCGTACGCTTCTTCTGCTCAAGCCCTCGACCTACATGAACCTCTCAGGGAAAGCCGTCCGCTACTGGATGGAGGCGGAGAAGATCCCGCTCGAAAACCTGCTCGTCGTAGTCGATGACATCGCCCTTCCCTTCGGGACGCTGCGCATGCGGACAAAAGGGAGCGCCGGAGGGCACAACGGGCTGAAAAACATCTCCGAACTCTTGGGGACAGAGGATTATGCCCGCATCCGGTTCGGGATCGGCGGAGACTTCGCGCGCGGGCATCAGGTCGATTATGTATTGGGCAGCTGGACCGACGAAGAGCGCAAGCTCCTGCCCGAACGGCTGAAACTCTTTGCCGACGCGGTTCTGTCATTTGCAACCATCGGAGCCGAACGCACGATGAACCTCTACAACAAACGATGAGCGGCGGCAGGAGCCGCACTCCTTTCCGTCAGGGGCTGCCGGCGGCGGCAATCGCCACGCATGGCCCGATCCGGAAGGTAATGATGCAAAAAACAGCCCCGATCTTGTGATCGGGGCTGTTTTTCCGCTGTATCCCTCAACGAAGCCGCATCAGTTTGGGAACGGACGATGTGGCAGGAGGCGTATCGGATCCCGCCTCGGTGAGAACCCGCACCACCTTGAGCGGCGTCGTAATCACCCCGTCCGGCGTACAGCCGTAGGCATAGACCACATATCCCGTCGAAGCCCACAGGTTCTCGGCCCTCAGCACGGCATCTCCCGTGAGCAGTTCATCCGACAGCGTCCGGCCCTCCGTCAGGTTGTACTCCGTCCAAAAGAGGTCGTCGGCCGCAAACTGCATATCGTCTTCGAAGTCATAATACGACGAACTCGTGTCGAGGTGGCACATGTAGGTCAGAGCCGGATTCGACGGCTTGACCCTAATGTCCAGATTCTGGCGCGAAACCGTTACATCCAGATCGAACGTGCAGCTCTCCGTCGGCACGAAAGCCGGCGTATGGAACTCCTTCTTCACGACATCCGTGCGAACCTCCTTTTCGTCCACACCGAACACGATCAGGCAATAGTCCGTATCGGGAACCAGCGGCCGCAGCGCCTCCGAAGCCAGCTGGTTCTCCCGAATCCATACCCTGGGCACCGACATGTGCTGCGTGCCCGTCGAGGAGAGATCCGTCCATTTGATCGTCTGATCCATGTACAGCTCGTCGTAATAACGCTCCTCGTAGGACTTGACATAAGCCGCCGCAACCTCCGCATCGGAGAGCGTACCGCCATCCTCGCCCGTAAAGGCCGAGTGCTTGACGATTCCGTGGAAATAGTGCAGGTCATCGCTCGGAACGACATCGTACTCCGCGCCGTACCATGTAAGTTGGTCGAGACTGACCCGATATCTGGTATTGACGACCACCGGAGCCGTCGTCTTGAACGGAACCTTCATTACCGGCGTGGAAGGATCCAGCACACCGTCCTCCTTGTTCTCTTCAAGGCCGAAAGCGATCAGGTAATAGGACTCTCCGGCCGTCAACGGCGTCGAAGCCAGCGAAACGAAATTATACGTCCCCGTATGCATGTACATGTCACGATAATAGTCCCACATGCCGTACGCAAAATAATAGTCGAACATCGCCTTCAGCTCGTTGACAACGGCCGTCTCGCCCTTCTCGTCGAATGTTGCGGCGCTATATGCCGAAACGTAATAGGAAATCGACGGATCCTTGGCCGTAACGGTTGCCGAGACGCTTTTGTCGGTCACCTCGGTGATGTCGATCGTAAAATAGTCGCCTTCGGTCACTCCCGTCTGGCTCTTCTCCACGACGACCTCCATTTTGGCAATCGAACTGCGCTCCGCGCCGTCGGAATAGATCACGGCCACCACGCCCTCGGCCTCATAATTCTCCACGCTCTCGGCGGGCGCCGTTATGCTCAGCACATTCTCCTTGAGCGCGGCACGCCATCCGTCCGGTTTGGTCACGACGGTCTCCGCGACACCGTTGCTCTCCACCTCATAGGTCTTTGTCTCGCCGTAAACGAAGGTCGCCGTATCGGGAGCCTTGCGCAGGATCAGATAGAAATCCGAACGCTTCGCAACCGTTATCACCGAACCGTCCGCAAGCGTAAAATAGACATTGTCGGCATCCTGCGTCACGGCACGGAAGAACGACTCCTGAATTGCCGCTTCCTCGTCCGTCACCGCCTTGACGGGATCTCCCGCAGCATCCGTAATCCGCGTCCAGACCGTACCGCCGTCATAGCTGACGATCCAATAGCCTTCGGCATCGACACCCAGCTGCGGCGGAGTCGTCTCGGCCGTGACGCGCAGTTTCCGCCCTGCATCGTCGGTCAGGAAATCGGTCGTCCCGTCACTGGTTATCGTCCAGTAATAGACGCCGTCGACCTCTTTCACGCCGATCACCGGCGCATCCTTGCCGGCGGCACCGTCCGATCCGTTCGTAATCGTCGCCTTCGTATCGTCCGAGAAGTAGATCGTATAGCTCTCGCCGTCCGTGCTTGTCTCGACTTTCACGACCGAGACGTTGGCTTCGAGTTTCCCGATCAGCGCATCCATCGTCGTGATCTCCTCGTTGAGCTTGCCCAGCTGTGTTTCAAGTGCCGCCACCCGATTCTTCAGATCCTCCAGGCCATTACGCAGCTCCGTGTCGTCGTAATCGTCCGAGCAGGCGCCCAAAGTACATAACGCCAGAGCCATTCCCCATAGCAAAATGTGTTTCATACGCAAAAATGTTTAGAATTAGTGTTAGAAATTTCGTATTTACAGGGCCGATATGAAAAACGCACATGAACGGATTGGTAAAGTTACCCTTTCCCCTATGGAATAATTCTACCAAAACCCCCTCTTCTTTTGCCGAAAAGGCGTATTTTCGAGTGCGAGCGACGATTGAATCGGGGAAACCGGCCGGCGGATCGGATGGGTTCAACCGTTCCGAAGAGACCGGAGACGCCACGCCGCCCGATCCGCGAGAAAGGGCCAGAAAGAGAAATTTCCCGTCGGGGAGAGCCTTTGCCGGACTTCGGCCGGAACCGACAAGAACCCGTTATCTGCGGCTACGGCGCCTGCCGCGAGGGCCGTGTCAACCTTTCGGCGGCTTCGCGGCCTCCGGATCATCGCAGGAGGAGAATACGCCGGTGGCACGGGCTGCGGTCGGATGTATGTCTTCCGTAAGCGTCGAGTGTGGTGCGGATGAGCCGTCGATAAAACTTATCCGACCTTCGTAGCAGGCGGTATATTGTGTTCCGTCGCCCGTTTTCAGCGTGAGATCGATCCGGTAAAGATCGTTCGTGCGGACGATTTCAACATGACCTCCGACCGTATAGAGCGGATCGAGTGCATGGCCGTCGGTGTCATGGCGAATGATACGGGTTGCCTCTGCGGAGTTGAAGGTGCCGTAGCTCGGTGTGTCGGAGAGATTGGCGGTGTAGGATCCTGAGAGCTCCAAGTCGGCAAAGGTTGTCGCCGGAAGATTCAGATCGATTACAATCGACATCGCCGGATAGTGCGGGGCGGCAGGGTCGGTCTCGCTCAGTTCAAGAAGCAGATTGTCGAGGAGGCCGGCAGCTTGCGGATTGTCGCCGAGATAACGGGCTGCGGCCTGCTCCATGACAATGGGTTCTGTCTGTGGCGGGATCTCTGCGGCGCTTTGACGGATTGTCACGGATACCGGATCGACATTCGATCCTCGCAGGGTTACGGTTGCCTGTCTGTCTGCGGTTGTCGGATTGGGTTGTGCCGTGACGGATGCATTTCCGGAGACGACACCCCTGTTTTCGTTAACGGTCAGCCATTCCGAATCGGACGCGGCTGACCATTCCGTATTTTTGACCGTGACCGCAAGCTGCCGTGTGCCGCCGTCGGCGTCGAAATTGAGCGTGAGGGGTTCGGCCGTCAGTACCGCCTCTTCCGTTGGAGGATCTTTCCGAGGATCGTCGATCGGCAGCTCTGCCGTGTCCCGACAGGCTCCGAAAAGCAATGCTCCTGCAAGAAGAAGCATGGTTACGATGTGGTTTGCCGATCGTTTGCCTGCCATGTTACGGATTCTTTTATTGTTCAAAAATAATAAAAAAAGCCCGAAAAAGAGCAGATATGGGCCTGTATTACCGAAGTCCGTCATTGAAAAACCGACGGAACCAAACCGTGCGATAAAAGAAAAACTCCGTCCCGGCGGGGGCGGAGTTTTTGAATGGATGTCAATTTGCGGCCGCCGGTCCCGGATCGCGGGAGAACGGATTGCACCTCGATGATTTTCCTCTCAGCATCTGCATTACAGTCTTGAGACAATGAAAGAGAAGGAGTTGCGGCTGTACGGAGTCAATGCCGCCGCAAAGATTCATAGTGTTCGATCTGCCGGTCGCATTCGTCTCGCAACCGTTCGAGCGTATGACGATAGGCCGGATCCTCCGCCAGATTGACCGCCTCATCGGGATCGTGTTTGAGATCATACAGCTCTTCCCATCCCGGAATAAACCGATAACGGAGATATTTCCATCGCCGGGTGCGAATACCTTCGCTCGAAGGGATCTCGTCGATCTCCCACAAATGTTCGCAAAGGAACGATTTGCGGAAGGACAGTGGACGCCCTCCTTCTCCGTACCCCAACAGACTGCATCCTTGATAGGCGGACGGAACCGTTACCCCTGCCGCATCGAGAATCGTTGCCGGAATGTCGATATTGAGGGCCAGATCCGTGATTTCGCGATGCCGTGCACTGCGCGGATCGTAAATGACCATCGGAACACGCAGCGACCGATCGTACATCAACCATTTGCCGGCAAGTTGCCGTTCTCCGAGAAAAAGTCCGTTGTCTCCCATGAAGATGATGATCGTATTGCGGTCAATCCCCCGTTCTCGCAGGATCTGTCGGAGAGTTCCGATCTCCCGGTCGATCTCCGATATCATCCGGTAATACCCTTTGACACTGTGTTGGTATTTTTCCGGCGTGTCGTACCTCCATCCCCAGCGAATACGGTTGTACCCCTTGCGGACCGCTTCCGGCAGCGATTCGAAATAACGGTCTTCGGCCAACCGCGGCGGAGCAATACGCTGCTCGCTGTAGAGCGTATCGGATTCCGGCTGCCAGAAATACTGCTCTTCTGCGGGGTCATGGGCATGAGGGGCACTGAACCCCAGCGTAAGACAAAACGGTTTCGAGAGATCCGCTTCACGCAGAAACCGTGCCGCTTCATAGCCCGTATAGCGAGTCAGATGTACCGTGTCTCCCGCAATCGTCTGATAGAAGTAGCCCCGCCGATCGGGATATTTGCTCCGTCGGTCATAGTGGTCTGCAACGTCGAACAATTTTTTGGCTCCCGGATATGTAACGCCGAACTTCCCGAAATAGGCAGTGGTGTAGCCGTTTTGGCGCAACAGCACCGGATAGGATTGTTGCATGTATTGCTCCTTGAGCGGCCCCTGACGGAAGGTATAGCCGTGTGTACGCTCATACATGCCTGTCAACAGAGACGCCCGGCTGGCCGCACTGATGGGGGTCGTCACAAAGGCATTGAGAAAGCAGAGCCCTTCATGTGCCAGCGAATCGATATTGGGGGTCTTCACTACCGGGTTGCCGGCGTAGCCTGCCGCATCCCATCGTTGGTCGTCGGTTAGTATGAAAAGAATATTCGGACGTGTCGTGCTCGGCTGTTGCGCACGCACGGCGCCCCCGCAGAACAACAGACCCGAAAAGGTCAGGAGCGAAGGCCAATATCCCGATCGGTCAATCATGGATTGCATAGGCTGATCTCTATTTTTCGGTTTCCACACTCTCGCTTTTCGGAACGATCTCCCGCTGGTGGAGGTAGGACGCCAATTTTCGGACGGCGCGCCCCCGATGCGAAACGGCATTCTTCTCCTCGGCGCTCATCTCGGCAAAAGTGCGGTCGTAACCGTCCGGGACAAACAACGGATCGTAGCCGAATCCCTCGGTTCCGCATTCATGATCAAGGATCCGCCCCTCGACGACCCCTTCAAAGAGATGCTCCTCATCACCGACAAGCAACGCCACCACCGTCCGGAACCGTGCCCGGCGGTTCGTCTTGCCGGCGAGATTCGCCAACAGAAAACGGTTGTTCGCCGCAAAGTCATGGCCGTCGGTGGCATAGCGCGCCGAATGGACGCCCGGAGCCCCGCCCAACGCCTCGACCTCCAGTCCCGTGTCATCGGCAAAACAGTCCAGTCCCGTGCGGGATCGCACATAACGGGCTTTCTGCAAGGCATTGCCTTCGAGGGTCGGCTGATCCTCCGGAATATCCTCCGCGACGCCGCACATGCGCGGCGTCACCAATTCGAACGACGGGCCCAAAACCGCCTGCACTTCGGACAGCTTATGGGCGTTATTGGTCGCAAATACGATTTTCATTGTCATGGTATGCTCTTCGTAATACGCTTCCTCTTTCCCGCATCTTCTTTTTCTCCGCCTTCCCTTGTCCCCCTTCGCGCCATTTTCCGGCACCCCTGTTCCGGAGGCACCGGACTCCCCGGACAATCCGGTTCAAGGGCTCGAAAAAGGGTCTCGCAGGGCGGGGCAGAGACACGTCTCAGCGGGGGATGATCTCCAGCCGCTGCAACTCCGCATCGACCGCGATCTTGTCGATGATGAGCCTTACCAGCCGGTCCATCTCCGAATCCTCCCGGTAATCGGCCGGACAGACATAATTGACCCGGTTGTCGCGGATCAGCGAGGAGAGGTCCTTGCGCCCCACCTTCGACGACGCCGGATTGTAAACGGCAATCGAATGTCCGCCGAAATTCTTGACCAGACGCATGCAGGGGATATCGGTCGTTCCGTCTCCCACATAAATCATCCGGCTGAACGGAACCGGACGATCGCGCTCCTCGATGTACCGGTTTACCATCTTGCAGTCCGAAACCGACTCCACCCCCTTGTTGATCTTGAAAATGAACTGGGTCTTGTTGGTATAGTTTACCGCCACACCCGGCCAATAGGCGATCCCGTCCACATCGTACAGGAACGTACAGGCATAGATCTTCCGGAACTCGCCGGCAATGGGCGTCCCTTCGATCATCTCCTTCAGCCCCGACGAATTGATGTAGTGCAGCACCCGTACCCCGCGCGCAGCAGCATACGAGTTGATCCTCGCGAACCACTCCCGAACGCCCGGAAACAGCTCGATTTTGCGGCCCGACTCCTGAAACGCCTCGCGCCGCAGCGACAGTTTGCGTGAACGCGCCGCTTCAAGCATCTTCGCCATATAGGTCAGCGTCATGTCGGCATCCTGCGACTCGGCAAGCGAATTGGCATCGCTCCAGAACTCCTTGTTGCTCTGCCCGACGGCCGGAATAAAGTCATACTCCTGCATGTTCCCCGGCGCCAACGTCCCGTCGAAATCGTAAATCAACGCCGCCGTAGTTTGAATCTTGTTTGCCATAATTCGTTTTGTTTCTCCCGCTCAGTCAATCCTCCTCCCCGTCCGGATGCGCCCGCGCCGTCACCGGCAATCCGCACCTTCCGGACAGCTCCCCGTCTGCCGGAACCCGGCCTTCATCCGCCACCCCGGCAGGGACAGCAATCACCCTCCGGCATTCCGGAATGCCGCTCCGGCACCCGCTCCTTTTTTTGCCGCAACCGGAGTCCGGCACCTGCGGCCGCCCGATCCGTCAATAATGGATTCCGCGCGGGCGGAACAGGGCATAACCGAAATTGAACGTCAGGAAGAGATTATCCCAATTCTCCAAATTGTACTTCGTCAGCGAAAGGCTCACGGGCCCCACCACCGTATGATAGACCAGCGAAGCATCCACAATATAACGCCAATTGCCGCTGTCGGGCAGATAACGCTCGGCATACATCGCATAGAATCCCGTGCGCAGGAAAAACCGATCGCTGAAGTCGAATGTCGGCATCACGCTCGCCGCCACATACTGTTTGGCGCGGTATTCCGGCATATAGACCGTCTGCGAATGCAGCGTCGGCCGATAGCCCGGATACACGGCCTGCGTGGCGCGGTCGTTGCTCAACGACGGGATCGTCGTGGCGACCGCCTCCGCCCCGTACCCCAACGAAAACCAGCGGATATCCGAGATCCGGAAATATTGTTCCCACGACACTTTCGCGCCCCACCACGACATCGTCCGACGCATCTCCGGCAATCCCCACTCCTGCGAGGAACAAAGGCTCGGAAGAAAACGGTCCCTGCCATAGACATATATTCCCGACAGGGAGAACCGCGTGCCGAAATGGGGGAAAATCACCCGATCCAGCGAACTGCGGCGCAATTCGAGTTTCGGCGAGAGGAAATTGAGCGTCGTGCGGTCTTCATAGTAATTCTCCTTGTACGAATCACGGAAAAGACTGTAATAATAGCGTTCCTGACCGCCGTTCATCCGAAGAACCAGCGCACTGCGGTGCGTGACGGGGAAGCCGAACCCGAACGACAGATAATTCTCAAGGAACTTCATCGACTGTGTATTGGGCGCCGATGTAAGGTTCCCGAAGTTGCCGTTCTTGTAGTTGCGGACGGTAAAATTATAGGAATAATCGACAAAGAGCGGATGCCACAAAAAGAAGTCCGAACGCCCGCCCAACATTACCGCCGACGAAACGGGGCCCAAAAACAGATGCCCGTAGTAACGGTTGTCCGCACGGCGGATCCGGCGGTACTCGCAACCGATGTAGGCCTGGTTGAACGCCGTCGAGGAGATATTGCCGCCGATCAGGATCTTGTAATCGGGCTTCGTCGTCAAATGAAAGTCAATCCCGTAATATCCCGTCTCCTCATCATAGGTCATCGTAGGATACGACGTCGAAAAATCGCCGTCGGAGAGCACGGAAAAGTATTTCTCCCGAATCCGGTCCATCGACAGAATCTTCGGCGTCCCATCATGCCGGTGATCCAACTGCATGTAGTCGCGGACATAGGTTGTCTGTGCCGCGTTCAGCCCCTCGATCGAATAACGGTCGAATACCAGTTCCGGACATCGGGCACGGAAGGCGGCGCGCCGATGCAGCGTCTCGCCGCGCGACATCCGGCGCGGAATCGCCCTCTTGAGCGAATCCATCAAGGCCATCGTATCGTCATACCCCGACCGGATGATCGCCTTCGACTGCGCAAAATCGAGCATCGAAACATCCACCGCCCGTGCAATCAGCGTACTGCGGCCGGCCGGCATGTCGTAATCCGTATTCTCCATCGTAAGCATCCAGACCTGATCCATGATGCTGTTGGCGTTGGGAACCGTATTCCCCGACGTACATTTGCTGCCGATCAGGTAATCGGGATGATAGGTGTCATCGACCACTTTCCATGGGAAATTATCGTAAATCCCGCCGTCGTAGAGAAGCATCGAATCCTTTTCGACGGGATGGAATGCCAACGGGATGGCCATCGAAGCCCGAACCGCCTCCCCCAAATCGCCCTTGCGCAATACACAGGCACGGCGGCCGACCATGTCGCTGGCAACGCATCGGAACGGAATCATCAGGCTGTCGAAATCGCCGCGCGCCGCAGTCGTCGCCGGAGTAAGCAATTCGGCCAGCGCCAGATCGACCTGCGTCGAAGAGATCAGATGGCTCGGCAAGACAAGGCGGGATCGCGTGCGCGCCTCACTGCGCTGTTTGTCGTCCCGCAGATTGAACCGCAGCGTAAGCATGGAGGGCTGACCCTGCATCTGCCGATAATAAGAGGCATACTGGGGGTCGATGCGCCCCGACACCCAATCCTGAACCTGGCCCGAATCGACGATCTCCGCCATCTCCTCCGGAGAATATCCCGCCGCATACAGCGCCGCGATGATCGAACCCATCGAAGTGCCGGCAACATAGTCGATCGGGATTTCATTCTCCTCAAGAGCCTGTAGGACACCGATATGGTAAAGGCCCTTCGCGCCGCCGCCGCTCAACACCACACCTACGCTCTGTGCCTGGGCCCCCTCCGCGAGAGCCGCAAGAACTGCGATAAAAGCGAGCGTTTTGCGCAACATATCTCAAAAAATTTATAACTTTGCATGTTATAAGCGTTAAAATTAGACAAAAAGTATAAAACGGCAAAATATGACTGGCAAAATCGAAGACCTTTTGCGTCGCGTCGAAGAATTTCGGCCCAAGGCGGCGGCCGAAGTCGAGGAGTTTCGCATCCGGATTCTGGGAAAAAAGGGCGAACTGACGGCTCTGATGGAGGAGTTCAAAACGGTGGCGCCCGAACTCAAACGCGAACTGGGCCAGAAATTGAACCATCTCAAACAGACCGCGACACAACGGATCAACGAGTTGCGGGCCCAAATGCTGGATGCCGCCGCCGGACAAGCCGCACGGATTGAAGACCCGTCACGCCCCGGTTCGGCCGAACACCTCGGTTCGCGGCACCCCATATCGCTGGTTAAAAACCAGATCGTCGAGATCTTCTCCCGTTTGGGCTATACCGTAGCCGAAGGTCCCGAAATCGAAGATGACTGGCACGTCTTCTCGGCATTGAACTTCCCGCCCGAACATCCGGCCCGCGACATGCAGGACACATTCTTCATCGAGAAAAATCCCGATATTCTGCTGCGCACCCACACATCGTCGATCCAGGTGCGCACGATGGAGCGCCAGAAACCGCCCATTCGGGTCATATGCCCCGGCCGCGTATTCCGCAACGAAGCGATCTCTTACCGCGCGCACTGCATCTTCCACCAGATCGAAGGGCTTTACATCGACGAGGAGGTCTCGTTCGCCGATCTCAAACAATCGCTGCTCTATTTCGCCAAGGAGCTTTTCGGAGAGCAGACCGCGATCCGTATGCGGCCCTCCTATTTCCCCTTCACCGAACCGTCGGCCGAAGTCGATGTGTCGTGCAATCTCTGCGGCGGGAAAGGATGCCCCGTGTGCAAGGGTACGGGATGGCTGGAAATCCTGGGTTGCGGAATGGTCGACCCGAACGTCCTCGAGGCGTGCGGAATCGACTCGAAAAAATACTCCGGATTCGCTTTCGGGATGGGCATCGAGCGTGTTGCCATGCTCAAATACGGGGTCGGCGACCTGCGCCTTTATTTCGAAAACGACGTGCGGTTCCTGCACCAGTTCGACACGGCGCTGGATTGATACGGGCCGCTGCCTGCTGAAAAAATTCGGCACGGCCGTACTTTTTCGACCGCCGGCACGTTAATTTGTAACCAGATCCGTAATTATGCGCAAACTCCTGACAATCCTCGCTCTGACGGCGGTCATCGGCGGGGCCTTCGCCCGAAAGGTTCCGCAGACACGGCATGCGCCGCAGATCCCCGATTCGCTCCGGAGCATCTATCTTCTTACCGAAGGGATAAAGGAGGCCTTCATCGCGCAGGATACCGCTGCGGCACGACGGGCATTCGAGCAGGCCGCCATCGCCGATTCGGCCTATGGGCCGGCGCAATACGAACTGGCCAGTCTGCTGCTCTACTCCGACACGCCGAAAGCGCTGCTTCATGCCGAAGAGGCCGTACGCAGCGATACGACGGACAAGTGGTATCTGCTGCTGCTGGCACAGGCGCAGGTGCTCAATGAAGAGTACCGGAATGCCATCGGCACCTATGAACGGCTGCGGGGGCTCGATCCGCAGAATCCCGATTGCTATCGCGTGCTGGCGATCCTCTACGATCAGGAACGGCAGCCCTTTTCAGCTATCGCCATCCTCGATTCCGCCGAAGTGCGGTTCGGAAGGATCGAGGTGCTTTCGGAACTCAAACACAGGCTGCTGGTCGGGACGCGGCAATACGACCGGGCCATTGCCGAAGCGCAGGCATTGATCGAAGCGGCTCCCTACAAAACCGAGAACCATCTGTTGCTGGGGGAGTTGTATGCCCGTCAGAAGAAAGATTCACTGGCGCTTGCGCAATTCGAGGAGGCATATCGGATCGACTCCACCGACGTCGCCGTGCTGGCGACATTCAGCGAATTCTACAATGAACGCCGCGACTACGCCGCCGCACTGAGCTATTCGGGCCGGCTCTTCGCCGGAGACGAAATGCCGCTCGAAGAGAAGATCAACTATTTCGGGCGCATTACGGCCGATCGCAAGTTCTATGGGAACTATTACCTGCAAATCAACGGATTGGCCACGACCCTCGCATTGAAATACCCGCACGATGCGCGTGTGGTGAAACTCTATGCCGACCACCTGATCGCATCCGGGCGGCTGGACGAAGCACTGGACTATTACAAGATGCATCTCGACGACGATCCGCCGCAACTCGACTTCTTCAACGCGGTCATCGACATCGAAAACTACCGGGAGCGCCCCGACTCCGTGACGCTCTACATCAATCGCGCCATCCGGTTGTTCCCCGACAACCCCGATCTTTATCTGCGCAAAGGACACTCGCTGGCCTACATGAAGCACTATGACGAAGCGTTGAAGTTCTTCCGCAATTCATTGAAACTGGCGCAAAGCGATTCGCTCAAGGGGGCCATCTGGAATTTCATGGGCGATGTTTACCACATGCAGGCCCAGCAGGCCGCCGCCAAAGCGGGGAAAAACGCGACGGAAGAGGAGATGTTCGCAAGCCGGAAGGGGCCTGCGGCGCGTTACATGCGAAAGTGCTACGATGCCTACGACCGGTCGCTCGCATTGCGGCAGGATAATCCGATGGTGCTCAACAACTACGCCTATTTCCTCGCGCTTGCCGAGCGCGATCTGGAACGGGCGCTTGCAATGGCCGAACGGGCCATCTCCCTCGAACAGGGAAATTCGACGTACCTCGACACATACGCATGGATCCTCTACCGGCTGGGCCGCTACGACGAGGCAAAAAAGGCCATGCAACAGGCATTGTCGCTCGACCGCAGCGAAAGTCCCACGCTCCAGTTCCATTATGGAGACATCCTTGCCGCAAGGGGCGAGTATTTCATGGCTGAAATCTACTGGCGCAAAGCGCTCGAAGGAGGATATGAGAATCCGGATGCAATCATCGAACGCTTCCAACGGATCAAACAGGCCAGGACATCCGTCTCACCAACACCCGAAGAACCATGACACGGATCCTTTATCTTGTCGGAGCATTGCTCTGTCTGTGGACTCCCCTCTTCGGCCAAAACGATCTGCAGCGAAAAATTGCCGAGAAGCAACGAACCATCGATGCCCTTGAAAAACAGATCGCTCAGGGTGAGCGCGAACTTTCGTCGATCCAGAAAGGGAAAAACACGGAACAACGAAGTGTTCAGCGTCTGGCCCGGCAGATCGCCTCACGGCGGCAGCTGCTCGATGAAACGGAGGGACAGATCGGCCTTTTGGCCCGCCAGCTGGCCGTAACCGACAGCACGGCAAACGTTTTGGACGAACGCCTCACACGTTATCGCGCCGAATATGCGGCGATGGTACGCGAAGCCTACCGCAACTACAAACAGAACAGTTATCTCACCTATCTCTTTGCAGCGGACAATTTCGCCGACATAGCCCGCCGCATCGCCAATATCCGGGGGGTTGCCAAACTCCGCGAGGCTAAAATGGAAGAGATCATCCGAACAAGCGAGGAGGTCGGACGGCAGCAGGCATTACTGACGGCGCAAAAACAATCGCTCGATTCGACACGCCGGAAGATCGACGCCCAACGGGCCCGTTACGAGCGCGACCAACGCAATGCCAAAGCCCGGCTTCAGCGCATGTCGGCACGGGAAAAGACCGTATTGCGGCAGAAAGAGGCGCAGGAAGCACAGCTCGACGCCGCAATTGCAGAGTTGCAAAAACTCACCAAAGGAAACAAAACGGGGGCTTCTTTCTCGGCACGGACATCCAACCTCAATCTGCCGGTTGAAGGGGGACGGGTAAAACGCTATCGCGAGAACATGGCCGAAATCGTCGGACGGAAGGGGGCGCGCATCACCTCGATCTACGAAGGCAAGGTGATGGATGTCAAACGCAACCGGATTACCAACCGTTTTGATGTATATATCGCCCATGGAGAGTACATCACATCCTATGCAAACCTCAACTCGGTCAGTGTCTCCAAAGGACAGACCGTCGCCAGGAATGCGCCGATCGGCATCATCGGGCCGGCCGTCGATATTCAGACGATGAAGACCGAATACCGGCTTGTTTTCGGTATTTATCCGCCGGCCGGCGGCAAGAAGATGCGGGCCTCGGATTGCTTCCGCAGGTAACGGCAGGCGCAACCCTGCCGGCTCGGACAAAGCCGGATAAAAGGGGCGGGAGCAGGCAGCGGCGGACAGAGAAGGAACAGGGAGGGAACAAGGAGAGTCCGAAGCGGAAAACAAGGGAGACAGGCGAGGGAAACAGGAGAGACAGGAGAGACAGGAGAGGGCGAAAGGTTAGAAAGATAAAAAAGGGAACAGGGCGGGAGAAGGCGAAAAAAAAAGAAGGCTGCAAAGCCGGAATACGCCCCCCAAGGAGCGGGGAACGGCAACCGGCAGACGGGACAGGCGGGCCGTAAGGGCCAGAGTCCCAAAGGCAGGTATCGCGAACGCCGCAGACGGCGGCGATTTGTATGTAGCGGCTCCGATCCGCTTCAAGTATGAATGAATGCGATAGACGAGGGCAATATGGCTGTAAGATATTACAATGAAGCGTGTTCGTACCGGCTGCCGGAAAAACGGCGGACGGCGGCGTGGCTGCATCGTGTCGCCGCCGAAGAGGGATATGCGCTGTCCGACGTGAACTACATCTTCTGCTCGGCCGAACGGCTGCTGGAAATGAACCGCCGGTTTCTCGGGCACGACTACTATACCGACGTGATCACCTTCGATTACAGCGACCGCCGCAAATGCCGCACGGTCGCCGGAGATATTTTCATCGATGTGGAGACCGTCGCGGACAACGCCCGCATCTATGGTGCGACCCGTCTCGGCGAAATGCGCCGTGTAATCGTACACGGACTGCTGCACCTCTGCGGGCAGAAGGACAAGACTCCCCGCACGAATGCCGCCATGCACCGCAAGGAGGACAAATACCTGCGCTATTGGGAGGAGGAGAAATGACGCTTCATTACGATATCATCGTCATCGGAGGAGGACACGCCGGCTGCGAGGCCGCATCGGCCGCCGCACGGTTGGGCTCACGCACGCTGCTGTTGACAATGGACATGACCAAACTGGCCAACATGTCCTGCAATCCTGCCGTAGGAGGCGTCGCCAAGGGGCAGATCGTCCGCGAGATCGACGCGCTGGGCGGCCGGATGGCCCGTATCACCGATCGAACCACCCTGCAGTTCCGCATGCTCAACCGCTCGAAAGGAGCCGCCATGTGGAGTCCCCGCGCACAATGCGACAAAAGCCGTTTTTCGGCCGAATGGCGGCACGAACTGGAAAATACGGAGAACCTCTACATCTGGCAGGACGCGGCCGTAGAACTGCTCTTTGAGGGCGAGAACGGGCACTCCCGCATCGCAGGAGTGCGCACGCGCATGGGAGTGACATTCTCCGCAGAGTGCGTGATTCTCACGGCAGGGACCTTTCTCAACGGGCTCATGCACTGCGGAGCGGCCCATGCCGCGGGCGGACGGGCCGGCGATGCCGCAGCAACAGGAATTACCGAGTCGCTCGCAGACCGGGGATTCGAAGTGGGCCGAATGAAAACCGGAACCCCCGCGCGTCTCGATGCCCGTACCATCAATTTCGACGCGCTGGAACTTCAAAACGGGGACGAGACCCCCTCCAAATTTTCATTTTCTACTGACACACAGGCAGTTAAACATCAACTACCCTGTTTTCTCGTCTATACCACTGCGGAAGTGCACGCCATTCTGCGCAGCGGATTCGACCGTTCGCCGCTCTTCAACGGGACGATTCACGGCATCGGCCCCCGCTACTGCCCGTCGATCGAGGACAAGCTGCGGACCTTCGCAGAGAAGGATCAACACCAGTTATTCCTTGAACCTGAGGGAGAAAGCACAAACGAATACTACCTGAACGGCTTTTCCTCCTCACTGCCCTGGGAGGTACAGTACGAAGCCCTGCATCGGATCCGGGGTTTGGAGAATGTACACATCTATCGGCCGGGTTATGCCATCGAATACGACTACTTCCCTCCGACGCAACTGCACCATACGCTCGAAACAAAACTTGTCGAGGGGCTTTACTTCGCCGGACAGGTGAACGGCACGACCGGCTACGAAGAGGCTGCCGCCCAGGGATTGATGGCCGGAATCAATGCCCACCACAAACGGACAGGCAAAAAACCGGTCATTCTGCAACGGGACCAGGCCTACATTGGGGTGCTGATCGATGACCTCGTAACAAAGGGGGTCGATGAACCGTATCGCATGTTCACCTCCCGCGCCGAATACCGGATTCTGTTGAGGCAGGACAATGCCGATCTGAGACTGACCCCGATCGGACATGAAATCGGGTTGATCACGACAAAGGAATTCGCCGTTTTCGAGCAAAAAAAATCGTTCGTAGAATCGCTTCTATCTTTCGCCCGCCGCACGAGCATCCATGCAGGCGAAATCGACGACTACCTGAAAACGGTCGATTCCGAACCCATGCGTCAGGGGAAAAGAGTTTATGATCTCGTATTACGCAACGGAATTACTGTCGAGGGGCTTGCCGATGCACTTCCGAAGCTGAAGAATTTCATCGAGAAAAACGGGATTTCGCCCGAAGCCGTAGAAGAGGCGGAGATTCAGATCAAATACAACGGGTACATCCAGCGGGAAAAACACATTGCCGAAAAGTTGCACCGGCTGGAAGAGATCGCCATTCCGGATGACTTCGATTACATGTCGATGCAGTCGCTGACCATCGAAGCGCGGCAAAAACTGATCCGTATCCGCCCGAAAACCATCGGACAGGCATCGCGGATTCCGGGAGTATCCCCTGCCGACATCAACGTGCTGCTGGTAAAATTCGGGCGTTAGCCCCCTGTCGGCCCGATCGCGCGACGGCATCGTACCGCACGGCAACGGCCAAAACATCGCTTGTTCCACGTGGAACAAAAGGTGGAGATGAGGCGCATCGCCTCATCTCCACCTCAATACAACACAGCACGCCGGCAGGACAACCTTACCAGCCACCCCGCTTATTCGACGACAACCGTCCAACCATAGGGATCTTCGCAACGGCCGTACTGAATATCCTGCAATTTGTTATACATCTCCAAGCAGCGTTTGCCGGGCTCTTCGCCGAAATGCCATTCACGACCCGTCTCCTTGTCATAAATATAGGAGATCGGAGAGATCACGGCAGCCGTACCGCACGCAGCACACTCCTCGAACGTCGAGAGCTCATCGACGGCAACGGGACGCTCCTCGACCTTCATACCCATATCCTTTGCCAATTGACGAAGACTCTTGTTGGTAATAGAGGGCAAAATCGACGTCGATTTCGGCGTAACATAGGTATTATCCTTGATGCCGAAGAAATTGGCCGCTCCGCACTCCTCGATGTATTTCCGATGCACCGCATCGACAAACATCGAATTCGCAAAGCCCTCTGCGTTGGCGACCTCACCGGCCTCAAGGCTTGCCGCATAATTGCCGCCGCATTTTACGTCGCCTGTTCCACGTGGAGCAGCGCGGTCGAAATCGGGGTTCACAACCACACGGATCGGCTTGATACCCTCCTTGAAATAGGCGCCGACCGGCGAAACAAAAATACCGACGAGGAACTCCTTCGCGGGATGGACACCCAAAAAGGCACCCATGCCAATCTCATACGGACGAATATACAACGTTGCACCCGTACCATACGGAGGTACGAAACGTTCGTTCGCCTTGACAACCATACGGCACATCTCGACGAAGGTCTCGACCGGCAACTCGGCCATACATAATTTACGGGCCGAAGCGGCAAAACGCCTGCCGTTTTCGTCGGGCCGGAACAACCGGATCTTGCCATCCTTGCCCCGAAAAGCCTTCAATCCCTCAAAGGATTCGACCCCGTAGTGCAGGCAGGGGGCCGACATATGAATCGAGATATACTCATCCTGCGTAAGCTCCGGCTCGCCCCATTTCCCGTCCTTGCAGGCGACACGAACATTGTAATCCGTTTTGTGGTAGTTGAACGGCAGGGATGCCCAATCAAAGTTCTCCATATCTTTTTCCGTATTAAATTATCCAACAATCGCCCCGTTATGGACCGGCATGCCGGGCTTCAGCAACACATATCGTCCGGTCGCATCCTCTCCCATCAGAATCATCCCCCGCGACTCGATGCCTTTCAATTCGCGCGGCGCGAGATTTACAAGGACAAGCACCTGCTGCCCCACCAGCTCCTCCGGAGTGAAATACTCCGCGATCCCCGATACGATCACCCGTTTGTCGATACCGGTATCGACGGTCAATTTCAGCAGTTTCTTCGTCTTGGCGACCTTTTCGGCTTCAAGGATGGTCGAGATACGGATATCCAGCTTTTGAAAATCGTCGAACGATATCCCATCTTTCTGGTTTTCAATATGATGCGATGTCTCCTCTGCTTGGTTCGCCGCCTTTGTCGCTGCGAGTTTGTCAAGCTGCGCCTGGATGACATCATCTTCGATCTTTTCGAACAACAGTTCGGGCTGGCCGATCCGGTGTCCGGGTGCAAGCAAATCCGTCGCACCGATACGATCCCAGGCAAAAGGTCCGGACTGAAGCATCGTGCGCAGTTTTTTCGCCGTGAACGGCATGAACGGCTCAACGACAATCGACAGATTGGCCGTAATCTGCAGCGCAACGTTCAGAATCGTCTTCACCCGCTCAGGATCCGTTTTGACGACCTTCCAGGGCTCGCTGTCGGCAAGATACTTGTTCCCGATGCGCGCCATGTTCATCGCATCCTTCAACGCTTCGCGGAAGCGGTAATTCTCCAGATTCTGTTCGAGCGATCCCTTCACGCCCTGCAATTCGGCAATCGTCACCCGATCGTAATCGGTCAACGCCCCGCACGGGGGAACGACCCCGTCGTAGTATTTTCGGGTCAGGACAAGCGCCCGATTGACAAAATTGCCCAGCACGGCAACCAGTTCATTGTTGTTACGTGCCTGAAAATCCTTCCAGGTAAAATCGTTGTCTTTCGATTCGGGAGCATTTGCGCACAACACATAACGCAGGACATCCTCCTTGCCGGGGAACTCGTCGAGATATTCGTGCAGCCAGACCGCCCAGTTGCGGGAGGTCGAGATCTTCTCCCCCTCAAGGTTCAGGAACTCGTTGGCAGGGACGTTTTCCGGAAGGATGTAATCGCCATGCGCCTTGAGCATCGACGGAAAGACGATGCAGTGGAAAACAATGTTGTCCTTGCCGATAAAATGAACCATCTTCGTCCCAGGGTCTTTCCAGTAACGCTCCCAATCCGGAGTAAGTTCCTTTGTTGCAGATATATAGCCGATCGGAGCGTCGAACCATACATAGAGCACCTTCCCTTCGGCGCCTTCGACGGGAACAGGGATTCCCCAATCCAGGTCGCGGCTTACGGCACGCGGCTGGAGCCCCAGATCCAGCCAGCTCTTGCACTGGCCGTAGACATTCGGACGCCACTCCTTGTGGCCGTCGAGAATCCATTCGCGCAGAAACGACTCATACTCGTCGAGCGGCAGATACCAATGTTTCGTCTCGCGCTTCACGAGCGGCGACCCCGACAGGGCGCTGTGCGGGTCGATCAGTTCGTCGGGCGAAAGGGTCGATCCGCATTGTTCGCACTGGTCGCCGTAGGCCTTTTCATTATGGCAATGGGGGCAGGTGCCGACGATATAACGGTCGGCAAGGAACTGCTGCGCCTCCTCATCGTAGTACTGCATCGAGGTTTTCTCGATGAATTTCCCCTCGGCATAGAGCTTGCGGAAAAAATCCGACGCCGTTTCGGCATGCACCGGCGACGACGTCCGCGAGTAGATGTCGAACGACATGCCCAACCGTTCGAACGACGTTTTGATCAGGTTGTGATACCGGTCGATGATCTCTCGCGGCGTAACGCCCTCCTTGCGCGCCTTGATGGTGATGGCAACGCCGTGCTCGTCGCTTCCGCAAATCGAGATGACGTCCCGGCCCCGCAGCCGCAGGTAACGGGCATATATGTCGGATGGAATATACACTCCCGCCAAATGGCCGATGTGAACCGGCCCGTTGGCATAGGGAAGCGCCGATGTTACCAAATAGCGCTTAAACTCTTTTGCCATTTCCTTTTACTTTGTAAATTTTGTCACAAAAATAGGAAATCCCCGCCAAAAAGCCTAAGAAAAGAGCCGTTTTTCTTTTTCAGCGGGATGCACGGACTTGAAGAGAAAGATTCGGAGCACACGGGAATGTTCCGGAAAAGTTGCTTTTCGCGACGCCGGTGACGAAGCGGACAGAGCGGCATAAGGCACAAGACCCGAATCGCGTTCCGCAGTATGCCGGCATACGGGGAGTGCCGTCCCGAAGAAAAAGGAGAGGCATTGTTATTTTGCAAACAGCAGAAAAGCACTTTTATGAAAAAAATGCGTACATTTGCAGGAGCAATTGCGCAGGACGAAGTCGTACATAAACTAAATACATTAAAACCAAATCATTATGTTCGCAATCGATTCTTATGATTTCAAAGGGAAACGCGCCATTATCCGCGTGGATTTCAATGTGCCTCTGAACGACAAGTTCGAAGTCACGGACGATACCCGTATCCGTGCAGCGATCCCCACTATCAAGAAAGTACTCGAAAAGGGGGGAGCGGTAATTCTCATGTCGCATCTGGGACGCCCCAAGAAGAACAACGATATGAAATTCTCGCTCGAACACATCGTCGGCGCCATCGAAGCACGCCTGGGACATAAAGTGCTGTTCGCCGGCGACTGCATGGGCGAAAAGGCTGCCGAAATGGCCAAGAACCTCAAGCCCGGCGAAGTGATGCTGCTCGAAAACCTCCGCTTCTATGCCGAGGAAGAGGGCAAACCGCGCGGGCTGGCCGAAGATGCAACCGACGAAGAGAAGAAAGCGGCAAAGAAGGCGCTCAAAGAGGGCCCGCAGAAGGAGTTCGTCAAGAAGCTCGCTTCGTATGCAGACTGCTACATCAACGACGCATTCGGCACGGCACACCGTGCACACGCCTCGACGGCGCTGATCGCCGAATATTTCCCCAACGACAAGATGTTCGGCTATGTCATGGAGAACGAGCTGAAGGCGATCGACGGCGTGATGCAGAATCCGCAGCGTCCTTTCTGCGCCATCATCGGCGGTTCGAAGGTTTCGACCAAGATCTCGATCATCGAAAAACTCATGGAGAAGGTCGATTCGATCATCATCGGCGGCGGTATGACCTACACCTTCGCCGCAGCACAGGGCGGAAAGGTCGGGAACTCGATCTGCGAACCCGACATGTTCCCCGTAGCGCTCGAAATCCTCAAAAAGGCCAAGGAGAAGGGAATCAAGCTGGTCATGTCGCCCGATGCCCTGATTGCCGACGCGTTCTCCGCTGATGCCAACACGGCCGTCGCTCCCGCCGACAACATCCCCGACAACTGGGAAGGGGTCGATATTGCAGACGAAGGCAAAAAGCTCTTCCGCGAACACATCCTCGGCTGCAAGACCATTCTGTGGAACGGCCCCGTCGGCGTATTCGAAATCGACAAATTCGCTACGGGATCGAAAGCCGTTGCCGAGGCAATCGCCGAGGCGACCGAAAAAGGCGCATACTCGCTCATCGGCGGCGGCGACTCGGTAGCCTGCATCAACAAATTCGGTCTGGCAAACAAGGTCAGCTATGTATCGACCGGCGGCGGCGCCCTGCTCGAATACATGGAGGGCAAGGAACTTCCGGGCGTAGCAGCCATCCGCAAATAATCCAGCCGGACGGAACTGAACCATCACACGAAGGAGTTGCCCCCGCAGGGAGGAGACTCCTTCGTGCTTATTACCCAACAGAGGGCTCGGAGGATAGAAAACGGAGAATCCTCCCTGCTTTCCGAAACCAACGAATTGACAATGAAACGATTCATTCTTTTTGCAACAGTAGCCTGCATGATGAGTTGCAACAACAAGCCGGCCAAAGTGCCCGCAATCGACACCTCGAATTTCGATCTGTCCGTCGCTCCGAACGAAGATTTCTATCAATACGCTACAGGAGGCTGGCAGGCGAAAAATCCGCTGAAACCCGAATTCTCGCGCTACGGATCGTTCGACGTCCTGCGCGAAAACAACGAGGTACGGATCAACGAACTCTTTCAGGAGATGACCAAAATGCAGGCTGCCGCCGGCTCGGTCGATCAGAAGATCTCCGACCTCTACAAAATGGGGCTCGACTCCATACGTCTCAACAACGAAGGGGCTGCACCCGTCAAGGCCGATCTGGCAGGGATCATGCAGATCGAAAAGGGCAGCTCCCTGACAAAAAAACTTGCGGAACTGATTCTCGATACGGGGAATCCGCTCTTTACCTTCGGCGTCATGGCAGACCTGATGGACAGCAACACCAATGCCTTCTATCTCCAGCAGGCCGGTCTGGGCATGGGCGACCGCGACTACTATCTCGAAGAGTCGAATGCCGCGTTGAAAAAGGGATATGAAACGCTGCTGACCCAACTCTACACGCTGGCCGGCGTCGATGAGGCCCAGGCGGCCAAAGCCGCAGCCGATGTCGTAGCATTCGAGACGGAACTGGCCCGCATCTCCTGGTCAAATGTCGAACTGCGCGACGTGGCACGCGGATATAATCCCATGACCATCGATGAGCTGAAGAAGAACTGCGACGCCATCGACTGGGCACTTCTCTTCGGCGAACTGGACAAAATGGGGGCAAAAAACATCGATCGCGCCATCGTCGGACAACCCTCGTTCTTCGAAGGTATGAGCAAACTCGTCGCCGCAACCCCGATCGAGACATTGCGCTACTATCTGGCGGGACAATACCTGACCAACGCAGCATCCTATCTGAGCGATGACTTCTATGCGGCGTCGTTCGACTTCTTCGGGCGCCAGATGGCCGGAAAGCAGGAGCAGAAACCTCGCTGGAAGCGCGCCATGACCGTTCCGAACGCCGTATTGGGAGAGGCTGTCGGCGAAATGTACGTTGCAAAATACTTCCCCAAAGAGGACAAGGAGCGCATGCTCGCACTGGTCGGGAACCTGCAGACAGCCCTCGGAGAACACATCGCCGCCCTCGACTGGATGTCGGATACCACCAAGGCCAAAGCTCAGGAAAAACTCGCTTCGTTTCGTGTGAAGATCGGCTATCCCGACAAATGGAAGGATTATACGTCGCTCACGATCGACCCGGCAATGGACTATTGGCACAATATCAAGGCCGCCAGCCTCTGGAGCTCGAAGGACAATCTGAGCAAATACGGAAAACCCGTTGACAAGGAGGAGTGGCTGATGTCGCCTCAGACGGTCAACGCCTACTACAATCCCACGACCAACGAGATCTGCTTCCCGGCCGCCATCCTCCAGCCGCCGTTCTACAATCCGGATGCCGACGATGCCGTCAACTACGGAGCCATCGGCGTCGTGATCGGGCACGAGATGACGCACGGCTTCGACGATCAGGGCCGCAACTTCGACAAGGACGGAAACATGAACAACTGGTGGACCGACGAAGACGCCGCAGCGTTCAAGGCCAAAACCGATGTGCTGGTCAAGCAGTTCGATGCCATCGAGGTGCTGCCGGCCAAAGAGGGGCAGCCGGCTCTCTTCGCGAACGGTGCCCTGTCGCTCGGAGAGAACATTGCCGATCAGGGCGGTTTGCGCGTGGCCTATACGGCTTATCACAACACATTGGAAGGAAAGGATACGCCGGCGCCGATCGACGGCTTTTCGCCCGACCAGCGCTTCTACCTCGCCTATGCACAGCTGTGGGCGCAGAATATCCGCGACGAGGAGATCGCCCGTCTCACGAAGATCGATGTCCACTCGCTGGGCAAATGGCGCGTCAATGCAACACTGCGCAATCTCCAGACCTTCTACGACGCATTCGGGATTACCGACGGTGCGATGTTCATGCCCGAAGAGGAGCGCGTCATCATCTGGTAACGGACCGCTTCCGACAAAATGAAAACGGGTCCGGCAGTTGTTCTGCCGGATCCGTTTTTACATCCGCAGACACCGCATCGTCCGATCCCTTCGCAAAATGAGCCGTCGAACCTGAAACCATCGGCATCGAAAACCGCCGGCACCCCGAAGCGGCTCTCCGGCCGCACGGAATCGGCCGGCCTTCCGAAATGCACACCCTTGACACCCGCATGGCGGAAAAGAGCTGAAAGGGAAGAAACATGCACAAAAAAATCATCGCCGGAACAGCCGATGGAACCCCGCCGGAGGGAGAGCAGGGCATCGATCCTCCGACGACATGCCGGAAAGCCCCGTTCCTGCCGGAAACGGGGCCTTCCGCTTCTGTCTCCGCACGGCGGCTACAACGCTGGCAGCGGATCACTAACGACAATCCGTCCAAGAAAATCATATTTCGGACTTTTTTTCTTATTTTTGGACAAAAAAGAGTCGGATCATGACAGGGAGACAATCGTCGAGACATTGCGCGGCAATGCTTCTTATTGCGGGAGTATTGTTTTGCACGGCCTGCCGGCACGCCGAGGAGCCGCCGGCAGCGGATTTTCGGAAGGATCCTCCGGCGGAGAAACAGGTGCTGAAGGTCGAACCTTCATCGCTGCACTTCGATGCCGGGGGAGGGACACAACGGCTCTTCATCACGGCCGAAAACTGCGAATGGTCCGCTATCCCCGACGCCGAATGGCTGACCGTCACCGAAAATCAAGGAACCTCCTCGGCAGAAATCTTCGTCACGGCAGCCCCCAACCCTGCAAACGGGCCCCGAAACGGCAGTGTGACCGTGACCGGTCCGGACGCCGCCGTCTGCCGCATAACCGCAGAACAAAAGGGCGCAGAAACTCCGGCGACAGATCCGATCGATCTGGAACAGGCCACCGCCTTTTATCTCGGCGACCGGTTCCAAACAGGAGGGAAGCTCGACAACATCCGGGTGGAAATGAGCGGAGCCGACCCCTCTTCCGCCGATTACTCCACAACGGAGATCATTCTCGATCTGAACATTCCGGCAACTACCTTTGCCGATGCGGAGCTCGCAGGCTCCTACACCGCCAACCTCTCCGACACACCGAGCTGCGGAACATTCAACTCCGCAGAGGCAACCCGTATCATCCGCCACGACACCGACGGCCATGCGCTCGATCCGCTCTATACGGTCGGAGGGCACGTTGAAATCCTCCGGACAAACGATCTTTACCGGATCGATCTCTCGTTGAAAACGGGCGACGGAACACCATTTGCCGCCCGCTACGAAGGGCCGATAAGCTTCATCGACGGCACTTCCGCCCCACACTCCACGCTTACGGAAGACGTACAACCGGCCGTACTTCGTGCCACCGGGCTGTTTTCCTCATACGCCGACATGGAAACGGAGGCCAAAAAGCTCGTTCTGCAATTTTACAGCGACCTCTCCGTACTGCCGGTCGAGAACATGATGTGGACGCTCAATGTCGAACCGCAAGCAGCGGAAACAGGCGCAATCGAAGGGATTTACAAGGTCATCGAAAAACCTGCACCGGCTCTCGCCGCAGAGGATCTGCAGGCAGGAACGATCGTTGCAGGAGCCGTGTCGGAGGATGAAGCCGGAGAACGGATCTTCAGCGGCAGCTGGTACCGCTGCCTGACTGCGAAAAACGGCCAAGCGGAACTGACGGCTTTCGCGCCCTTTGCCAGCGGGGAAGTCACCATCTCCCGAAAAGAGGAGCGCTACACGATCGATTACCGTTTTACCGACGACAATCCTCTTGCACCCCATACCATTTCGGGCAGCTACACAGGAACGATCGATTTTCAGAATCTCGGAGAGTGAACGGCGAATTCTCCGCAACGGCCGGACTCCGGAGTTTCCGCAATCGCACGAAAACGGTACACGCAAATACAACCGGCCGCCAAGCGGCAAAAAACAGGACTCCGCAATACAAAAAAAGAGAGCCTGCACAGGCTCTCTCTCCTTTTCACGCAGCCGTTCTCTTATACCGACGGCAAGTGCGTTCATTCACGATTCCCCGCCCGCACGGCTCCGCCCCTTTTACCGAAAAGAAGGGGAATGATGCCAAAAGAAGCGGGCAGCTCACTCCTTCCGCAGGGTTCGGGAAACTACTCGAACGAGAAAACGTAGGGACAATAGGCCACCACACCCCGCTGCGACAGGGCGCTCCGCACACTGCGGTATTCGTCATAAAGATCGTACAACGCCGAGTGTTCGACATGCGCCTCCACCCTTGCATTCAGCGCCGCCAAAATTGCACCCAGCCCCTGCGGCATCTCCCGCACCTCCTCGATGAAATAGTTGTCGCCCAGACCGGCTTTGTCCACCGCTACGGCTATGGCACTCTTCAACCCGCCATTGACATCGGCAAGTCCGATCCGCACCGCATCGATGCCGCTCCAGACACGGCCGCCGGCAATCTCCAAAACACGCTCGATCGGAAGATTGCGCCCCGCAGCTACATTCTCCGTGAATGTTTCATAAACCCGATCCACACTCTTGGTCAAAGCAGCCCGCTCCAGCGACGTAAGGCCGCGAAAAGCGCTCATGTCGGCCGAACGGTTGCTCTTCACCTCATCGACGGTAATGCCCAACTTGTTTTTCGCAGCATCCCCAAGATCGAAATAGATGCCGAAAACCCCGATCGAACCGGTCAGCGTAAGCCGATCCGCAACAATCGCATCGGCCGGACACGAGATGTAATACCCCCCGCTGGCAGCATAGGATCCCATCGAGACTATAACCGGTTTTTCCGCCTTGAGCAGTTCGATCTCCCGCCAGATCACATCCGACGCCAAAGCACTGCCTCCCGGAGAGTTCACCCGCAGAACAACAGCCTTTACCCCTTCGTCCCCGCGCAAATTGCGGATCTTCTCACTGAGCGTATTGCCATAGACGGCATCATACCCCTCGCCATCGACAATGTCACCGTCGGCATAGAGGATCGCCACACGATTCGAGCCCAAACGGGCAAAATCCGGTGCCACCTGCGACGCATAGGCGCCCAATGTCACGAAATTGTACTTCCCGCCAAAACCTGTCTCCACGCCCGCCTCGGCAAAAAGCTCTTCCATCTGGTCTTCGTAACGCACTTCGTCTATCATTCCCCACTTCACCGCATCGTCCGCTTCAAGCACCGAGAGGTTGTCGGCATAATCGTCGAGCCGTTCGATGGTCAAGCCGCGCGACTCGGCCACGTCGCCCGCCACGACACACCACATCGAGTGGACAAGATCCTCCATCTGCTCCCGATTGGCATCGGACATTTCGGTCAGGAAATAGGGTTCAACAGCACTTTTGTATTTGCAGGCCGTCGGACGGAACACCTCGGCCTCGATACCGAGCTTGTCCATCAATCCCTTGAAAAACATTACATTGAAAGCCAAACCCCGCCAATCGAGCATCCCTTCGGGCTGTATGTAAACTTTGTCGGCAACTGACGCAAGATAGTACCGCGCCTGATCATACGCCTCGTTGTAGGCAAATACGAACTTCCCGCTCTCGGCACGAAATTCGTCGATTGCGGCCCGCAGCTCTTCAAGTACGGCCAGCGATGTCAGACCCATTCCGTTGGGGCGGATATAGATACCCTTGATACGCGGATCCGCCTTGGCGGCGTCGATAGCCCGCAGGGCACTGAAAAGCGTTACATGCGGAGTTACGGTCATCGTCCTGAAATCAACCCCCTCAAAAGGATCACAGGAGGGCGCTTCGACGATGTTTTCCGAAAGGTCGATCTTCAGAATCGCATTGTCGGGAATGGTCGCCGTTACCGACATCGCCCCGACAAGGCCCATCACAAAGAGACCCCAAATCATCGCAATCAATACATTGCCGACAATAAACGCCAGCAATCCCGCCAGAAATGTCTTGGAAAAATTCATTGTTCATTCAGTTTAATTCTTGTTTCCGCATACGGACACCGCCGCTGCATTCCCGCCTGAAAACAGGCACCAATGCACCACCGACAGAGATTTCCCGTGCCGCTTCGCCGCTTACGGCTCTTCTTTGTTCCGTTTCGAACAGCTCTTCGGCAATATCCGGACGTTTCCTCACGACGGGTCGCGGGCCGCACGCTGTTCCCTACAAAGATAAGGATTTTTTACGACTATACTGCGATCTGACAAAATATCGTTATATTTGTTGGATCATACTCGAATCAGATTTATGGAGCAAAAAATCAAAAAGCTGCTTTCGACGATCGTTCATCCCGAAAGCGGACGCAATATCCTCGAAAGCGGTATCGTGGAGCGCGTGGATCTCCAGGAGGGGAAAATCGCCGTCACGCTGCGTTTCGACAAAGCCCGCGATCCCTTCGCACTGAAAATCAAACATCAGATTCAAGAGATACTCGCCAAGGAACTGCCGTTCGACAAAGAACGCATTACGGTCTTCTTCAAAGAGGCGGCACCGCATGCGCAACAACCTGCCGGGCGCCGCACGCAGACGGGCGGAATCGGTAAAATCCTTGCCGTTGCTTCCGGCAAGGGCGGTGTGGGGAAATCGACAGTCACAGCCAATCTGGCCCTTATCCTGCGCAACATGGGTTATCGGGTCGGCATCCTCGATGCCGATATTTACGGCCCTTCGCAGCCGAAAATGTTCGGGGTGGAGGATTATCTTCCCGAAGCCGAACGCATCGACGGCGAAGATTGCATTCTTCCGGCCGACGCAATGGATATCAAACTCATGTCGATCGGTTTCTTCATCAAGCCCTCCGATGCATTGATCTGGCGCGACGCAATGGCGACGAACGCCTTGCGGCAGATGATCCATCAGACGAAGTGGGGAGGTCTCGATTTTCTGCTCATCGACCTTCCGCCGGGAACGGGCGGCGTTCATCTGGCCGTCATCTCGGAGTTGAAGATCACGGGCGCCGTCATCGTTTCCACACCTCAGCAGGTCGCCGTAGCCGACGTGCGGCGCGGTGTGGAGATGTTCCGCGCCGAGAAGATCGAAATTCCCGTCGTGGGAATCATTGAAAACATGGCATGGTTCACCCCTAAAGAGCTGCCCGAAAACCGGTATTATCTCTTCGGACGGGGCGGCGCCCGTGCCTTCGCAGAGAAAAACGATGTTCCTTTCCTGGGAGAAATACCTATCGTCCAATCCGTTATGGATGGATCGGAAGAGGGACGCCCTGCTGCGGGCACCGATCCGATGGTTGAATCCTGCTACCGTTCCATAGCTGAAAAAATTGTTGAAAACATGACAAAATCATGTTGACAACATGTCGGAAGACGGACGATAAAAAATGATAAATACAAAGGGAAAAAGTTGCAAAATCCATTCGCCCGCCGTGTGTATGGAAAAACCGAAAAAACAAGAAATAGTTTTCAAAAGTTATCACGAATAAAAGAGGGATGGAGAAGAGGCGATTGTTGAGAAAAAATCGCTGTTGAAGTGTTGAAAAAAACTATTGACAATTGTTGAAACAAAGAAGAAAGCAGGTCTTAAATAGTGATAATCAACTGTAAAATACGATAGGACAAGACAGGGTCGGGAAAATGGCAGATGATAAAATGATGATAAGTCCGGCCCGAATAAAGTTGCGAAACTTATCGACAGGCTTTATTTATCTTCTTGTTCCTTTAAAATTTAAATGTGTTTAAAATTAAAATCAAATAAACAACAAAAGAGGGAAGGTATGGTCGAAAAACTCCGTGCACGGATCGAAGAGCTCAAACGGGAAAAGAACGCCGTTATTCTCGCACACTATTATACGCGTCCTGAAGTACAGGCCGTTGCCGACTTTCTGGGGGATTCACTGGCTTTGTCCATCGAGGCCAGGCGCACCGATGCGCGCATCATCCTCTTTGCCGGAGTCCACTTCATGGCTGAAACGGCCAAAGTGCTGTGTCCTGACCGCAAGGTCCTCATTCCGGTGCGCGAAGCAGGATGTTCGCTTGCCGAAAGCTGCCAGGGCGATGCTTTCCGGCGTTTCCGTGCGCTTTATCCCGACCACAAGGTGATTTCGTATGTCAATACGTCGGTCGAAGTCAAGGCGCAGACGGATATCTGCTGCACCTCATCGAATGCACTGAAGATCGTGGAGTCTATTCCGGCCGATGTTCCGATTCTCTTCGGACCCGATCGGAATCTCGGACGTTATGTGCAGCGTCTGAGCGGCCGCAGCAACATGGTGATCTGGGACGGTGCCTGTGCCGTGCATGAACGTTTTTCGTCGTCGGGGATTCTTCAGTTGAAAGCGGAACATCCTTCGGCGCAGGTGGTTGCCCATCCGGAGTGTCCGTGCGAAGTGGTTGCTTTGGCGGACTATACGGGTTCGACGGCCGGCATACTGGATTATTGCGGTCGGAGCGGGACGAAGGAGTTTATCGTGGCAACGGAAGCCGGTATTTTCCGTGAATTGGAACGCCGTTGTCCGGAGAAGGCATTCATTGCCGCTCCGACGCTTGACGGCCGGATGCCCAATGAGTGTGAGGATATGAAATTGGCGACGCTGGAGCGTATTGTCGATTGTCTGGAGCGGGAGAGTCCTGAAGTGACGATCGACGAGGAGGTGCGTCGTGCTGCGGAGCGTTCCATTCTGCGGATGATTGAGGTTCACGGATAGCGGACGTTTTCTTCGGTATCTGAAAGAGAGCGAAGAGTGCAGCTGTTTGTTTTTACTTGTCGTATTGTTTTTTGTTTTGGAAAATAAAAGTAAAAAAAATACGGATATCAGGAGTTTGCGATTGTATGTCAGTAGGTTAAAATAAAATTTTTTGAATGGTTATGAAAAAAGTATGGTTGCTGCTTGCCGTCGCGATCGGTTCCTTTACCGCCTCCGCGGATGAGGGAATGTGGCTGTTGCCTTACCTCCAGAAGATGAATATCGTCGATATGCTGGCTAAAGGCTGCAAATTGTCCGCCGAAGAGATCTATTCGGCCGATAAATCGTCCCTCAAGGACGCCGTTGTGATCTTCGGCGGCGGTTGTACGGGAGAGGTGGTCTCCCCCGAAGGTTTGTTGCTGACCAATCACCATTGCGGTTACGGCGCAATCCAGTCGTTGTCGTCGGTCGAACGGGATTTCCTGAGCAACGGCTTCTGGGCTCAGTCCCGCGCCGAAGAGTTGCCAGCACCGGGGTTGAAAGTGCGTTTCATCCGTCATATCAAGGATGTCACCTCCGAAGTGTTGGGCGCCGTTCCTTCGACGGCAATGGGTGAGGAACGGGCGAATAGGATCGATGAACTTGTCGGCAAGGTCGAAGAGCGGCTCCGCAAGGAGTATCCCGATCATACCGTACTTGTAGAGTCCTTCTTCGGCGGAAACCAATATTTCGCCTTTGTCATGGAGGTTTACAGGGATATTCGTCTGGTGGGTACTCCTCCCAACTCGATCGGCAAATTCGGCGGCGATACCGACAATTGGATGTGGCCGCGCCATACGGGTGATTTCTCAGTTTTCCGTATCTACGCCGGCAAGGATAACCGCCCGGCGGACTATTCGCCCGAAAATGTGCCTTATCATGCCGAAGAGTATCTGAAAATTTCACTCGACGGTTATCAGGAGGGCGATTTCGCCATGATCATGGGTTTCCCAGGCTCTACGGAGCGTTATATGACGTCGTATGAAATCGATCGGTTGTTGGGGATTACCAATCCGCTGCGAATCTTCATTCGCGGCGAACGTCAGAAAATTCTGGCCGAAGATATGTCTGCCAGTGACAAGGTGCGCATTCAGTATGCGTCGAAATATGCCCAGTCGTCGAACTATTGGAAAAATGCAATCGGAATGTCGCGCGGCATCGAACGACTCGATGTGAAGAGTAAAAAGGAGGAACAGGAACGGTCGTTCCAGGCGTGGGCCGATGCGAACAGTATCGATGCGGAGTGTTATGATGAGGCGTTGGGAATGATCCGTGATGCCATTGCCGGGAGCAATGCGGTCTATGCCGCACAGTTTTATCTGAATGAAGCACTGTTGCGTTCGGTGGAGATCATGACTCCGGCCCGTTATGTGATGGCTTCGCTCGATAAAAAGGGAAAGAAACTGACCAACAAGGCGGGTCTCAAAAAACATTTGCAGGATTTCTACAAGGATTACAATGCGCCGACCGACCGGCGTGTGGCGCGCCGCATGTTCGAACTTGTCCTGGAGAATGTGGAGATGCTTCCGGATGTCTTTGCAGAGGCAAAGAGTCGTTTCGGCTCTGTCGGGGAAGCCGTCGATTACCTTTATGGAGAGTCGGTATTTGCGGATGAAAAGCGTGCATTGGATTTTATAGCTGATTTTTCGGTTGAGGATTTCGAAGCGGATCCGGCCGTACGGCTTGCGGAATCGGTCGTCGGTAAAATGAAGGAGCTGGCAGCCGAACAGGCGGATGCGGCGATAAAATACAATGACGGCCATCGATTGTATGTCAAAGGGTTGATGTTGCAGCAGCCGGACAAGGCATGGGCGTCGGATGCGAACTTTACGATCCGCCTGACATATGGACAGGTATTGCCTTATGATCCGGCGGACGGCGTAACGTATCATTACTATACGACGCTGAAGGGAGTCATGGAGAAAGAGGATCCGAACAATCCCGTTGAGTTTACGGTGCCCGAAAAGCTCAAGGAGCTGTACGAGGCCGGAGATTTCGGACTTTACGCCAATGAAAAGGGTGAACTTCCCGTAGCGTTTCTTGCCAACCTCGATATTACGGGCGGCAATTCGGGATCCCCGATCATGAATGGACGCGGAGAGTTGTTGGGGCTGGCTTTCGACGGAAATTGGGAGGCGATGTCGGGAGATGTGGCTTTCGAACCGGCATTGCAGCGAACCATTTCGGTGGATATACGTTATGTGTTGTTCATCATCGACAAATATGCCGGAGCAGGTTATCTGCTCGATGAAATGACATTGATGCACGACGGCCATCCCGTAAAGACCGACTGACGGAATCGAATATCCGTTGTACACTAAAACGGGGAAGAATACGCGTATTCTTCCCCGTTTTTATTGGTGCCCGATTGAAAAAAAATTCAATAAACCCGTTTTCGATGCAATAATTACATCTGTTGAATAGGCTGGATAAAAAAGTAGAATTTGCCTATTCAGTTTTTGTTCAGACAATATGGACATATTGTTTTTTCTCATTCATCAATAGAAAAATACTTTTCTTGTTTTCTTATTTAACTATTTCATATATAGGTATATATGAAGTCCGTAAGAGAGTTTGTGAGAATTTTTTATAAAAAAACTAAAACGTTTTTGCAAAATTTATTGGATTATGAAATTATTTTGTTACCTTTGTGTCGTTACCTCCATGCAAACGCTTCCTTTATGAAAACAGAGATGATAACCTTAAAAAAGGTCTCATTGAAAGACATTGCTGCAAAAGCCGGTGTATCAACGGCTTTGGTGTCGTTTGTCTTGAATGGTAAAGGACAGGAGCATCGTATTGGAGAAGAGACGGCACGCCATATCTTGCAAATCGCAAAGGAGATGAATTACCGGCCCAATCTTGCAGCTCGGGGTTTGCGCAGTGGAACAACCGGAACATTAGGTGTCGTCGTTTCCGATATTTCCAATCCTTTCTTTGCTCAAATTGCAAGAGATATTGAAGATGCTGCCGACAAATTGGGCCGCACCGTCTTTTTCGGCAGTTCGGATGAAAGTGCTGAAAAGATGAAAACATTGATTTCGGGGCTTATAAACAGAGGAGTGGACGGTCTGATCGTCGTTCCCTGTGAACATTCCGAAGATACGATACAGGAACTCTGCAAAAATAAAATACCGCTCGTCCTGCTTGATCGCAATTTCAATGATATCAATGTCAGTTATGTCGTTCTTGATAATTTCAATGCGGCATACAAAGCAACACGTCATTTGATTGATTCAGGGTACAAAAAGGTAGGAATAATTGCCTATGATGTGAAACTGAACCATATGCAGGACCGTATTCGCGGGTACAAGGAAGCTGTCGCTGAAGCCGGAATGGCGGCCAATGTATTGGTCATCAAACAGAAAAACTTTGACAAGGCTTTTGATAAAGCCATGCGAAAGGCGATGGATGACGGTGTGGATGCCCTCTTCTTACCAACAGTAACAATCACGATATCCTGTCTGCATTATATCAATGACCATAATATAGAGATTCCGAAACAATTGGGACTGGTCGGATTCGACGGCGGAGATGCTTTCGATCTCTTTTCCGTACCTGTTTCCTATGTAAGCCAGCCGGTCAGACATCTCTCCGTAAAGGCCGTGGAGATTTTGATAGATATGATTGTCAATAAGAATGCCTCTGTACAAGGTGTCCGTATTGTAGGCTCTCTGATTGTTCGGCAATCATCATTACCATAATTTTTTTGATATTTTACTTAAACGATATAGCAAAAAAATTGTATCAATAACAGCCAATAATGTATGAAGAACCTGAATTGTTCAGGTCGTCATCCCAAGATCGGAATACGGCCTATTATCGATGGACGTCGTGGTGGAATACGCGAATCTCTTGAAGAGATGACAATGGGAATGGCTCGGCGTGTATCCGAACTCTTTTCATCCCGCCTCTATTATTCTGACGGCGCCCCCGTAGAGTGTGTCATTGCCGATACGACAATCGGGGGTGTCGCGGAAGCTGCAGCTGCGGCTGAAAAGTTTCGGGACAACAACGTGGGCGCTGTTTTGTCGGTTACACCTTGTTGGTGTTACGGTAGTGAGACGATCGACATGGATCCGCTCATGCCGAAGGCGATTTGGGGTTTCAACGGTACGGAGCGTCCGGGTGCCGTTTATCTCGCTTCGGCTTTGGCCGGCCATAATCAGAAAGGACTTCCCTCTTTCGGTATTTATGGTCGCGATGTACAGGATCTTACGGATACATCGATTCCGGAAGATGTACAGGAAAAATTGTTGCGTTTCGGGCGTGCGGCGGTGGCCGTCATGCAAATGCGCGGGAAATCTTATTTGTCGATCGGGTCCGTATCGATGGGAATCGCCGGTTCGACTCCCGATCCCGATTTCTTTCAGGAATATCTGGGTATGCGGAATGAGTATGTCGATTGTTCGGAGATCGAACGTCGTATTGAACTCGGTATTTATGATGAAGAGGAGTTCTTTTCTGCGATGCAATGGGTAAAACGTTTTTGCATATCCAACGAAGGTGTTGATTGCAATCCTCCGCATCTGCGGTATTCACGCCAGAAAAAGGATGAAATATGGGAGTATGTCGTCAAAATGACGATGATTTTCCGTGATCTCATGCGGGGAAATCCAAAACTCGAAACAATAGGATTTGCAGAAGAAGCAATGGGTCACAATGCCATTGCGGGCGGGTTCCAGGGACAACGGCAGTGGACGGACTTCCGTCCCGACGGAGATTTCCCTGAGGCGATACTCAATACGTCGTTCGATTGGAACGGAATCCGCGAACCGATCACCTTTGCGACGGAGAACGATACACTGAACGGTATCTCCATGCTGATGATGCACCTGTTGACCAACCGTGCCCAGATCTTTGCCGATGTCCGGACCTATTGGAGCCCCGAAGCTGTCGAACGCGTGACAGGCCGCAAACTGGAAGGTCGTGCCGCGAACGGAATCATTCATCTGATCAATTCCGGATCCTGCGCACTCGACGCAACGGGCCGTCAGTCGGATACGGCGGGAAATCCCGTGATGAAGCGTCATTGGGAGATTACGGATGCCGATGCCGAAGCCTGTCTGGCTGCAACGACATGGTATCCCGCAAGTCGTGAGTATATGCGCGGCGGCGGTTTCTCGTCGCAGTTCCTTTCGCGCGGGGAGATGCCCGTAACGATGTGTCGGCTGAACCTGATAAAGGGACAAGGACCTGTATTGCAGATTGCCGAAGGTTGGGTGGTCGATGTCGATCCGGAGGTTTTCGACATTATCAACAAACGAACCGACCGGACATGGCCTACGACCTTCTTTGCTCCGCGTTTGACCGGAAACGGTACTTTCAGTGACGTGTATTCGGTGATGAACAATTGGGGCGCGAATCACGGGGCAATCGGTTATGGACACATCGGAGCCGATCTGATGACGCTGGCATCGATGCTCCGTATTCCGGTATGTATGCACAATGTCGATACAAAACGGATTTTTCGACCTTCGGCCTGGGCGGCATTCGGAATGGATCCCGAAGGTGCCGACTATCGGGCTTGTGCGACATACGGACCGATTTACAGGTAGATGACTACGGTTTTTGAGAAGACGGATCCGCCGGAAACTACAAGTTTGATTATGGCGGGCGGCTGCATCCAAAACAACGAAAAAATCACGGTTATGTCTGACAAATTCAAATTTTTCATACTTGCATCGGCCGCATCGCTGATGTCGTGCGGCGGTGCCGATAAAACTTATACAATGGGAACGTACGGATACGATCTGGCATTTTTTTCCGAACAGGGAATCGATGTCGTGGAACTGAGCAGCACTGACGGAACAGCGAAAATCATGCTCATCCCCTCTTATCAGGGACGTGTGATGACCTCTACGACGGACGGTAATGACGGAGACAGTTATGGATGGATCAATTACGAACTGATCCGTTCCGGTGAGATAAATCCCCAATTCAACCCTACGGGTGGTGAGGAACGTTTCTGGATCGGTCCTGAAGGCGGCCCCTTCTCGTTCTATTTCAAAAAGGGCGACGAGCAGATCTATGCCAATTGGAAGGTTCCGGCGGCAATCGATACCGATTCGTATGAAATCGTCGCCCAAAACGATAAAAGCGTACATTTTACTAAGGATTTTTCTCTTGTCAATGCTTCGGACAATTGTTTCGACATCGGTGTTGACAGGTCCGTTACATTACTTGATAAAACACAAATCACCGAAATTCTGGCATGCAAAATTCCGTCGGAGGTGGCTTGTGTTGCCTACACTACCGTCAACGTTATTACGAATCGGGGTGTTGCGGCATGGACGCGGGAAACGGGAATGCCTTCGATTTGGCTGCTGGGAATGTTCAACCCGACGCCTTCGACGACGGTTTTCATTCCGTATGACGTTTCTTATGACGGAAAGATCGTCAACGATACCTATTTCGGCAAAATTCCTTCAGACCGCCTGCTGGTCGATAACGGAATGGTCTATTTCAAAATCGACGGCATGTATCGCAGCAAATTGGGCCTGCCTGCCGGCAGCGCACGAGATCTCTGTGGCAGTTACGACTCTGAAAAGCGGGTATTGACTGTCATCAAATATTCGGTGCCGGTCGAAGGCGGCGATTATGTCAACGGACAATGGGGGGATCAGGAGGATCCTTTCTCCGGCGATGTGATCAACTCCTATAACGACGGTCCTACGGAGAACGGCACCATAATGGGGCCTTTCTATGAGGTCGAAACCTCGTCACCCGGAGCTGCTCTTGCTCCCGGAGAGTCGCTTACGCATCGTCAGACAACGATCCATTTCCAAGGAGAAGAGGCTTCGATCGATACGATTGTGCGGGAGTTGTTCGGTGTGGAGTTGGAACAGATAACGAAACGCTTCCGTCAGTGATTCCGATGATCTTTTAATCAAAATCGAAACAATGGAAAAGCAACCGATCATACCCAAAGGAATAGCATGGCCGTTCGTCCTGTTGACGATCCTCTTCTTCGCGTGGGCAGTTCCCAATAATCTGACCGATACGATGCTTGCCGCTTTCAAACGGATCATGAGCCTCTCGGATTCGAAAACCGCATGGATACAGGTGGTATGTTATCTGTTGGGGTATGGTTGTTTCGCCATCCCCGGTGCGCTGTTTATCAAACGGTATTCATATAAAGCCGGTGTTCTGCTGGGCCTCAGTCTCTATGCTCTCGGAACTTTCCTGTTTTATCCGGCCATGCATGTTTCGGCTTGGAGTACCGAAGTCGGTTTCGCTACTTTTCTATTGGCGATTTTCGTACTCTTTGCCGGACTTTCCATCCTTGAGACGTCGGCAAATTCCTACGTTTGTGCTATCGGTCCCGAAGAAACCGCTACGCGCCGGCTGAATTTTGCCCAGTCGTTCAATCCTTTCGGGGCCATAACCGGCGTCATTGTTTCACAGGTTTTCATCCTTTCGCAACTCAATACGATGCTGGCTTCGGAACGTGCGGCATTGCCCGCTGAAGAGCTTGTCCGTATTCAAGGGGCCGAATTGAATGCCGTGACGATGACCTATATGGCTTTGGGTTGTGTGATGCTCGTCATCTTGTTTGCCATCCGCTTTACCCGAATGCCCGATCTCAGGGAGGGCGGATCGATCGATTTCGTCGGCACCTTCCGGAGATTGCTCCGGAATAAGAATTACGTTTGGGGCGTCGTGGCGCAATTCTTTTATGTAGGAGCGCAGATCGCCGTGTGGTCGTTCGTAATCCGTTATGCGATGCAGCAACTTCATTTCGATAGCGTCATTGCATCGTTGGGCGAAGGCGCTTCGGCATCGGAGGTCATTACGGCTTTGCGCCACGTCGAACCTGTCGCCGCAGGATTCTATTCGCTGTGCGAAAGTGTGGGTCTCGATGCCTTGCTGCCCCGTACACCGGAGCAGGCCGGCGCAACGTACTACATCCTGTCGCTCGTCCTCTTTGTCGTCGGCCGCTTCGTTTGCACCTATCTGATGCGTTTTTTCCGTCCGTTGAGGATCTTGATTGTTTTGGCGGTGTTGGCCGTCTGCTGTTGTTTGGGTACGATGTTCCTTGACGGAAGAACCGGTGTCTATTGCCTGATGGGTATCTCGGGCTGCATGTCTTTGATGTTCCCCACGATCTATGGTCAGGGTATTGCCGGATTGGGTGACGATACGAAAATCGGAGGTGCCGGAATGGTCATGGCTATTGCTGGCGCTGCATTGCTGACACAGATCCAAGGTATCGTTTCCGATCAGTCGGGCAGCATCGAATTGGCCTACGGTGTTCCGGCATTGGCGTTTGCCGTGATCGTATGCTATGGTCTGGTCTCGGAGCGCCGGACGGCCAATTCTTTGAATAACAACTTATAAGATTCCGATTATGAAACGGGTGTTTGTCATCCTGATAGGATTATTGATCGGGTTGCCGTATGCGGGGCATGCGGAACCGGAGGTATCGCTTGCGTCGCTGCTGCGGGAGATGACCGATCGCACGCAGATCGCTCTTTTCCCTGCACCGACATTCGAGTGCCGTCAGTTCAGCAGTTACGATCGTGCTTCGATTGCCCGTGATTCGGCCGGATGGTTCGCCAATTGGGACCGATCGATGTTCCTGCGCGTGGAGCGCGATCGCGGACGGACGGAGTATGTGATGATGGATGCTGCAGGTCCCGGAGCCGTCGTCCGTTTCTGGATGACGTTTGCCGGTGAAAACTGCGGGCGCGGAACATTACGGATCTATGTCGATGACATGTCCGAACCGATCGTCGAAGGCGCTGCTTTTGATATTTTGAGCGGCGGTAAACTTGCCGGTGCACCCCTCTGTGCATCGGTGTCGGAGTTGACGCCTTATGAACAGCGCGGACACAACCTCTATTTTCCGATCCCTTATGCCGAACGCTGCAAGGTCACTTACGAAAGCGAACATGTGTATGAAGACGATTTCGGAGCAAAGGAGTCTCGCAGCGAGTGCGTCTATTACAATATCAATTATCGGACGTATGCACCTTCGACGAAGGTCCGTTCGTTCCGGATGGAGCAATTGCAGCAGCATGCGGCACTCATTGCCCGCACGCAGCGGCTGTTGTCCGACGGGAAGGCGTGCATGGATGCCGGACGATTCGAACGTTGCGGGATGGATGCCGTGCTGGCTCCGGGCAAAAAACATACCGTATCGCTGTCGGGCGGCAATGCCGTGCGGCGCATCCGTATGCATCTTGCAGCGGAAGATCGGGAGCAGGCTTTGCGTTCGGTCGTTTTGCAGATCCGTTTCGACGGCGAACAGACCGTATGGATTCCTGTGGGTGCTTTCTTCGGAATCGGAGATCGTTCGCTGACGACCTCCACTTGGTACACCTCGGTAGATGATTCGGGACTGATGGAGGCCTATTGGGTCATGCCCTTTGAAAAAGAGTGTGTCATTACGTTGGAAAATTATGGCACGCAATCCGTACAGATAACCGATGCGGCGGTGGAATATGCCCCCTGGCATTGGAACGAACGTTCGATGCATTTCGGTGCGGCATGGCACGAATACGCCGGAATCGACACCGGTTCGTCGAAAACGATGGATGGCCAAGGCCGGGGGTTGAGGGATCTGTCATTCGTGCATCTTACCGGGCAGGGCGTGTATGTGGGGGATGAAATCTCTCTGTTCAATACGACTTATCATTGGTGGGGTGAAGGCGACGAAAAGATCTTTGTGGATGGGGAACCGTTTCCTTCGCATATCGGTACGGGGACGGAAGATTATTATGGCTATGCTTGGTGCCGCCCCGAAAGATTTACCGGCCATCCCTTCATCGCGCAACCCTGCGGAGATGGAAATTTCGCTCCGACCTTTTCGGTCAACAGCCGTTGGCGGGTGCTGGATGCCATTCCGTTCCGGAAAAGTCTCGATTTCGACATGGAACTCTGGCATTGGGCGCATGGCCATATCAACTATGCCCCTGCTACATTCTGGTATTTGCGGCCCGGCGGAACTGCTGATCCGGCGTCCGATCCGGATGCCGTTGTGCGTACCGTGACGAAATGCCGGAGCGACATCATTCCGGACAAAACGCGCCTGTCGGTTGCGGCCGAAGCAATGAATGTCGAGGGGACGCCTGCCGGACATGTTGAATACAATCCGTTGCATACCGATCAGTTGAGCGGCGAGGTATCGCTCTATTGGACGAATGCTCCGTCGGGAACCGTGATGGAGACGACGTTCCATTCCGATTGGGAGTGCTCCGGACCGGTAACGGTCCGATTGGTAAAAGCACCGGAGTTCGGCCGTGTCAATATCCGGCTTAACGGTGTATTGCTGACGCAGGAAGTAGATTTGTATGCTTCTGATTTTCAGGTTGTAAAATTCGTATTCGAAAACGGTGTACTGCGCTGTGGCGAAAATCGCCTGACATTCGAGATAACGGCTCCGGCGCCATCCCGTGAGACGGGCGGCTGCGGTTGTGATCTCATTGTTTTTGAGAAATAAAAAAGCTCAGCATGAAAAAAACATTTTTCCTCTTCCTGTATGTATGCGGGCTCATCTCTTCGGTCGAGGGAATCCCGCTGCACAATCTCCCCGAACGATTCATGAAAGCCGTCGGCAGCATCGAATACGATTCGCTTGGAGGGAAGGAGGCCGTGTGCGAGGTGCAGCGGCTCGATGCCCATACGCTGCATGTCGCATTGCGTTTCGATCTCGACAGGGAGACGCCGCAGGATGATTGGTCGGTGTGTCTCGAACCTGCGATTGCAGCGAAATTCACATGGGCCAACCATCTGACACCCGAAGAGGGGAATGTGATCGATCGGCATTGCTTCCGGACTCCGGCCATCATCTGGCAGGATGAAAAAACAACGCTGATACTGATCCCGGATGTTGATCTGATTCCCGAAGATCCGGATTTGCATTGGTATATGGATCTGGATGTCCCGCACAATCGGGTATCGTTGGGGATAAGCCGAACGGAGGTTGAGGGACATGTGTTGTTCCGCAAAGTCTCCGGTGCGATTCATGCTCCCGGTACGATGCGGTTCGGATTCTATCTGAAGGTCTATGACGATGAGACGACGCTGCGCAATCCGTTCCGACCGGTATTGTCATTCTTTTGGAAACGCTGGGGACATCGTGCGTTCGAGGAGATTCCGTTCAATGCCGACCGTTTTACCCGCTATTGCGAATATGCCTACGGATGGGCTTTCGACCGTTGGGGCGATTCCGTCTGGCAGGAGTTTGAAATCGCCGGCCGGCGAGTGGGTGCACCTGTATTCATTGTCAATGTGACGCAGAGTCCCGGATATCCCGGAATCGTCAACGAACGCGAATTCCGTTCCATCTGGAATCAGGCATGGTTCAGCTCCCTGCGTTCGGCATCGGGGCTTTACCGGTATGCGCGCAGATGCAACGATGATGCGTTGCTCGAAAAAGCACGCATGACCAAGGAGTTGGCGCTCTCGTTTCCTCGCAGGGACGGATTCTTTTACGGCCTTGTGGGCACGCCGATGGAACGGATTGAAGCGGGAGGCCGAAGCGTCAACCGCTCCAAGGGTTGGAACGATCTTTTTTGGGGGAATTCAAACCGCAATCCCTTTACATGTGATGCGGAAGAGGCACCCTTTCATATTCTCGATATGAGTTGGACGGCATTGCAGATGCTGACATGGTATGCCGATCTCGAACGGGACGAACGGTTGCTTGATTATGCTGTGGAATACGCCGAAGCCCTGATGAAAATCCAAACCGATGCCGGTTTTTTCCCTGCTTGGATCGACACTCAGACATTGCAGCCTTATGAGATCCTTACCGTGTCACCGGAGACCTCGCTGTCGGCGTGGTTTCTGCTGCGGCTGGCGGACCTTACCGGAGAGGGACGTTATGAGCGCTCGGCGTTGCGGGCCGTGCAGGCCGTGATCGGTCAGATCGTACCCGAAGGCCGTTGGGAGGATTTCGAAACCTACTGGTCGTGCTGCCGTCTGGGTACCGACAAGTGGGTGGGCAAAAAAATCGAACGGAACGGAATGTACAAACAGTGCAATCTGTCGATGTTCTGGACTGCCGGAGCATTGCTTGCCGCCTACGAACGTACGCATGAACGGCATTATCTCGAATGGGGGCAGCGGACGCTTGACGAGCTGCTGATGACGCAGGCATCGTGGCAACCGCCCTATATCTATGTCGATGCGGTCGGCGGATTCGGTGTGATGAATGCCGATGCCGAATGGAACGATGCCAGACAGAGTCTCTTCGCACCGCTGATCCTCGATTACGCCCGGTGTATGCGGAGTTCCGAATACCGTGAACGGGGGTTGGCCGCGCTGAACGCTTCGTTCCAGATGATGTATTGTCCGGAGAATCCGCGAGCAAAGATTCAGTGGGAGAAGGCATGGCCCTTCTTCGGACCGTGCGATTACGGCTTTACGATGGAGAATTACGGCCATGGCGGAGTGACCGGTCCCCAGGGCGAAGGCATGGGCGAATTTACGATTTATGATTGGGGGAACGGTGCGGCTGCGGAGGCATTCCAGTCGCTCTATGACCGCTACGGCAAAAAATTGTTCGACAAGGAAAAACGTTGATATGGAGAATTATGTAATAGGAATCGATTTCGGAACCGATTCGGTTCGTTCGGTCGTTGTCGATACCCTTGACGGTCGCCTTCTCGCATCGTCGGTGCATGCCTATTCCCGTTGGGCGCAGGGGGCGTATTGCGATCCGGCAACAAATCTATTCCGTCAGCATCCGAGCGATTATGTCGAGGGGTTGGAAGCAACCGTCCGGGACTGTGTGGCCCAATTGGGAGAAAAGGCGGACCGAATTTGTGCCATCGGGATCGATACGACGGGATCGACACCCGCTCCGGTTGATGTTTGCGGTGTGCCGTTGGCTTTGCATCCGGAGTTCGCCGACGATCCCGATGCGATGTTTTTCCTCTGGAAAGATCATCGTGCCGTAGCCGAAGCCGACGAGATCAACCGACTTGCTGCCGGTACGCCTTATTTGAGCCATGTTGGCGGGAGCTGCTCTCCTGAGTGGTTTTGGGCCAAACTGCTTTATATGCTGCGGCACAATTCCCGTGTAGGCGACGCCTGTTGCTCGTGGGTCGAACATTGTGACTGGATCCCCTATCTGTTGACTGGCGGAACACACCTCTCGCAACTCAAACGCAGTGTCTGCGCCGCAGGGCACAAAGGCCTGTATGCTCCGGAGTGGAACGGATTCCCGCCTGCAGAGTTTTTCGCGGCGCTTGATAACCGCATGGCCCGGATTGCCTCACAGCTGTCCGGAAGATGCCCTGCGGCGGGAACCGCTGCCGGCGCAATATCGAAAGAGTGGGCCGGGCGGCTCGGCCTTCCCGAAACGACGGTCGTCGGCGTCGGCTCCATCGATGCCCATACGGGTGCTGTCGGAGCCTGTATCGAACCGCATACGTTGTGTATGGTGGTGGGCACTTCGACCTGCGATATGATTGTTGTTCCCGAAACGGAATACTCCTCCCGCGAAACGGTTCCCGGCATTTGCGGATCGGTCGCCGATTCGATCGTGCCCGGTATGATCGGAATGGAGGCAGGGCAAGCCGCTTTCGGCGATATTTACAATTGGTTCCGGCAGCTGTTGGTGTGGCCGATCGCGGCCGACGGATCCGGACTCTCTCAAGAGGAGCAAAGCCGTCTTTGCAATGGGGTGTTGGATGCCTTGAATCGCGAGGCGGCAAGGATCCAGCCCGACGAATCCTGTGAATTGGCCATCGATTGGTTCAACGGACGTCGCTCTCCCGATTCAGACCCGTTGTGCAGGGGGGCTTTATATGGTCTGAATCTTGGAAGCGACGCCCCGAGAATCTATCGGGCGCTTGTCGAAGCGACCTGTTTCGGGACAAAAGCGATTGTCGAACGCTTCCGGAATTATGGTGTGCCGCTCGATGCAGGGATTGCGTTGGGCGGGATCTCCCGAAAATCGCCCTTTGTGATGCAGATGCTCGCCGATGTGTTGGATATGCCGATTCGCGTATGCCGGTCACCGGAAACCTGTGCCCTCGGAGCAACAATGTATGCCGCCGTTGCCGCCGAACTTTATGAGAGTGTCGAAACGGCAATGCAGGCAATGAGTGCGGGATTCGATCGAACCTATCTCCCTGACAAAAACCGGACTCGAATATACGATCTGCGCTACGAAAAATACAAATCGTTGGGCGGAATGATAAAATAAACATGTGAAACCGAATCGAAATGCCTATGAGAAAAGACAATGCTTGACCTACCACCCCCTGTATGATTGCCACTGAAACAAATAACCTAAAAAATTATGCAAATGAAAACTTCGACAAATGTTTTTGTCCGGATCGTCTTTATCGTATTTTGCTTTTGGTTGGGGCCCGGCCTGCAGGCGATTGCAGCGCAATCCGGAGATAATCAACTTCGATTGACAGGTATCGTATCCGACCAGTCGGGTACACCCATAGTTGGAGCCAACGTCTATGACGAAAAGACAAGAACCGGAACTACGACCAATAAAGATGGAGAGTATGCTTTAACGGTCGATGCGAACGCTGTTCTCAAGTACAGTTTTCTGGGATTCGACAGTCAAGAGATTCCCGTGGCCGGAAGAACTTATATTGCGGTGACATTGACTGAAAATTCGGAAGATCTGGAATCGGTCGTTGTCGTCGGATACGGCGTCCAGCACAAAGAACAGATCACGAGTGCCATTACGCAGGTCAAAGTCGATGAGCATTCGAAACCGAATGTAATCAGTCCGCTTGAAATGTTGCAGGGCCAGGTCGCAGGTTTGTCGCTCGTACGTCCCAGCGGCGGAGATGTGAATGGGGAGGTGCAACTCCAATTGCGCGGGGTCACGTCGTTGTCGGGCGGATTGTCTCCGCTGGTCGTTGTGGATGGTATTGTCGGTGTCGATTTGAACAATGTCATCCTCGAAGAGATCGAATCGATCAGCGTCCTCAAGGACGGTTCGGCAGCGGCGATTTACGGTACGCGCGGCACTAACGGCGTGATCATCATCACGACAAAGAAACAGCGTGCAGGATTTACCAAAGTCGAATTTTCGACCTATGTATCCACTCAAAGCGTCGCCAAAGAACTTGAGGTCCTTTCTGCCGACGAATTCCGGGCAGCACTGCCGTTGAAATATACGCCCGAAGAGATCAAGAATTACGATAAAGGAGCTTCGACGGATTGGTTCGACGAAGTGACGCGGACGCCGATCGATCAGTATTACAGCCTGTCGTTCTCGTCGGGAACCGATAAACTCAATTATCGCGCCGCCATCAACTACAAGGATTCTCAGGGGTTGGTTGACCGCAATCACAACAATGTCTTGCGGACAAGTATTTCGGTCAACCAGAAGGCGCTCAAGGACAAGATCCAGATACAATACAATGCGACATTCTCCAATACGCGCAAGCGCTATACCGATACGAATGTTTTACATCAGGCGTTTCAGCGCAACCCGACCGAACCGGTTTACGATCCGTCGAATACCTATGCGGGCGGCTATTACCTCAACGCCGCGCAATTGACCTATTACAATCCTGTTGCAATGATCAAGGAACAGGACTGGTCGGCCGACTGGCAATATTTTACGGGCAGTACAAAACTCAGCTACAATATCATCGATGGCCTGACCGCCTCCGTAATGGGAAGCATCGTAACCAACTCATGGCGCAACAACAGTTATAAAACACGCTATTATCCCGTTGCAATGGGTACGAACGGTACAGCTGATATTACATCACATCTGAATATCTCCAAGCAACTTGATATCAACGTTGCTTACAACAAGATTTTCGGGAAGCACAGTCTTGAGGCGATTGTCGGATATTCCTATTACGACAATATGGATGAAGAACACAGTCAGAGCAACTCCGATTTCGATACCGATTTCTTCGGATACAACAACATCGGTGCGGGCTATTATCTTGCCGACGGAAAAGCTTCGATGTCGAGTTCGAAATCTTCGAACAAACTCATTTCGTTCTTTGCCCGCATACAGTACAATTTCGATTCCAAATATCTGTTGTCTGCGTCGTTGCGACGGGAGGGATCGACTCGTTTCGGAAAAGACAACAAATGGGGGCTGTTCCCTGCTGCCAGTGTGGGCTGGCGGATCGACCGCGAGCGGTTCATGGAGAATGCCCTTTGGGTAAATATGCTCAAACTGCGTTTTGGCGTAGGTCGTACGGGCAATCAGGAAATCGGTAATTATCAGTCGCTGGCACTGCTTTCGAACAGTGGCGGAAAGATGTATTACAATGGCCGCTGGATCAATACCTATGCGCCGGCCAGCAATCCCAATCCCGATTTGCAGTGGGAAACCAAGACCGAATACAATCTCGGTGTTGATTTCGGATTCCTCGACGGGCGTATTTCCGGTGCCATCGACTATTATATCCGCAATACCGACAATCTATTGTGGACCTATGATGTCCCCGTACCGCCGAATCTCTATTCGCAAACCTATGACAATGTCGGCAAAATCCGCAACCAAGGTTTGGAGATCACATTGAATGTCGGAGTCGTGCGCAATAAGAATTTCACATGGAACTCATCGCTGCTCTTTTCGCGGACGCGCAATCGGCTGGTTTCTTTCTCCGACGAATCGCGCGGTTATAAAATGGAATATCTGCAAACGGGCTGGATCGCGGAAGATATTCAGACTTGGACCCACTATATTACGGAAGGCGGGCGATTGGGCGATTTCTATGCAAAGGTCTATACGGGTGTTGATGACAACGGCAATCCGCAATATCAGGATATTGATGGAATAGAGGGTATTACGGATGCCGATCGGCAGGTTGTCGGAAATGCTTATCCCAAATTCCAGATGAGTTTCAACAACAGTTTCACATGGAAGAACCTCGATCTGGGAGTCCAAATTCGCGGATCTTACGGCAATGACGTGTTGAACGTTCATCGTTGTTATTATGACAACCTTGCCTATCTGGGAAGTAAAAATACGTTGAAGATGGCCCTTAAGCACCCTGAATACAAGGGCGGCCCCGATTATTCGTCACGTTACGTCGAAGATGCATCGTTCATTAAGCTCGATAATCTGACGCTGGGCTATACGTTCCAGTTCAAAAATCCCTATATCAAATCGTTGCGGATTTATGTATCGGGGCAAAACCTGTTGACGATAACCGGATACAAGGGAATTGACCCCGAAGTCTATATGCTGGGGCTCTCGCCGGGTGTGGACTCCTATTACTATTATCCCCGCACAAGGATTTATACATTGGGCGCCCATTTCTCATTCTAACCTAAAAAATGACAGCAATGAAAAATATATTGAAATCCTATCGGGCCGCATGCGTCGTGCTGATGGCTTTGATTGCCTCGTGTACGAATCTGGATGAAGAGATCTATTCGCAGATCCCTTCCGATGAATTTTTCAAAACGGAACAGGACGTTGTGATGAGTGCCGGCCGTGCCTATGCATGGATGCGCTGGCAAACGCACCTCTGGGGTGCTTTTACCGTTGTTACGAATTCTGCCGATGAAGCGGTGACCCCTTATCGGGATGGCGGACAGTGGTATAATAACAAGGAGTGGGTAAACCTCCACTTACACGATTTCAAAGTCGATGATCCGCAAATATACAATACATACAATTTCTGCTATGAGGGAATCTCTCTTTGCAATCAGGTATTGCATCAGATCGGAATGAGCACCATCGAATTTGCATCCAAAGATCAGATCATCTCGGAAATCAAGATCTTGAGAGCTTATCTCTATTATTGTGCGACAGACTGGTTCGGCGACGTCCCCGTCCAGACCGACTTTACCGATCTTACGCTGCCTCCGCAGAAGACGCGGCGCGAGGTGTGCCAGTTCATCCTCGATGAAATCGATCAGAATATCGGGATGCTGGACGCAGAACCCACGACGGACAATTACGGCCGTTGTACACAGGCGATGGCCAATGTACTGCGGGCAAAAATCTATCTCAATTGGGAGAAGTGGTTCGGGGAAGCCCGGTGGGACGATGTTATCGATGCTTGTGATAAGGTAATCAATACGCATTACATCCTTGAACCGGATTATTTTACCAATTTCTGTCTGCGCAACGAAGTGTCGAAAGAGAATATTTTCGTAATCCCGTTTGATCCGCTGGACGGTGGGGTGGACAGCTTCCAGTGGACCATGTACTGTTATTCGCTGCATCCCAACAGCTCCCAGACTTTCGGGTTCCCCGGAATCTGCTGGAATGGAATCTGCGCATTGGAAGAGTTCTATAATAGTTACGATGATGCCGATCTGCGCAAAAAGTCGTGGCTTGCCGGCCCGCAATATACGGCCAGCGGCGCCCCTGTATTGAACATGTATGGTACGCAACTCGATTATCGGCCTCACATCAGTGGTTTGTGGATGGAAAACCCTGCGAAAGATGACGATGGCGTGCGGTGCAACAAGTGGGAATACGGATCGAAGATCGATGTCAACTACAACATGGACAACGATTACGCCGTCTATCGTTATGCCGATGTGCTGATGATGAAGGCCGAGGCCCTGATGCGCAAGAATGGCGGTACGGCGACGCAGGAGGTTCTCGATCTGGTAAATCCGATTCGGGAACGCGCTTTTGGGAATGCCGACCATAATTATACGACTTCGACATTGACTATGGATGAATTGCTGGCCGAGTTGGGCCGAGAGTTTGCATGGGAGATGCATCGGCGCAACGATCTGATCCGTTTCAACAAGTGGACACAGGCCTGGTGGGGAAAAGAGGCCAAGGACTCTTATGTGGAACTTTTCCCCATACCGTCGCGCATCATTACGGTCAATCCGAACATCAAACCCACTCCGGGATATGTCTATTAATCCGTTTCGGAGGGCAACATTGTCGTTGTCCTCCGGAACTTATTCGGTTTGAGAAATGAGACTTCAATTGTATTGTTTGAACATATTTGCATTGGTTGCGACATCGCTTGGGGGCCATTGTGTCTCTGTTGAGGCCTGTAATCCGGCTCCTGCGGCGCCGCTGAAACTTGCGGCCGAGCAGTCGCCGATTATTCCTGCTCCGGCGGATCCGCAGCAGTGGCGGGAGTTTCGTGAAGCATTGGCCGTATGGCGCGATGAAGTGCGACGGCAGATCGGTTATGATGCTTCGCTTTACGACCGGCCGGATTTCCAATGGGTATCTTCCGCCTTCAACTGTTGCTTCCTGATGATGTACGATCAGGCCTTCTATGATCGGGAGCGGAACCGTTATACGGTCGAACGGATTCTCGCTGAGGGAACCGACCGTTTCGGCCGTTACGACATCGTCGTATTGTGGCATGCCTATCCGCGCATCGGGCTCGATGACCGCAATCAGTTTGATTTCTATCGTGACATGCCGGGAGGGTTGGAGGCCTTGCGGAAGGTAGCCGATACGTTCCATGCCCGCGGGGTGAAGGTCTATATCAATTACAACCCATGGGATACGGGAACACGCCGTGAAGGTATCTCAGATATCGATGCTTTATGCGGAATCGTCGAAGCCATCGGTGCCGACGGTATTTTTCTCGATACGATGGAGCGAGGTTCGGAAGAGTTCCGCGCACGGCTCGATCGGGCGCGGCCGGGAGTAGTGCTTGAAAGCGAGTTGGCGCTGCCCGTCGGGGAGATTCATTCACATCACATGTCGTGGGCACAATGGTTCTACGATGCTCCTGTTCCCGGCGTTTTGCGCAACAAGTGGCTCGAACGCCGTCACATGCAGCACGGCATCAGCCGTTGGACGCGTGACCGCTCGAAAGAGCTGCAGACGGCATGGCTCAACGGAAGCGGTATCATGATTTGGGAGAATGTCTTCGGGCAATGGATGGGCTGGAGTCCTCGTGATTGCCATATTCTGAAAACAATGACCGGAATCCAACATCGGTTTGCTCCGCTTTTCGCTTCGGAAAATTGGATTCCGCTGGTTGACGGCGTAGTGATGCCGAATGTCTATGCGGGTCTGTGGTATGACGATACCTGCCGGTTGTGGACGTTGGCGAACCGTTCGTATGTACAGGTTGATGGCCCGATGTTGCAGGTCGAAGTCACGGCGGGCTGGCGTTATTTCGATCTGGTCGCCGGCTGCGAAGTGCATCCCGATGACCGGGGCATACTCGAAGGCCGGCTGATCCCGCGCGGGATCGGTTGTATCGCCGCATTCCGCGAGAATGCCGTACCGGACGATCTGGAGACTCTGCTTGCATCACAGGCGGCGATTTGCCGTCGGGCGACCTATGACACGTCAACTCCCCGACCGGAGACATCACTCCGGCCCGTTGCTCCGACCCACCGTTATGATCGGGTTCCCGATGCGATGGTTGCGGTCGGGCCTTATGAAGGCGAGATGCCCGTTGTCTTCAACTGCCGCGAGATCGGATATTACCAATCCCTCGAATACGATTATGTCAATATCGGGCCTCCGACCGCACATCAGCAGACAACATTCACGCGCAAGGTCGATGTGGAGCCGTTTGCAATCGATTTGACCCCGGTGACGAATGCGCAATACAAGGCATTCCTCGATGCTACGGGATACAAGCCCCGTTGTGGGGTAAACTTTCTGAAACATTGGGAAAACGGTTCGATTCCGTCGGGATTGGAGGACCATCCTGTCGTATATGTCGATCTTGACGATGCCAGAGCATATGCGGCGTGGGCGGGGAAACGCCTTCCCCGAGAAGAGGAGTGGCAGTTGGCGGCGGCAGGCCCCCGATGGTCGCGTTATCCTTGGGGCGACGAGATGGAACCTGGCCGTTGCAATGACCGAACCGACGGCCGGACGACGCCTGTCAAGGCTTATCCCGAAGGCCGTGCGGCCTGTGGAGCGTACGACATGTGTTCGAATACATGGGAACTGACTGAAAGCGAATACAATGACGGTAGAAATCGGTTCTGCATCCTCAAAGGTGGCAGCTGCTACCGTGCGGAAGGTTCCGACTGGTATTTTGACGGTGGCGCTAAAACAACCGATTTCGCTGCAAAACAGCTGTTGCTCTATCCCGGAATCGACCGTTGTGCGACTGTCGGATTCCGCTGTGTCGTCGATTTGAAAAAATAAAATGTTGAATCATGAATATGATAAACGGTTTTCTTCTGGTTTTGATTGCCGGCGTTTTCCAAGGCGCCTTCATCCTGCCGATGGGGTGGCAGAAGGGATGGCGTTGGGAAAATGGGTGGTTTGCCTTCTCGCTGTTGGGAATGTTGTTGTTGAACTGGCTGCTGGCCTTCTTGCTGATCCCCGGCGTAGAAGGTGTCTATGCCCACATCCCGTTCTCTGAACTCGCAATTCTCGCTCTCTTCGGATTGTGCTGGGGGTGCGGTTCCGTATTGTTCGGGATTGGAATGGACCGGCTCGGCATGTCGCTGGGATATCCCGTCATCATGGGGTTGCTTGCACTGCTTGGTGCCGTCATCCCGCTCCTGATGACTGATCCTGCGGCTGTCTGGTCACCCAAAGGCGGGTTGCTTCTGCTCGGTTCGGTAATCGTCATTGTCGGGATCGTCGTATGCACCCGCGCTCACAAATTGAAAACGGGAGCTGACGGAGGCGCTCCGGCCCGCAGTGCAGGGGCTTTGCTGATAGCTGTAGCGGCCGGTGCGCTGTCGTGTTTCCCAAATATTGGTGCCTCGTTCGGCGTTTCGGTCACGGCGGCGGCACAGGCCGCCGGCGCTTCGGCACAGATGGCTGGAAATGCGGTTTGGGCACTGCTCTTCTCCTTCGGGTTGATTCCCAATGTAGCCTATACGCTTTATCTGCTGATCCGTAATCGTTCATTTGTCTGTTTCGCTGACCGGCCCCTGCCCAATCTGGCCGCAGGGGCCGTCATGTCGCTGTTGTGGATCGGCAGTTTCTATCTTTATGGCGCGGGAGCGTCGAAAATGGGCGGTTGGGGATTGATCGTCGGATGGCCGCTCTTCATTTCGCTCTCGATCGTTGTCGGGAATCTCTTGGGACTGCTGCGCGGCGAATGGGACGGCGCCCCGTCAATTGCCCGTCGTCGGCTTTTCGCCGGCATGTCGCTTATTATCGCCGCAATGGTTGTGATAGGACTCTGTAATCTGTTTTGAGCTATGACGCGAAGAGCCTTTATCCGTGCTTTGATTGCCGGAGAAGATGTGCCCCGCTGCGGGTTCTGGATCGGAAATCCGATGCCTGAAACGATCGCGGCTTACGAACGCGAATCGGGATTGCAGGGGCTTGAAGCCATCGAGCGTTCGTTGGGAGATGACATACGGTGGATTACGCCCCATTACGACCCGATGACCTACCGCCATCCCCGAGGCGTGAAGATGCGTCCTTGGAAGGATGCCAATCCGCATGGACTGGCAGGCGGGCCCTTGTCAGCAGCGACGACGATTGCCGAGCTGGATCGTTTCGAATGGCCCGATGTGAGGTATCTCGATTTCTCGACGACGATCGAACGGTTGCGTCAAACCGGCGATTATTATCGGTTGAGCGGGTTTTGGTCGCCGTTCTTCCACGACCTGACCTATCTGTTGGGAACAGAGGATCTGTTGATAAAAATGTACACGGATCCCGATGTGATCCATGAGATTCTGAACCGCTTGTGCGGGTTCTATTATGAAGCCAACGAGTTGTTTTACCGTGAAGCGGGAGATCTCATTGACGGGATGTTCTTCGGAAATGACTTCGGTGCGCAGACGGATCTGCTCATTACCCCCGATCAGTTCGAAACGTTCTTCCTCCCTTGGATCGAACGTTTTTCGCGTCAGGCCCATAAGCGTGGCTATCAGTCTGTTTTACATTGCTGCGGGTCGATTTACCGCATTATCGACCGGCTTGTTGAGGCTGGTGTCGATTGCATCCATCCGATTCAGGCCAAGGCACATAATATGGATGCCGAATATTTGGCAACTCATTTCAAGGGACGGCTGGCATTCATGGGCGGTATCGATACGCAGGAGATGCTGCCCGAAGGATCGCCTGAAGAGGTGGCGGCCGAAGTACGGCGTGTGGCCGATCTGTTGGGCCCGCGTATCATCCTCGGTCCGAGTCATGAGGTTTTGATGCCCAATGTCCCTTATGCCAATGTAAAGGCGATGTCAGAGGCGGTGTTCGCATGGAAAAACAAAAACGTGTAAATTATGGAATCATCCGGGAAAATCGTTGTTGTAGGCAGCTATATCGTGGCATTGGTCATGGAGACGGAGCGTTTGCCGCAGGCCGGTGAAACGCTGGTGGGAAGGGGATATCACTCCGCATACGGCGGTAAGGGCTCGAATCAGGCCGTGCAGGCCACACGATTGGGCGGCCGTGTGGAGCTTCTGACGCGCATCGGAAAAGATGCGGCCGGTGAAGAGTTCCTCCGGTTGTGCCGCAGAGAGGGAATTTCCGACCGTTATGTCGGATGCGATCCGGAGGCCCCGACGGCTACGGGGTTCATCATATGCTCCGCTGCGGCACAAAATATCATTACGATCGATATTGGAGCATTGGCCCGAATTTCGAAAAAACATGTCAATCGCGCGCTCGAATCGGTCGCAGCGGGCGATGTTGTCTTGTTGCAATTCGAAATACCGGTCGAAATGGCTCTCTATGCCGCAGAGGTGGCGCACCGTAAGAAAGCCGTTGTCGTCTTGAATCCTGCTCCGGCGCATGACCTGAGTGTCGTCGATCTCTCGATGGTGGATTATTTGACTCCCAATGAGACCGAAGCGCGGGTTTGTCTGGGGCTGCCGCCATCCGATCCCGAATCGGAAGAACGTCTCGCCGGTCGGTTGTTGGAAAAAGGGTGCCGCAATGTTCTTGTTACCCTCGGTGAGCGGGGCGCTTTGTTGTGCAATCGGGACGGATGTCATCTTTACAAACCCGTCCGGCTCGAAAAAGCAGTTGATTCGACCGGTGCGGGCGATGCGTTCAATGGTGCACTTGCCGTTGCCTTGAGCGAAAAGAGACCGGTGGATGAGGCAGTACGCTTCGCCAATGCGGTGGCGGCATTTGCCTGTACGGGAGCCGATACGATTCCTTCGTACGGAACACGTTCCCAAATCGAAGCTTTCCTGCATCACAGCCGTTGACGATGAGCCTTTTCGAACGCAGCATTCCCGGCGAGCGGTTCATGGTCGTTCCGCAACCGTTCCTCGATCTGACGGGCGATGATCCGCTCGCCGGAGATCTTTTTGTGCATTCGATGGGACACGTCGCGCATGCACGAGGGCTCAAAGTCCATCGGTCGAGCGAATTCAGGTGGTATGTATTCCTCTATTGCACGGATGGATGCGGGCGTGTTCGGTCGGGAGACGTCTCTTATACGTTGACGGCCGATCAATACATGATGCTTCCGCCCGGTATGTCGCATGGCTATCGTGCCGAGAACGATGATCCCTGTACGCTCTATTGGGTTGTTTTCGGAGGCCGAAAAGCACGGTTGTATGCTTCGGCAATGGGCCATGTCCCCGCAACGGCACCGCTTTCCGACTCTTCGAATCCCGGATTGCGGATTGCCCTTTTCGAATCGATCTATGCGGTTCTGTGCGGTGGATGTTCGCTCGAAAAATTGCAGTATGCCGCTATCGAACTGGCTCATTTTTTTGCAACGTTCATCTATGCCGACCTGCTGCGCGTGCCCGTGCCGCAGAGCGGGTATGTGGAAAATATTGTCAACCGCATGACCCATTTCATGCACGCAAACGTCGAACGGAACTTTACGCTGCATGAACTGGCTTCCGAAGCGGGATATTCCGAATCCTATTTCTGCCGGCAGTTTGTTCGGCAGACCGGTTATTCTCCGATCGACTATTTTATCCGGGTGAAGATCAATAAGGCGGCCGTTTATCTGTTGAAAACATCACTGACCGTATCGCAGATCGCCTCGAAGCTCGGATTCCGTAGCCCGGATTATTTTTCACGGACATTCCGTCGTGTTGTCGGGATCTCGGCAACGGAGTTCCGAAAGCAGGATTTCAGGCTGTAAGGGTCATTCCGGCCGTCGGCCTGCGTTGTAGGCGGCGACGGCATCGTAGAAGGCCCGGATGTTTTCAAACGGAACGTGCGGAGGGGTATCGCAGCCCGTCGAAATGATGAAATTGGGATAAGCGTCCATCGAATCCAACAGCCGGAGTGCTGCATCGGCAACAGTTGAGGGCGTGCCGTCTCGAAAGACGCATACGGGATCCAGATTCCCCATGATCAATCGATCGGCAGGGATCTCGGCCGCTGCAACCGACAGGTTGATACGGTTGCCGAAATGGTAGGCACGGGCGTTGGCGGCGATCATCGCTTGGGTGCAATTCCCCATATTCCCGCAATTGTGCAGTACGACCATGAAATCTTCGTCCTGTACCGCTTCGACGATCCTGTGGACATAGCGGGTCGAATAGGTGTTGCAGTCCTCATTGGAGAGCAATCCTGCTGCGGGTTCGGCAATGACGATGCCGGCAATCCCCGTATGCTTTAACGCATGGCAGTATGCAAGCAGAAATTCGGCGCATTTTTCCAGCAGCCGTTCTGCCGTTGCCGGTTCGGTGTAGATGGCCATCATGATCTCGGTCATGCCGAACAGTCTCCCGGCCAGCGAATAGGGGCCGATGCAGCCGCCGAGAACAGGTTTCCCCAACCCCTCGGCAGCCATGCGGCAAGCGGTGAGAAACTGGGGAATGCGCGCTGTGTCGAGTGAAGGAATGGACAGGGATTCAACCTCTTTTCCATTCGAGACAAGTTGTCCGACGACTGTCGGGACATCGTCTTCAGTAAAGCGTAATGGGGCTCCGAAGGCTTCGGCTTCGACCGAAAGATCCATGATAACCGTTGCGGCTGCAGCATCAGGGAACTGGATGCTGAGCGCTTTTATGGCCTCAAAATGAATGGCGCCGTCGGTTACGGCTTCCCGAACCGTGTGCCCCGAAAGTTCGATTCCCGGATGTGTCATGATCGGAAGAGCCAGACGTTTTCCGGTATGGAAAAGCGATTTTATCCAGTTGCTTGTCTGCATGATGGTGCGTATTTTAGTCTTTGATTCGATTCTTATAGCAGTCTTTTTTGTTGCAAATGGCACATCCATAGGCCATTTTGACGACGTCGTGTCCTAAAGGGACGATTCCGCTGACGGATTTTATCGGCGTCATAAGCCCGGATGCGTTCAGCCGGATTCCGCATGGATTCGACGGCAGCAGCCTGAATAGCCGATGTTGTTCGGCGATGTTCCATCCGCAGTATCCCGGACTGTATGGATTCCCGCAATTCATTTGTCGTTGGCCGGCCTGTGCAGCGACATCCTTGACGGTCAGCCGAACCGTTGCCTCGGCGATCTCCGATCCGATGGCATCGACGATGAATTGCAGAAGAATGTCGCCGGCAACCTCTTCTCCGTGCATCCAGCAGTCGAATTCCATGCCTGCCGTTGCCGCGAATGCGGCACAATGGGTTGCAGCGGCAAAACTCTTTGCGAGAATTGTCCCGATGCGGAACCGTTCTTCGCCTACGACAAGTTCTGTTGTCCCTGCTTTTGTGCAGGGGTATATGGTGTATATATAGTGCGGTTGGCAATGTCGGGCTGCTTCGGCAATCAGTCGCTTCGTTTCGCTTCGCATTGCCGGATCGGGAGCATAACGGCTCGACCCCATCGTTCGGAAAATTTCGGCGAGATCGAGTTGCAGCTCTTCGAAGTGAGGGTGTTTCGTTCTCATCGGATTATCCGAGTACAAGTCGTCGGGCAAGTGTGACTGCGGCATTGGCGTTCGAACTGTATCCGTCGGCTCCGATACATTGTGCGAAGTGCTCGGTAACGGGTGCTCCGCCGACCATGATTTTGACATCGAGTCCTGATGTTCGTACGGCTGCGACGACCTCTTTCATGTAGCTCATTGTTGTTGTCAACAGTGCCGACATGCAGATGATGTCGGCCTGTTCCGTGCGTGCAGCTTCGATGAATCGTTCGGAAGAGACGTCAACACCTAAATTGACAACTTCGAATCCGCATCCTTCAAGCATGGAGGCAACCAGATTTTTCCCGATATCGTGAAGATCGCCTTTCACCGTCCCGATAACGACTTTGCCCGATGACGAAGCGTTGCCGCCCTTGAGCATCGGTCGGAGTAGTTCCAAAGCCCCTTTCATGGCTCGCGCACTCATCAGCAGGTTGGGAACAAACGCCTTGCCCGCTTCGAATCGGGCACCGATCTCTTCCATCGCCCGAATCATCGAGTGATCGATAAGTCCATGCGGGTCTGCACCTGCTGCGAGCATCTGCCGGGTTACAGCAACGGCCGTTTCGAGCCGTCCGTTCAAAATGGCGTCGTAGAGTTCTTCGTTGTTTGTCATGATTCTTCGGTTAAGTTCTTTTGTCCTAATTCCGATTCGGCAATGTGCTGATTGCTGCAATCAATGTGTAAGCTTTTTTACAAAAATAGATGTTTGAATGAAGGGTTGGATGCAGAATATTTGTTTTATGGCTGTACGATTTTATCCTCTGATCCTGTTGCGGCCGACTGTATAAGGGAGAATATAGGAACTCCGGTTAAATGGAGCCTGTAAAAATAACCCCTTTGTATTGATTGTTGCGATTTTCCCATCCATTCATATCGGCGATATACCAATCTGGATGGCGGAAATTTCCTCATATTCCAAGAAAATTGTATAGAAAGTCAGATTTTGAAAAGATTTCTGAACAAAATTGTTTATCTTTGCTTTCAGTTCATAAGGATTCCTTTCTGAAATCTTAAAACCTATAACCATGTACGGGAAAATCAAAGAATATCTTCAGCAGGAACTCGCCGATATAAAAAAGGCCGGACTTTACAAGTCCGAACGAGTGATCACTTCGCCGCAACGTGCCGAAATTGAAGTGGCCGGTCGCCCCGTGCTGAATTTCTGTGCAAACAACTATCTGGGCCTTTCGGATAATCCCAGACTGATACAGGCCGCAAAAAAAGCTATGGATCTCAGAGGTTTCGGAATGTCTTCCGTGAGGTTCATCTGCGGCTGTCAGGATATGCACAAAGAGTTCGAACAGGCGATATCCGACTATTTCGGTACGGAAGACACGATCCTTTATGCCGCGTGCTTCGATGCAAACGGCGGTGTCTTCGAACCCCTTTTTACCGAACAGGACGCCATTATCTCCGATGCCCTGAACCATGCTTCCATTATCGACGGCGTGCGGCTCTCGAAGGCTGTGCGGTACCGTTATGCGAATGCCGATATGGAGGCGCTCGAAGATTGCCTGAAAAGAGCACAGGCCCAGCGCTTCCGCATTATCTGTACCGACGGTGTGTTCTCGATGGACGGGAATGCCGCTCCGCTCGATGAGATCTGCCGGCTGGCCCGTCGGTACGATGCGCTGGTCATGGTCGATGAATGCCATTCGGCCGGCGTATTGGGCGATACCGGACACGGTATCACGGAGTTGTATAACCTGAGAGGCGAGGTGGATATCCTTACCGGAACTCTCGGTAAGGCATTCGGTGGCGCCGTAGGCGGCTTTACAACCGGAAGACGCGAAATTATCGAGATGCTGCGGCAGCGTTCGAGGCCCTATCTCTTTTCGAATTCATTGCCGCCGGCCGTCGTAGGCGCCGGCATCGAGCTTTTCCGCATGCTGTCCGAAAGCAATGACCTGCATGACCGGCTGGTTGCCAATGTCGAGCATTTCCGTGCAGGGATGATGGCTGCGGGATTCGATATCAAACCTACGCAGTCGGCGATCTGTGCCGTCATGCTCTACGATGCCAAGCTGTCGCAGGATTTTGCCGCCCGTTTGCAGGATGAAGGCGTATTTGTCACGGGATTCTATTATCCCGTCGTGCCGAAAGGGCAGGCCCGTATCCGCGTGCAGGTTTCCGCCGGACATACCGTCGGACAACTCGATCGCTGTATTGCGGCTTTCGTCAAGGTGGGAAAAGAATTGAATGTTTTAAAATAATTGATTACGACTATGTCTCGGATTGTTATAGATGCTATCGACCGCAAAATCCTCAAATATCTGATTACGAATGCCCGCATGCCGTTTCTGGAGATTGCCCGCAAGTGCGGGATTTCGGGTGCCGCGATCCATCAGCGTATCAAGAAGCTCGATGAATCGGGCGTGATTCTCGGAAGCCGCTTGATCGTCGATCCCAAAATGTTGGGATTCGACGTGTGCGCCTATATCGGTATCCGGCTGCAGGATGTTTCGATCATGGCCCAAACGGTCGACCGGCTCAAACAGATTCCCGAAATTGTGGAGTGCCATTTCATTACGGGCGCTTACAATCTGTTCGTCAAACTCTACTGCCTGGACAACGAGCACCTCATGACAACGTTGTGCGACCATATCCTCGCAATCCCCGGTATCTCGACGACTCAGACATACATCTCTTTGAATGAGGCGTTCCAGCGGCAGATCTATGTCGATTGTCTGCGCGATTGAGCGGCCCCCGAAGAACGGGGGTCCTGACCTTCGGGCCGGATATTGGGCCGGGCCGAAATGAACGGATCATCCCGCCCCGTTTTGTGCGGGTGCTTTTGCACTGTAAATAGGTTGACGTATGACGAAAATCAGACTGACCAAGGAGTTTTCTTTCGAAGCGGCGCATCTGCTCGGTGGTTATGACGGCGCCTGCCGCGAGATTCACGGCCACTCCTACCGGCTCTTCGTGACGGTGCGCGGAATCCCGATTCGTGAGGATGCAAATCCGAAATCGGGGATGGTAATGGACTTCGGGCTGTTGAAGCGAATCGTCCTGGAAGAGGTGACGGAGCGGCTCGATCATGCGTTTATTGTCCGCCGCACACCGGACAATGATTCGTTGCTGTCGGCTTTCGCCGCGCGGTTCGACCGCATCGTGCAGGTCGATTATCAACCTACCTGCGAAAACATGCTTGCCGATTTCGCCTCCCGCATCGCCCGTCGGCTGCCTCCATCGGTCGAACTCTTCGCCTTGCGGCTTCATGAAACGGCGACTTCTTTTGCCGAGTGGTATGCCGAGGACAATTGACGGGCGATGCCGTTGCGTCGCGAAGATACGGATGTGAAACGCTAACCGGTCGGCCGCCGTTCGGCCCTGAATCATGAAAAAACTCTTCCTGATCGATGCCTATGCGCTGATCTACAAGTATTATTACGCTTTTCTGTCGCGGCCGATGCGCAATCGCCTCGGAATGAATACGTCGATTGTTTTCGGCTTCACGAAATTCCTGCGCGACATTCTCAAACGGGAAAAACCCGATCTGTTGGGTGTGGCGTTCGACCCGCAGGGCGGGTCGTTCCGTCGGGAACTCTATCCCGAATACAAGGCCAACCGTCCGGCTACGCCGGAGGACATAACCTTGTCGGTACCCTATGTCAAGCGTATTCTGGATGCGATGTGTGTGCCGGTGCTCGAAGTTGCGGGTTACGAAGCCGACGATGTGATCGGCACCCTCTCGCAAAAGGCGGCTGCCGAGGGGTATGAGGTTTTCATGGTGACGCCCGACAAGGATTACGGACAACTGGTGCGGGAGCACTGCAAGATCTACAAACAGAAGGGGGATGGAATCGAAGTGGTCGATTGTGCGGCCATTCGGGCCCATTACGGTTTCGAGGATCCGGCGCTTGTACGCGATGTGCTGGCTTTGTGGGGCGATGCTTCGGACAATATTCCCGGCGTGCCGGGCATCGGCGAGAAGGGTGCCTGCAAACTGGTGCGTGAATGGGGTGCCGTAGAGAATATTCTTGCCCATGCGGGAGACATCAAGGGCCGGCAGGGTGAAAACATTGCTGCATGGGGCGACAAATTGCTGCTGGCGAAACGCTTGACGACGATCTGTCTGGATGTTCCCATTGAGTTCCGACCCGAAGAACTGACGATGTGTGCACCCAATCTCGATGCCTTGAAGGCGCTCTTTGCGGAGCTCGATTTTACGATGTTCCTGCACGATCTGCAGAATGTGGCGCCGCTTGAAGAGAGCGATGCGCCGCGACAGGATCCGCAGCGGCAGTTGGCCGAGATGGCGCGGGCGAAATCCGCAGCAGCGAAGAAAGCGGCTTTGGCCGGACAGGGGGATCTCTTCGCGCCGGCCGAATTGCCTGCCGGGCCATCGGCTGCGGATGTCGCAGCGTTGCAGGAGTTGCCGGATGATGCGATGACGGGGCTGCCGGCCGAACCGGAAAGCGCTCAGACGCTGCCGCACGATTACCGTATTGTCCGGACGGAGGAGGAGCTGCGGCAAATGATCGCCGAGATCCGCCGCTACGATGAGTTCTGTTTCGATACGGAGACGACGGGTTTCGACCTTTTCAACGATCGGATTGTGGGGATGTCGTTTGCCGTCGTCCCCCATGAAGCATGGTATGTCCCCTGCGACGAGCGGAACACGCCGGTGTATGCCGAATTGCTGCGTCCGTTGTTCGAGGAGGAGCGGATCGCCAAGATCGGTCAGAACATCAAGTTCGATCTGATGGTCTTGCGCCGGATCGGAATCGCCGTCCGCGGCCGCAAATACGATACGATGATTCTGCACTACCTGCTCGATCCCGAATCGCGGCACAACCTGAATGCGCTTGCCGTGAAGTATCTCAATTACAAACCGATCGAGATCGAGACGCTCATCGGAAGCGGACCGCGTCAACTGACGATGGATCTGGTCGGCGTCGAGCGTGTGGCGGAGTATGCGGCTGAAGATGCCGATGTCACCCTGCGGCTCAAACAGCTCCTCACTCCCCGAATCGAGGAGGCCGGATTGCACGACCTCTATTTCGACATCGAGGAGCCGATGATCGAGGTGCTGGCCGATATGGAGATGACGGGGGTGTGCATCGATACCGAAGCGCTGGCCCGTTATGCCGTCGAGCTGAATCGGCGCATGGGCCGTCTGGAGGCGGATATACGGGCCGAAGCGGGCGAACCGTCGCTCAATATCAACTCCACGCGGCAGTTGGGTGAGGTGCTTTTTGCCAAGATGCGCATAGCCGAAAAACCCAAAATGACCCGGACGAAGCAGTTCTGTACCGATGAGGAGTACCTTCAGTCGTTTGCGCACAAATACCGGATCATCGATCTGATTCTTGAGTACCGAGGGGTGAAAAAACTCCTGTCCACCTATGTCGAGGCGCTGCCGCAACTGGTCAACCGCCGCACGGGCCGTATTCATACGTCGTTCAATCAGGCGGTGACGGCGACGGGGCGGCTCTCTTCGACGAATCCCAATCTGCAGAACATTCCGATTCGTGACGAACTCGGAAAACCCATTCGGCGCGCCTTTATCCCCTCGGATGCGGATCATGTGCTGCTGTCGGCCGATTACAGTCAGGTGGAGCTGCGGTTGATGGCGCATCTGAGCAACGACGAGTCGCTGATTGCGGCTTTCGAGCATGGCGAGGATGTCCATGCATCGACCGCAGCCCGTCTTTTCAACAAACCGATTTCGGATGTGACCTCCGACGAACGCCGCAAGGCCAAGACGGCCAATTTCGGCATCATATACGGCATTTCGGCCTTCGGCCTGAGCCAGCGGCTCGATATCCCGCGCAAGGAGGCAAAAGAGATCATAGAGGGCTATTTCGCCTCTTATCCCAAGGTGAAGGAGTATATGGAGCAGGTGGTGGAGAAAGCCCGTGAGACGGGCTATGTCTCGACAATCTTCGGACGCCGCCGCTATCTGAACGATATTGCCTCGCGCAATGCCGTAGCAAGGGGGCTGGCCGAACGCAATGCCGTAAATGCCCCGATTCAGGGGAGTGCGGCCGACATCATGAAGATTGCGATGGTCCGTATTGCCGAGGCCTTCCGCCGTGAGGGAATCCGGTCGCGGATGATTTTGCAGGTGCACGATGAGGTGGTAATCGATACGCTGCGCTGTGAGTTGGAGCGGGTTCGCACGATCGTGAAGGAGGCGATGGAGTCGGCGGCCCGGTTGCGCGTGAAACTGATTGCCGAGTGCGGCGTGGGCGAGAACTGGCTCGAAGCTCATTGAGAGTCCGGACATGCGGCCGTTTTCTGGTTGACCACAAGTCGTGGAATAGAAAACCGCTGTCGCCGGCCGGCGACAGCGGTTTTCTTATCGGCAGGATTTTCTTCCCGCAAAGTGCCGTCAACGGGTTTTTACGCCGAATCTCCCGACGGAACTCAACCGGATCATCGGGGCGGCTTTCGCCGTCGTGGCTCCTGTGAGCTGCAGTTCCGAAACGGGGGATGCGCCCGACCTGGTAAAGGTTACCGTTTTGCGGAAGACGGGGCCGTAGATGCCGTTGGCATCCGCTGCAACGGCACAGAACGAATAGGGCTTGTCCCACTCCGCCCCGTAGTTGCGGCTGAAGCCGCCGAATGTTCCCTGATAGACAAGATTGCTGATCAGAATGTCGTCCGATGTATTTGTAATGTCGTTGTCGGTGTAGAGCGTGTACCACGACAGGGCATCCTCCGAGGGGGTAATCGTTGCCGGAATGTAGGCTTTGCCGTTGTAGTTGGCATATTTATCGGCATCGATCGCGTAGAGTTCGCTGCCGTCATAGTACTTGTCGAAGACGATTTCCACCGTTGCGGTCGATACCTGTGCGGCCTTTGTCGTGAAGGGGTCGCTCAATGAGGCCGTTGTCAACGGGTTCCCCGACGCATCGATGCAGATGGCCCATACATAGTAGGTCGTTTCGGGAATCAGCGATGTGTAGTAGTTGTACTTCTCGCCGCGCACTCCGATGATCGTAACGACATCTTCGATCGTCGGCAGATACTCCGAAATCTGCTCCTCAAGATAGTCGGACAGGAACTTCTCGATTCCTTGGGCATTGCCGCCGTACAGCTTGTACTCCTCTTCCGAGATGAGATCCCATGCGTAGAGCACGCTCGGTTCCGAAGGGGTGACCGTTACCGTTGCCGTGCGGTCCTCGATGTCGGTAATGTCGAATTTGAAGGTGTTGGTCGAAGGATCGGCCGGCGCTGCCGTACGGAACTTGTATTTCTCCAGATCGGTGGAGGCCCCTCCCGTCTCTTCATCATATCCGAAGATCAGCGCATAATAGTCCGTATCGGGAAGCAGTTCGCCGTAATCATCTTTTGTGAAGGTCTGTTCACCTGTTACCGTGAACCACGATGCCATGGATCCGTATAAAGCAAGAATGTCGGTGATGATCTGGTCGTCGTCCTTGCCCTCGCAGTCGGCTGCGCGTTTCACCTCGGCGAAATAGGACATCTGCGGGTTGAGCGGTGTGATTTTGAAGGTCGCCGAATTGTAGGATGTCTCCAGCAGCTCGAAATTAAAGCTTGCGGGTGATTCCGGAGCAATCGTGAAGGCTTTGCTTTGGGCCTTGTCGCCCGTGAACGCCCCGTTGCCGTATCCGGCGACCAGTACGACGTAGGAGACCCCTGCATCGAGCGTTTGGGACAGGGTGAATGTTTCGGTTCCCGTATGGAGCCGGTCCGAAAGGTTGTCGAGTTCGGCGAGCTGCTTGAACAGCGCTTCATCGCTGATGCCCTGCAGCGAGGCTTCGGTGTGGATTCCGCAATAATAGGTCGATTCTTCGGAGGGTTCGACCTTTACATCGACTCCCTGCAGGGAAGGGTTTTCGATTGTAATGACATACGTTACGGGGTTTTTAGGCCCATCTTGGCCTCCCCCCCCCTCGATGTCGTCGGACGTGTTGTCGTCTTTTTCGCAACCGGCCACCGCTGCGATAAGCGATATGCCGAGGAGCAGCTGCATCAATCGTGAATAATGGTTTTTCATACTGTCTTTTCAATAAAATAGGTTTTGACAAGATGCAAAAATACGAAAAGAACGGGATATAAAAAAGAGCTCCTCAAATCGGGGAGATTCGGGAGCCCTTGGTTAGGTTAGTTAGGTTAATGAGATGCGGAGATTTCCGCTTTGTTCAATACAAATGTAAAACTATTTCTCCGACATTCCAAATATTTCAGACGCTTTTTTTATGCAAAACTTCCTTTTTGGCCGGTTTTTATATTAAAAATATTTATTATATAACGGCCGGTCTCTTTCGGCAAGCAGTGAATTTTTCTTTTTGGCGTTCGGGAAGAAGATCCGCATAAACTCTTTTTGTTTCAGCCGGTAATCCCAAGATCTGCGTTCCGGCGCTTCGGAATCCCTCGTTTCCCGATCCGGAGCAGGGTCTTTTACTCGAAGGAACAGTATTATTAAAATAATTGAAAAAAGATAGTTCCTCTCGTTTGTTCGGGCTGGTTCCCGGAGGGCAAATGCGAATCGGCCGGTCATGACCGGCCGATTCGCATCGGGAGGAGGGGGCTTTTCAATGTATCGCTTCGGTCGGTACGGCCGTTTTCGGAAGCATTTCGGCATTGTGGCGGTTCCGGTAGGTGGCCGGTGTCATGCCATACTCTTTTTTGAAGAGTTTGATGAAGTGCGACGTATTGGGGAATGCACATTCGTTGCCGATCTGCGAGATCGACTTCGAAGTCGAAATCAACAGCATCCGCGCATGCATGAGCCGCTGCCGGATGAACCACTGATGCGGCGGCATGAGAAAGACCCGTTTGAACTCCTTTTTGAAGGAGGTCAGCGAACGGTTGCACTGCGATGCCAGCTCCTCGATCGAAATATCGTTGAAGATGTGGTTGTACATGAGCTGTTCGAAATTCTCTTTCGCCGTGTCGATGTTGTTCAGAATCTTGCTGCGAAGGCAGCATTCGTCGTGCGAGACGATCAGATAGACCAGTTCCGTCATCTTGATGTTTTCCGCCGTTTCGTCGTGCAGGAACCCCTCCCCGCGCAGATAGTTGGCGGCATTGCCGAAAAAGCCCTTCAGCAGGGGCCATGCCGGCATCGATACGGCATTCGCTCCCCGACATTCCGTGCAGGAGTGTTTGTAGGCGATGTTCAACCCGTAGGTCAGGTTGAGATACATCAGGATCCGGTGCAGATCCTCCGGCTGATAATAGAACATGATCTGTTCGAAGGTGTTCGATTCATCAGGTACCTCCTCCGTATAGTGTGTCCCGATCCCGAGGAAAAAGACATCGCCTTTGGAGATCATGTGGCGCTTGTCCCCGTTGTAGATGTATTTTACGCCTCGAACCACATACCCGATCGCATAACGGGAGAGATTGTGCGATTGAACTCCGTTGTGGTAGTGCTCAACGAATTTGACGATCATCGGGAGCCCCGAACTGCGACGTTCGTAATTTGCCATAATTGTCTGTTTTGAATCTCTTCTGCAAATGAATGCTTTTCATTTGTCTGAAAGCAAATTTATGACAAAACATTGTATTATACAATTCGAAATTGTAAAATCTATCGTCAGACGATACGAAAAACCGAATCGATGGCCTTTGTGCCTTTTCGTGTTGTCAAATCAGCCCCGGCAAGAGACTCAACAGAAGGATGACCAGGTAGAATATCGAAGCGGCAATGCCGTTGATTCTGGTCAGGACAACCGGCAGAAGGGTTGCGATGGCCGGTGCTGCGAGGGCGGGTGTTATTGCCGTCGAGCCGGGGAAGAAATAGATGCCGACCGTTATGCAGAACAGACAGAGGTTGTAAAGCAGGATATTCCGCGGTTTGGTGCGCAGCTGGTAAACGTTGAACAGAAGCAGGGCGGCCGCACAGAAGAGCAGAAAGAGGATCAGTCCCCATGCCGTCAGGATCGGCAGGGTATTTTCTCCGAAAAAGAGGCTGCCGCAGGGTGCGGACAGGGCTTCGGTGATTCTATGGTACGGGGCCGTGAAATCGTCCTCGACGGCCCAATATATGAAACCGGCGAAGAACAACGGCAGCAGCAATCCCGCGATTGCGACGATCGATTCGCGGAGTGTGCGCCGGAAGAGCCGGATGACAATCGGGATGAGCAGCCACAAGCCGATGCCGGGGGCATAAAGGAGCGGAATCAGTCCGATACAGAGTGCCCCGCGAAATATCCGGTCGAAACAGTAATGCCGGTGGAAGCTGTTGTAGAAGTTGCGCGAGGCCATTGTCAGCAACAGCAGTACGAGGCTTTGCGTAAGGAAATCGCTGCTCAGCACGATGGCGCAGCTTGCTATGCCGAACAGCGGCATGGCCAGGAAGCAACGTTGTGCGTAGAGTTCGGCACGGACCGTATTGCGCCCGATGAGCAGTCCGGCCCAGATCAGCATGAAGAGACTTGCGACAAGTGCGGCGACGGGAGCGCTTTCACGGATAAGGAGCGTGTACTCCCCCAATGGAGCACAACGTGCCGGTGCCGTCCCGGAAAAGTACGGTATGCTGACCGCACGGACAAAGGCGGTAACGACGATCAGCAGAAACGTGAGTGTCGCTACGGGCAGCGGTTGTCGGATGAGATTGCGAAAGTCCATCGGTAGGCAAAAATAGTGAAAAATAGCCAACGGGAACAAATAATTCGTTAAATTTGTCCTGCGTTGCACCTGCTTGTTTCTGCACAGGGGCAGGCGCGGCGGCGGTATCGGAAGAACCGCCCGTTATCGACGGACACGCTGGAAAGGATACGTTTTTATGTTGGAGTGTTGTTATCAGTACGACCTGCCCGAGGCGGGATGTGATGAAGCCGGACGGGGCTGTCTGGCGGGTGCGGTTTTCGCGGCGGCCGTGATGCTTCCGCCCGATTTCCATGATCCGCTGCTCAACGACTCCAAACAGATGTCTGCGAAGAATCGGGATCGCCTGCGGGGCGTTATCGAGCGCGAGGCCATAGCGTGGGCCGTTGCCTCCGTATCGCCCGAGCGGATCGACGAGATCAATATTCTCAATGCGTCATTCGAGGGCATGTGCCAGGCGGTGGCACAGCTGCGGATCCGTCCGGCTTTTCTGGCGATCGACGGGAACAGGTTCCGCTCATCGCTCGGTATCCCCTATCGTTGTATTGTCAGGGGAGACGGGAAATATGCCGATATTGCCGCCGCATCGGTGCTTGCCAAAACGCATCGCGACGAATATATGCTGCACCTCGATACGCTTTATCCGCAGTACGGATGGGCTAAAAACAAGGGGTATCCTACCCGTGAACATCGCTTGGCGGTGCGTCGCTACGGCGTGACGCCTTACCACCGGCTGACGTTCAATCATGAATTGGGCCAGCTCGAACTCTTCTGACCCCTGTCCCTGCGTTTGCGCGGCAACCGCAAAGGGCGGGATGATGAAGGATGAGGGCATGAAAAAACGAAACGCCGACGGTTCCGTCGGCGTTTCGTTCCATTCCATACGGAGATCAATATCCCAGCGACTTGGAAGCTGCATACGAGAGCCGCAGGGCGTTGGCCCGGCGAAGCTCCTGCTTCACGTCGGTGATGATACCCATCTTCGTCGCAGCGTCGGCCTTCAGGCAGACGGTCATCAGTGCACGGTCCGCCTCATTGAGCTTGTCTCGCTCGGATGCGATAAAGTCGAGGATATCCTTTTCCGTACGATACGAATCGTTGAGCTGAATACGGGGCGCCGTGCCGAACTTCTCCTGCATGGCCAGCGTCGGCTGACCGATGTGGATGAAGCTGACAAGCGACTTCTTCTCCAGTTTCTGTACTTCGGTTGCGCTGGGGAGCTTGTAGCGGACAAGCAACTCCTGATCGCGCATCGTGGTCGAGATCATGAAGAAGAACAGAATCATGAAGATCACGTCCGGCAGCGAGGCCGTCGAGATCGGGGGCAGACTTTTGTCGCCCTTCTTTTTCATTACTGCCATTACTTTCCTGTCACATTACGCGGCTCTGCTTCCGAGATCGATTGGGGAACCGCTTGAGTTACTATTTTCCGCTCCTCTTCCTTGAGATCGGCGAATTTGACTCCGAACTTGCGCATGGCGGCTTCGTCACGAATCTCATTGTAGGCGCGCGTCAATTCGTTCTGCACCATGATGTAGGTTTCGTAACTTGTGCCTCGGTCGGTTTGGAGGGAGATGACGCCGTCGCTGACGGGGTATGTCCATTTGCTCCCGTCGGGCAACTCGAACTCCTTCATTTTCTTTTCGGGAAGGTTCTCGTCGTCCATCGGGTTGAGGATAAACTCCTTGGCCTTGTCCTTGAGCTGATGGATATCCATCTGCTGACCGCCCGCCATGATGTAGTTGCTCTTCGACACGAATACCAGCAGAAGGTTGCGTTCCTTCACCTTGATATCCTCCTGTTTCTGGTCCTTATCGGGCATCGGCGGCAAGACGCGCAGAAGACCCGTATCCGTGTTCATGGTGGTGGCGACAAGGAAGAAAATCAGCAACAAGAAGGCGATGTCGGCCATTGAACCGGCATTGATCTCCTGTACTTTTCTTTTGTTTCCTGCCATTGTTTATCCCTTGTTTTATTTGAATAGTTTGACGACCTCCGAATAGAGGGCGACTACGACTGCTGCAATCATGGCGACATAGGTCACGAGGATACCGCAGTCGGCGATCACGGTCGGCGTGCGCGCGAAGACTCCGCCGCTGGCAAAATCAGGAATCTCGATATGGTGGCTTGCCGCAACGAAATAGGCGATTGCCACCACTACTACGATCAAGGCCGACGACAGGAGCGTCCCCTTGATTCCCGATGGACTCTGGACCATGCCGAAGACTGCGCAGAATATCGCCGAAACGATCGCCAGAACCAACAGGATATAGCACCAGATCAGATTCGCGCTGATCGAAGCGTCGGAGCCTCCCGTTGCTATTGCGTATATTCCCAGCACAGCCATTATGGCCAGCAGAATACCCAATATGATATTTAAAATCTTTTTCATAATTGAATCAATACTCTTTTACGCCGGATTATTTCTTACTGTAAGTTGTCAGCATGTCGGTCAGCGTGATCGACGAATCTTCCATTTCGTTCACGAGCGAGTCGATCTTCGAAACGATATAGTTATAGAACAACTGAAGAATAACCGCAGCGATCAGACCCATGAGGGTCGTCAACAGGGCGACCTTGATACCGCCGGCAACCAGCGTCGGAGAGATATCGCCTGCAGCCTGGATGGCGTCGAATGCGTCGATCATACCCACAACGGTACCCATGAATCCCAACATAGGCGAGAGGGCGATGAACAGACCGATCCATGTCAGGCCCGACTCCATCTGGCCGGTTTGCACCGAACCGTAGGATACCACCGACTTCTCAACAGCGTCGAGTCCCTGGTTGTAGCGCGACAAGCCCTGATAGTAGATCGATGCGATCGGGCCGCGCGTGTTGCGGGCGATCTCCATTGCTGCGTCGATACCGCCGTTGTTGAGAGCCTCCTCGATCCGATCGATGAATTTCTTCGAGTTGATGGTCGAGAACGACAGATAGAGAATACGCTCGATGGCGACTGCCAGACCGATGATCAGGAAGATCAGAATCGGGAGCATCCAGGCCCAACCTCCTTCGAGGAACTTCTGCATCATAACATGGTGCAACGACTCTCCGGCAATCTGGGCCTCGGCGTCAACAGCAGCCGGAGCTGCCTCTGCTGTGGCTTCAACCTCCTCCGTAGCGGCAGGAGCGGCTCCTTCGTTTGCGTTGTCCTGAGCGAACACGTCAACAGAGCCAAGCGAGAACATGGCTACTGACAGAATCAAAAAAAGTTTTTTCATACGTTTAATAATTAATAAATTTGTTTAGTGTTTTTTTGATCTATTGCTTTTAAGTTCGGTTTCGATCTCTCCTGTCAATTTTTTTCAAAAAAATTCATTTCCGTATCTTTTTACCGCCCGATGCCGGAAAATGCGGGACCGGACCCTTTTTCCCGTCGTTCCGCCATGCCTTGCCTCCTGCCCTCTTCTTCCTTGCGGAAGGCTCTGGCCGTCAGCATTTTGGCACAACGTCCCCTCTTCCCTTTTTCGGCTTGTTCTCGGTTTTGCCGGCTAAACTGTGCGAAATATAGAAAAAAAATTTGGTTTATGCAACGTCGCCCGAAGTAAATTCTCCGCGCAGGGGATGCCGCAGAAGCCGGAGGGTCGGATCCGGCGGAAGGTTTTGCCCCAGTATGTACATCAGTTTGGCGACGGCCGCTTCGGTGGTGATGTCGTAGCCGCAGATCACACCGGCCTCCTGCAGCTGCCGGCCCGTTTCGTAGAGCTCCATCGCAACCTTGCCGCCGGTGCATTGCGTGACGTTCATCACCACGACGCCCCGATCGACCGCATTCCGCACGGTGCGGATGAACGCCGGTGCCGTAGGGGCATTCCCTGCACCGTAAGTCTCCAGCACGACGCCGCGCAGACCCTCGATCGAAAGCATCGCATGCAGCATCTCTTCGTGCAGGCCCGGAAAGAGCTTGACGACAAGCACCCGGTCGTCGAGCCTGCCGGCGATTTGCAGATCCGCATCGAAGCGTGCCGGCCGATGGATGTATTCGCGATGGTAGGTGATGTTGACGCCGACCTCCGCCAATGCGGGGTAGTTGTAGGAACGGAAAGCCGCGAACTCTTCGGCGCTCTGTTTCTTGGTGCGGTTGGCGCGGAACAGCCGGTTTTGGAAATAGAGCGAGACTTCGGGGACGCGCGACCCTTCACCGTCGCGGGCCGCCGCAATCTCGATGGCCGTGATGAGGTTCTCGCGACCGTCGGTGCGCAGCACGCCGATGGGAATCTGACTCCCCGTGAAGACCACCGCTTTCGAGAGGTTTTCCAGCAGGAAACTCAATGCCGATGCTGTATAAGACATGGTATCGGTGCCGTGCAGGATGACGAATCCGTCGTAACGGGCATAGTTGTCGCGGATGAGTTCCGCCAGATGCTGCCACAAGGCGGGCGTGACGTTCGACGAGTCGATGATCGGGTCCAACGATACCACGTCGATATGTACCTTGAGCGAACGGAGCGACGGGAATTCGTCGTAAATGCCATTGAAATCGAACGGGACGAGCGTTCCCGTCGAAGGATCGGTCTTCATGCCGATCGTCCCTCCCGTATAGATGATTAAAACCGAAGATTCCATATGTCGGAATGTGGTCGCATAAATTCCATGCAAAATTAACAAGATTTCGGGAAAATCATACTGCTTCCCGAAATCCGGCTTCATCGCTTTTCCCTTTCGGGTACGGCTTGCGTTTCCCCGCAGGGATCCTGAAATCCGGCCGAACCCGTCTGCATCCGCCGCTCTCCGCCGCCGAGAAAAAGACGTCGGGCGTTGGCTGTTGTCGCCGAGGCGACCTCCCCGGCCGGAAGTCCTTTGACCTCGGCGATCTTTTGGCATACGAAACGTAGATAGGCCGGTTCGTTCCGCTCGCCGCGGTGGGGCGCCGGAGTCAGGTAGGGGCAGTCCGTTTCCAATACGAGATCGTCGAGAGCCATTTCCCGCACCGTGTCGGCCAGCCTGCTCTTTCTGAAGGTTACGACGCCTCCGATTCCGAAGAGGAACTCTCCGCAGGAGCGCAGCCGCTCGTACATTTGCAGATCCTCGGAGAATGCATGGAAAATCCCCCGCAAACGGTATCCTCCGGCGCGGGCGCGGGCCGTTTCCGTCTCGATGATCTCCGCCATACGGCTCCATGCCGCGCGGGTGTGGATGACTGCCGGCAGGTCGAACCGCGCAGCCAGACGCAGTTGGCGGACGAATGCTTCGGTCTGTTCCTCGACGAAGCGGTCGCTCCAGTAGAAATCGAGTCCGATCTCTCCGACTCCGTAAAAACGGGAGATGCCCTGTGGCGGGCGGATCAGAAACCCTTCCACGCGCTGCAGGTCGCTGCGCCACGTCGGATTGTCGTTTACCGATGTGGGGTGCAACCCCATCATCGGCAGGCAGCACTCCGGATGTCTGCGGCACAATGCAAACATCCGTTCGTCGCTTGCGGGATCAATGGCCGGCAGCAGCATGGTCGAGACTCCGTTCTCGATGGCGCGGGCTACCGCAGCTTCGCGGTCTTCGTCGAATTCCGGTTCGTAGATGTGGGAATGGGTGTCGATCAGTTCCATGTCTTGCGGATAACGGGGTTGCATTTGAGCCGTTCGTACCGGTTTCCGGGCAGTTGGCGGATGAACCCGGCCAGTTCGAGTCCGATGAGCAGGGTGCTCAATGTATTGAAATCATATCCCCCGGCATGGATCAGTTCGTCTGCCGTCCGGGGCTCATCAGTGATGAGGGCGAGCAGTTTCCGTTCGTCGGGAGTCAGGTCGGAGGTGGTACTTTCGGGAACGGCTTCTTCCGGAGAGAGGTTGAACTCCCACTGCAGCTCCTCGATGATATCGTTTGCGGTGCGGATGAGCACGGCTTTTCGGTTCCTGATCAGGGCGTTGGTACCGAAGGAGTTCGCATCGGTCGTGCGGCCCGGCGGAGCCATGACCGTGCGGTTGTATCCGTCGGCCAGCTGTGCGGTGATGAGCGACCCGCCCGCTGCGGGCGATTCGATGACGACGGTTCCGGCGCTGATTGCCGCGATGATCCGGTTTCGGGGCAGGTAAAAGGTTCCTTTCTGCTTGCTTTGGGAACTCAGTTCTGTAATCATCGCCCCGCCCCGATCGAGGATTTCCCGTGCGATGGCCGTATGCTGGGCAGGGGTTATTTCGGGTAACGCGTTGGCGAGGACTCCGATGGTCGGGATTCCGGCGGCGAGGGCGGCGCGATGACAGGCAATATCTGCGCCGAAGGCCATTCCGCTGACGACTGCCAGTCGGGGAACGGCAGCCAGTCCCTCAACGAGATCGTTGCAGAGCCGTTGTCCATAGACGGAGATTCTGCGTGTTCCGACCATCGAAATGCATCGCAGCGAAAGAGCTTCCACACTCCCCATGACATAAAGGAGATGCGGGAAATCGGGTATTTCACGCAGCAGGGCGGGGTATTCGGGATCGGTGGAGGCTATTGGCCGAATCCCGTGCTGCCGGCAGCGGCGCAGTTCGCGTTCAGCGGCGGCATCTCCTTTGCGCATGACGATATTGCGGGCGATTTCGGGCCGAAGCAGCGCGTCGTGAACCAACCGCTCTTCGGATGCTGCGAAAATCTCCCCGGCAGATCCGAACAGCTCCAGGAGGTGGGCAATACCCTTGACACCGAGTCCGGGGATGAATGTCAGAGCGATATCGTCAAGTGTCATAGGGTTTGAATTTTGTCGGTTAAGGGCGTGTAAAGGTAGGAAAAAACGCCTAAAAAACGAAAGAAGGACTCAAGGTTTTGCAAAAATGAGAAATGTTCGTATATTTGCACCTCGAATCCCACCATTTGGCAGGCCGGTTTGTGCGGCGTCATTCGGAAATGGAACGGAGGCTTCGGATGAGAGGCTGAGGGATTTCCGGATTCTGAAAGCGCTTTTATGAACGGGGCGTGTCAGGCGGGCAGGAGTTAGGACAAGCCGAAACGGGAATGAGCGGGGAGACAGGCTGGGAACAAGCCGGAGCGGAGAGAAGAGGAGAGGCGCGGAGAGAAGAGAAGAGAGGATTCGAGTAAAAGCAGGAATTTGAAATGGTCTGATGGCCGAGTGGCTAGGCAAAGGTCTGCAAAACCTTGTACAGCGGTTCGAATCCGCTTCAGACCTCACATAAACCGCGTTGCAGACATCTGCAACGCGGTTTATGTTTGAATTTGTACGGCATTTGTACGGCAGAGGGCCGGTTTGCCGTTTGGCTCAACTGTTTTCCGACCACATTTCGCACTGCTCCATGATGGTGTTCAGTGCGTCCTCCTGTCCCTCGGGCGGATAT